>URFW01000001.1 GCA_900547225.1 uncultured Mycoplasmatota bacterium
CTTTAAAGAGTGCGTAATAGCTCACTAGTCGAGTGACACTGCGCCGAAGATGTACCGGGGCTAAGCATAATACCGAAACTGTGAATTCTTATGAATGGTAGGGGAGCGTTCCAATTGCGATGAAGGTAGACCGTGAGGACTGCTGGAGCGTTTGGAAGTGAGAATGCCGGTGTGAGTAGCGCAAGCTGGGTGAGAATCCCAGCCACCGATTGTCTAAGGTTTTCTGGGGAAGGTTCGTCCTCCCAGAGTAAGTCGGGACCTAAGGCGAGGCTGAAAAGCGTAGTCGATGGACAACAGGTTGATATTCCTGTACCGCCTATGTAACTGATGGAGTGACGGAGAAGGCTAACAAGAGCCAGTTATTGGATTCTGGTCTAAGCACAAAGACTTGTGAGTAGGTAAATCCGCTACACTATAAAGTTGAAGTGTTATGGTGACGAGAACTTCGGTTCTTTAAATCTTGTGACGCCATGCTTCCAAGAAAAGCTTCTAGGGCTAATTACATAGGCGCCCGTACCCAGAACCGCCACAGGTGGACAAGAAGAGTATTCTAAGGTGAGCGAGAGAACTATGGCTAAGGAACTCGGCAAAATGACCCCGTAACTTCGGGAGAAGGGGAGGTTACTTCGGTAACCCGCAGTGAATAGTCCCAGGCAACTGTTTACCAAAAACACAGCTCTCTGCTAAACCGCAAGGTGATGTATAGGGGGTGACACCTGCCCAGTGCTGGAAGGTTAAGAGGAAGGGTTAGTATGGCGTAAGCTATGATACGAAGCTCTGAATTGAAGCCCCAGTGAACGGCGGCCGTAACTATAACGGTCCTAAGGTAGCGAAATTCCTTGTCGGGTAAGTTCCGACCCGCACGAAAGGTGTAATGATCTGGGAACTGTCTCGGCCATAGACTCGGTGAAATCTTAATACCTGTGAAAATGCAGGTTACCCGCAACAGGACGGAAAGACCCCGTGGAGCTTTACTGTAGCTTGATATTGAGCTTCGGTATGTTATGTAGAGGATAGGTGGGAGACGTTGATACTATGGCGCCAGCTATAGAGTAGTCATCCTTGGAATACCACCCTTAACATATTGGAGTTCTAACCTAGACCCATTATCTGGGCCAGGGACAGTGTCTGGTGGGCAGTTTGACTGGGGCGGTCGCCTCCCAAAAAGTAACGGAGGCGCTCAAAGGTTCCCTCAGAATGGTTGGAAATCATTCGAAGAGTGTAATGGTATAAGGGAGCTTAACTGCGAGACCAACAAGTCGAGCAGGTGCGAAAGCAGGACATAGTGATCAGGCGATTCAGTATGGAATGGTCGTCGCTTAACGGATAAAAGTTACCCCGGGGATAACAGGCTGATACCACCCAATAGTTCATATAGACGGTGGTGTTTGGCACCTCGATGTCGGCTCGTCACATCCTGGAGGTGGAGTCGCTTCCAAGGGTTGGGCTGTTCGCCCATTAAAGTGGCACGCGAGCTGGGTTCAGAACGTCGTGAGACAGTTCGGTCCCTATCCGTTGTGGGCGTTGGAAAATTGAGAAGATCTGTCCTTAGTACGAGAGGACCGGGATGGACTTACCTCTGGTGTATCTGTTGTAGCGCCAGCTGCAGTGCAGAGTAGCTATGTAGGGAATGGATAACCGCTGAAAGCATCTAAGTGGGAAGCCAACTTCAAGATGAATTTTCCTGTTTTTTAAAAACTAAGATCCCAGAAAGACTATCTGGTTGATAGGCTAGACGTGGAAGCATAGTGATATGTTGAGCTGACTAGTACTAATAGATCGAGAGTTTAACCCTATTAATTTGATTAAAACCGTATTATCATGTTTTCAGAGAATTATTTCTCTATATTTAATCGGTGACGATAGCGAAGTGGACACACCTGTTCCCATCTCGAACACAGCAGTTAAGCACTTCAGCGCTGACGATAGTGTAAGCGAAAATAAGACGTTGCCGGTTTTTTTATGCAATAAAAAGGACTTACGCATGTAGGTCCTTTTACTATACATCTGGTGAAAAATAATATAAAAATAACTTAATAATCATATTATTATTTAAAAAAACAGCGTTTATTTTTTTTCTAAACACTGCTCAATCATAGAAATAATTACATTATTAAAGGAAGTATTGTTTTCTTTTGCTATCTTTTCAATTTCTTTTATTAATTTTTCTTTTATGTATAGTGATTTATAGCCGGCTGGCTCCTTTTCTTTAGTCCTTTTTGGAATAAACGCCATAATATCACCCCTCATATAAATTTTAATATAATAATATGATACTTGATATATCAGAAATTTCTCATACTATTCTTTGATTTTTATATAATTTATAATTTATTATATAGAAGGTGGTTAAAATAATATTTAAAGCTAGCAAGTTATATTGCAAATATGTTATTAACATTATTAGTAATAGTATGAAAAAATTAAAAAGAAATACTGATACATATAATGAATTAGATGAAAAATTATATGAATCATATTTAAAATTAGAGGAAATTATTAATACGGAATTTCCTAATTACTAAAATATTATATTTTATTTAATTTACGTTTTTTGTAACATTTTGTAAAATGAAACTTTTTTATTGTAATAAAGTTTTTTTTTTACTATAATATTTATGGTGATTAAAATGGAATATAAAATAACTACAAACTCAGAAGAAGATACAATAGTTTTGGCTCAAAACTTTGAATCAGAAAAATTTAATAATATGGTTATTTGCTTAATAGGTGAATTAGGTAGTGGTAAAACCGTTTTCACTAAAGGTTTTGCAGGTGCATTAGGTATTGAAGAAAACATTACTTCTCCAACGTTTAACATAATAAAAGAGTATACATCTGGAGAAATGAACTTGTATCATATGGATGTATATCGCCTAGAGGGAGATATTACTGATCTTGGGTTAGAAGAATATCTAAAAAAAGATGGTGTTGTAATAATTGAATGGGCAGATATGATTGAATCAGAATTGCCAGAAGAGCGTTTGGAAATTAAATTCAAAATTACCGGAGAAGAAAAAAGAACTTTAACTATTACTCCATATGGTAGTAAATATGAAGATTTATGTGAGGATGTACTTTGAAAACTTTATTTGTAGATTCATCTAGAAAAAGCTTATCTGTTGCACTCGCTTTAAATGATGAGCTTCTTTTAGTATCAAACGTTGATTCATATAGCAAGCACTCAAATTACCTTATGAACGAAATTAAAAGAATTTTAGAAAAATTCAACCTAAAACCAAATGACATAGATAATTATGTTGTTTTAAATGGACCAGGTAGTTTTACAGGGGTTAGGGTAGGTGTTACCGTTTGTAAAACTCTTGCGTGGACCTTAAGCAAAAAAATATATAAATTAAACAATTTGGAAGCATTAAAAGTAGGAATAGAAGATGATGTTGTAATAAGTGTTATTCCTGATAAGAAAAATGCATCCTATGTTGGTATTTATTCTGATAATCATACATGTGAAGATTATTTAGAACTTTCAAGTGATAAATTAAAATTTAATAGCAAAAATATTACATTAGTGAGCATGGAAGATAATGAATATTTACAAAGCTTAAAAGATATGTTACAAACTAGTAATAAAGTTAATGTAAAAATAATAAATGATTATGATTACTTAAAGGTGATAAATTATGCACTATCGAAACAATGTATAAATCCACATTCTTTGGTTCCTATTTACCTAAAAAAGATAGATGCGGAAAAGAAGAAAAATGAAAATTAGAAATTATAAAAAAGAAGATATACCAGATATAGAGAAGCTAGGATTACTCCTTCATAATAACTATAAGTTTTTGCTAGATGATTTTTCAAATGCATTAGTAATTATAGAAGAAGAAAAAGTTATTGGTTTTATAGTTTATAGCATAATTTATGAAAGAGCAGAAATAATTGATATTGTAGTTGATCCTAGAAGCAGAAATAAAGGCTATGCTAAAACCTTACTAAATTATCTTATTAATGATATAATAAGTGAAAGGTGCGATAACATAACCTTGGAAGTAAATAAAACAAATGAAATTGCAATAGGTCTTTATAAAAGCATAGGTTTTTCTGTTGTTGCAACAAGAAAAGGATATTATGAAGGCTCTGATGGATATTTAATGGAAATGGATTTGAGGTGATAAAATGAAAGATGTTTATATATTTGCAATTGAAACTAGTTGTGATGAAACAAGTGCAAGTATAATAAAAAATGGTAATACTGAAATAGCTACCGTCGTTTTATCACAAATTGATATACATAAAAAATTTGGTGGTGTAGTTCCAGAAATAGCAAGCCGTAATCATACTGGTGCAATTACTATGGTATTTGAAGAGTGTTTAAAAAAGGCTAATATGACGTTTAATGATATAGATGCAATTGCGGTAACTTATGGACCAGGATTAAATGGAGCTTTATTAATTGGAATAGAAGCTGCTAAGGCACTTTCCTTTGCAACTGGAAAACCACTTGTTAAGGTAAATCATATGGCAGGACATATATACGCAAATAAGTTTGTTGGAGAATTTAAGTTTCCTTTACTATGCTTAGTTGTATCAGGAGGACACACCGAAATAGTTTATATGGATAAAGAATTTTCATTTAAGAAAATAGGAAGTACTTTAGATGATTCAGTAGGTGAGGCTTATGATAAGGTAGCAAGAGTAGTTGGTATTCCATATCCAGGTGGGCCTTTAATGGATAAAATGGCAAGTTTGGGTAAACACACGTATAACCTTCCAGCTCCTAAAGATGATTTGTCATATGACTTTAGTTTTAGTGGTATTAAAAGTGCTGTTATTAACTTAGTTCATAATGAAAAACAAAGAGGACGTGAAATAAACAAGGAAGATCTTGCAACATCATTCCAAGAAACGGCAGTAGGTATATTAGTTAAGAAGACCAAACGTGCATTAAAAGAGTATGGTGTTAAACAATTATTGGTTGCAGGTGGTGTTTCTGCTAACAGCGGTCTAAGAAAAGCTTTAGAAGAAATATGCAAAGAGCTTGATGTAGAGCTTTTAAAACCTGAAATAAAGTATTGTACAGATAATGCTGCAATGATTGGTGCAGCAGGCTATTATGCCTATTTAAGAGGCGATATAGCAGACTTTAGTTTAAATCCTGAGCCAGGTTTAGATTTAGAATAGAAAGTGGTGGTGCTAATGAAGAATAATTATGGTTTCACATTAATAGAATTACTTGCAATAGTAGTCATCTTGGGTGTTATAATTGCGGTTGCAGCACCAAATATGACTAAGCAAATTAATAAAAAAGAAGAAACAGATCAAACTATTTTAGACGAAAAAATATCAAATGCAGCTCATATGTACATAGCAAAGTATTATTCTGATGAGGTAGTTGGTGGTACTTGTGATGAAAGTACTTGTTGGTTTACTCTTAATGATTTAGAGCAAGATGGCTTAATTAATTTAAAGGGTAAAAATTGCACTAAAGTTATGGATAAGGATATGTTCTATTTATCAAGTAATGATTCCAACATTAAAGATTCTTATCATTTTGAAGCTATACAAGCATCAGATTGTGCATCAGGAAATATAAAATAAAAGACCTAAAACGCTATTAACGTTTTAAGTCTTTTTTGTTTACCATTCTTTTTTAACCTTTTTTTCTATAAATAATATTATGAAATAAAGTATGCTAGTTAATATTCCAAGCATTATAACTCCTGCAATTACTAAATTTGTGTTAAATACTTGTGAACCATAATTTATCAAATACCCTAATCCTTCTTTAGACACCAATAATTCACCCATTATGACACCGCCAATACCCCTATGGGGAGAAAATGAAAAATAAATTTTAAGATATTTTGTAAAATATCTCTATATTATCATCAGTTACTACTACTTTATCAATAATATTCATTATTATTATTCTTTTTTCTTCAAATTCCATTTTAAACCAAGTACTTTGTAAATTTTTGAGCATTTCATATGAATTTATATTTTTTTCTTCCTTATCTTTTATCTCACATAGAGTATTTTGTAGATTTGCTTTTTCTTCTTCTAGTACTTTTAATTTTTTCTTTGTTTCTTCCAATGCTATTCCTTCTGATAAAAATGACACTAGATTTGATATTTGATTATTAATTTTTACAATACGATTTTCATATTCTTTTCTAACATTTATTTGAGCCAAATCGAAATTATCATTAAATAATTTTTCATCTAATGCCATTGAGAATAAATTTTCTATTACTGCATCTTCAATTTCAAAAGAATCCCATCTTTTGTTTTTACAATTTGGGTCTTTTATATATTTAGATTTACTTTTTTGTTGTGAGTAACAGTAACATATTATTCTTTTACCCCATTTTTGATACCTATACTTTGCATAACAGTGACCACAATATATTTTCCCTGAAAGTAAATAGTGTCTTTCTGTCCTTGCTTTAGCTCTTAATTTATTTGTTTCTATTACTTTATCGTAGAGTTCTTTAGTTATGACTGGTTCGTGTTGCCCTTGAAATTCTTCATCTTTGAATTTTATTAATCCGAGATTTGTTCGACTTAATATTCTTCTTTCTACAACACTTTCATCCATTCCCACAATTTCTCCAATCTTTCCAAAACTTTTACCACTAATATACATGGATATCATTTTATTGTATATTTCCACTTTCTTCTTATCAGGTACTAAAATTCCTTGCTTACTATCATACATGTATGGAAAAGGTATTTTACCTCCACCTCTCCATTTTCCTTCTTCAGCTCTTTTTCTTGTACCTATTCTTGTTCTTTCAAGAATTGTTTCACGCTCTAATTGAGCAAATACAGACAATATTCCTATCATTGCTTTTCCAAAAGGTGTTGTTGTATCAAATTTTTCTTGTATTGATGTAAAACCCACATTATGTTTATTAAATATTTCCTCAATTAAAAATAGTGTATCTTTTTGACTCCTTGATAATCTGTCTAATTTAAAAACAATTACGCAATCTATTTTATTTGTTTTTGCATCTTTAATTAATTTTTGAATAGCAGGTCTATTTAAGTTTTTTCCGCTATAACCACCATCAATATAATATTCATATTCATCATAATTCATAGCTTTTGTATAGTTTAATAAAAATTCTTTTTGAGCATCTATGGAATAACCTTCTAATTGGCTATCAGTTGATACTCTTACATATAGTCCAGCTTTTATAATATTTTACCTCCTTCTTTTATAAAAGCATTCTATATATTAAGATTGCTTCTACATATTAACATACATATCTATAAATAGGCAGTTAATTATTCAATAAAAAGAGAATATTATCAGTTAAATATATTCTCCTTTAATTGAACAACTATTATTTTTTATAATATTTTTTTATAAGTTCATATATAATTGGTATTTTTATTGTTATATTTTTTGGATTTATAGCTTTCCCGTTAGCATCATAATTAATAACCTTTATCTTAGCCATTTTTAGCCCCTTTTAATGGATTTTATGACGCAAACATATATATTATTACATTTAATTGTTTTTGGTTTAATATGTTCCCTTTTATAGTGCTAAACTTATATCTTTGAAATGCAAGTCATATTCATTACTATAAATATATTCAATATTATTTATTATTTTCTTACTGTAATTTATAATTGCAGATAATGAGTCATTAATTTCCTTAAAACATTTTTAATCATGAGAATTAAGATATTATTACATTTTGAAAAAAAAGGACAATTACAAGATTTACAAGAAGAAAAATTTCCATTTATAAAACAAAAAGAAAAGAAGATGTAGAAAATAATTTATTTATTTTCTAACATCCTCTTTTATAATTATTCAAGAATAACATTGTTATCATATTTTGATAAATAATTATCTGTTAAGATTAATTTTTGATCCTTTATTTTAAACACAGACGTTTTTGGAATATCAAGTTCATCAGCCTTTAATTCTATATTTGTTCTGGTATAATACAATTTGTCATTTTTAATTTCATAAGTTCCAGTTGACTTTTCAATATCTTTTCTAGAAACAACTTTCCAATCATCAGCTATGGGTGTTAAATATCTTACTTTCATGGTTGCTGTAAATTCTTTTTTATCCATATTTATATCATCTAAAAATCCAACTACGAGTAGTGGGGTGAATGCTTTATCTTTGGATAGAGAAATATTGGAATTAAGTGTATGAAACCTTCTAATACCTCCTAATATGTTTGCATATTCATCCATTTTTTTACTAAAACAATAATCACCATATCTAACCTCGTAAGAAATTGTGTTATATAATATATGATTTTTTACTGAATAATTTATTATTGTAAATTTATTTTTAGCATCATAGTAATAAGTTGTATTATTACAATTAATTTTATTTAAAGTATTTAAATATGATTTCATTTCTTTTGCTAATATTTTATTACTTCTTATATTTTTATAAGAATAATTTTTGCTATTTTCTTTTTTCATAAATGATAATTTTGGAATACCTAATTCAATAGTTTGGGTTTTGTTTTTATTACCATTTATAGTGCTAATTTTATTATATCCTAATGGTATATTTAATAATATTATACCTATAAATATAATAATTACTAAAATAATAAATATAGTCTTTTTTTTGTTCATTTTATCTCCTTAAGTTTATAGCATTTAATAAAATATTTTAGTTAGTCTAAATATTCAATGTTAAATGGTTCTGTTTTGCATTTGTTATTAATACAATATTTTGCTTCTAACTTTATGCTACTTTTAAAATTTTCTTTTGTTGTTTCTAAAAAGGAATCTGATTCTCCAATGACATTGCCAGATATATCTCTTTCTCCTAATTCACCTGATTCAGCGATTATTGTATCTTCAAAAGCATTTTTTGTTAAGTTTCTATCAGCAACAAACAATGATTTATCATTAAAATATAGATTAATAGAAAATGTTGCATTTGATTTGACATTATCTTTAACTTTTAAATTGCTAATTAGTAAAGCTCTATATTTACCATCATAGTAAACTTTTCCCGTTTGAAAATAAAAGTGTTCTGATTGGCCTACAAATCGATAAGTATAATTAGTACTGGGCTCATTTATATGATCATCCTTGTATGGTATTTCTATTTCACTATAATTAGAGCATCCAGTTATAGTAGATAAACAAATCATTATTAAAAAGTAAAACAATATTTTTTTCATATATCTTTTCATCTTCAAATTATTATTTATTGAAACTCCTAACAATTTGATTATACTATATATTTATTCTAAATCCAATCTATTATCATCATTTAATTCTCTAAATTTATCAAGATTAAAAAATCGAATTTTGTTATTTTTCTTTTACATAATACTTTATTTTTGTTTTTATTAACTCCTCTAAAACAATAAGCAACTTTTGAAACATATTTTCTATAACAATATGGACAATATATCACCTTTCTGCAATCTTTAATTTAATATATAAATGCTTTATGATTTTCTCTACATACCTGTATACGCCCAACAAACGTCATTGATAGATTTATCTTAAGAGAACTAATTATTGTGTTTATATTAGCGGGAAATACGACTTTTGTAAATATTTGGAATTTATTCGCTTTAAAACTTTGCATTAGTCTTATACTTGTTTTATTAGTATGCCTAAATCCCACGTACACACTTATTATTGTTGATATGGTTGATATTAAAAGAGCCATTAATATTATTGAGTTTTGGTTAGCTCCTGCCCATATTATTATGATTGGACCTAAAGATACTTTCGGAAGACTATTTAATATCGTAAGATATGGGTCTAATACCTTAGAGAAAAAAGGACTATACCAAAGAAATGCTGCGAATACTATTCCAATTAATGAGCCTAAGCCAAAACTTATTAATATCTCTTTTAAGGTTACCCACACGTGAACAAATAAATCATTAGATTTATACAAATTAATTATTGTTGTTACTACTTTTTTAGGGCTTGAACATAAAAATGAGTTTATTATTCCTTTATCTGATAGAATTTGCCATAGACTTATGAACAGTATAAGTATAAATATTTGACAGAATATGACTTTTGCTGTGGATAATATTTTTTGTTTCATATATTTTTTGTATTCCGCTTTAGCTTCCATCATCCATCAAATCCTTCCATATAGCGTTATGGTAATAATTAAATTTTTCGTTTTTTCTGTTATCGCTTGGCATGCCTTTATCTTCCATTTCTATATTGTATACGTTTTTAATTGTCGCAGGTCTTTTGCTTAATACAATAACTCTATCAGCTAAACTAACGGATTCAGAAATATCATGTGAAACCATAATAGCGGTTTTCTTTTCTTCTTTAATTATTTTAAATACGTCATCTGATACTTTTATTCTAGTTTGATAATCAAGTGCCGAAAAAGGCTCATCAAGAAGTAAAATATCAGGTCTTATGGCAAGTGTTCTAATTAAAGCAACACGTTGTCTCATTCCACCAGAAAGTTGTTTTGGGTAACTTTTTTCGAAAGATGATAAACCATACTTCTTAAGTAAGTTTTTAACATATAACTTGTTTTCTTTGGAAAGATCACCTTTTATTTTAAGCCCGATAAGGCAGTTTTCAAGTACGGTTAACCATGGAAATAATGCATCTTCTTGAAACATATAACCAACTTTTAAACCGGGTTTAACTTCTATTTTTCCACCACTTTTTTCTTCTAGATTACCAATTAGTGATAAAATGGTTGATTTTCCACATCCACTAGGACCAACTATTACTAAAAACTCATTTTCAAAAACGGTTAAATTAATACTTTTAAGTGCACATATAACTTGTTTTTCATTTATGTAATTTTTCTTTAATCCCTTAATTTTTAAGAGTTCCATTTACTATTTTCCTTGGTATATTAATTTTTCAAAAGGTGCTTTTTTATCTAGTTCTCCAGCACTTATTATTATTTCTTGCAAGTGGTCAAAGTCTTTTTTTGTTATTTCTGATGAACTAGCCCATGCATCATTAGTTTTATATCTTTCAATGATTGCGGTTAAATCATTTAATGATAATTCAGGAAAGTATTCATATATATCTTTAGCAACTACGCTAGAGTCTGTTTCTTTTACGTATTTTAATCCCTTATCTACTGCTTTGGTAAATCCATCTATTATGTCTTTATTCTTCTCTATATAGCTTTTTTTAGCGTTATAAGCGGTATATGGAACTTCTCCACCAAAGCTTCCTACATAACCTACAACGTATCCTAAGCCTTGTTTTTCTACGCTTGTAGCATTTGGTTCAAACAATGTAACAAAATCAGCATTACCACCTATAAATGCTCCTTCCATTGCAGGAAATGCAACACTCGTATCTATTTTAAGATCATTTTTAGGATCTATGTTATTTTGTTTTAAAGCCCATTCGAACGTCATTTCAGGCATTCCACCTTTTCTTCCGCCGATTACTGTTTTTCCTTTTAAATCTTCTAGTTTGAAGTTATCATATTTTTTTCTTGATACTAAAAATGAACCATCTTTCTTAGTTAATCTAGCAAAATTTACTAAGTAATCTTTTTCTCCGCTGTTATATACGTATATTGTAGCTTCACTTCCGCAAAAACCAACGTCTACGTCACCCGATAAAACGGCAGCGGTAACTTTATCAGCTCCAGCAGTTAATGTTAAGTCTATTTTTATTCCTTCATCTTCAAAGTATCCTTTACTTATTGCAGCATAAGTTGGCGCATAAAATATGGTATGTGCAACTTCTGCAACCTTAACTTCTTTTAGTGTGTTTTTATCGTTTTTATCTTCGGAATTTTTATTTATTATAAAAAATAAAACTCCTGCTAAAACAATAATAAAGCATACTAAAATAATAATTTTCTTTTTCATCAAATCCTCCTTTTTCTAGTAATAGTATATTCTTTTAGCAAATATGGGTGATGTATTTACAATTCAAAATTTTTCATTTATAATTCTATTATGGTAAATATGGGGTGTAAGTATGGAAAACAAAATTACAAACTATAATTCTTTAGATGATAGTCAAAAAATAAATTATGTTAAAAACCTGCTTTTTAATAGTAATTTAAATGACGCTTTAGATAGTATATTAAAGGATGAGAAAAAGGATTTAAAGTGGATAAAGATAATAAAAGACGTATTAGATGAAAAGCTTATGATAAACAGGATAAAAGAGCAGTGTAACTTAAATGATGATTTAAGTGCTAAGGCATACGTTTATTCAAGGATACTAGCTATTTTAGATTTTTATAAGAAAACGGTTATTTTAAATGCTTTTTTTAAGAATTTAAATGAAGATGAAATAAAAATGGTTGCTAATTACGAATATCAAAATAAAACTAACGTATCATTTAATAATAAGATTTTTAATAAGTATTGCTTAAAATATAAAGAAAGTGCAATAAATGAAATAAAGGTAGATGATGCCAAAATAAAAAAACTCGATATGGAAAAAGAAAGATATAATGCTTTATCTGATAAAAAGATGAAAATAAAGAAAAAAATAAATATTATTCCTTTTATTATATCGTTTATTATTTTGTTATTCTTATTTGGTGTATGTTACAAGTTATATGGTTATAACAAGCTTATCAAAAAGTATGATGGACTTATTTATCCTGGAATATATCTTAATGATATAGATTTATCCGGGAATAAGGAAAGTGAACTTTCTGGTATTATAAAGTATGAAAAAGAAAGAATAGAAAATGGTACTATAACGGTTACGTCACCTAATGGGGATCATAAATTTACGTATAAAGAACTTGGTATATTAGTTGATGATTCTAATTTAGAGGGCAGGATAAAAAAGTATAATGATAACTTATCTTATTTTAAGAAAATAAAATTAATAAAAAAGAATAATAAGAAAATGGTTTTCAATTTAAAGGTCTCTTATGATAATAACACGGTAGATACCTTTATGAATGTTTTAGAAAATAAGCTTAATTCCAAGGCTAGAGGTGATGGTATCGTAGTAGATGAAAATCACAATGTTTATTATGATAAAGGTTCTAAAGGATTTACTTTGGACACTCAAAAAACAAGAGAAAAAGTTGAAACGGCACTTTTAAATTTAACTTATGAAACGGTTATAGAAGCAAGTGGTAAAACAATTGATAATGAAGTTAAATATGAAGCGTTATCAAGTATAAACCAAAAGATATCTTCTTATACAACTTACTTTCAAAACGCAGGTAACAGAGGTCACAACATAAATTTAGCATCAAGGAAACTTAATAATACTGTTTTGATGCCAGGTGATACATTTTCTTACCTTAAGGTAGTAGGACCATATGGTGCTTCTAATGGATATTTACCTGCTCCTATATATTTAAATAGTGAAGTTTCAACAGCAAATGGAGGAGGAGTTTGCCAGCTTGCATCAACTTTATATATGGCTCAGTTATTAGCGGGATTAAAAACGGTGTCAAGAAAAGGACATACGTTTGCACCTAATTATGTTCCAAAAGGATTAGATGCAACCGTTTATTCAACAACAACGGACTATAAATTTAAAAACGAGTATAGTTATCCTGTTTATATAGTGTCTTATGTTAAAGGTAATTATTTAACAGTTGATATATGGTCTAATTCAAATGCATCGGGTGGAAAAACATTCGAACCTTATTCACTAGCATCTAATGGTGGATGGTTAGCTTACCTAAGAATAAAGAAAGATGGAAAGGTAATTGAAACAAAATACTTAGACAGAACTGTTTATAAAATACATTAAAAATATATGTAAAATTTGCTTTTGCATATATTTTTTATTATCTTATTATGTTAAAATATAACTTATGGAAGTTGGTGTAATTATGAATTTAGAATATTTAAATGATAGGCAAAAAGAAGCTGTTTTATATGGAGATGGACCACTTTTAATACTTGCAGGAGCAGGTTCAGGTAAAACAAGTGTTTTAACTAAGAGAGTGGCTTACTTAATAAAAGAAAGAAATGTAAGCCCAAAGAATATAGTAGCAATTACATTTACTAATAAGGCTGCTAAAGAAATGAAAGAAAGAATTATAAAAGAAGTAGGAAAAGAAGGATATGATATTCAAATATCAACTTTTCACTCATTTGGCCTTAGAATAATAAAGGAAAATTATGAAAAATTAGGTTACGAAAAAAACTTTACGATAATTGATAGCGATGATTCTTTAACGGTTGTTAAAAAAATATTAAAAGAAATGGGAATAGATTCTACAAGATTTAATCCAAAGTTTATAAAAAATCAGATAAGTTCTTGTAAGAATGAAATGGTAACACCAGAAAAATATAAAAATTTGGTAAATGATGAACTAAGTGATATCACTTATAAAGTATATAAAAAATACCAAGATACACTTTTAAGAAATAATTCACTTGATTTTGATGACTTACTAATAAAACCAATAGAGTTGTTTAATAAATATAAAGAAGTTTTAGAAAATTACCAAGAGTTATTTAAATATGTATTTATAGATGAGTATCAGGATACTAACGAAGCACAGTACATACTTTCAAAAATGATAAGTGCTAAATATAAAAACATTTGTGTTGTCGGAGATGATGCGCAAAGCATCTATTCATGGAGAGGGGCAAACTTTAAAAACATATTAAACTTTGAAAAGGATTATAAAAATGCAAAGGTAATTTTACTTGAACAAAACTATCGTTCTACTAAAACGATATTGAATGCCGCAAACTCTGTTATTAAAAATAACATAAATAAAAAAGATAAAAACTTATGGACTGATAATAGTCTTGGTGAAAAAATAAAGTATGTAAGAACAAACGACGAAAAGGATGAAGCATCATATGTAACTCGTGAGATAAGAAATCTTGTGAATAACGGCGTAAGTTTAGATGATATAGCGGTTTTATATCGTACTAATGCTCAATCAAGGACAATAGAAGAGGGATTTTTAAATAGCAATATACCATATAAAATTGTTGGTGCCTTTGCTTTCTATTCTAGAAAAGAAATTAAGGATTTACTTGCGTATTTAAAACTCATTTACAATACGAAAGATGACGTTTCTTTAATGCGTATAATAAATTATCCGAAAAGAAAAATAGGTGCTAAAACAATTGAAAATTTAAGTATGGATGCCGTTCTTAACGGAACATCTATGTTTGACGTAATTAGTAGCGGAAAAGAATTAGAATTTAAAAAGCTTATTTTAGAGATGAAAGAAAAAAGTGAAGTTTTATCTTTAACGGAAACAATTGATATGGTACTTGATAAGTCTGGAATAAAAAGTGAACTTGAAAGTGAACATACCCTGGAGGCTGATATAAGATTAGAGAACTTAAATGAGTTTAAGTCAATTACCAAAACTTTTGAAGAGGAAAGTGGAATAGCATCACTAGAAGACTTTTTAAATGAAGTAAGCTTAGTAAGTGATGTTAATGATCAAAAAAATGATAATTCGCCTAAGGTAACTTTAATGACAATTCACGCGGTTAAAGGACTTGAATATAAGTACGTATTTGTAATAGGCATGGAAGAAAATATATTTCCTCATGTTAACTCATGCGAAGAAGATGGCGGAATAGAAGAAGAAAGAAGACTTTGTTATGTTGCAATAACTCGTGCTAAAGAAAAACTTTATTTGGTAAATGCCTTAAGAAGAATGCTTTATGGAAAAACAAGCGTTAATATGCCAAGCAGATTTATAAACGAAATAGATAAAGATTTAATAGATGCACCAGAAAAGAAAATGGTTAATATGAAATTTAATAAAAAGGAAGCATTTAACGATGATAACGGATTAAAAACTGGTGATAATGTTATTCATGATATATATGGACCAGGTGTTGTTGTAAACGTAGATAAATCTATTGCAACAATTGCGTTTAAGGGTCAAGGAATAAAAAAACTAATGAAAAATCATAAAAGTATAAAGAAGGTGTCTTAATGGAAAGATTACAAAAATTAATTGCAGAATCTGGTTACTGTTCTAGAAGAAAAGCAGAAGAATTAATAAAACAAGGTAAAGTTATTTTAAATGGAAAAAAAGTAACAGAACTAGGAGTTAAAGCAACGTTTGGTGATGAAATATTAGTTGAAGGAAACTTAATTGAATACCAAGAAAAAGAATACTATTTATTTTATAAACCAAGATACGTAGTATGTACAACTAAAGATGATAAGGGAAGAAAAACCGTTTTAGATTTCTTTGATGATGTAACAAAAAGAATATACCCGGTTGGAAGATTGGATTATGATGCATCAGGACTTCTTTTGCTTACTAATGATGGAGCATTTGCTAATTTAATGATGCATCCATCAAGTATGATTGATAAGTTTTATGTTGCAAAAGTAGAAGGAATAGTAACAAAAGAAGAAATTAAAAAATTAAAAAAAGGTATAGTTTTAGATGGCAAAAAGATATATCCATCAAGAGTAAAGCTTAAGAAATTAGATAAGAAAAATCTAACATCAATTGTTGAAATAACAATTCATGACGGAGTAAACCACGAAGTAAAAAGAATTATGGAAAGTATAGGACATAACGTTATAAAATTAAAAAGAGAAGCTTTTGGATTTCTTTCTTTATATGGTTTAAAAAGTGGAGAAAAAAGAATTTTAACTACTAAGGAAGTAAAACAGTTATATAACATGGCAATAAATAAATAATATGTATGAAAATGAAATAATAGAAGATATAAGGTTAATTAAAGATAAAAAGTTAGAAGAGTTGATTTTTCTAAAAGATATAAAAGATGATTTATCCTTAATAAAACTTGGTATTAATATGGATGATAACCAAACGTGTTTTTATGGGTTTAATGATGTATATGTTATGGCAACGTGTCTTAGTTTAGCTACCAAAACTTATGGTATTTTTCTATATGATGAATTTATTGGTATAACAAGTTTTGGGTGTCATCATCCTAAAGATTTAACTAGACAAGAAATATGTTTATGCTTAAGCAAAGATTATAGATCCTTAGGCATCGGAAGCATTAGCATGCAAAAAATGGTAGATGAATGCTTTAAGGAGCAATATGCTAAATCAATTCACCTAAGTATAAGAGAAGATAATATAGCATCAAGAAAGGTAGCAACCAAACTAGGATTTATAGAATATACTGGATATAAGAAAGATTCTTCTTATATAGATTTAGATGGAAATATACATAAAAATATTCAGTACATACTAAAAAAGAAGGCTAATAGTTAAAAATTAGTCTTCTTTTTCTTCAGTAATTGCACTTGTTGGGCAACCTTCCATTGCAGAAATTGCATTTTCTTTTACTTCTTCATCTTTTACTTCAACGTTTTTAGCGGTAGCATACCCATCATCAGTTATTTCAAATACATCTTCACATATAGCTTGACATGCACCGCAACCGATGCAAGCGTCCTTATCTACTTTAAATTTCATATTATTTCCTCCCTTGTAAGATAATTATATAACAAGTTTTAAAAAAATCAATAACACTTTAAAAAAAAGTTAAAGTATGATATTATTATTTATAGATGGTAGGAGGTGTTTTATGCAATCTAGAATGGATAAATATCAAACAAAAGATAATAAAAAATTTGAACGTTCAAGAAAAAACACCAAGTTGTATGAAGAAGTATATGATGATATGTATAGGGATACAACTTATACTAATATGGAAGTTATTGATTCTGCAAAAGAAATAAATTTAAACAGACTAAAAAATATGCTTGATGATAAGTATGATACAAGACAGTATAGGACCTTAAAAAACTATTCTATAGAAGATATAGATACGGACTTTGATAAACCAAGCATTATGCAGCCAAGGCAAAAAGTTCATGATATTAACGAAATACTAAGTGAAGCTAAAAATAAACGTGCTTTTATAGAAGAGGCAAGGGAAAAACAAAAGTACATGGAATTTACTAAGGGAAGAAATAGTAAATATGATAAACGTTATGACGAAATGGAAAATGAAGAAAAAGAACTAGAAGAATTAATTAATACTATGGCAATGCCTAAAATAAATAATGAAACAAAAGAAGCTCTTGATATGTTTTCAGATCTTAAAGGTTCTGATGATACCATTGTAACTAATCCTATTGAATCATCATTTGAGGTTACTAAAACAAAAGAAGCAAGCTCTTTAGAAGAAAATAAAGAAGAAACTAGCACAGATGATTTAAGAGGGGATTTAACTAAAACTTTAGTTAAAGCTGATAGAAACTTCTATACTGATTCAAATATGTTTACTAAAAATGACTTTGAGGACTTTAGTACTTTAACTAAAGAACTTAAAAGATCTAATAAAACTAAAAAAATAGTTATAACTTTAATAATATTAATAATTCTTGGAGTATTAGCATACTTTGGTGTAACTAAGTTTTTAAATAAATAAACGAAGATATTTTATCTTTGTTTTTTTCATATATTATTATGTGATATTATGGGTAAAATAAAAATGTTATTTAAAAATGTTTACGTCTTAATTTTTATGTTTGTTTTTGCTTCAACTTTTATTTTTTTAATTATTTTAAATAAAAAAGCGATGCCTGCTATTATGAATTATGCAAGTGTGCAAACTAAAAGAGTTGGAATAGAAGTATTAAGAAGCACTGGAACAAAGGAGGTTAATAAACTTTTAAATGATTCTAATTTGTTTATTACAAATAAAAATGAATCAGGTGAAATAGAAACCATTGATTTTAATACCGGTGTTATAAACGAGGCTTTAATTATAGTTAGTAAAAATGTAAGAAAAAGATTAAAGGAAATAGAAAAAGGAAAAAATTTGCCTGATGAGTTATATTATGATGTTATGGATAAAAGTATGCGAAAAGGAATTATTTATGAAATTCCAACAGGTGTTGTTTTTAACAATGCGTTTTTATCAAATATTGGGCCTAAAGTACCAGTTAAAATAAAATATTCTGGAAATGTAGGATTAGATGTTAAGACGAGAGTAAAAAAATATGGTATAAATAGTGCGTTAGTTGAAGTTTATATTTATGTTGAAGTGACGCAGCGAACAATTCTTCCTTTTCAGTCTAAAGATATTAAGCTTACATCTGAAATACCAGTAATTATGAAAGTAATAAAAGGAAATGCACCATATTATTTATCTGGTACAAATGGATCATATAATTTGCCAATAAATTAAAAATTGTGTTATACTTCTTATAGTGCGGAGGCAGCAATATGGAAAAAATAAATGTAGAAGGTAATACATATGAAATAATTAAAGATTATAAAAATGGTTATAATAAAGAAGAGCTTGAAAAGAAATATACTGACTATTTTGAAAATTATGATTATATAGTCGGTGATTGGGCTTATGGCAAATTGAGACTAAAAGGATTTTATGAAAACTCTAATAAAAAATGTAATGAGATTAACAATATTGATAATTTAGATGAATATTTAGACAAAAATTGTGCTTTTGGGTGTGCATATTTTGTTGCAAAACGAAAATAAGTATGTTAAAATAAAGTATATAGAATAAAAGAGGTGTTTGTATGGTAACTACAAGTAGCATTGGAAGCGGAAAGAAAGTTAATGTTGGTCAAAGTTTTGCAAGTGGAATGTCAGCTCTTCAAACTGTTCAAAAAGAAAAGTTTGTTATAGTTGATGAATCCGGAGAAAAAAAAGATGCAGAGCGCCTATCATTATTTAAGTTAAAGGATACTGATAAAACTTATATTGTATATACTTTTAACGAAACAGATGAAAATGATATGATCAAATTATATGTTGCTATATTAAATGAAAAAGATGGTGTATACTCACTAGAAAACATAACTGATAGTGATGAGTGGACAAGTGTTAAAGATGCAATGAGAAAGATTGCAAAAGATGGTCAACAAGTATTAAATGATAAAGAAGATTAGGTAAGCAGGAGGTTTTTGTTATGGCAAAAAAAGAAGATATTAAAAATGGAAACGATATAACATTAGATGGTGGTAATATAACTGTACTTCAGGAAACTGAATTTTCTAAAGAAAAGGAAGCAGAAAAAGCAGAAACCACTGTAGAAACACCAATTTCTAAAGAAATTACTCCAGATGTGAAGGTTGATAATAACGAAGAATCTCAACCAACTATAGATGTTACTAAACCAGAAGAACCTCAAAATAAAGTATCCGATGTTCCTAAAATAGATCTTGGCGGTATAGATTTAGATGCTTTGTCTAGTTCATTAGAAACACCGGTTCCAGGAGCTCATTCGATTAATAAAGATATACCAACACCGATTTCAACTAATCAAGACTTTAATGCACCAACATTCAATGAATCTTCAAATTTTGGTGTGTCACAGAAACCTTCCTATGTTAATGCAGGTGATCATAGTTCTGAGTTTGCGTATCAACCATCAGTTAATGTTACTGATGACATAGAAGGAAATAGTATTTTTAAAACTACGCAAGAAGTAGATAAGGCTATGGATTCAATTATGAATGATATAAAAAAATCTTATAGTGATAAGATTGCAGAACCAACCAAAACTTTAGTTGACCTTGTTAGAAAATTCGTAAAATGGGGAAATGAAGTTACTGCAAATGGATTAAACAGAAGATTATTTGATGAATATGATGAATTAATCGCCATGTTAAATGAGAAAAAATCAACAGATAATAATTTAAATGGTATAGATACTACCCTTGGCAATCAAAACACTACTAGTAAGGATTCTACAAATGAGTATGGAGATTTAAATGGAATAAATTTTAATCGAAATAGTTATTCGCAGGCTCCAGATAGTTCAACAAATTTTAGTATGTAATTACAAAATAAACGCAAAATAAAGATATACAGGTAAAAGTATATCTTTTTTTGGTTTAATTTTATTTAAAAAATTTACAAAAATTACCAAGATAAAAATTGTATGAAATTCCAAAATTTTCACATTCTATTAGTGTACAGGAGGTGAAAACACATGAAATCAAGTAACAGTAAATTAGTTGCTCCACAAGCTAAACAAGCTATAGAACAAATGAAATACGAAATCGCTAATGAACTTGGTGTTAATTTAGGTGCTGATGCTACTGCAAGAGCTAATGGTTCAGTTGGTGGTGAAATCACAAAACGTTTAGTAAAAATGGGTGAATCTCAATTAGGTGGTTCTTATAACGTTCAAAAGTAATTAAATTCATATATAAATAAAAAGGTAAGCGTAAGTTTCGCTGCCTTTTTTGTTTTAAAAAAACACTTTTTGTTGTATAATTAATAACAGGAGTGTGATTGATTTGAAAATATTATCTGTAAATGCTGGTTCTTCATCACTTAAGTTCCAGTTATACGAAATGCCAGAAGAAAAAGTACTAATTTCTGGTCTTATGGAAAGAATAGGTGTAGGGAACAGTTTTTACACAATAAAAGTAAATGGTGAGAAAATAAAAAAAGAAGTAGAACTAAATAACCACGAAGAAGCATTTGAAACTTTAGTAAAAGAGTTAGAGGAAAATAACGTGGTTGAGTCTTTAGATGAAATAGAAGGAATTGGACACCGCGTCGTTCAAGGTGGAGATTATTTTGATAAAACAGTAGTAATTGATGATGAAGTTTTAGCAAAAATAGATGAATTATCATCTCTTGCACCACTTCATAATCCAGCAGCTGTAACTGGTATTAAAGCTGCTAAAGACGTATTTCCAAATGCTGTTCAAACTGCTGTATTTGATACTGCATTTCATCAAACTATGCCAAAGGAAAACTTTTTATATGCTCTTCCAATTAGTTGGTATACTGATTTAAAAGTAAGAAGATATGGAGCTCATGGTACATCTCATAAGTTTGTATCACAAAGAATGAATGAGATACTAAAAAGAGATGATACTAAAATAATTACTTGTCATATAGGTAATGGTGCATCTGTTAGTGCTGTTTTAAATGGTAAATGTGTTAATACAAGTATGGGACTTACACCAAATGCTGGTTTAATAATGGGAACAAGATGTGGTGATATAGACGCAAGTATTATTCCATATGTAATGGAAAAAACAAACATGAGTCCTAAAGAAATTGACAATGCAATAAATAAAGAAAGTGGTCTTTTAGCATTAAGTAGAAAATCAAGTGATTCAAGAGACATTGAAGATGGTATAGCAAGTGGTGATGAAAACTGCATTCTAGCTCAAAAAATGTACGTTAGAAGAATAGTTGATTATATCGCAAAATATTATGTAGAAATGAAAGGATGCGACGCTATTGTATTTACTGCAGGTATTGGTGAAAAAGCAGTTGATACAAGACGTGATATACTAAATGAACTTGATGTTTTAGGAATTTATCTAGATGAAGAAGCTAATAACTCTAGAGGAAAAGAATGCATGATATCTACTAAAGATTCAAAAGTAGAATGCTGGGTAATTCCAACTGATGAAGAATTAATGATTGCAAGAGATACAATGAACTTAATATAATAGGAATATTAAATGGAAGAAAAGATACTAGAATTAATAAAAAAATATAAAAAAATAATTATAGCAAGGCACATTGGAGGAGATCCTGATGCGTTAGGTTCTACTTTTGCTTTAAAAGAAATTATTTTAGAGAATTTTAAGGATAAAGAAGTTCATGTTGTAGGTGCCTCAATTTCAAGATTTAAATTCTTTGGAACACATGAAAAAATGACTGATGAAATGTATCAAGATGCACTTTTAATAGCACTTGATATACCAGATATTAAAAGAATAGATGGAGCGGATTTTTATAGATTTAAAGATGTTGTTAAGATAGATCATCATCCTGAGATTGATAAATTTTCTCCATATGAAATCATAGATATAGATGCATCAAGTGCTAGTGAATTAGTTGCTAAATGGTGTTATAAATGTAATTTAAAAATGCCAAAGCATGCCGCGGAAAACATATTTATGGGAATAGTTGCAGACACTAATAGATTCCTATTTGGGGCAAATAAGGCTGAAACTTATAAGGTAGTATTAGAGTTAGTAGAAAAAGAAAAAATTAAACCTAACGAGTTATATGAAATATTATATAAAAGGTCAATTTCAGAAGTTAGATTAGAAGGTTTTGTTTCACTTAATATGAAAGTTACTAAAAACGGATTAGGTTATGTAAAAATAACAAATGATGACTTAAAAAAATATGGCGTTGATTCTGCAAGTGTTGGAAGCATAATGAATAATTATAATTTTATACATGGATTAATATGCTGGGTTGTTTTTAGTGAAGATGTAAAAAATAACGTAATTAGAACATCAGCTAGAAGTCGTGGTGTTAAAATAAATAAATTATTTGAACAGTATAATGGTGGTGGCCATGTATATGCTTGTGGGGCTAAACTCCAAAGTTTTAGTGAAGCAGATGAAATCATAGATAAATTAGATGATTTATGCAAAGAATATAAAGAAGGCAATTAAATTTAGCCTTTTTTTGTTTTTAAAAATATGTTATTATCTTAATAGCATTAAGGAGTTTTAAAATGAAGAAGTTATTAGAAATTACAGCAATAAAAATGATTCCACCAAAACCTTATGGTATGTTTCATATAACGTTTTTTGTATTAAGTATAGTATTATCTTGCATATTAGCAAATAAGTTAAAAGATGTAAGTGATAGAAAAAATAAAAAAATATTGTTTTTTACTGGTCTTTTTTTACTTGTAATAGAAGTTTATAAAGAATTATTTTATTACTTTGTAGTTAATAATGGTAGTTATGACTTTAGCATTTTTCCATTTCAGCTATGTGACGTTCCTATGTATATATGTTTAATAATTCCATTTATAAAAAATAAAAAGATAGAAGAGGGAATGTATAATTTTATGGCATCTTATAATTTACTTGGTGCATTTATTACCTTTTTTGAACCATCATCACTTTTAAGACCTTATTTTATGATGACATTACATGGTTTTTTATGGCATGCTGTTTTAGTATTTTTAGGAATTTATATAGCATTATCAGGTAGGTGTTTAAAAAACAAAAAAGATTTTATAACATCAACTAAAGTTTATGCAGTTTTATGTTCAATTGCCCTTATTCTTAATATATCTTTAAGGAATGTAAGTAAAGGAGCTTTAAACGCATTTTATTTAGGACCTAATATAAGCCCAATAATTGTATTTCAGGATATATCAGAAAGGTTTGGATGGTTTACAAATCTTTTGGTATTTGTAGGTGCTATGACGCTTGGTGCATATTTAGTTTATATGTTTTTCTATAATCTAGAAAATATAAAATCATTTGCAAAAGATAAAATCTTAAGGAGAGTTTAATGGAAGTTAATGGAAAAAAATTAGATATAGATAGTCTTACTAAAGATGTATATAATGATAAGAGTATGATAAAAATGAGAGGCAATGGTATTTATTTAAGTGATAATCAAATTGAAGTATTAAAAAGGTATGATATAGATTATAAAAAGTATATATCATTAAATAGTTTAATATTTGAAATAGAAGAAATATTAAATGAAGAAGTAGATGCTAGTGATTTAGAAGAAGTATCATCAAGGCTTTCAGAATTAAATTACTATAATAATACTAACAAATAGAAAAGACGTGATTAAATGAAAAAAATTAAATTAAAAGATATAAATGGACGTAATGTAAAAATAAAAATAGTAGATGACGAAAAAAAAGCTAATTTTATAACTCATAGTGGAACTTTTCATGCTGATGAAATAATGGCAAGTGTTATTTTATTAAATAAGTTTGGAGATATGAACATATATAGAACAAATAAAGTTACAAATGAAAAAGCTTTCGTTTATGATGTTGGTTTTGGAAAGTTTGATCATCATGCAATTGACTTTGATTTAGTAAGAAATAGTGGAATAAAATATGCTTCAGCAGGTTTAGTGTGGAAGACATTTGGAATGGATATAATAAATGATTTTGATATAAAAGATAAAGCAGCTTTCTTTGAATCTATTGATAAAAACTTAATTATGGATATTGATAGGGATGATAACGGACAAGCACTACAAAATGAACCAGAGGTAAAAGCACAAACCATTCCTAGTTTAATAGGAAGCTTTAATCCGGCTTGGAATGAAGATAACAAAGATGAAGAACGTTTCTTAGAAGCATTATCGTTTCTAAATACAATTTTTAATAATATGATAAGAAAAATGCTTGCAAAAGAAGAAGCTAGAAGTATAGTTGAAGAAAAAATAAATGAAAGCTTAAATGGCATTTTAATACTTGATAAGTACATGCCTTGGAAAGATATTGTTTTAACATCAAGCAATATCAAGGCAAAAGATATATTATATGCTGTTTTTCCTTCCAAAAGAGGAGGATATAACGTTGTTGCAACTCCAGTTTCTAATGGGAGCTTTGATGTTAAAAAGCCATTTCCACTAAAGTGGGCAGGATTAGAAAATGAAGAATTACAAAAAATAAGTGGAGTTAAAACTATTACGTTTTGCCATAAAAACTTATTTATATGTGCTTGTAAGACTTATGAAGATGCAATTAAGGTAGCCAAAATAAGTGTAAGTAGTAAATAATTTGCATTTTATATGTAACTTTGCTATAATAACGTACGCAATTTGGAGTTTTTGCTCTAATTTGATATAATTAAATTACGTAGGTGATAAAAAATGAAAATAAATGATGTAGAAGAGCCCATTATAGCGGTTAGAAGAAGTCAGTATCCTACTGATAATAAACCAGAGTTTTTACTTTTAGGTAGAAGTAACGTAGGTAAATCAAGCTTTACTAACTCAATAATGGAAAGAAGAAATTTAGCTAGAATATCTAGTAAACCAGGTAAAACACAAACAATTAATTTTTATAAAGTAAATGATGATTTTTACTTAGTTGATGTACCAGGATATGGTTATACATCATCTGGTAAACAAGATCAAAAGAAATTTGGAATGATGATAGAAGAATATTTATCAGAAAGACCAAACTTAAACCAAGTATTTATGCTAATAGACTTTAGACATAAACCAACTGAAGATGACCTTTTAATGTATAATTTCTTAAAGTTTCATGGAGTTAAAGTAACTTTAATTGCAACTAAGGTTGATAAAATTGGTTCAACTCAAAGAGAAAAATACAAAAAGCAAATAACTGATAACATAGATTTAGCAATTGGGGATGAATTAGTATTATTTTCAGCTAAAACTAAGTTAGGTAAAAAAGAAATTCAAGGTATAATAGCAAAAGAAGTTTATGGAGAGGATACTTTATAAACTTCTTTTTTTGTGTTATAATCTATGAAAGAAAAAAGAGGTGATATATATGAAATTACCAACTATTGCACTTGTTGGAAGACCAAATGTGGGTAAATCTACTATATTTAACAGACTAGTAGGAAAAAAACAAGCAATAATAGAAGATACTCCAGGTGTAACAAGGGATAGAATTTATGGAACTGGATCTTATTATGATTATAAGTTTAATGTAATAGATACAGGTGGTATTGATATTGGGGAAGATGCTTTTAACAAGGAAATTAAAATGCAAGCTGAAATAGCAATAGAAGAAGCAGACGTAGTTATTTTTATAGTGGATGGAAAAGAAGGAATTACCACTAATGATTTAGTTGTAAGGGATATATTAAGACGTAGTAATAAAAAAGTTGTTGTTGCAATTAATAAAGTTGATAATAAAAAGACAATGGAAAACATATATGATTTTTATGAATTAGGTTTTGATTATTATATACCAGTATCAGGTTCACACAACATTGGTATGGACGATTTAATGGATGAAGCAACAAGTGGATTTAAGAAATCTTACGATGAAGAATATTCATCTGACGTTGTTAAGTTTTGTGTTATAGGAAGACCAAACGTAGGTAAATCATCTCTTGTTAATGCTATATTAAATG
Organism: uncultured Mycoplasmatota bacterium; assembly: GCA_900547225.1. Classification (GTDB taxonomy): domain Bacteria; phylum Bacillota_I; class Bacilli_A; order RF39; family UBA660; genus Aphodocola. The sequence goes on from URFW01000001.1 coordinate 26,681, forward strand.
AAGAAAGAGTAATAGTAAGTGATGTTGCAGGTACAACGCGTGATACTGTTGATACAGAGTTTAATTATGAAAAAAGACCTTTTGTTGTAATTGATACAGCTGGTATGAGAAAAAAAGGTAAAGTATATGAATCAATTGAAAAGTATAGTCTGTTAAGAAGTATGAAGGCAATTGATAGATCTGATGTTTGCCTAGTTGTAATAAATGCAGAAGAAGGAATTATAGAGCATGATAAACATATTGCAAGTTATGCACTAGAAGCTGGAAAAGCTCTTATTTTAGTAGTTAATAAATGGGATACCATTGATGATAAAGACCTAGGAATAAAAGAGTTTACTAAAAAGGTAAGAGCAGAATTTCAATTTTTAAGTTATGTTCCAATCGTATTTTTATCTGCTAAAACAAAGAAAAGAATGCATACGCTTATGCCTTGTGTCATAAAGGCCTTTGATAATTCTCATAGAGAAATTAAGACTAGTCTTTTAAATGATGTTATAACGGATGCTGTATCAGTTCAGGCTCCACCTTCATATAAAGGTAAAAGACTTAAAATATACTTTACATCACAAACTGGTATTACACCTCCTAAGTTTACTTTCCATGTAAATAATAAGGGATTAGTGCATTTTTCATACGAAAGATATTTGGAAAACAAGATAAGAGAAAATTTTGATTTTGAGGGAACTCCAATAATATTTCAATTTAAAAATAGAAACGAATAACAAAATAAAAACAGGTATTTTTGTAAAAAAATATTTGTTTTTTTATTTGCTACTATATTTCTACAAATTTCTTAAAAATAATTCATATAATAGATGGCTAAACAAAAGAAAGGACTATGTTATGAATTATTATGAGAAAATAAAAAATGAATTAATGAATAATGAAGTATATAAAAAAGTAAAAGATTATTCAAAAAATAGAAGTGATTTAAATACGTATTATAAAGTTGGTAAATTATTAAATGATGCTGGAAAAAGTTATGGAGAAGGAATCATAAAGAAGTATTCTATGAGATTAGAAATAGATTTAGGAAAGAAATATAATGAAAGAACTCTTAGAAGATTTAGACAGTTCTATAATTTATTTAATAAACAAAAATGGTCTCCACTGGCGACCACTTTGTCTTGGTCCCATTACTGCGAACTTATGGCAATTAAAAACATAAACGAAATGAAATATTATATAAAGATAGCAGAAAATCAAAATTTAAGTAAAAGAAAGTTAAGGGAACGTATAAAGTCCCGTGAATACGAAAGATTAGATGATAAAACAAAAGAAAAACTAATTAATAAAGAAGAGATTAATGCTGGTGATTTAATAAAGGATCCAATATTTATAAAAAATAAGTTTGATACAGGTAAGATATCAGAGAAAATGCTAATGTCATTTATATTAGAAGATATACCAAGCTTTTTAAAACAACTAGGAGAAGGTTTTACTTTTATAGAAAACGAATACCCAATAAAAATAGGAGATAGATATAACTATATAGATATGCTCTTATATAACATTTATGATAACTGTTATGTTGTAATAGAACTTAAGATAAACGAAATAAAAAAAGAACATATAGGACAGATAGAAACGTATATGAACTTTATAGATAAAAATTTAAGAACGATTAATCAAAGTCCTACCATTGGTATTATCGTATGTAAAAAGAAGAACGGTTATCTATTTAAATACGTAACTAATGAAAATATTTATGAAAGAGAATACGAATTAGTATAAATTTAATTAACACTTCAAAAAAATTAAGCATATATTATTCTAGGAGTGATAATGTATGGGAATAACCGACAGTTTTTTAAACAAGGTGGAAAAAAAGACCAACGTAAGTAAACAAACAATTTTAGATTTAGCTGACAGATTAAAAGGTGGTAATTTAAAAGATGAGTCTACAATTAGAGGAGTAATAGATGAACTTGCTAAATTAACTGGTAAAAATGTTAGTAAAGAACAGTCAGATAAAATAGTTAAAGCAGTAGTTGGTGATCAAATACCTAATAATTTAGAAAGTATGATAGATTAAGAAGATTTATTTCTTCTTTTTTTCATATTTACATATATCTTACATAATATTTAATGAGATTGAAAAGAAAGTAGGGATTATATGGAAAAATACGATATCATAAAAGATATATCAAAAAGAACAGGTGGCGACATATATCTAGGTGTAGTAGGAGCGGTTAGAACGGGTAAGTCTACTTTTATAAAAAAATGTATAGAAAACTTAGTTGTTCCAAATATTAAAGATGAATACGAAAGAAAAAGGTGTTTAGATGAAATACCTCAAACAGCGCAAGGAAAAACAATCATGACGATAGAACCTAAGTTTGTTCCTTCTAATGCCGCAACTATTCAAATAGATGATTTTACCGCAAACATAAGGTTAATTGACTGCGTTGGATATGTTATTGATGCCGCTAAAGGATACGAAGATGATAATGGGCCTCGTATGGTTAGAACTCCTTGGTATGATGAAGAAATACCTTTTGTTGAAGCAGCAGAAATAGGCACTGAAAAGGTTATTAGAGACCATTCTACAATTGGTATAGTAGTTACAACTGATGGTAGTTTTGGCGAAATAAAAAGAGAAGATTATGTGCCTGCTGAAAAACAGGTTATTGATGAACTAAAAGAAATAGGAAAACCTTTCATAGTAGTTTTAAACTCTGCTCATCCAACACACCCTGATACTGAAAAATTAGCAGAAAGTTTAAGAGATGAATATAAAGTTCCTGTTTTACCAGTTAGTGTTGAAGCTATGGGAGAAAAGGAAATATATAACATATTAAAAGAAGCTTTATTTGAATTTCCTGTATTAGGTGTAAATGTTAATATACCAGATTGGATAGCTTGTTTATCTTATAAACATCCTGTTAAAAAAGAATATATTGAAAGAATTAAAGAAAGTGTAACTGAAGTTGATAAGGTAAGAGATGTTGATACGATAATAGAACACTTTAATGGATGTGATGTAATTAGTAAGGCTTATTTATCTTCGGTTAATACTGCAGAAGGTGAAATAACGATAAGTCTTGAGGCTCCAGACGGATTATATAACGAGGTTTTAAACGAAATAATTGGAACTGAAATAGATTCTAAGGCTAAATTAATTAGTTTGTTTACAGAACTTAATGAAACAAGAGAGGAATTCTCACAAGTAAAAGAAGCTATTAAAATGGTTAAACAAACTGGTTATGGAACATCATTTCCAACGATTAAAGACATGAAACTTGCAACTCCAGAAATAATAAAACAGGGAACTAGATACGGTGTTAAATTAAAGGCGGTAGCGCCATCTATTCATATGATAAGGGTTGATGTAGAATCAACGTTTGAACCTATAATAGGATCTGAAACTCAAAGTAAGGAATTAATCGATAACTTAATGAAAGATTATGAAGCAGATCCTGATAGCGTATGGAAAAGTGAAATGTTTGGTAGAAGCTTAGATAATATAGTTCAAGAGGGTATAAGAGGTAAGTTATCACTTATGCCAGATAACATAAGACATAAGCTTCAAACAACATTAACCAAGGTAGTTAATAAGGGCTCTAATAATATGATAGCTATAGTAATATAGTTATCATTTTTTTATTTACAAACAAATGTTTTTATGATAATATACGCTTGTATAAGAGGTAATCTTTTTATGAAAAACATAGTAGAAATAGTAACAGATGAATTAGGATATGATTCATATAATAAAGGACTTCATTACAATAAAAACTACTTAAGAAAAATAGATGACGGAGTGATGCAAGATAAATCTAAATATTTTAGATTTGATGTAGAATCTGAAAGTTATAATAATTACTATGATGTAGTTATCATAGTTAAAAAAATGAAGTTGTAAGAAGATATTACAGTTGCCTGCAATATCAAAAAAGGCATACTTGTAAGCATATCGCAGCACGTATGTTAAAATATCAAAATGAATTGTTTAAAGAACCAAAAAATAAATTTGAATTATCTAGCAATATTTTAAAAGATTATATAAAAGATAACTCAAAGGAGCAGATTCACATAAAAATTGAATTAGATATAAATGATAATACATTTACATTAAGGCCTAAAATATGAACTAGTAAGTATTACTTATTAAATACTGAAAACAAACTTTCTTGGTTTAAAAAGGCTTATTTAGAAGGCGGGACATATAATTTTGGAATAAACTTTACATATGATTCTAAAAAGCATTATTTTAGTAAAGAAGATGAAGAACTAGTAAGATATATAATTGGTTTTAGTTATACTTATTATGGATATAGTAATTATCAAAGAACTAAATTTATGGATTTAAATGATAGATAATTGCTCTATTTGTTTAAATTATTATATGTAAAAGGTGTTAAATATGAAGTACCTAGTGATATGAAGATAACTTTAAATAACGACCATTATGAACTTAAATTAGATAATATAAGAACTTATGACTTTTTAGGAGAAGATTATAAGTTTGCCATATATGATGGTTATTTATACGTACTTCCTAAAGAATATTCTAATTTATTAAAAAAGATGAAAGAAAACGAAATAGATAGTTTATATATAAAAAATGATTCAGTAAAATATTTAGTATCAGGCCTTTTAAAAGACATTAAGAAAAATGTTACAATAGATGAACGTATAACGGATATATCATTTTACTTTGCTTTTAAAAAAGACGTAATTACTTGTGACTTAAAAATGGATTATGATGGTACCATAATTAATTATTTTTCCCAAAATACTAAAATACTGAGAGATGATGAAAAATAAAATGAAGCTATAGAACTTTTAAGAAACTGTAATTTTGATATTGATTATAGTAAAAAAGAATGGAACTTGTTGATAAATTTAATAGTGATGATACTAGTTGTTTTCTAATAACATTAAAATCATGTGGTACAGGACTTAATTTAACTTCTGCAGATATTGTAATTCACCTTGATGTTTGGTGGAATCCTCAAGTAGAAAATCAAGCAACAGATAGAGCTCATAGAATATGTCAAAAAATAAGGTTACCGTAATTAAAATGATAACAAAAGGTACTATAGAAGAAAGAATAATAGGACTTCAAGATAAAAAGAAAATGTTAAGTGATAATTTAATTGAAGGAAAAGATGATTCATCACTAGTATCAAAACTTGATAAGGAAGATATGATAAGACTTCTTTCTTATGATAAAGACGAATAATATGTACATAAAACACCAATTGTTGGTGTTTTTTAGTAGTCAAAATGTAAAATTAGTATTAATGAATGTTATATTTATTTCATAATAAAAGAAAAAAATGCCTCCTTTTAATTTTTTATAAAATATATTATAATTATATTAGGAGAGGTTTAAATATTAAAGGTAACATAATGAAAAACATAATGGTAATTTTGAATTATAATGATTATAAAACAACAATAAACTACTTAAAAACAATAAAGAACTATAAAAGTTTAGATTGTATAATAGTTGTGGATAATAATTCATCAGATGACTCATATGAAAAATTAAAGAAAATAGAAAACAAAAAAATAATTGTTTTAAAGGCAAGTAAGAATGGCGGGTATGGATATGGAAATAATATTGGAATAAAATTTGCTATTAAAAAGTATAAAAAATGTAATATTATAATATCAAATCCTGATATAGAAGTTAAGGATGATACAATAAAACAAATGTCGGAGTATTTGAGTAATAATTCAAATGTTGCTATAGTATCACCTGTTATAAAAGAACATGGTACTTTAAATAGGGGATGGAAAGCTTCTAATGGATATAAAGAAATGCTTCTTTCAGTACCTGTACTAGGCAGAAAATTTAGAAATAGGATAATTGGATATCCTTCTTCTCATTATAAAAAAAATAAATCTAGCGTTGATGTTGTTTCAGGATGTTTCTTTATGATTAAATCAGATGTATTTAAAAAAATAAATTATTTTGATGAAAATATATTTTTATATTACGAAGAAAACGTAATATGTAATAAAATTAAAAATTTAAATTATGATATAATTATACTGAATAAATGTAATGTGATTCATAATCATTCTGTGTCAATTAATAAATCTTATAATGGACTAGGAAAATATAGAATTTTAAAGAAAAGTCAAATGTATTACTTAAATAATTATGCAAAATGTAATTATCTATCTAAACAATTAATAAAATTATTTTCAAAAATAATGATCAAGAAATATGGAGGCAGAAAATAAAAGTATGTGTCCTTGTTGTGGTTGGAGATAGTTTACAAACAACGAAAAATAAAGACACAAAAAAGTTTGTGGATATTAATTAAAAACTAAAAATCAATAACTTAAAAACAAAAACTTAATAGAAGTAATTTATATCAATTCTGACGTTAATAATATATTATATATATTAAAAATTAGATTATAAAATGATTAAGTAGGATGAATATTATGCTCATTTAATTGTTCCAATATCTGAAGTTTATAGAAATATGACTAAAAATATAGATGCTTATGTAGTTGTTTATGCAAATGTTACAAATTCTATGGTAAAATACAATTAAAAAATGATAAATTTATATTTGAAAAAATTTGAGTAAATATGATTTTTCTAATACCATTAATAATTTAATAATATGGAAGATGTTTTTGAAAAAATCTAAAATATTTATTAAATAAAGTTTAAAATTTAATTACAAAGAAATAAAAGAATTTATTAATTATATTTTCTATACAAAAGAAAAAACATATACTTATAAGAAAAATGAATTAGAAAATATTTTAAAAATACAAGATAATCATATAGAAAAATAGATAAGGAATTAAATAATATTATAAATAGTAGTGGTTGGAAATTTTTGGAAAGGCTAAGATTTATAAAAAGAATTGGAAGAAAAAAGTAATATTACTTTTTTTCTTTTTGAATATTTGTTATAATTATAATTGCATAAGGAGTTGAATATAGATGTCAAATAATGCAATAGAAGTAAAAGATATGTCTAAGGACTTTAAGGTATATTATGATAAACCGAACACTTTAAAAGAAAAAATAGTTTTTTGGAAGAATAATAAAAGTGAAGTAAGACATGTTTTAAAAAATATAAATTTAGATATAAAAAAGGGAGAAACTGTAGCCTTGATAGGGACAAATGGAAGTGGTAAGTCAACGTTGTTAAAATTGATGACTAAAATTATTTATCCTACAAAAGGAAGAATAATAACGCATGGCAAATTAACATCATTACTAGAGTTAGGAGCTGGATTTCATCCTGATTTCACGGGACGCGAAAATATTTATTTTAATGCCTCGATTTTTGGATTAACCGCAAAAGAAATTGATGATAGAGTAGAGGATATTATTAAATTCTCTGAATTGGGTGAATTTATTGATAATCCTGTTAGAACTTATTCATCGGGTATGTATATGAGACTTGCCTTTGCTGTTGCTATAAATGTTGACGCAGAAATTTTGTTAATAGACGAAATACTTGCTGTAGGAGATCAACATTTCCAAGATAAATGTTTTGCAAAGCTTGAAGAACTTAAAAAAAGCGATAAAACAATAGTTATAGTATCACATAGCTTACCAGCTGTCGAAAAATTATGTGATAGAGCAGTTTGGATATATAATGGTGAAGTTAAAATGGATGATAAGACTAGTAAAGTTATTAAAGAGTACTTAAAGGAGTGTGCTTAAAATGCTAAGTATGATAAAAGAACTATATAGTTATAGACAATTATTAAAAAGTAATGTAAAAAAAGAGATAAGAGGAAAATATAAGGGTTCATTTCTTGGAGTTTTATGGTCTTTCGTCAATCCTCTTTTAATGACTTTGGTATATGCAATAGTTTTTCCTATAATTTTGAAATCAACACAGCCACATTATGTAACATTTATAGTAATTGCCATTTTGCCTTGGACTTGGTTTACAACGGTTATCGCACAAGGAACATCAACAATGATAGCTAATGGTGGAATAATTAAAAAGGTATATTTTCCTAGAGAAATATTACCGATTTCTGTAAATACTAGTGGGTTGATTAACTATTTGATATCTTGTTTGATAATACTAATTTTTTTAATATTTAGTGGCCTTGGGGTATCTTGGTACATTATATTTTTGCCACTTATAGTTTTAATTCAATATATTTTGTTACAAGGAATTATATTTATAACTAGTGCAATAAATGTTTATGTAAGGGATGCTGAATACATTATTAATTTTTTGGTTATGATGTTATTTTACGCAACTCCTATTTTATATTCATCTACATTATTTCCAGAAAAATTTAGATGGATTCTTAATTTAAACCCAATGACAACAATTATAGAAAGTTATAGGGCTGTCTTTTATTATCAAACATTTCCAAATTTTAAAATGTTATTCTTCGTAGCACTATTTAGCATAGCTTTATTATTTGTTGGTTTGGCAATATTTAAAAAACTTAAGAAAGGCTTTGCAGAGGAATTATAATGAAAAAAAAAGAACTAAAAATAGCAGGTATTGTAACTTTATATAATCCGACGGATAAAGATATATCAAATATAAATACATATATAGATGACATAGATATTTTATATGTGATAGATAACACCGAAGGTGAAGATAACAAAAAAAGAATACCAAAAAATAAAAAAATAAAATATAAATTTAAAAATGAAAATGTTGGCGTTGCCACAGCCTTAAATATGGGCGCAAAATATGCTATAAAAGATGGATATGATTGGCTTTTAACTATGGATCAAGATACAACATTTAAACCAGGAGTAATTAATAGATTGAAAGAAGACATATTAACTCACAATATGTCAAAGATTGGTATAGTGACTCCATGGCATAATACTAAATTGATAGATAAAAAACCAACTATCGATTTTGATTATCCAAATGATGTTATGACATCCGGCAATATTTTGAATTTAAATATTTGGAAAAAAATAGGTGGTTTTAAAGATTGGATGTTTATAGATGGAATAGATATAGAATATTGTCTAAACTTAAATTCTCATGGTTATAAAATAATGAGAGATAATACAATTGAAATAGATCATAATTTGGGTGATTTGTTCTATAAAAATGTCTTTGGAAGATTATATTTATGTACAAATCATAATGCCATAAGAAGATATTATATTATGAGAAATTATCATTATATATTTGATATGTATAAAGAATATAATCCATCATATTGCTATGCATTAATTAGTCAAAGACATAATATGATAGGGGTCTTACTATTTGAAAAAAATAAATATAAAAAAATACGTAATTATATTAGGGGATTAAAGGATTATAAAAAAGGCATTAAAGGAAAATATATTTATAAAGATTAGGAGTGTTACAATGAATATATCAAGAGTAAAGGAACTTGGAGGAAAAACTATAGATACTTTAAAGAATGATGGTTTAAAATCTCTTACAATTAAAGGGAAAAATTTTATTAAATTTAAAATTATGTCAAAGTATCAAAAATACGATAAATGTTTTAAAGATATACTTTTTATTAATGGATGCAGTCTTCCACATCCACAAAGATATAGAGTTGACCATCAAATAGAACAATTGGAATCTGCTGGAATTAGTTGTGCAAAAGTTGATTATGATAAAGTTACACTTGATTTGGTTAGATTCTTTAGAGGTTTTGTAATTTATAGGTGCCCTATAACTCCCACAATTGAAGAATTTATAAAAGTCGCTAAAGAAAATAACAAGGTAACTTTTTATGATATAGATGATTTGGTTTTTGATATAAAAGATACTAAAACTGTCAAATTTTTGGATACTATGTCAGAAGATGAGAGAAATTTATATAACGATGGCGTAATTAGAATGGGGAAAACTTTAAAACTTTGTGATTATGGCATAGCATCAACAGATAGACTTCAAACTGAAATGAAAAAGCATTTAAAAGAGGTATATATTAATAGAAATGTAGCATCAGAAGTAATGATTGGCTATTCTAAAAAGGCTTTGGTAGAAGTAAGTAAAAGTGATGACAAGATTATAATGGGATATTTAAGCGGTTCTATAACACATAATAATGATTTTAAACTTATTATGCCAAATATTATAAGAGCTATGAAAAAACATAGTAACTTATATCTTCAAGTAGTTGGACTTCTAGATGTTCCAGATGAAATGTTAGAATTTAAGGATAGAATTATATTTTCTCATTTTGTGGATTGGACAAAATTACCGATGTTAATAAGATCAATAGATATTAATCTTGCTCCTCTTGAACAATCAATCTTTAATGAAGCTAAGTCTGAAAACAAATGGACTGAAGCAGCGTTAGTTAAGATTCCAACTATTGCGTCAGATGTAGGAGCATTTAAGTCTCAAATAGTAGACGGAAAAACCGGTTTATTATGTAAAACGAAAAAAGATTGGGATGAAAAGTTGGAAAAGTTAATTCTTTCTAAAGAGTTAAGAGAAAGTATAGGATTACAAGCATATAATGAAGCTATGGAAAATCATGTTACAATTAAAACTGGCACAGGATTAAGAGATTTTATTATGCATAAGTTAAATAAAAATATTTCTTTTGTACTCCCTTCTACAAATGTGAGCGGTGGAATTATGGTGGCAACTAAGCATGCTATTATATTAAAAAATAATGGGTATGATGTAACTATGATAAACATAAACAAGGAAACAGAAAAAGTAGATAAGATTTATGAAAAGAACGAGTATATTAATGTAGTGCCAGTAAGAAAAACCGAATTTTTACAACATGTAGATGAAATGGTTGCAACGATGTGGTTAACTTTAAAATATGTAAAAAAGTATACTAATTGTTTTGATAAAAGATATTTGGTTCAAGGATATGAAACTGATTTATATAAAGAAGGCTCATTTGAAAGAATTGAATGTGAAGAGACATACAATGATACTTATCCCTTAAAGTATTTAACGATTTCAAAATGGTGTAAAAATTGGTTAAAAAGTAAGTATCATAGAAATGTAAAATATGCTCCAAATGGAATAGATTTATCATTATTTAATAGGAAAAATAGAAAATTTAATAAAAAAATTAAAATTTTAATAGAAGGTAATTGTGAGGATTATTATAAAAATGTTGATGAAAGTTTTAAAATAACAAATAAACTTGATAAGAATAAGTATGAAATATATTACTTATCTTATCAAAAGAAACCAAAAAAATGGTATTATGTTGATAAATTCTATCATGCAGTTCCTCATGATGAGGTTGGAAAAATATATGAAGAATGTGATATTTTAATTAAGTCAAGTTTATTAGAAAGCTTCTCATATCCACCACTTGAAATGATGGCAACAGGAGGAATTTCTGTTGTGGTTCCAAATAGTGGAAACGTAGAATATTTAAAGGATGGGGAAAATTGCTTGCTATATAAACAAGGTGATATTGAAGATGCAATTAGTAAAATAAAAAAAATTTGTATGGATGAAAAATTGAGAGAAAAATTAATAAAAGGTGGTATAAAGACAGTGAGTGAGAGAAAATGGGAAAATATAGAAAAAGAGGTACTAAGTCTTTATGAGTAAAATAAAAGAAATAGCTCCTGAAAAAATATTCTTAATTTTATCGCTTGTTTTTGGTTTATTATTCGTATTTATTACTCCACCTTTCCAATCTCCGGATGAAAATTCTCATTTTTTAAAGGCTTATAGTGTTTCAAAGGGAAAATTTTTTCCGGAAGTTCAAAATAAAAAATTAGGTAATTACTTTCCTAAGGAGTATTTAAACTATATTAAAGAAAAAGAAAAGTTTTCAACTAATTTTGATAAAAAGTATTCTTATAAAGAATTTTATAATGATCAATTGCTTAAAATTAATTATAAAGACGTGGAATTTAGTAGTTATGCAACTCAAGAAACTTCTCCTGTATTTTATGTTGTTCCTGCCTTAGGAATGTTGTTTGGAAAAATTTTAATGAGAATATTTAATATAACAGGGGCTGGTCCAGCATTCTTGCTTTATTGTGCCAGAATTGCATCTTTACTATTTTCAACTTTTATCATATATCAAGCTATAAAGATTTCACCCAAATTTAAAAAAACAATATCTGCAATATGCCTTGTTCCAATGACGTTATTCTTGTTTTCAATGGTAACCTATGATAATTTACTTATTCCTATGTCTATTTTGGGAATAGTTTTAATGTTAAAACTTATATATGATAAAAAATATATATTTACAAAGAAAAATATATTGATGTTAGGATTAATTTCTTTTATTCTTCTTAATCTAAAAGTATTTTATTCATTTATTTTCATACTATTATTTTTTATTCCAAAAGAAAAATTCAAATTTAAAAACAAAAAAGTTTTGTGCATTATATTATTTGCTGCATCAATAATTTTGATATCGACATTATTTAAAATTCCAAATATTTTGATAAATAAAAATATTGTTGTTACAAACTCACCTTCCAATTTAGGTTATTTACTTCATCATCCATTTAAATATATGTCTGTTTTATATAATAGCATAATTGACAATAGATTATTTCTTTTATGTTCAGCCATAGGTGTATTTGGATTATTAGATTCTTATTTACCTATTGTTATAATATTTTTCTATTATATATATTTGTTAATAGTATTTTTTGTTGATGGTAATGGTATTAAAGTAGATAAGAAAATAAAAGTTTTTCTTTTGATTGGTAGCTTTTTTGCATTTGCTGGAATATTTACGGCAATGTATATTTCATGGACACCAGTTGTGGTTAAGGAGAATGCAACACAAACAATTTCTGGAGTACAGGGAAGATATTTCATACCTCTGATGTTTCCTATTGCTATAATCTTTTCTAATAATATTAAAAATAATAGTTTTTTTGAAAAAGTAAGAAAAGGTTATATTATATATCCATTTATATGTCTTTTACTTACTGTATTTATATTAATTATTAGATTTTGGATTTAAAATGGTATGTTGATATACCATTTTTTTTAGTGTATAATTGTTATAGTGGAGGTAATAACTATGAAGGACAGAATATTGCTAATAATCCCGGCGTATAATGAAGAGGAAAATATACTTGGTACATATAAAGAAATAAGAAATTTTAATAAAAATAACAAAGTAAAATATGATGTAATTGTTATTAATGATGGTTCTACGGATAACACGGAGAACATACTGAATGAAAATAAAATCCGACATATCACATTAATACACAATTTAGGAATAGGTGGAGCCGTTCAAACTGGATATAAATATGCTTATGAAAATAATTATGATATTGCTGTACAATTTGATGGCGATGGACAACACGATGTTAATTGTGTATATGATATAATTAAGCCAATATTAGATAAAAAAGCTGATTTTACGATAGGATCAAGATTTATAGATAAAACATCTAGTAGATTTAAGTCAACTGTAGCAAGGCAGATTGGAATAAGAGTAATTTCTAAAGCCATAAATATATCTACACATAAAAAAGTTTTTGACACTACTTCCGGTTTTAGGGCATGTAATAAAGAAATAATAAAATCGTTTTCGATTTCTTATCCACTAGAATATCCTGAACCTGTTACTACTACAGAATTATTAAAAAAAGGTTATAAATTAAAGGAAGTTCCCGTTAGTATGAATGAAAGAATTGGAGGAACATCTTCAATAAAAGCTTGGAAAAACATTTATTATATGGTAAATGTGTGTCTTTCAATTTTAATGGTAAAAATAAGGAGGTATAAATAATGTCTGTTTCTTTAAGAATACTTTTACTTATTTTTTCAGTCGTTTTGACACTAGCAACCACGGTTGTTGTAAAAAAAGGAAGAATGCCTATAAAATATTCGTTACTATGGTATTTTTCATCTTTAATTATATTTGTTCTCTCTGTTTTTCCTTTTATAATAGAATACATATCAGAATTATTTGGATTTAAAACTTTGTCTAATTTAATTACTGCTATTATGATATGTATATTATTATTTTTAACAATGTCTCTTACTATTATAACGGCAGGTCAAAAAAGAAAAATAACTCTTTTAATACAAGAAATATCAATTTTGAAAGAAAAGGTAAAAAATAATGAGAAATAAAAGTAATGTAAAAAAGGATTTTATATTTAATACAATAGGCACTGGAATTAATGCTTTTAATTCTTTATTTTTTATGATAATAGCAACTAGAATAAATGGCGTTAGTGATGCTGGAATTTTTACATTTGCCTTTTCAACGGCAGCATTATTTCAGATTATAGGTATATACTCTGGAAGAATATATCAGATTACTGATAATACTAAAGCGACGAATGAAGATTATTTAGTTAATAAGGTTATAACATGTGTAATTATGTTTGTTGTTTCTATTTTATTCATATTATTAAGAGGGTATACTGGTAAAAAAATGTTAGTCATATTAATTTTGTGTATCTATAGAACCCTTGAAGCATTTTCAGAAGTTATATATGCATATTTTCAAAAGAATTATGAGCTATATAAGGTGGGAATATCTTTAGTTTTAAAAAATGTATTAGGACTGATTGTTTTTTTAACTATTAATATTTTTACAAGAAATTTAATATATTCAACATTAGGATTAGTTCTAAATTATATTTTAATTATGTTATCATATGATTTTAAAATATTTAGAAATAATTTTATAAAATTGCGTAACATAAATTTAAATAATCAAAAAAAGATTTTTAGTTTAGGATTTTCAACATTCCTGTTATCATTTTTACTAATGTATATTGTTAATATTCCAAGATATGTAATAGATTTTAAAATGAGCGATGCAAGTAGTTCAATATTTGGTATTTTAATTATGCCTGCCTCTGTCGTTGTACTTATTGCACAATTTATATTACATCCATTTTTGATGAAAATAAATGATTTTTTAATTCATAAAGATTATAAGAATTTAAAAAAAAATGTAATGAATATATGCTTAGTGACATCAGCGTTTGGAATTTTTGCAACGTTTATTGCATATTTAATAGGAATACCTATTCTTGAATTCATTTATGGAATCTCGTTGAAGAAATATTTAATGGCATTAATAGTTGTTCTCATAGGAGCTACTTTGTACGGCGTTGTTAGCATACTATCAAATATATTAGTAGCAATGCGAATAGCATCAAAACAAATAATTATAAGTTTTGTTGTTTCAATTTTTTCTTTATTTATATCTATATGCTTTATAAATTCTTTAGGTGTTAATGGAGCTTGCTATGGATATACAATTACAATGTTATTGGATATTATATTATATATAGTTCTTTTTGCTATAACCGAAAAAAAATTAGAGAAAGGAAAAATAAAAAATGATTAGTATAATAATACCTGTATATAATGTTGAAAAATACATTAAAAGATGTGTTGATAGTCTATTAAATCAAACTTATAAAAATATAGAAATTATTTTGATTAACGATGGTTCGACTGATAATACTATTAGAATTATAAAGGAAAATTATCGAAAAAATAAAAACATAATTTTGATAAATCAAAAAAACAGTGGTCCGGCAGTTGCTAGAAATAATGGAATAAAACATGCAAAAGGAAAGTACGTAATGTTTATAGATAGTGATGATTTTACTGATCCTACATATGTTGAGAATTATTACTATGCTATAAAAAACACAAAATATGATGTAGTCATAGGTGGATATAAAAGATTCGTTGAAGATAAAGTTACTATGAAGATGCAGTTAAAGGAAGGTGAATATTCTAAATATTTAATAACTGCCCCATACTGTAGAATTATTAGGCTATCGTTTTTGAATAAAAATAATATAAGATTTTTAGATACAAATAGTAGTGAGGACATTTATTTTAACTTGTCCATATATAGCAAAACCAATAATATCAAAATAATAGATGACATTGGATACTATTACTTCTTTAACAAAAATTCTATATCAAATACGTCACATAAGGGATTTAATGAAAATATAAAAATATTTGAATTATTGGATCATATGTGTAAAATGAAAATAAAAAACAAGGAGATGAAAAATTATTTTATCATCAAATATTGCATATGGTATCTTCTTTATTCCGGAAAACATGTTGATACAAAAAAATTTATTTCTTGGTATAAAAGATTATTTTCTTGGTTAGAAGAAAATATAGATAATTATAAAAATAATAAATATATATCATTATTTTTACCAAGGGAAGAACCTTTTAAGCATAAATTTATTATATGGACTTTTATGTTTTTGCATAAAACACATTTAATGAATTTATTTGCTAAATTATATTGTAGAGGTGAAAAATGAAAGATTTAATTTCGGTAATAATACCAGTATATAATGGTGAAAATGATATTAAAAAATGCATAGATAGTGTTATTAATCAAACATACAAAAATCTTGAAATAATAATAATAAATGATGGATCAACTGATAATACATTTAAAATCTTAAAAGAATATAAAAATAAATATGGTGATAAACTAGTTGTAATAGATCAAAAAAATAAGGGACAGGCTATAGCTAGAAACAACGGTATAAAAAAATCAACAGGTAAATATATTACTTTTCTAGATGCAGATGATTATTTAAAAAAAGACTTTATATATATATTGCATAAAAATATTGGATTAAATGATTTTATTGTTTCAGGATATATTAGAACTATGAAAGACCAAATTTTATTTAAAAAAATCCCATCTAACAATGAATGGGCTAAATTTAAATTTGTTTCTACGTGTGCAAAATTATATAGAAAGGATTTTATAATAAAAAATAAAATTTTATTTCCAACTATTAGAATAGGAGAAGATGTATATTTCACAATGAAGGCTTTATCTTATACTAACAAGGTAAAAATATTAGATTATGCTGGGTATATGAATGAATCAAATGAGAAGTCTATTACTCATACCATTAATAAAAATAATAAAGAGAGTATTATAACAATACTAAACAAGATAGAAAATGAATTAGATGAAAATTATATAAGTATCGATAACAAATTATTTTTTTATGTAAAAAGTGTAGTTTTAGATATGATAACACATAAAGACATTTTGACAAAAGTTGAGTTTAACAAAGAATACAAATTTAATTTTAATTGGCTTGTGAATGTGTATAAATCAAATTCAAAAAAGTTGAAATTTAAATGGATGAGTGGTGAAGAAGGACATATTAATTTAGTTGTAAATTTATTTATAATTTGTTATAAATTAAATTTAGAAAATATTATATATTTTATGTTGAAAATATTTTTAAGGAATGGTATAAAATGATGAAACATACTTTTGTTGTACTTGCGTACAAAGAATCAAAGGATTTAGTAAATTGCATTAAATCCGTTTTAGATCAGGAATATAAATCAGATGTTGTAATTGCTACATCAACGCCAAATAAATATATTAGAGACATTGCTAAAAAGTATAAATTAAGACTAATAATCAATGAAAAACAAAAAGGAATTGCATATGATTTTAATTTTGCTGTAAACTGTGTTGATTCAGATTTGGTAACGATTGCTCATCAGGATGATATTTACGAAAGACAATATTCTAAAAAAATACTTGAAATGTATGAGAAAAATAAGAATTCATCTATAATATTTACGGATTATTATGAGCTTAGGGAAAATTTTAGGGTTTATGCAAATAAAAATTTAAAAATAAAAAGATTATTATTATTTCCTTTAAGAATTAAGAAACTAGGAAAATTCAAACACTGGAAGCGATTTGCATTAAAGTTTGGAAATTCAATTTGTTGCCCTGCTGTTACATTTGTTAAAAAAAACACACCTAAAGATGTATTCATTTGTAACTTAACATGTAATGTTGATTGGTTTACTTGGGAAGAATTATCAAATTTAAATTTTGCATTTACTTTTGTTAATGAAAAACTAATGGGACATAGAATATCCGAAGTTTCAACCACAACTAGCATCATAAATAGTGGCATTAGAACTAAGGAAGATTTGTATATGTTTAAAAAGTTTTGGCCACCATTTATGGCGAAAATAATAAATAGATTTTATAGAAATGCTGAGAAAAGTAATAATATATGATAGGAAAATATTTCCTATTTTTTTATTAAACATTATGATATAATATTAAGTATAGGATGGAGAATGATTAATGAAAAAGGTATTTTTGATTGTTATATTTATATTAACATTTTTTCTTGGTATAATAAGTGTAAAAGCAAAAGAAATTGAAGATGGAACATATATAATATCTAGTTCTATAGATTGTCATTATTCACTTGATCTTGATGGAGCTACTGCAAAAAATTCATCTAATATACAATTATATCAGTCTAATTGGACTAATGCACAGAAGTGGAAAATTACAAAAGGTATGGATGGTTATTATACAATTAGATCTCAAATTAATAATGATTATGTTTTAGATGTGGTTGGAGGGCAATTTGCAAATTCAACTAATGTTGATTTGTATCAAAATAATGGTACTAATGCACAGAAGTGGATTATAAAAAGTAATGGAGATTATTTTAACATATTTACTTATGATAATAAATATTCGTTGGATATAAATGGTGGAATTGTAGGTAATTTTTCTAATGTCCAAATATATCAAAATAATGGTACTAATGCACAAAAGTTCATATTTAGTAAGGTTGATAAAAGTGAGAGAACTATTGATGATGGTGTTTATACAATATCTTCTTCGTTAGATAAAAATAAATCGCTGGATATCCAAAATGGTATGATGAAAAATCTTAGTAATATTCAAATATATCAAACAAATAATACGGAAGCTCAAATGTGGATAATTAAATATTTAGAAAATGGGTACTACAAATTGACTTCCTATAAAAATATGGATTATTCTTTGGATGTTGATTCTGGTAATAAAATAAATATGACTAATGTTCAGCTGTATAAATATAATCAATCTGCCGCACAACAATGGATTATAAAAAATAATAATGATGGTACATTTACCATTATATCTAAGGCTAATGGTCTTAGCCTAGATGTTGCAAATGGAAAAGCTGTAAATGGTGCTAATATTTGGCTTTATGAACAAAATGGTACATCAGCTCAAAAATTCAAATTTAACAAAGTGGAAAATATAGGATCTAAATCAATTGATGATGGTTATTATTTTATTGCGAGTGCAATAAATAGAAATAAAAATTTTGATATACCAGGCGGTAATATGACATCAAAAAATAATGTTCAAATATATGATACTAATTCTACTTTGGCTCAAAAATGGCACATTAAGTATATTAATAATGGTTATTATGAAATACTTAGCAACAAAGATGGAAATTATGCTTTATCAGTTGATTCTCTTGAAAATAAGGATATGATAACGGTTAATATAAACGAAAAAAATGATTCTGATTATCAAAAATGGGTAATAAAAGACAATTATGATGGGACTTATAGTTTAATAGCTAAAAATAATAAGTATATTGATTTAAATTCGGGAAGTACTAATAATGGAACAAAACTATGGCTTTATGAGGGTAATAATACTAATGCTCAAAAATTCAAGTTATTAAAAACTTCTGAAGGAACCGGTATTTCAACACTGGATAATGGTATTTATATAATAGAAAGTGCGTTAAATACAAATAAAGTTCTTGATGTTCCTGGAGGCAATTCATCAAATGGAATAAATCTTCAAATATATGATTCTAACGGAACGAACGCTCAGAAATGGCAGTTCTCATATGTAGGGAACGGAATATATAAGGTAGTTAGTTTGAAAGATTTAACAAAATCACTTGATGTAGCTGGAGGTTCAGTTTCTAAAGGTAGCGTTCTTGATTTATATGATTATAATGGAACTTATGCTCAGGAATGGCTTTTAAAAGATGCTGGGGATGGATATTATTATATTGTTTCGAATAGTGGTGGTTTAGTACTTGATGTTTATGGTGCTGATACCGCAAATGGAACCAAAGTGTGGATGTATGATTTCAATGGAACAAACGCTCAAAAATTTAAAATTAGGAAGGTTAAAGATAAAAATTATATAATTGATGTTAGTGTACACCAAGGACAAATTGATTGGAATAAGGTTTATAATACCGGTATTTATGGTGTGATGCTTAGGATAGGTTATTGGAATACGGAAGATGGAAGACTAAATGAGTATATAAGTGAAGTTAAACGGTTAGGCATTCCATATGGTATTTATTTGTTTAGTTATGCAAATACTACTAATGGTGCTAATACAGAAGCCAATTTTACAAAAAGCATAATAAGTAAATATAATTTAAATCCTACACTTGGAATTTACTATGATTTAGAGGATTGGAAAATTTCATCAGATAACACATCAGAAACATTATCTAAAGATCAATATGATAATATAGCAAGAACTTATATTAGTTCTGTAAGTAGTTATGTGAGTAGTAAATATAAAGTTAAAATATATGCAGATTTAAATCATGTTAATAATAGATTTGGGAGTTATGCCAGAGGTGAATCTGATTGGATAGCACAATACAATAATACAGGATGTACTTATACTGGTAGATATTCAATGTGGCAATATACATCTTCTGCAACGCTTGATGGTATAAGAGGGTATGTTGATATGAGTATTTTATATTAAAGAAACTAATAAAGGTTTCTTTTTTTTGTTTATATATGATATAATATCTATACAAGGAGGTTTTTGTATATGAAAGGAATTATTTTAGCGGGAGGATCTGGAACAAGATTATATCCAATAACAGAGGGAACTAGTAAACAGTTAGTACCAGTTTATGATAAACCTATGATATATTATCCATTATCAGTATTAATGGAAGCAGGAATAAGAGATATATTAATTATTACAACACCAGAGGATCAAGCTAATTTTAAAAGATTATTAGGGGACGGAAATAAATTTGGGGTTAACTTAAGTTATACTGTGCAACCTTCTCCAGATGGACTTGCTCAAGCATTTATTCTTGGAGAAGAATTTATTGGTGATGATGAGTGTGCAATGGTACTTGGAGATAATATTTTTTATGGTAGCGGACTTAAAGAAACACTTAAAAGTGCAGTTGATAATGCAAAGGCTGGTAAAGCAACTATTTTTGGATATCAAGTTAAAGATCCAGAAAGATTCGGAATCATGGAAATTGATAAGAATAAAAACGTTCTAAGCGTTGAAGAAAAGCCATTAAAACCAAAGAGTGACTACGCTATAACCGGATTATATTTTTATCCAAAAAAAGTAGCGGAAGAAGCTAAAAAAGTTAAACCATCTGCAAGGGGAGAACTTGAAATAACAACATTAAATGATCAATACCTAAAGCAAGGTAAATTAAAAGCGTGTCTTTTAGGTGAAGGTTATACTTGGTTTGATACAGGTACATTTGATAGCTTACTTGAAGCATCCAATATGATTAAGGTAATTCAAAATAATAGAGATAGTGTAATTTGCTGCCCTGAGGCAATTGCATACAATAATGGCTGGTTTTCTGATGCTGATTTAGAAAAGAGTGCTGATTTAATGAAGAAAAATAGTTACGGAAAGTATTTATCTAAGGTGCTAGAAAGAAGAAGAAAGTAATATGAAAAAAATTAAAACAAATTTAAAAGATTGCTATATTTTAGAGCCTAGCGTATTTGGTGATGATAGAGGATATTTTAGCCCATATTTTATCCAAAAAGATTTAGAAAAGGAAGGATTATTTTTTGAGAAGGTAGTTCAAACTAATCGATCCAAATCATCAAAAGGTGTAGTTAGAGGATTACATTTTCAAAAGAACCCAAAATGTCAGACAAAAATTGTTGAGGTAATAAATGGTTCTGCGATAGATGTTGTAGTTGATATAAGAGAAGGTTCTCCAACTTATGGAAAACACGCAGCAGTATTATTAAAACCATATGACTCTAAGGATCCAGAAAGTGGAAGGCAATTATATGTTCCAAAAGGATTTGCACATGGATTTATAAGTCTTGAGGATAATACAATTTTTCAATACCTAATAGATAATGATTACGCCCCAGATATGGAAGGTGGTATTTTATGGAATGATGAAGAGTTAAATATTCCATGGAATAAAATGTTTGTTGATAATGGAATAGATGAACCATTATTATCTGAAAAAGATCAAAAACATTTAACATTGTCTAAAAGTCCAAAATATTTTAAATATGAAGGTGATAAGTAATGAAATCATTTATAACTGGATTTAAAGGTCAATTAGGATATGATTTGGCCAAAGAATTATGTAAAAGAGGAGAAAATGAAATAACAGTAAGTGATAGAAGTGAGCTTGATGAAGAAATTAACAAAAGGTCAATAAGCTTAATGGAAAACGAAAATTTAAATTATTCATCTCTTGATATAACTGATAAAGATGCTGTTATAGATTTAATAAAAAGCGTTAAGCCAGATGTTATTTTTCATTGTGCGGCTTGGACGAATGTTGACGGAGCAGAAGACAATTATGATGCTTGTTATAAAGTTAATGTAATTGGAACTAAAAACTTAACTGAAGCAGCCAGGGAAATTGGTGCAAAAATCATTTATATTTCTTCTGATTATGTTTTTGATGGAACAAAAGAAGGAACATATAGTGAAACTGATAAGACGAATCCATTAAATGCTTATGGAAAGACAAAGTTTTTAGGCGAAGAAGAGGTAAGAAAGTATGAAAAACATTATGTGGTTAGAATTTCTTGGGTTTATGGTATAAATGGTAATAATTTTGTTAAAACAATGTTAAAGCTATCTGAATCACATAATACATTGACCGTTGTAAATGATCAAATTGGCTCTCCAACGTATACTAAAGATGTATCAAGACTTCTAGTAGATATGGCTAAGACTGATAAATATGGTACTTATCATGGAACAAATGAGGCTTACTGTTCGTGGGCTGACTTTGCAAGGGAAATATTTAAAATCAATAAAAAAGATGTTAATGTAGTAGGTGTTACTACTGAAGAATATTATAGGGGTAAAAAAATTGCTAAGAGACCACTTAATTCAAAATTATCTAAAGCAAAACTAAAAAATGCGGGTTTTGATTTATTACCTACATGGGAGGATGCACTAGTTAGATATTCTGATGAATTAGAAAATGAAAAAGAAAAAAAAGAAGTATTTGTAAAGAAAGGAAACAATTAATTATGAGTAAATTTTTAATAACTGGAGGAGCTGGATTTATTGGTAGTAATTATTTACACTATGTAGTAGACAAGTATCCAGAAGATGAATTTGTATGTTTAGATGCATTAACTTATGCAGGAAACTATAACAATATTAAGAAATTAGAAGAAAAACCAAATTATAAATTTGTTAAAATGGACATAAGAGATAAAGATGCTATTTTAGAATTATTTAAAAAAGAAAAATTTGATTACGTAATAAATTTTGCAGCAGAATCACATGTTGATAATTCTATTAAGAATCCAAATATATTTGCAGAAACTAATATTTTAGGTACTATGAATTTACTTAATGCTGCAAAATATATGAGAGATGTGGAAAATCATCCTCTTGTAAGGTACCATCAAGTGTCCACTGATGAGGTTTATGGTGATTTGCCTTTAGATAGACCTGATTTAAAATTTACAGAGGAAACTCCTATTCATACATCTAGCCCTTATTCGGCATCAAAAGCAAGTGCTGATTTAGAAGTTTTGGCATATGCTAGAACATTTAAATTACCTATAACAATTTCAAGATGTTCAAATAACTATGGACCTTATCAATTTCCTGAAAAATTAATTCCACTTATGGTAAGTAAGGCATTAAATAATGAATCATTACCAGTTTATGGTACTGGAGAAAACGTAAGAGATTGGATACACGTTCATGATCATAATGTTGGAGTTGATATGATTGTAAGGCATGGTAAAGAAGGAGAAATATATAATTTAGGTGGTCACTCTGAAAGAACTAATATTGAAATGGTTAAAACAATATTAAAACAGTTAGGAAAACCAGAAAGCTTAATTACATTTGTTCAAGATAGAGCAGGTCATGACAGAAGATATGCTATTGATTCTACAAAAGCAGAAAGAGAATTAGGATGGAATAGATCATATACTTTTGATGAAGGTATTAAAGAAACAATTAATTGGTATGTTGACAATCAAGAATGGATTGATGACATAAAATCTGGTTCTTATAGAAACAGTTATAAAGGATAATGGATTTATTCCATTATTTTTTATTTTGCATAATTTTTAATAAATGGTATAATTATTTAGTCAAGAGGTGATTTGATTGAAAATGAATAGTAAAAAAATAGCTGTTTTAATTCCTTGTTATAATGAATCTAAAACAGTTGCAAAAGTAATAAAAGATTATAAAAAAGCATTACCAGAAGCAGATATATATGTTTATGACAATAATTCTACTGATGGTACAGATAAAATAGCAGAAAAAGCAGGTGCTATTGTAAAGTATGAATATCGTCAAGGTAAAGGTAACGTAATAAGAAGTATGTTTAGGGATATAGATGCTGATTGTTACCTTATGATTGACGGTGATGATACATATCCAGCAGAAAATGCAAAAGAAATGTGTGATTTAATATTAAATAAAAGAGCTGATATGGTAATAGGAGATAGATTATCTAGTACTTATTTCACTGAAAATAAAAGACCATTTCATAATTTAGGAAACAAGATGGTTAGATTCTTAATTAATAAGTTGTTTAACAATAAGGTTAAAGATATTATGACTGGTTATAGAGCATTTTCTTATGAGTTTGTTAAGGGTTTTCCAGTTTTATCAAAGGGGTTTGAAATAGAAACTGAAATGACTATTCATGCGGTTGATAAAAACTTTAAACTAGTAGAAATCCCGGTTAATTATAAAGATAGACCAGAAGGATCAGTTTCTAAATTAAATACTTATAGTGATGGATTTAAGGTACTAAAAACAATAGCAACTTTATTTAAGGAATATAAACCTGCTGAATTTTTTAATATTATAAGTGTAATATGTTTAATAATATCACTTATATTAGGAATTCCTGTTGTAACAGAGTATTTTAAAACGGGATTAGTTCCAAGATTTCCTACTTTAATAGTCTCAGGAATAGCACTTCTTGTTGCGTTATTATTATGTATAACTGGTATAATTTTACAAGTAATAGTAAAGAAACATAGACAATTATATGAATTATATTTAAATACATTGAGGAAGTAAAATATGAAGAAAATATGGAATTTATATAAGAAGTATGAAGAGATTGTAAATTATTTGGTTGTGGGCGGATTGACAACTATTGTTGCAATTGGATCAAAACTTTTACTTTTGGCTACCATTTTAGATCAAACAAATGGTTTGGAACTTCAAATAGCAGAAGTTATTTCTTGGTTTTTAGCAGTAACATTTGCCTATGTAACAAACAGAATATTTGTATTTAAATCAAAAACAAGTGGAAGTAAATGTGCTAGAGAAATTTTTAATTTCTTTAAAGGTAGAATAGCAACTCAACTTATTCAAATGTTTATAATGTGGTTTTTTGTAACACTTCTTGAACTTGATTCTAATGTTTGGGTTCTTGTATTTACTTTGGTTTGCCAAGTTATGCAGATAGTACTTAATTATGTTATAAGTAAGTTACTAGTTTTTAAAAAATAATAAACTAATGAAAGATATATAATTTAATTTAATATACCCTCTAATTTTTGAAAGATTTTTCAGAAATTTAGGGGGTTTTTTAAATTTTTGGATAATTATTTATGTAGGAGGAAGATAAGTATCTTTGTCAAAATAGATTATATAAATAAAAATCGTAAGAAGGATAAGTGATGTTAAATTGACGAATTTCACTTGATATTTTTTGTTTTAAAATTTTGAAAGATAGAAACATCATAAAGAAAGGAGAAAAAATGGATTATTATAAGAAAATAAAAAAAGAGTTAATAAATAATGAAGTATATAAAAAAGTGAAAGATTATTCAAAAAATAGAAGTGATTTAAATACGTATTATAAAGTTGGAAAGTTGTTAAATGATGCCGGAAAAAGTTATGGTGAAGGAATAATAAAGAAGTATTCTGATAGATTAACTAAAGAGTTAGGCAAGGGATATGGGTTATCGAATTTAAAAAATATGAGAAGATTTTACAATGTCGCAAAAAGCCAATCACTGATTGGCCAATTGAGTTGGACACATTACTGTATATTGCTACCTTTAAATGATATAAATAAGATTAATTATTACATAAAAATAACAGAAGAACAAAACCTATCAGTAAGAAAGTTAAGGGAACGTATAAAGTCCCGTGAATATGAAAGATTAGATGATAACACAAAAGAAAAACTAATTAATAAAGAAGAGGTTAATACTGGTGATTTAATAAAGGACCCAATACTTATAAGAAATAAGTTTGATACAAGTAGGATATCAGAAAAGATGCTTTTAGAAACTATTATGGATAATTTAGAAGAATTTTTAAGTGAGTTTGGTGATGGATATAGTTTTATAAAAAGTGGGTATCCAATAAAAATAGGAGATAGATATAACTATATAGATATGCTCTTATATAACATTTATGATAACTGTTATGTTGTAATAGAACTTAAGATAAACGAAATAAAAAAAGAACATATAGGACAGATAGAAACGTATATGAACTTTATAGATAAAAATTTAAGAACGATTAATCAAAGTCCTACCATTGGTATTATCGTATGTAAAAAGAAGAACGGTTATCTATTTAAATACGTAACTAACAAAAAAATATATGAAAGAAAATATGAATTAGTGTGAAAAGCAAAGAGAAATCCTTGCTTTTTTATTGTATTTAATTATTCGACAAAACTTCTTAAATTTTTTTCATATTTCTTAGGGGGTTTTTCAAAAATTTGTCTAACTATTAATTTGAAAGGAGGAAATTAATGGTTAAATAACTTTGAATTGTTGTAGTTAAAAAATAATCATGAAAAAGAAAGGAAAAAACATATGACTAGAAAATTTGTTGTTACGATTAAAGAAATAGAAAATGAGGATAGTGTGGCAAAAAAAACACTTGCAAGAGAAGCGTTCATGAACTTAATTAGGGAAAAAGACAGCTTAGATAACTACGAGGAGGATATAGAAGAATCTGAAGAAGAAATAGAAGATGAAAACGGTAATAAGAAAAAGTTATACATAGTCTCTAAAAGTTCTCCATATTTAACGAAATTATTTAATGATATTGAATCGTGGGTGAATAAAGATTGAAAAAGAAAATAACGCTGCTTCTTCTTGCTGTAATAATGCTTTTACCATTTATAAAAGTAAAGGCATTATCAAATGATTCATACGTTGATTGGAATTTAGACAGAAGCATATTTGCACATCAATATAGAAATGGAAGTGACCATATCACAAATCTTGCAATGATGACTGTAAATGGTGTTTATGGTTACTGTATTGAACCTGGAATACTTGCACATAAGGCTTCTTATTATTCATCAACTACTAGCATAAATGATACTCCATTAAGCGGGATAGATACTAAAAGATTAAGCCTAATAGGATATTATGGATATGGTTATGAAGGACATAATACAAAAGAGTATTATATGGCAACTCAGGAGCTAATATGGAGGTATATGGGCGTAGAAAACGTATGGTGGACTGATAAAAAAGTTGGTGGTAATATAATAAATATTGATTCATATAAAAACGAAATATTAAGACTTGTTAATCTATACGATGTAACTCCTTCTTTTAATTTTAAAGAAGAATATATGGTAGGAGATGAAATCATTCTTCCTGATAATAACAATGTTTTAAATGGTTATGACGTATTTCAAAATCAAAACGTTACAAAAGATGGTAATAATATAAAAATAAAGGTATCTGATGGAAATAATAAATTTACTTTAAAAAGAAAAAATAATGGTAAATTAACCAAGTTCTATTATAAAAGCGGATATCAAACAATTGGGACGTTTGAGTTCCCTTATGAACACTCTAAAGAGTATGATGTTAAATCATTTTATGGGAAGATAATAATTGACAAACTAGATGATGATACTAAAAGCAAAGATAAGTCATCTAGCGAAGCTTCATTAAAAGGAGCAGAATATGGTTTATATGATAAAGATAATAATTTGCTTCAAACTAAAAAAACAGATAAAGATGGAACGATTATATTTGATAATTTACCTAAAAATAATTACCGAATAAAAGAGATTAGTCCAAGCGTGGGATATACTAAATCACCAACTATATCATCTACGTTTATTGGAACTGGAACGAGGGAAGTTGTTATAAAATCGTTTGAGAAAATAATTAAAAATAAAATTTATATTACAAAGGTTTTAGATGATCCAATAAATAATACATGCACACCTGAAGAGGGAATATTATTCTACGTATTTGATATATTGGGAAACCACATAATGGATCTTGTTACAGATAAAAATGGTAATATAGAGTTTACCTTACCATACGGAACTTATACACTTAGACAAATATCTACTAAAGATGGAGTAGATAAAATAAAAGATAGAATAATTGAGGTTAATAAAGATGGAATTACACAAAAAATAGCGTTAGTTAATCATTTTTTACCAAAAGAAAAAGTTCCAGAAGAAAAGAAAGAGGAAATAAAGGAAGAGGTTTTACCTAATACTGGTAAACATAGCTTTCCATTATATATCATGCTTTTATCTATAAGTTCATTAATTACTATTTATGAAAAATCGCGTAATTAGTTTAGTACTTTTTATAAGCGTATTTTTAATTACAAAGGATTTAGCTTTTATGTTTCTATTAAATACCACAAGTGATAAAATAGTAAGTTCTTATTTTACGGGTAGTCCAACCTTTAATTATAAAAGTGATATGGTTTTAAATATTCCAAGTATTAACCTTGAAACCGTGGTAAAAAAAGCAGATGATAAATTTAAATTACTCGATAGATATTTAGTTTATTATAAAAATAATAATTATAAAAAAGGAATAGTAATACTAGGACATTCTGGTATGGGATATGGTACCTACTTTAATAGATTAGATGAACTAGATAATAAAAGTGATGTATATATCTATAAAGATAAACTTAAACTAACCTATCAATTTAAGGAAAAAATTGATGTAAAAGAAACGCAGATAAACATTTTAAATAGTGCTAAAGCAAATGAACTTATACTAATTACATGTAAAAAAAGTGTTAAAGATGAAAGGTTAGTTGTTAAATTAGTGTTAAAAAGTGCTAAAACCATTGAAAAATAAGCAAAAAATACTATTTTTGCTCTAAAAATACTTGAAATAACTAGTAAAAAATGATACGCTTATATTGTAAGCAAGGTAGCTTATAGATATGGACAATATGGAGGTTTTATTATGTCAAAACAAGAATTAGTAGAAAAAATGGCTGAAAAAGCTGGATTAACTAAGGCTGATGCTGCTCGTGCATTAGATGCATTTACTGAAAGTGTAACTGAAGCATTAAAGGCAGGAGACAAAGTTTCATTAGTAGGATTTGGTACTTATGCAACTTCAGAAAGACCAGCTAGAGAAGGTCGTAACCCAAGAACTGGAGAAACAGTTAAGATTGCTGCTAGAACTGCAGTTACATTCAAAGCTGGTTCTAAGTTAAAAGAAGCTGTAAACAAATAATGAAAAACCATGAAAATGGTTTTTTCTTTTTGAATTTTTGTTATAATTATAATGGTGATAACTTTGATAGAGAAAGCATGTGAACTTTTACAAATGTTTTATTCTTCTGGCTATGAAGCTTATGTAGTTGGAGGTTTTGTAAGAGATATTATTTTAGGAAGAAATAGTTTTGATGTTGATATTGCAACTAATGCTACACCAAAAGAAGTGCAAATGATATTTAAAGATGTAAAACTTCCGTTTGAGGGGTATGGATCCGTGCATTTAGTATATAAAAAAGTAAATTTTGAAATTACAACGTACCGTATGGACCTAGAATATCAAGATAAAAGAAAACCTTCTAAGATAGTTTATACTGATAAATTGATAATTGATTTAAGAAGAAGAGACTTTACTATGAACACGTTATGCATGGATAAAAATAAGAACATTATTGACTTATTAAATGCAAGGTGTGATATAGAGAATAAGGTAATAAAAACAGTTGGAAATGCAAATAGAAGACTAAAAGAAGATTCTCTTAGAATACTTCGTGCAATAAGGTTTGCAACCGAACTTGATTTTTCTATTGATGAAGAATTAAAGGATGCCATAATAAATAATAGAGAGCTAGTTAAAGATTTATCATTTTATAGAAAAAAGCAGGAACTAAACAGAATCTTTTCATCTCCTAACGTACTTAAAGGAATTAGTCTTTTAAAATATTTTTCTTTGGATGAATATTTAGACATAGATTTAAAACATGAAATCGTTAAAACAAGTGATCCAATAGGTATATGGGCGCAGGTTAGTCCTTCATCCTCATATCCTTTTACATCTAATGAAAAAGACTATTTAAAGGCCATAAATGATGTTTTAACAGATGATGTGATAAATGATATGGAATTGTATAAAAAGGGCAATTACGTGTGCTTTATTGCTGCTCAAATACTTAATATGGATACTAAAGATATTTATGACAGATGTGATAACTTAGTGATAAAAAAGACATCAGATATTAAACTTACCGGAAAAGATATAATAGATCTTATTAATCCTAAAGATAAAAGTATTATAAAAAACATAATTAAAGATATTGAAGAAAAAATAATATACAAAGAATTAAACAATAATTATGAAGAGTTAAAACATTACGTGTTAGATAACTATAAGAAATATTGATAATACGCATCCAGTTATGTTATAATCCTTTTTAGAAAGAGGTGATTTTGTATGCTAAAAAAAGAGTTAATGAACGAACTTAATAATGAAAATCATTATACCGTTCCAAGATATGTTTTATCTTATGCTAAAGAACTTGGTTTAGATATGGATTCACTTATTTTACTTATTTATTTTTTAAATAAACCAAACAAATCTATATTTGATTATAAAAAGATAATTGAAGATATTAATTTTACTGAAAAAGAGCTTTTAAATGCACTATCTACTCTTAAGGATAAGAATATTTTACTTATTCTTATGGAGAAGAATGATTCGGGTGTATTAGAAGAGAAGGTTGATATAAGTTTGTTTTATGAAATCATATTTTCTAAGATATTAAATAAGGAAACGAAAGAGAATAATGAAAAGGACTTATATGATAACTTTGAAAAAGAATTTGGAAGAACTCTTTCTCCTATGGAATATGAAATAATTAATTCTTGGAAGGAGCAAAAGATAAGTAACGAACTTATTTTATCTGCGCTTAAAGAGGCCGTGTTTAATGGAGTTAATAATTTAAGATACATAGATAAAATATTATATGAATGGAATAAAAAAGGCATAAAAAAGCCTACTGACATAATAGAAAAACAAAAGGCAAGGGAAGAAGAAAAAACTCCTGAAACTTACGAATATGACTGGTTAAATGAAGACTAGTCATTTTTTTATGAAATAAAAAAGCACCTTAAATTTAAGGTACTTATTTATTCTGTTGTACTAGTTGTGTTAGATGCTGTTACCGTAACATTTCTACTTACCGTTTTACTCTTTCCTTGATAAGTTACTTTATAAGTTAATTTATAAGTTCCAAGGATGTTTGTATCAACGCTTCCAGATTCTAGCGTAATAGTTGCCCCATCTGTTACATCAACGGAGTTATATAAAACGATTATAGGTTTGTTATCGACAAACGTCTTTCCTTGTTCTATTGTACTATTACTTATTTTAACATCAAAATCACTTGTTACCGAAACTTTGTGTTCAACACCCTTACTTCTGTTTGTTTTATAGTTAGAGTATGCTGTATATATTACGTATACAGGATTTGAATAGCTTGTTGTATGTGTATATGATGTACTAGTTGTAGTTCCAACGTATACTTCAGAACCACCGGAACCATCTTTTACATATATGTCATATCCAAGTGTTCCATAGCTGTCATCAAAGTTTAAGTTTACCATGTCTTCAGCACTAATACCATTCCATTTTAAGTGTACTGTGTTACCAGATATACTACTTGTAACACCACTTACACTTGGTAGTTGTTCTGCTTGTTCAGTTCCTGTTTCATCAGGCCCAGTTCCTTTTCTAAAGTATCCAACAACACCTCCATATAAGGCTTTTTTAAGTGGAATAGAGTTTCTTATAACTGATACCTCTTCGATGCTAGATGGTCTTTCAAATGAGCTTCCGTCTTTATCAAATAAGTTTTCTGCTAAATTACGATAGAACTTATCACGAGTTGACCAAGATGATGTAGTACTATGACCTTTTCTTATATCGGCATAACCATACCAGAATGTTATTGTTTGCTTTGGAGTATATCCACATACCCATAAGTCATTTACCGCTTTACTTGATAAACGATATCTCTTTCTAGTTGCTTCATCAAAGTTAGAAGTACCGGTTTTAGCAGCTGTTTGAACACCACTTATACCAGCGGCTGATTTAGCAAGTCCTTCTGTTGCAGACCAGTTTAAAGAGTAGTTAATAAT
The DNA here is from genome assembly GCA_900547225.1 of uncultured Mycoplasmatota bacterium. Taxonomy (GTDB): domain Bacteria; phylum Bacillota_I; class Bacilli_A; order RF39; family UBA660; genus Aphodocola. The sequence continues at coordinate 59,031 of URFW01000001.1, forward strand.
GTATGCTGTTGAGTCATTCATAACACGTGTTTTAGCTGCCTTTGTTTCAACTACTTCATCAGTGTCTTTATACACAAATTTCTTTATTGTATGAGGTTTAATGTAATAACCACCATTTGAGAATGCTTGATATGCTCCTGCCATTGTCATTGGACTGGTTCTAGATTCTCCTTTTTTCTTAGAACCGGTAAATGATCCAATAGAGTGAGCCTCATGTATTTTACCATTTTTATCTACTTCTGGAGTAAGTCCGAGGCTACTTGCAAATTTTAATATTTTATCATTACCAGCTTCTTTAGATACTTGTTGGAAAGTTTTTAAAGCTGTTACGTTTCTTGAAAGCCCAAGTGCTTGATATAATGGAAGCCTTCCTTTATATCCTCCATCTGAGTTAGATATTTTAGTTCCGTCACTATATGTTGTTGGAGTATCGTCAATATAATTAACCGTTCCCCAACCTAAGTATTCAACTGCTGGACCATAGTCAAATATTGGTTTTGCCGTTGAACCTATTTGTTTATTTGTCATAGTAGCAAAGTTATAAGAACGTTCAGAGTTTTTATTTCTTCCGGCTCCTACTGCTAATACTTCACCACTTGCTGAGTCAGTCATTACGACACCTGCTTGTGCATTTTCGTTTTCCCATTTCCAAGCCTCACCATTCATAACCTTATTAACAAAGTCTTGCTTGCTTCTATTCATTGCAGTATAAATCTTAAGTGGGGTAGTATATGGGTTTAAATCATATTCGTTTTCTAACTCCTCAACAACGGTATCAATATATCCTTGATACTCAGAGTACGTTCCAGAAGTTTGTGTTTTCTTTATATATGAAGTAATCGGAGAATTTTCTGCAATTTCTTTTTCTTCTTCAGTTATATAACCATGTCTTTGCATTAGGTAAAGAACCGTTTTTCTTCTTCCTTCAGCACGTTCTGGATAGTTATAAGGATTATAATAAGTTGGTGATTGGAATAATCCTGCTATAAATGATGCTTCTGCTAAGTTAAGTTCACTAACTGATTTACCAAAGTAGTTTAATGAGGCCTGCTCAACACCGTAAGCCCCGTTACCTAAGTAAGAGTCATTAACATAAAATTCTAAAATTTCTTTTTTAGTATATTTTCTTTCTATTTTAAATATTGAAAGATATATATCAGTAAACTTTCTAGTTATTCCCTCAAAACCTTTAGATTCAGTAGAAGTGTAGTTATTTTTGGCAATTTGCATTGTAAGAGTTGATGCACCACCACCATTTTTACCAACTAGTTGATACATACTTGCTTTCATAAATCTTGCAAGGTCAAAACCATTATGCTGGAAGAATTTAGAGTCTTCTGTTGCAATTATTGCATCTATTAAAACCTCAGGTAAGTCATCATATGATATTTCAGTTCTGTTTTCGTTACCCATTTTGGTAATTATGTTTCCTTCGGTATCATATAACTCTGACATTTGAGTGAATTTTAAGTTGTTTGGATCAAATTTAGGAGCCTTTATAATAATATAGGCAAAAAATACTGCCATAAGTGATGCAAAAGCTATTACACAAATAATAAGAATGTTTAAAATCATCTTTTTCTTTTTACTTACTTTTCTTTTAGAAGTATTATTTGTACCTTTTATAACTTTCCTTTTAACATCATTTGTTTTAGCCTTAATATTATTTGCAATGCTACTTGCTTTGCTGCTTCTTTTTTTCATCATGATTTATTACCTCCAAAGTATAATTTATCTATTACTTCTATATAGTCTATTCTAGGTGCATACTTTATTTTAATCATTGTACCATAATTCTTAAAAAAATCTAATGGAATCGACTTTCTTTTATTATTTTTAATAAATTCTTCTAAGTTTTCCACACTTAAAAAATACGTTTCATCAAGCAGAATGAATCTTACTATTATAAATGCAATAGCTCCTTTATTTTTAACATTTATTAAATGTTTTATTTGATGCATATGTATGTTAGCTAGTGCAAAAGAAGTTTTACTGTTTGTTTCTTTAGCCTCAAAATCAACGTATTTTCCATTATAAATTCCATTATAATCGGTAGTTGATGGAGTCTCAAAATAAGCCTCTTTTATTTTTCCTAATTTATAGTCAACGTTAACAAGTTTTATAGGAGTAGGTTTTTTATAAACGTATGCAATATCCTTAATTCTATAATACTCATTTGCTAAATTTATGTCAGATTCTAAAGCCATACCACGATTTGCAAAACCAGTTTTAATATGATTGCTCTTAGTTTTGTTAAATCTGGTAAAGGAATAGTTATTTATCACTATCATCACCTGTTATAATTATACTACATTTATTTATTATTTCTATATAAAATATGAAAAGAATTGTCGAAAATATTAAAATATAATTTTGTCGTGTTATTATTTATTTGAAAGGAATGTTTTTTATGAAAGATTATACTTTGATGTTTGTTATTATTGATGATTTAATAGACGAAGTAGAAAAAATAGAAGAAACTTTAATTATAAATCATACACTTAAATAGGTGATTTGTTTGGAAAATATAAAAGAGATTTATGATCTTATTCCTTATATAATAATGATAGGAATAATTTTAAATATAACAGGTAATTTAATTAAAATGACGTTTAAGGTTCCTAGCAAATACATAGTTTGGATTTTACTTATTTTAAGTTTATTAATTAACTTTATTTTTTATGGTTTTACTTTTGAAAGTTTATTTGTGGGCTTTGTAAGCTTTAGTTTTTCCGTGTCTTCTTATGATTTGGTAAAGTATTTTACAAAGATAAGAAATAGAAAGTAAGTGTTAAGCAAATTAAATTTTATGTAAATTGACAAATGATAAAAAACTTGAGATAATGTTAATTACAGAGGTGGTAAAAAATGTTTAATGGTAGAATAGCTTTGTCACCACAAGATATCTTTGATAAAGAATTTAAGATTGATACTCGTGGATATAGACTTCAAGAAGTAGATAAGTATTTAGATCAAATAATTAAGGATTATGTTGAGTTTATTAACATAATTAAGGAACTTAGAAATGAGAATAAGGCTTTAGAAAGAGAAAACATCGATTTAAAGCATGAACTTAGAGATTTAAAAGCTAATATTGATATTGTTAAGAAAAGTGAAAAAGAAATTACCAACGTAGATATATTAAGACGTTTATCACAACTGGAAAAATATATATATGATAAAGATGAGTAATGGTTTTTACGTAAACGCTGCTAATTATTAGTAGAGGAAAGTCCACGCTCACACGGACCTGTAACGGACGTAGTGTTCATGCAAAGGGAACAAATAACCTTTGGTAGGATTTAATCCTAACGGCGTCGAGGTAGCCTAAGTTTTTAATATGGCTATATTAGGCATAAAGTGCCATAGTGACGATTTTGCTTGGAAACTTGCAAAGTGGAACGGGTAAACCCCATGAGTGAGAAACCCAAATTTGGTAGGGGAACTTCTATGAAGGAACAAAAACGGATTAGAAGATGCTTTTTAAAAGCATAGATAAATGTTTACGACCAGATATCTGGTACAGAACGTGGCTTATTAAAACTATTATTTATTTATATAAAGGAGTGAACTTAAGTTGAAGGAGATTGGTGAAAAGCTAAAGGCTGCAAGGGAAGAACACGGTGTTAGTGTTGATGAAGCAGCAGAAGATTTAAACCTTAGAGCTTCACAAATAGAAAACATAGAAAAAGGAAACTTAAAGGTATTTAAAGATGTGTTTTATTTAAAATCATTTATTAGATCATACGCCAAGTATTTAGGACTTGATGAAGATGCTATAATGGATGAGTTTAACGAGTACTTTTTTGAGGAAACATCAAAGATTCCAATCGCGGAGATAGAAAAGGCTTCACGTGCAAAGGAAAAGGAAAAAGCATCTGATAAAAAGGTTGCATCTCCATACACGGTAGATGATAAACCAAAGTCAAAGGTGCCCGCTATTATAGTTACACTTATAATTTTATTGTTATTATTTTTAATAGGATATTTAGTTGTAACGGAATATGTTATTCCTAAAAATGATAATGATAATAGTGTTTTAACTTATTTAGAGAATTAAGAGGTGGATATATGAACTTAGCTAATAGAATAACAATGATTAGAATATTTTTAACGGTTTTATTAATCGTTTTATTACTATTCCCATTTTACATGGTAAACATTGAATTTCCAAAAGTGTTAATTGGTACTATAACGGTAGATATTAAGTATTTTATTGCGGCAGGATTATTTGCTATTGCATCAATTACAGATGCTATTGATGGTCATATTGCAAGAAGTCGTAATATGGTAACGGATTTTGGTAAAATGACTGATGCAATTGCAGATAAAATGTTAGTTAACTCAAGTTTAATTATTTTAACTGCACAAGGAATGGTATCACCTGCTATTACGGTTATAATCGTTTTAAGAGATACTGTTGTAGATACGATTAAGATGATTGCAGGAAGTAAGGGAAAGGTAGTTGCTGCTATAAAGTCTGGTAAGATTAAAACAACGTTTTTAATGCTAGGTATAATATTTACCATGTGTTATAATTTACCATTTGAATTATTTAATCTTGATATAGCAAGTTTCTTACTTGTTTTGGCAACTGTATTTGCAATTATTTCAGGAATTCAGTATTACATAATGAATAAAGATATAATTTTTTCTAAAGAAGAAATATCAGATTCTGCAAATAAAAAAACACAGAAATAGAATTTTAGCTTAGACAAAAAATGAATTTAGTAGAAGAATCATAGTACAAACTTTCAAACATTTGTTCGAAAAAGTACTTGATTTTTCTTTTTTAATGGATTATAATGTTATTGTAATCAATGACTAGGAGGATATTTATGGCAAAGAAAGCTTTAAATGATAAGACTTTAGAACAAGTTCTTGCAGACATAGAAAAACAATTTGGTAAGGGTTCAATAATGAAATTAGGTGATGAAAGTCATAATGAAATAGACACGGTATCATCTGGATCTCTTACTTTAGATATAGCACTTGGTGTTGGGGGTTATCCAAAGGGAAGAATAATTGAAATATATGGACCAGAATCATCAGGTAAAACTACGTTTGCACTTGAGGCTATTGCAGAGGTACAAAAAGCAGGAGGTAAAGCAGCGTTTATAGATGCAGAGCATGCACTTGATCCAGTTTATGCTAAAAACCTAGGAGTAGATATTAATGATTTATTATTATCACAACCAGATACTGGTGAACAAGCACTAGAAATTTGTGAAGCATTAGTTAGAAGTGAAGCTATAAGCATAGTTGTAATAGATTCGGTTGCAGCACTTGTTCCACAAGCAGAAATAGAAGGTGAAATGGGTGATAGTCACGTAGGACTTCAAGCAAGATTAATGAGTCAGGCTTTAAGAAAGTTATCTGGAACTATTAGCAAAACCAATACAATTGCAATATTTATTAATCAGTTAAGAGAAAAAGTAGGTGTTTTATTTGGTAATCCGGAAACTACACCAGGTGGTAGAGCACTTAAATTCTATTCAACTATTAGATTAGATGTAAGACGTGGTGAACAAATTAAAAATGGAGATAATGTAATAGGTAATAAAACCAACGTTAAGATAGTAAAAAATAAGGTTGCTCCTCCATTTAAAACTGCATCAGTTGAAATTATGTATGGACAAGGCGTTTCAAGGGAAGCTGAAATACTTGATTTAGCATCAGAAATAGGAATTGTTGATAAAAGTGGAGCTTGGTATTCATATAATGGAGAAAAAATTGGCCAAGGTAAGGAGAATGCTAAACAATTCTTAAGAGATAATCCTACTATTAAAGAAGAAATAGAAAATAAGGTTCGTGAAAGTCACGGCATTTTAAAACAAGATAAAGAAACAGATAAAAAATAAAATAATAATTGAAACTGGTTAATACTGGTTTCTTTTTATATACACATAAAAAAAGACACTTAATACGTATATTTTTTCTTTATATTTAAGACTTTTTAATTAAATTTTGTTATAATATTTATGGTGATAAAATGGATAATATAAAATTAAGAATGGATGAATTAATAGATATAATTAATGAAGCTAGTATTAAGTATTATGTAGATGATAATCCTAGTATTACTGACCAAGAATATGATGATTATTATAATGAATTATTAAAACTTGAAGAGAAATATCCTGATTTAAAAAGAAGTGATTCGCCAACTTTAAGAGTAGGTGGAAAGGTAGTAGATAAATTTGAAAAGGTAACTCATGAAAGTCCTATGCTTTCGTTTGATGATATATTTAATGAGGATGAAATAGTTCTTTTTGATGAAAGAATAAAAAAGACTTGTCATAATGCGACTTATACTTTAGAGCCTAAAATGGACGGGTTATCTGGCTCATTATTATATGAAAAAGGCGTACTTAAAAGGGCTGCGACAAGGGGAGACGGACTTATCGGAGAAAATATTACTCATAACGTAAAAACTATAAAATCAGTTCCTTTAAGACTTAATAAGGAACTTGATATAGAAGTTCGTGGTGAAATATATATGAGTAAGGCTTCTTTTGAAAAGTGTAATAAAGAAAAAGAAAAAAGAGGTGAAAATTTATTTGCTAACCCAAGAAATGCTGCAGCAGGTTCTGTAAGACAATTAGATAGTAAGATTGCTGCAAAAAGAAATCTAGACTTTATGGCTTATTTCATACCTAATCCAGATAAATATGGTATAAAAACTCAAGGCGAATCTTTAGCATTTTTAAAAGAATTAGGTTTTAAAACCAATTATAATTTAAATGGTCTTGCTAAAGACGTAAATGATATAATTAATTACATAGACGATTTAGGAAGCAAAAGATCTAATCTTCCTTTTGAAATAGATGGCGTTGTATTAAAGGTTAATAGCTTGGAAGATGAGGCAAAATTAGGATTTACCGAAAGAGTACCTAGATGGGGAATAGCATATAAATTTCCAGCTGAGGAAGTTTTAACTACTTTAAAAGAAATAAAATTTACAGTCGGAAGAACTGGTAAGATAACACCAAATGCTCTTTTTTCACCAGTTCATGTTGCAGGTTCTGTTATATCAAAGGCAACGCTTCATAATGAAGATTATTGTTTAGATAAGGATGTAAGGGTAGGAGATGTTATCTCAATTAGAAAAGCAGGTGACGTAATACCGGAAGTAGTAGAGGTAAAAAAAGAAAGAAGAACAGGTAAAGAAGTTCCGTTTAAGATGATAGAAAACTGCCCAATGTGTGCATCAAAACTGGTTAAAGAAGATGCTAACTATTTTTGTAAAAATGATTTATGTCCCGCAAGAAAAATGGAAGGATTAATTCATTTTGCATCAAGAAATACGATGAACATAGATGGACTTGGTGAAAGGATCATAGAAGATTTTTATAATATGGGATTTATTAAGTCCATATCTGATATATATCTTTTATCAAACCATAAAGAAGACTTAATAGAACTTGAAGGCTTTGGAGAAAAAAGTGTTAACAATTTACTTGAAAGTATTGAAAATTCAAAAAACAACTCTTTAGAGAAGGTTCTTTTTGCACTAGGAATAAGACATGTTGGTAAAAAAACTGCTAAAATACTTGCTAAAAGATACAAAAATATAGATAATATAATTAATATTAATATGGATGAACTAACAAACGTTAATGATATAGGTGAGATAATAGCTAAAAGTGTAAGAACATATTTTGATGATCCTTTAAATTTAAAATTAATAGAGGATTTAAAGAAACTAGGCTTAAATTTCGAATATAAAGATGACTCATCAGACGACACATTATCTGGTATGACGTTTGTTTTAACAGGAACTTTAGAGAAGTATAAAAGAGAAGAATTAACTAAGATTCTAGAAGATAAGGGTGCTAAGGTAACAAGTTCGGTTACTAAAAAGACAACTGGTGTTATCGTAGGAGATAAACCTGGCTCAAAATATGATAAAGCATTAAAGCTTGGTGTTAAAATATATAAAGAAGAAGATGTCTTAAACATCATAAAATAATCATAAAAAAATCATATATTAATAGTCAAACTTGACAAATATAAAAATTATGATAGTATATTTATCAGAATTTTTATTGATGTTTGCTTGTACAGAAACATTATTATAGCAAGCAGATAAAAGGGTCTTGTTTGCAAAATCAGGACCTTTTATTTTTAGAGTAAAAAGGGAGTTTATGGGAGGACGTTATGGAAAATAAAATGAACAATAATAAAACAGACATTAATAAAACTAAATACAGGTATTTTTTAGATAATGCAAATAAATTTTTAAGTAAGACTGCTATTACATATGCAATACCAATAGAAAAAGGTCCGACAGATGAAGATTCTGTAGATTTAAATAGAATATATAAAGATGTTAAAATTTCAAAAAGAAAATTAATTGAGCAAATAAATATGACAGCTGATGCTTTATGGATGATGGGAATAAGAGAAGGGGATATAGTTACAATATGTTCTTCAAATACACCTGAAACAATATATATGGATTATGCTTTAAATAAAATAGGTGCAGTTCCTAATTATATATATCCTAATCTTACTGCTGACGAAATGAAATATTTCTTTGAGGAATCAAAAAGTGAATATGTGTTTATGCTAGGTGAACCTGAAATTAAAAAAACAGTTTTAGAGGGTGCTAATAATACAAGTGTTAAAACAATAATAGAAGCATCTGCTATTGAATCATTTCCAGAGTTGTTTAAGATGATTGCTAGCAAGAAAAATAAAACAACTGATATAGATGATGATAGGATTTTGAAATGGAAAGATTTTATTAGGTTAGGCAAGGAAAATAAGGGTGTTTCACAAGAGTGTAAGTATGATGAGAATAAAATGAGCTGTCTTATGCATACAAGTGGTACAACTAGTACACCAAAGGCAGTTATGCAATCTAATAAAAATCCGAATGCAATAGTTAGAAATTATGAATTATCTGGCCAAAAGTTTGAGCCAGGGAAACGTTATCTACAAGTGCTTCCAATATTTGTTTCTTTTGGTAACTCTACATTTCAAGCAATGTTTTGTAATAATGTTGAAATAGTAATGATACCTGAAATGAATCCTAAAAATTTTCCTGGATTGATAGAAAAATACGAACCAAATTATTTGACAGTAACACCATCTCATTGGGCAGCTCTTCCAAAAAGTAAGAGAATAGCCAACAAGGATTTAAGTTTCTTTGAGTTAATAGGAACTGGTGGAGATGGATTTGCTAATATAGAAGATAGAATAAATAGTTATTTAAGGCAACATGGTTGTAATATTCCTATAACCGATGGATATGGATCAACTGAAGTTTCCGCAATAGCCTTATCTAATTTAGTTAGTTCATATAAAAAGGACAGCCTTGGTAAACCAATGGGTAATGTAAAGGTTGGTATATTTGATCCTGAAACAGGAGAAAAGTTAGGGGTAGATGAAGTTGGAGAAATTGCTATTTCTGGTGATACGGTAACATTAGGATATTTTAATGACCCAGAAACAACTAGTAAAGTATATAGAAAACATAATGATGGTAATATATGGGTTCATATGGGAGACTTAGGTAGAATAGATAGTGACGGATTTGGACACTACGAAGGAAGAATTAAAAACGTAATCGCTAGAAGATCATTTAAGTTCTCACCACTAGCAGAAGAACAAAAGATAGAATCACATCCAAACGTTGATAAATGCTGTATAGTAGCTATGCCAAGTAAAGAAGAAGGACAAGTACCAAGTGCGCATATAACTCTTTTCGATTATTCTAAACAGGAAGAAACTTTAAGTGAAATAATAAAAATGTCTGGAGAAATCCAAGAATTACATAGACCAATTTCTTATAAAATAAGAAAAGAAATGCCAAGAACGAAAAATAACAAATTTAATTTAAATGCTTTAAAAATTGAAGATATTGCTTCAATGTTTAATGGAGTTATGAGCGCTGAAATAACAGCCTTAAATGATTCAAATTATGATTATAAATTAGAAATAGAAATAAATCCAGAATTAAATTCTGAATTACCAAATAATATGGATGGTATAGAAGATAGTATAAGAAAATATGTAACAAGTATGATGATAAGTGAGAAAATCGCTAGATGTAATATTTTATATAACATTAAAATAGTGAACAAAAAATATGTTGACTCTGGAGTTCATAGAGAAAAATCATATGTAAAGGCGTTGTAAAATTAATATATAAAACATTTCTTTAACTATAATTTGTGATATACTTAAGTCGGAGGTATAGTATGAATTCAACGATTTTTTTCTCAGCTTGTAGTTTACTTTATTGCATTTTGTTACTTATTATATTTAAAGTAAAAAATAAAAGCAATAATAAGAAAAGAAATATTTTAAAGGCACTTCTCCTTATAAACCTATTTGGGTTAATATTAGAAGTTTTAGGAATATTCTTGGGTGGAAATTACGAACATTTTAAACTATTAAATGATATTGTTTTAAGATTGATATTGGTATATTATTTTACTTGGGTGTTTGTATTTATAATATATGTAATGGTAATTTCTAGCGAAAATGAGTATGTTAGTAAAAATAAAATGATTATTTGGTCGATATTATACTTAATAGTATTGATAGTTGGTATGGTTTTACTTTTAGATTATAATACAAGGAATGGAGTAATAATATATACATCTGGTCCAGCAATAAACGTTGTATACTTTTATTCTTTATTTTGCGATGCTATTGGATTGCTTTTAATGTTTAAGAATGCAAAAGAAATAAAAGGTTCTAAATATGTCCCACTTTTTGTATTGATATCTTTTGGAACTATAATATCAATGATTCAATCTTCTCATCCTGAATTGTTGTTATCGTCTACTATGCAAACGTTTGTAACGTATATAATTTACTTTACCATGGAAGATAGTAAAGCAAAAGAAGCAGTAAAAAAATTAGAAAAGGAAAAGAAGTAATGCTTTTCTTTTTTAAGGAGGATGATTAAGTTGCAACAAAATGTAGAAAATACAATTAACTTATTTGACAAATTATCCATGAAGTATTACGGATATTTATATACTGCTTCAATCGCAAAAGAAGCAGCATCAGGAAAAGAAGGTAATGGTGGAATCCTAATAGTAGGTATGATTATAGTTATAGTAGGACTAATAGGATTTATATTAACTAAAAATAAAAATTAACAGAAATAAAGTTTCTGTTTTTTTATTGTAATAAAATGATATAATAATATTGATAAGTGTAAGGAAAGTGTTTAGTGTATGAAAAAGAAATTAATGATAGTATTTTTATTTTTTGCTTTGTTAATTGTTATTTGTCTTATTTTACTTTATAAAGATCAAAGGATTACTGTTTTAGGATATCATGATTTTACAGAAGGTGATTCCGTTAGTAATATGCAGATGAATATAAAAAAATTTGACAAGCAAATGAAATATTTAAAAGACCATAATTATAATACAATTACTCTTAAACAAATGGATTGTTTTATAAATAAGACTTGCAAAATACCTAGAAAATCTGTTTTAATTACGATGGACGATGGGTATAAATCTAATTATGATTTAGCATTTAAAGTACTTAAGAAATATAATTTTAATGGGGTAGTATTTTATATGGGAGTAAATTATAATGGTGGAAATGAAAACTATATGGATTTAAATATGATTAAGGAAGCTAAAAGAAAATATCCCAACATAGAATTTGCATCTCATTCTTATGATTTACATCATGAAAATGATTATTTACTAAGTTATGAAGAAATAAATAATGATTTTAAAAAGATGAATAATGTAATTGATACTAAATATTTTGCGTATCCTTATGGGCATGTTAGCCATAACATAGAAAAGGCTTTAAAAGACAATAATTATAAATTAGCATTTACATTTGGTCCAGGAAAAAATCATAGAAAAGTAAAATTAGGTGATGATAAATATCATTTGCCAAGACTATTTATATCAAGTGATATGCCTTTTTGGAAGTTTATATTAAGACTGGTTATACCTTATTAAAATATGAAAGGATAAGTTATGAAATCAGAGATTATTGTAACCGGAATTTTGAAGTGTGATGATTTATTTTTAATAGTTAGAAGAAGCAAAAACGATGATTTTTATCCAGGATCTTGGGAATTTCCTGGAGGTCATTTAGAAGATGGTGAGACTTTAAATGAAGCACTTAAAAGAGAACTTGAAGAAGAAATAGGATACACTTTGGATTCTATTCCTATTATTACTAATTATTTTGATGAAGTAAAAACTTTTGAAAATAAACTTGTTCATAATTTAGAAATAGATTTTATTATTACTGTGGATAAAACAAAATTAAACATAAAACTAAGTAATGAACATTCTGAGTATAAATGGGTTAAAAAAGATTCTAGATATTTAGATAATTTTATAAAAAATAAATTAAAGAATATTTATTGACAAAGAAATAAAACTATAATATATTATTAGTGTAAATTGCTAAGAGAAAGGAGTGTGATTAATATGAAGAATTTACAAATTATAAGTAATGCAGAATTAATCATGGCTCCTATCTATTTTAGTTTATAATAGATAAATTTTTGATGTCCTAGATTTTAAGTTCTGCATTATGCAGAATTTTTTTAATAGAGAAAGGGACAAATAAAATGATAATAAAATTAAATATTAATGATAGGGCAGCTCTTGCTATGAAAAATGGTACAAAAAAAGTAGAAATAAGAGCGGGTGCTAATTATGATAAATTAAATTATGGAGATATAATTGAATTTAGTAGTAATAATTTAGGTAAATTTTATGTTAAAGTAGAAGGTATTAATCATTATAATACTTTAGATGAATTATTTACTCTTGAAGGAACTAGATATACTGTATCATCCACAAATGATAAGAAAGAAGCTATCTTAAATGTGGAAAAAATAGGAGATTATAAAAACATAATAAAAGAAAATGGTGTTTATGCAGTTCATATTAAGTATTTATATTCGGAAAATACCGTATGGGAAGAACTATATGATAAGGCTAAAAACATAAGAGACGATAGAGAAGTATCAGGTATGATTAGTGCAGGATGTGTTGGAGCGGCAATACTTACTAAAGGTCATAATATATATACTGGAGTTTGTATTGATACAGCATCATCTTTAGGTATGTGTGCTGAAAGAAATGCTATAGCAAATATGATTACAAATGGTGAAAATGAAATAGTAAAATTAGTTTGTATTGATTCAAAAGGAAATATAGGCTTTCCTTGCGGTGCATGCAGAGAATACTTAATGCAACTTTCTAAAAATAGTAAGAATATTGAAATATTAAAAGATAAAGATAACAATGAAATAATTAAATTAGAAGAATTAATCCCTAATTGGTGGGGATATGATAGAGTATAAATGAGAAATATAGAATTAGTTATACCTAAATTAGAAGAATATTCTTATGAAGAAAAATTAAAAAAAGATCCTAATACAATGAGTTATAATGCTGGGTATGATGTTAAATATTCTGGTTATCATTATGATACTGGTTGTATTAATTTTACTGTGGATAAGTGGAAGGATGCTTATGATAAAAGAATAAAGGAAAATAGATATTTTGCATACATAAAAGATTTTGATATTAATGAATATGTTGGATATGTTAATTACCAATATGATAAAGAACAAAATATTTATGAATGTGGTATTTTAATTGAATATAAATATAGAGGTAAAGGTTATTCTAAAGATGCTTTAAAATTACTTATAAAAGAAGCTTATAATAATGGCATAGAATACTTATACGATACTTTTGAAAAAGATAGAGAAAATACATTAAAATTATTTTTAGACGTTGGATTTAAAATATATAAAGAAGAAACTTGGAAGAAGTTTAATAAGGATGTATCAGGAGCTATTGTTAGAATAAATACAAGTAGTATATTGCCTAATATTTCTAAGATAAGAAGTATATATGATGTTTTTTCTTTTATGGAAAATAATATTAGATATGGATGGTTAGATATCAATAAAAATATTCATATTGGAAACATGAAGAATTTTAGAAAGTTATACAGAACTATGACTATTGATGAGATACTAAGTTATGGTATTGGTACATGTATAGATCAAGTTTATTTGATGCACTATATTTTAAATAATATAGGTATAAAAAACAAGATGTTTGCGACTAGAATATATGAACCAGATGATTTTGATGATTTAACAAAAGAAGAACATATGCATTGTTTTATACTTTGCTATGCTAATGATAAGGTTTATCATATAGAGCATCCTAATTGGTATGAAAAAGGAATTTATGAATATAAAAACGAAGATAAAGCACTAAAAACAATAAATGAATATTATGTAAAACTATCAAATGGAATTTCAAGACCAATAACTGAATTTTATGATGTTAAGCCAAATATGTCATTTAAGGAATTTAATTGTTATATAAATAGTTTAAATTGTAATCATAATTATGATGTTTGAGGTGTTAAAGAAATGGAAATAATAGAATACAATGATAAATATTTAGAAGATGTTAAAGATTTACTAGTAGAATTAGAAGAATATATACTGTCCATAGATGAAGATGCATTAGACCAGTTACATAAAGAATACAGAGATAAAATGGCTATCTTAGATTTAAAAGAGGTAAATGATAATAGTGGTAAATGCTATTTAATGATAGATGGTGATAAAGTAATTGGATTAATTATGGGATATGTTAGGGTTTATGATAAATATGATTATTTAGATTACAAATGTCCAAAATGCGGTAAAATATCAGAATTAATTATTTCTAAGCATGCAAGAAGTAAGGGTGTAGGCCAAAAACTAATTAAAAAAATGGAAGAATATTTTAAACAAATAAATTGTGAATATATCTTAATAGATGTTTTTGCTTATAATAAAAATGCTATTAAATTTTATAATAGGCAAGGGTATCATACAAGGGAGATTATTAATATTAAGAAGATATAAAAAATATGAATGGAGACATAATGAATGAATAGTTATAAATGTGTAATAGCGGATAAAGATTTAATTATAAAAAAATGGGATTGTGAAATAAAAAAACATAATAATTCAAAATTATGGATACAGTTTAAAAAAGAATCACTAAAAAATTTAGATACAAGAATTGTCTATATGGGATTATTAAATGGTGAAATAATTGCGGAAGCAACAGCGATAGTTTCTGAATATGATTTTAATATGCAAAATAAAGATGGTTTAATAGGAGATAAAAAAGCATATTTAACAGCATTTAGAACGAATAAAGAATATGAAAACAAAGGATACTTTTCTAAACTTTATAAATTTATGGAAAATGATTTAAAAAAAAGAGGTTTTAAATATTTAACTCTTGGAGTAGAACCTTATGAAATAAGAAATATACAAATATATTTTAAATGGGGCTTTATAAAGTATATAAAGACTGATTATGAATATTATTCATCTGGTGAGAAAGTAATTGTTAATTATTATGAAAAAACATTGAAGTAATTATGATATAATTAAAATGAATTTAATAAGAGGTATATACTATGAAAAAAGAAATAGAAATAACAGTTAGAGTAAATGTCGGTTATGAAAAACTAGAAGAGGAATTAAAACGAAATAATTTTATAAAAAAAGAAGAATATATAGTAAATGATTCATATTTAATTAATAGTTCAATAAATATAACAGATATGAAAAGTTTAGATATACTTAAGAAATGTGTTTTAGTAAGAGATATAGTTGGAATTTTAAAACAGTTATTATATAAATATAAAAAATATGATAGTAATGGAGATATAATTGAACAAGGGAAAATAAAATGTCCTGTTACTGATATAAATAAAGCGATGGAATTTATGAATGCTATAGGATATGAAAAATTATTTGATATACATGATAAATGTATAGTTTTTGCAAATGATAAAACCGAGTTAGTTGTTCAACTAGTTAATGATAAATATATTTTTATAGAAATGGAGTCTGAACCTCAATATATTAACAGAAAATATGAAAATGTAGAAGAATTAAAAGATGATATATGTAGTTATAATCTATCAATAGATAAATCTAATTTCTTTGTAAAAAAGGCAGAATTAATTTTAAATGAAACGTTAAATAGATGATAGGAGATGATGCATATGAAAAAGATAGTTTATGTAACAGGAAATTGGTCTAAACTTATGAGTGCTAAAAAAATATTAGAACCGCTTGGTATAGAGGTTGAAAACGTTAAAATGGAAACAACGGAAATTCAGGCGGACTCAACTGAGGAAATTGCAATACATTCTGCAAAAGAAGCAAGTGATAAGTTAAAATGTGCTGTATTAAAGAATGATACAGGTTTGTATGTTGAAGCATTAAATGGCTTTCCAGGACCATATACACATTATGTTGATGAAAAAATAGGAGAGGATGGATTGTTGAAACTTCTTGATGGGGTTCAAAATAGAAATGCATGTTTTATTGAAGCATTTGCATATTGTGAGTATGGCAAGGAACCTGTCGTATTTAAATCTGTGACAAATGGTAAAATAGCTAGAGAAAAGTCTGGAACTTATGGTTGGAGTTGGGATTTTATATTTATACCAGATGGATATGATAAAACTATGGCAAATTATCCTGACGATGAAAGATGTTTTATTTGGAATACTGATGCATATAATAAACTTGCTGATTTTTTAAAAGAAAAATAATTTATAAAATAAAAAATTCAATCTATAGATATTTAAGTATATCTTATGGATTGAATTTTTTAATTGTTTATATTTCTTTCTAAAGAATAAAAACTTTTATTTCCAAAAATATATTCACCTACAATTTTCTTTTTAAAATCAGTATATTTATTATTAGGCATAAAAACAGAACCTTTTTCTTAAGATTCTATTTTATATGTAACTAGTTTTTTTAGTGTACAAAATGGGTTTACTTCTTTTTCTAATGCTTTGGTTTTATCATTTTGTTGAATTTAAGAATTCTTTACATTTATGGAAGAATGCAACTTGGTCATTTGTTAGTATCTTGAGTTTTTCCATTTTATTTAGTTCTTCGATTGAAAACCATTTTATTTCTGTTAGTTCTTCTTTTTGTATATTTAATGAATTGATATTGATATCCATATGTACGTAATACATTTTATAACACTCATCTCCATCGCATCCACTGTTAAATTCCATTATTTTTTGATTTGAAATATCTAGACTTAATTCTTCTTTTACTTCTGTGATAATTCCTTCATATGGTGTTTCACCGCTTTTAGGGTGCCCACCAGTTACTCCCCAGTTTCCACCCTTTTTTTGCACTCTCTTTTGCATTAAAAATTCTCATTTACTGTTTTCAATTGCAATCATGACAACCATAGGATAGTATCCATTTGGTATTTTATCACCCTTGTAATAAGTTAAATCGGTTTTATTGCTATTGATGTCATATAAATCTCTTTTTTCTTTCATATTAATCTCTATTCCTTCCATTTTGTTGAAAATACATATACTGTGAACAAAATCATTTTTTTAAATTGTTCTTCAACTTAATTTTATTATTAATAATTTTATGTGTCAAGTTTGTTGGAGTTATAAAAAATGTGGTTATTTTATGATTCTTGGTAAAATATATGTTAAAAAACAATTTAAAGTTATTGACTTTCAAAAAAAAATATAGTAAATTCTAGGTAGATAATTAGTTATTGGCAGTATTTATAGTAGCAATTATCAAATATATTATAAGGAGGTTACTATGAAAACAAAAAGACCAATAAAAAAGTGTACAATTAATAAAATGTTTGGTTCTTGTCATTTCAGTAAAGGTGATGGTTGGCAAAGTAAATAAAGGATTATGCCTTTATTTACTTATTTTTATGTATAGGGAGAATTTATGAAATACAATAATGAATTTATATTAAGATTTGAATTCTTTGGTGGATTAATGTATTCTAGTTTTGATCAGGGTATATATATAATTGACTATATGGATTCAGTATTTTTGGATTGCATAAAGAATAAATATAAGTATGAAACATCTATCAAGATTGTTGAAAAAGTATTTGATTGTGATCATTATAAACCAAATATTAAAGAAATGTTAAATTACGGTTTTTTAACTAAATCAAGTGAAATTAAAGATTATGAAAATGATTATAATTGTTGGAATATAAAAGAATATAAAAAAATTATATCAAAAGCACAAAAAAGAAAATATTTGAGTTCACCTATAGAAGTTAGTATTTATCCATCTAGTTTCTGCCAATTGAATTGTAAATTTTGTTACTTTTCTAATAAAAAAAACAAATATGTGAAATGTAATTCAAGTGAGAGCTGGATTAAATTAATCGATGTTTTAAAAGAAAAAAATGTAATATATTTATCAATCTTAGGAGGAGAACCAACTCTTTATTATGATATTGATAAAATTTTAATCCATGCAAATAAAATAAAAATGAAGACTACAATAACAACAAATGGATTACATATAAAATCAAGTACTTTTGATATTATATGTAAAAGTAAGTATATAACTCCTACTATTTCTATTCAAAGTTTAACAGAACACAACTATAAATATATGGGTGTAAGTAGTAATAAAATCGTAAAAACAATAGATAAATTTATAGAAAAAGGTAAAATACCAAGAATTAATTCAGTGATATATAATCAAAGTAAAGAAGAAATATATGAATTGATTGATTTTTGTGTTTTGAGAGGCATTACTCAATATTCTTTAAATATATATATGCCTTTAGGAAATTCATTGAGAGACAAAGATGACTTTTCATATTATAAAGAGCTTGATTGTAACATACAATCTTATTTACTGAAGAAGAAGTATAATAACATTTCTGTGAATATACAAGGATGTTTATTTTATTCAGCATTTTATGATGAATGCGATAGTCCGGTTAAAAATGAATTTGATAAAATAATATATGGCTGTGAAGCAGGTCAAACGAAGGTTGAAATAATGCCTGATGGCACATTGTTACCTTGTACAGCTTTTGATATAAATGATTTTAATTATGAAAATGTTTTTGAAAAAAATTTTAATGATATATGGGAAAATTCATATAGTTTGAATATTTTACGAAATTATAAAATAGAAGATAAAAAATGTGCTAAATGTAAATATAATGATTTTTGTAATGGTGGATGTCCTGCATATAATGTAAGAAAAAATAAATCTTTAACAAAGAAAGGTGATGACAGGTGCAAAGTGGTTTTATAAATGAAGAAGATTATAAAAATATGAATAAATATGAAGAACAACTATTAGTTTTAAAGCAATTTGTAAGAGACAATGAATGGTATAATATGCTCAAATTTGATATTGCACTTAACCCGAAGTTAGCTGAAGAAATAGTTGGAATTATAAAAAGCATAGACATAAATAATTTTAACTCAGATGATTATAAAAATATTATATTAACTTTGAGAAATAAGTGTATGAAATTAAAAAATATGGCTGATTCTACTAGTGATACAATATTAAAATGGTATAACTATAGATGGGCCTACGCATATTATGGTTTGATTGAAGTAATAACTGAAGGATCTTTAGTTACTGATAAAATATTAAGCACATTTAAAGAAAAATATGGGAATGCCTATTTAGATTTTATTAAAAAAATCGATAAACATGTACCATCTAGCTTAACAAATTTTTCGGTTTCAAATACAAATGATATAGATTTAAGTGATGAAAATATAAAAATATATTTACTAATGAAATATTTTCAAGACGATCAACATATTTTCCATGAACAAATACTTATAAAAGATCATCAAAACGCAAGAAGAAATTTTGAGGCTATTGTAAAAAAAGAATATCCTCATCTGAATAAAGTTAATGGTAAAAATTTACTTATGTTAGTTATTCTAGATAATATTCCTATAATAGATATTAATATATTATCAAGATTTATAATTGCTACAGGAAATAAGGATTTATCATATATAATTGGTGGTAAGGGATTAGGTCTTTCTATATTAAATACTAATGGTTTTAATATTCCTAAAACTTATATAATCCCAGTTACATCACTAAAAGAAGAATTATATAAAGGAAAAATTCAAGAATTGAAAAATATTAACTATTCTGTAAGAAGTTCAGCAACCGTTGAGGATAATGAAAATAATTCATTTGCAGGAATGTTTACATCAGTATTAGATGTTGAAAAACCAAATTTATCAAAAGCAGTTGAAGTTGTTAAAAGATCAATTAACAATCCAAGAGTTGTTTCATATGTAAATCATTTCAACACAGATAAACCTTATATGTCTGTGGTAATTCAAAAATATAAAGAACCAACACTGTCTGGTGTGTGGATAGGTAATGATATTAATAGTGGATATTTAGAATGGGTAAATGGCAACGGAGAAAAATTGGTGAGTGGACATGTCAAACCAATATCTGAAAAATGGCCAAATAACAATGAAGAAGATAATTTAATGGTTAAAAATGAATGTGTGGGAAATTACTGTTTAGAATTGCAAAGAAAATTAAATGCCAGTGCAGATTTAGAATGGTGTATATTGGATGGTGAATTAGTTTGGTTACAATATAGACCTGTAACAAAAAAAATAGAATATGAAGAAAACAAGAAAAGTATTGATGGTGAATCATTTGTTGGTGTTGCGGCATCTTCTGGTGAAATAATTGGAAGACCATTTTATTTGGATGATCCAAATGATGTTGATAAATTTATAGAGGGAAGTATTTTGCTAACAGAATATACAGATCCGGATTGGGTACCTGTCATTCTTAAAAGTTCGGGAATAATAACGGCTGAAGGTGGATTTTTATCACACACAGCTATCATTTCAAGAGAATTAGGAATTCCTTGTGTAACTGGATTAGGATATGATGTTATAAACAAATTAAAAGAAGAAGATCAAATTGAAGTTAATGGAAGTAGTGGATGTGTAAAAAAATATATATTAAAAAGAAAAATATAGTAAAAAGGCGAATTATATGATTTTATTTTTAACAAGTAATGTTGGTGGAGTAAAAAAAGAAAATGGCAAAAAATATCCTGTTAGATTTTTCGAAAAAAACAAATTTTTAAATAATTTAAAAAAGAACTTAACAGAAACGAAAAAATTTTTGTTAATTGCGAGCAATCCAGATGATTATGAAAAGAATGATTTATTTTTGAAAATGGATATAAAAGCATTGGAATTAAGCGGTTTACATTTTGATGAATATGTTGTATTAGACGGAAGAAATTCAAATAAAGTTAAATCAGTCTTAAATGGTGTAAATTTGATATTTTTATGTGGAGGTAATACATTAACACAAAATAATTTTTTAAATCGTATTAATCTAAAAAAATATTTAAAAAAAATTGATTCTGTTGTTGTCGGGATAAGTGCAGGATCAATTAATTCTGCAAAAAATGTGTTCAATAGTCCAGAAAGTGACACTGATCTGAATAATTCACCTTATTTACAAGGCTTAGAATTAACAAATATAAATATTGAACCTCATTTTAGCGTCAATAATTTAAATGATGATTCAAAAAAAATTCAAATGAATGCTATATTATCTGAGTCTAATAATAGACTATTATATGGTTTGACGGATGGATCATACATTATTAAAAATGGCTCAAAATGTACTTTATATGGAGAAAGTTACAAAATACAAAATGGAAATATTATAAAAATTTGTGAAGATGATAATTTTATTGATATTGATGATATTTAAAATAATACGGTAATGCATTATAGTAACTTACTATTTGTAAGATTGTTTTCAGATTTTTGATAAAAACCAATATGCATAATTTGACAATGTCATATAATTTTGATATGCTTCTTGTAAGTTAATTAAAAAGCGATTCATTCGAAGTAATTATTTTAATTTATTTATAGAAAGCTTATGGTTGATGAAAATAAGTATAGTTAAAGTGATGAATTACAAATGATGATTTTAAACGGATAATCTCGTTAAAGATTAGAGGTAATAAACATTTATTACGAATTAAGGTGGTACCACGGTTACTAATCGTCCTTTATTTAAGGATGATTTTTTTGTTTTAAAGGAGGTGATTTGTATGGATGTTGATTATTACTATTATTATTACTTTGAAAATAGTTTTCTAATTAACTTAAATATAAATCATACTGGAGGAATAAAAAAACATGAAAAAAGAATTATTTGATGTCCTAAAAGAAAGGGGATATGTAAAAGATTTAACACACGAAAAAGAAATCAGAAATTTAATAAATGGAAAACCTATGACTTTTTATTTGGGTATTGATCCTACCGAGGATAGTCTTCATATAGGACATTTTTTTGCACTTACTTTATTTAGGTGGTTACAAGATTTTGGCCATCGTGGAATAATTCTTATTGGTGGTGCGACCGCTTTAATTGGAGATCCAACAGGCAAAAGCGATATGAGAAAAATGTTATCTCAGGAAGAAGTTAAACATAATAAAATAGAAGTCAAGCAGCTTGTTAAAAGGTTCGTTAAAACTAGTGGCGATAATCCTGCTATTATAGTAGATAACGCTGATTGGATATGTGATAAAACGTATGTTAACTTTATGAGAGATGTAGGAGTACATTTTAACGTTAATATGATGCTTAGTTCAGAGTGTTACAAAAAAAGATTAGAAAGTGGAGGCTTAACTTTTTTGGAAATGGGATATATGCTAATGCAGGCCTTTGATTTTGTTCATTTAAACAAAGAGTTTGGATGTAAATTACAAATAGGTGGATCAGATCAGTGGGGAAATATTTTAGCTGGTTCTAATTTATCTAGAAAAATAGGATTTAGTGAAGGAAAGAAAATAGAACCATTATTTGGAATGGTATGTCCTCTTTTGTTAAAAGCAGATGGAGAAAAAATGGGTAAAACAGCATCAGGTACTTTATGGGTATCAAGAAATAAGACAACACCATTTGAATTCTTTCAATCATGGATTAATTCATATGATGAAGATGTTGAAAGATCACTTGCATTTTTTACTAGAATTGATATGAACGAAATAAAAAATTTATGCAAAAAGGATATAAGGCAAGCTAAGGAGCTATTAGCGTTTGAAGTCACTAAATTAGTACATGGGAAAGAAGAAGCAGAAAAAGCAAGAGACACTGCAAGATCTTTATTTAGTGGAAATATTTTAATAAATGATATACCTACAAAGGAAATAAATATAGATAATGATATATTATTAATTGATTTGTTAGTACTATGTTCTTTGGCTAAGTCTAAAACAGAAGCTAAAAGGTTGATTTTGCAAAATGGAATTAAAATAGATGGAGAAAAGGAAAAAAATATAGATAAAATTATAAAAATATCAAATAGAGAAATAGTAATTCAAAAAGGAAAGAAATGCTTTATTAAAATAAGATTTGTTAAGTAAATTTATAATAATTGCTTGACAAATATGTTAAAACTTGCTATTTTATAAGCAATAAGTGAGTTTGAGTGTGATATTATATCTAGCCTCAAAGGGCAATAAGCCTACACGTACTTTAAATAAGCACGGAGTCACTATAGGAGTGACTTACGTGCTTTTTGTTTGTCACTTACAAGAAAGGATGGTGAAAAATTATGATAAGAAAAGCGATTAAAGAAGATGCAAAAGATATTGTTAGAATTAACGTTAATTCTTGGAAGGAAACGTATAGAAAAATATTTCCTACTGATTTTTTAGATAAACTTGATAGTAAAAATATTTCGGCAATAGAAAGATGTAAGGAAAAAATAGAAGAGTATGTTGTTTATGAACAAGAAGGTAAAATAGTTGCAATGGCGCGATATGGAATAAACAAGAAAGGCTATGATAAAGCATATGCTGAAATTTATGCATTATATGTTGATTTAGAATATAAAAATCAAGGTATTGGAACAAAAATGATAGATTATATATTTAAAATATTAAAAAATGATTTTAAATATGTATTGATTAGTACTTTAAAAGAAAATAGTGCTAATGAGTTTTATAAAAAAATATGTGGAAAACTTATTGGAGAATGTAATTTTTCACTAATGGGAAATAATTATTTAGAGAATTTATATCAATATGTATTATAGGAGGAAGAACTTATGAAATATTTTAAGAAATTTGTAGGACATAGATTATATTTATCACCAATGAATATTTTAGATGCTGAAAAATATACCATGTGGATGAATGATAGAAGTGTAACGGATCCAACTGGTAGTACTGTTAAAATTACTTCTATAGAAGGAGAAAAAGAATGGATTACTAATGCGTCCAAAACTGGTGATGCAAACTTTGCAATAGTAGATATTAAAACTGATGAACTTTTAGGTAATTGTTCATTGTTAAATATTGATAGAATAAATAGATGTTGTACAGTAGGAATTTTTATTGGAGATGAAGAAAATAGGAATAAAGGCTATGGAGCGGAAGCGTTAAGATTACTTTTGAATTATGCTTTTAATATGGAAAATATGCATAATGTTAATCTAGAAGTATTTTCATTTAACGAAAGAGCAATTAAATGTTACTCGAAAGTGGGATTTAAAGAGTATGGAAGAAGACATGAAGTATACTTTTTAGATGGTAAATATCATGATAAGATTGAAATGGAAATATTAGAAAATGATTTTAGAAAAGAAAGTAATTAAATATATAAGTATAAGCTTATTTTGATGCTACTAATAGTTTTTATAATTAGTAGCATTTTTATATATTGAAAAAATATAATATGTAATTTAAAATGATAATAGATATGGAAGGTGATTACGTTATGGAAAAGATAGAGAATGAATACTTTGTAATAAATTATTCTAAATCCTTGAGTGAAATAGTTAAAAAAATGATTAGCATTTCTACTAAAAAAGTGCCAGAAATATTTGCATTTTTCCACATTAAAAGTTATAGAAAAGTAACTGTTAATTTATTTGATAGTATAGATGAATTTAAATATTTTGTATCTGATTTAAGAGGCATTAGTAAAGATCAATTACCAGAATATTGTAAGGGTACTTTTGATTGTGGAATGATTAATCATTATATAGAGCCTAACATTATGAAAGGAAGTTTTCTATATAATACTAGAATTTGTTCTATTTTCCATGAATTAGTTCACGTTATTTATTATGAAATTATTTTAAATAAAAATTATAAAGATAGAGTTATCTGGTTAGATGAGGGACTTGCAATGAATCTATCCGGAGAATTTCAAAATGTTTTGCTTGATGATATATTAGATAAGGTATTATCATTTAAGGAGATGCCAAACATGAATGAGATTTCTCATGGTTTGGCATTTGTAAATGATAAGTATGATGGATATATAGCAAGTTTTATTTCAGTAAATTATTTGCTTGAAACGCTAAATAACAATGAATTATTAAACATTATAAAAAACAAGGATATGATATATGAAATAGGTGAAGATGTACTTAATAATGCCATTAGATATTATAATGATAAAAAGATAAGGAGATGATAAAGATGGATAAACTAAAACATGTAAAGCCTCTTAAAGAACACGAAAAAGATGCTATTAATTACATAAAAGAATTTTACGAATATAATTCCAATATAAATGGAGCAGGCAGTTTGCATAGATATTTAAATGATTATGATGGTTGGTTAAAAAAGCTAGATGATGATAGGAATCGTATTCCAAGTGAAGAAAAAGTTCCTGCTGAAACTTATTTTTTGGTTAGAGAAAGTGATAATAAAATAGTTGGAATGATAAACATTAGATTAGTGTTAAATGAAAGATTAAGAAAAGAAGGAGGCCATATAGGCTACGGAATAAGACCTACTGAAAGAAGAAAGGGTTATAACAAAATTAATCTTTATTTAGGACTAAAATGTTTAAAGAATCATGGTGTTAAAGAGGCGTTTCTGGACTGTGATAAAGATAATTTAGGATCAGCAAAAACGATTAAGTCTCTTGGAGGAAGACTAATAGGGGAATATTACAATGATGATATAAAATGCATAGTTCAAGATTATTTGATAGATATAGAAAAATCGTTAAGTAAAAACGAAAAAATATATGAACCTATAATAGATAAGGAAAAATAAAATGAACATAGTAGAGCAAATAAAAGAGTATGTAAAAGATGAGTGTAATAAGCATAAAAAAGAATCTAAAGATGATTATGATTTTTGGAATGAACATATAAAGTATGTGTATGATAAAGCACTTTTGTTAGCAAAAAAATATGACGCTGATATAGAAATAGTATCATTAGGCGCACTTCTTCATGATGTAGCATTAATAAAAAAAGTGGGAAAAAGAAGTGATCATCACATAAACGGTGCAAAAATAGCCGAAGAAATATTAAATAAATATAATTATCCACAGGAAAAGATAAAACGTGTTAAAAACTGTGTACTTCACCACCGAACAAGTTTTGATGCTGAAAATAAAGAAGAGGTATGTGTATCTGATGCTGACATATTATCTCATTTTGATAACATACCAATGATATTTGATTATGCGTATAAAAACTATGATGTTAATTTAAGTAACATAAGAAGTTTTATAAAACGCTATTTTGAAAATGACTATAATGATTTAAGTGATAAAACAAAGGTTATTTTTAAAGAAGAATATGAAAACATAATGAATGTATTATTTAAATAAAAGGAAGTGATTAAAAGTGATAAAGTATAGTAATGAAGAAGGCTTTATAAAAGCTGAAAAAATAAAAAGTATTGATGGTAAAAATAGAATAGATAGTTTGCCAGAGATAGCTATCGGTGTTTTTTCTCATCATTTATATGAAGATGTTATAAGTAAATTTCCTTGCGAACCAGTTGGCATTTTATCAACTGCTAATATGGAGAGAAAAGTATATAAATTAAATTATAAGGGTAAGGAAATAACGTTTTTTATGGCAGGTGTAAGTGCTCCTTGGATAGCAGGAGATATAGAAGAGCTTCATGCATCAGGTGTTAATAAGTTTATAATCTTTGGTAATTGTGGTGTTTTAGATTCTAAAATAGAAGATTGTTCTATTATAATACCAACTAAAGGATTTAGGGATGAAGGAACAAGTTACCATTATATTGAAGATGACAGTGAAATTATAGACATGGATTTAAAGTATAAATATAAATTTATTGAAATATTAAATGAATATTACTTTGACCATACACAAGGATATACATGGACAACTGATGCTATATATAGGGAAACTAAAGAGAAGGTTAATTATTATAAGCAAAAGGGTGCGGTATGTGTAGAAATGGAAGGTACGGCAATAGCGGCGGTATGTAAAAAACTAAATATAGATTATTTTACGTTTTATTATGCAGGAGATAATTTAGATGCGGCAGTATGGGATGAGCGAAGTTTAAGTGGCCTTGCAAAAATAGATAAGAAAAAAGAGGTTATGACGCTTGCTTTAGAGTTATCTAGAAAAATATAAAAAGTGGAGGAAGTGATAATTTATGACTAAAATAATAGAAATTAAACACCTATCTAAAACGTTTAAAATAAAAGAAAAAGAAAAGGGATTTAAAGGAAGTTTAAAATCTATAATTAAACCAAAATACAGGTTGAAAAAGGCAGTTAACAATATTAATTTGTCAATTGATAAAGGAGAAATTATAGCATTTATAGGACCTAATGGAGCAGGTAAGTCAACAACTATAAAGATGCTAACTGGTATACTTTGCCCAAGCAGTGGAGGGGCAATAGTCTCAGGAATCAATCCTGCTAAACAAAGAAAAAAATTAGCATACAAGATAGGAACGGTATTTGGACAAAAAGAGCAATTATGGACTCATTTAACTCCTTATGATAATTTTAAATTTTTTGGAGCGATATACGATTTAAAGGACTATGAAATAGAAAAAAGAATAAAAGAGTTAAATGATACTTTAGAGCTTAATGATTTTATAAATACACCAGTTAGAAACCTATCATTAGGTCAAAGAATACGTTGTGAAATAGCAGCTAGCTTAATTCATAAACCAGAAATATTATTTTTGGATGAACCAACAATAGGTCTTGATCCTGTTGTAAAGGAAAATATAAGGGTTTTAATTAAGCGAATGAACAAAGAATTTGGAACAACCATATTTTTAACAAGTCATGATGTTGGTGATATAGAAAAACTTTGTAAACGTGTAATTATTATAAACGATGGAAAAGTTGTACTTGATGATTCTATGTCAAATTTAAAGTATAATTATTTAAATAAAAAAATAATTGAAGTTAAAATGAAAGAAAAAGTTAATTTAAGTGATGAAGATGGTATAACTGTTTTAAAAGATAAAGGCTATAGCCTAAAACTTTCAATTGATGTATCTAAAAAGAGTGTTTCAGACGTAATAAAAATGTTAGATACAGATAAAATAATTGATATTAATATATCTAATGAGCCACTAGAAAACATAATTGCAAATATATATAAAGGTAGTAAATGATGAGAAAATATGTTGAAGTATATAAAGCAACATTAATAGAAGAATTACAGTATGCTAAAGGGTTTTTACTTAACTTTATAGGTACTTTAATTCATATATTTATATTTTTTGCATTATGGAAATACTTATATTCTAGTGGGGATAAATCTATAATTAATGGTTATACTTTAGTTCAAATGATTTGGTATGTTACTTTTACCGAGTTTTTAACTAGTTTTTCATCAAGTAATATCTTAAGAAAAACACCAACTAATGACATAGTAAGTGGTAATATAGCCTATGCATTAAATAAGCCTTATGATTACACAGGTTATATATTTGCAAGATTTTTTGCAGAATCAACAATAAAGGGAATAGTTAACTTAATATGTTCTATAATATTAGGTTTAATTTTAATAGGGCCAATAAAAACGTTTGATATAAGATTTTTGCCATTTATGATAATAAGTATTATCTTGGCTATAATAGTTGCGGCCTTGATAAGATTAATAATTAGTTATTTATCTTTTTGGGTGGAAAATTCAGAACCTTTTCAGTGGCTTTTTAAAACGATTTTCTTAATATTCGGTGTTACTTTTCCACTTGAGATGTTTCCTATGTATATAAGACCAATAATTAGATATTCTCCCGTTTATGCAGCTCTATCAGGTCCTGTTAAAATGATAATTAATTTTAACATAAACGAGTATTTAGGAGTTATCTTATCTCAATTATTTTACATAGTACTTCTTATTATAATATTAAAATTTGAATATAAGAAAGGAGCTAGAAAGTTAAATGTTAACGGAGGTTAAAAATCAATTAAAAGTAAGTTTTCTATCCATTAAATATAGTGCTATAAGGGCAATGACAAATAAAAAGTCATTCTTATTTAGTGTCTTGTTAATGTTTGTATCTAATGCTTCCTTTTTGGTACAATGGACAGTTATTTTATCAGTGTCTAGTAGCAGTGATTTATCTATGAAAGAAATATTAATGGTGTGGGGTTTTGCAGCGACTTCGTTTGGACTTGCCAACATAATATTTGGCGGAGCTATGTTTATTCCATATTATGTAGAAGATGGAAAGCTTGATGCATATTTGGTTCAACCTAAAAGCGTTTTGCTAAACATTTTAAACTCGCATTGTTCGATGAGTGCTTTTGGAGATTTGATATATGGTTATTTAGTTATTCTTATTGCATCACCTTCTATTAAAACGTTTATATATTTAACGTTATTTAGCGTTTGTGGTGCGATAACATATACTTCATTTATAGTTATTTTATATTCCTTGTTATTTTTTAGTTTGAATTTTAGAGAACTTTCTGATACTTTAATTAGGGTTCCGACATCATTTTCAACCTATCCAGAAGGAATATTTAAAGGTTTTATAAAAATACTTTTATATACCGTATTTCCAGTAGCATTAATCGTTTATTTGCCAGTAAGAAGTCTTCTTACTAATAATCCTTTAATATTACTTATAGTAGGATTTTTAACAGTGATAATATCATTGTTCTCGTTTTTAATATTTAATTTAGGATTGAAAAAATATTCATCAACAAATCTAATGGGTTCAAGAACGTAAGACATAAATATTAAACTTATATTTATGTCTTATTTTATGCCATAAAATAAGGCTTTTTAAGTCTTTACAATTTTATTTTTCTAATTAAAGTGGAAATAATGCATAATTTATAGTATAATAATTATCGTATGAGAGGTGAGGATAATGCTACCAAAAATAAAAAGATTTGTAAGGAATAATAAAAAGCAGGTTAAAACAGGACTTTTAGTTTTATTAGTTATAATTATTTTACTTGTACTATACAAATCGTTATTTTATTCGAGTTCAGAAAAATCAGTTTATGGAGTTAGAATAAGAGACATAAATAATCACGAATTTACTGTTTCCGAAAAGAAAGATGTGCAAGATAAAGTATCTTCAATTGATGGAGTTGAGGAATCAGAAGTAGTAATAAAGGGAAGATTAATTAAGTTTTTTGTTACGTTTAAGGAAGGTGTATCAACTGATGATATGAAAGCTAAATTTAGTGAAATTTTAAATTACTTAAGTGATGATACAAAAACTTATTATGACTTAGAGTTTTATTCAAAGCAAATGCAAGGTGATACTATGAAGTATCCAGTTACAGGATATAAGCATAAGAGTAAAACTGAAATTACATTTGATGTTTTATAAGAGGTGGTAGAAATGAAAAAGAAAAAAAATAATAATTGGATAGTAGGGTTATTCATTCTTGTATTAGTTGGAATTTTAGTTTTATTGATAAATTTTAGTAAAGGCCCAGAAAACGATTCAAAACTTAATTTGACAGAAAAGAAATGGATAGAAAATAATAAAAAAGAAGTTATAAATATTTCAGTTGCAAATAACATACCAGTATTTAGTAGTGATGGGGAAGGTGTATTTTTTGACTTTGCATCTAAGTTTGAAGAACAAACTGAATTGTCATTAAACTTAATATCTTATGATGCATCAAGTGATACTGAAGAAAATGATTTATATTTTGAGGTAGTTAAACAAGATGATTATAAAACAGTAAAAGATAGCGATATGGTATTTTATAAGGACTATTATGTATTAATTTCAAAAGATAGTGAAAAGATAACGGCTCCTTATGAAATAAGAAATAAAAATATAGGAGTATTATCTAATGATTTAGCAAATGTAAGTTATTACATTTCATCTGATAATGGTGTTACATATAAGCCTTATCAAAATGTTTTAGAATTACAAAACGCTTTAAAAAATGGCGATGTTAACTATATAGCAGCACCTAAAACAAGGTTTGAATCATTCATTTTAGAAAATAAATATCACATTGTATATAACATTACTGAAATGAAAGAAGCCTATGTTTTAAAAACATCTAAAGATATTAATAAGCATTTAGCTAGCATAGTTAGAAAAAAATACTTAGATTATAAGACAAACAAATTAGAAAAAAAATATAATGAATCATTGATGGATCTATTATTAGAAAAAAATAATATTTCAGAAAAATCAAAGGCAGACTTCCTAAGTAAGAGATATGTATTTGGATACTTGGAAAATGAACCTTACACAAATACTATTAATAACAAATTAATTGGATTAGATAGTACTTATATTAATTCATTTAGTGATATTACGGGAGCATCATTTACCCTTAAGAAATATCATTCAGTTAAGGATTTAAAAAATGATTTAAATAGTGGAAAGGTTGATATAGCACCTAACTACTATAATTACTCAGGATTAAGTGGTAAATATGTAACAACTATTTCACCATATGATGAACAGTATGTTGTTTTAATGCATAAAAATAAAACAGATATTGTTGTTAATTCTGTTAAATCTTTAAAAGACAAGGAAGTTATAACAACTAACTCAACGCTTGCAAAGTATTTAGAAAAAAATGCAAAAGCTAAAGTAACAGCATATGATAAAGTAAGTACTTTAATAAGTAAGATTAAAAAAGATAGCATTGTTGTTTTAGACCAAAGTGTATATGAGATGTATAAAGATAGTAAGCTATCTGATTACCGAGTTATATATAATGATAAAGAAAACTTAGAATATGGATATATGATAAGTGATACTTCAGAAAACGGAACGTTTAAATCATTATTTACATCTTATATGGAAACAATTAATTACAAACAAATGTATAACGTAGCTTGGAAGGAATACTCAAAGGATTCTAAGGAAGTAAGTTATGGTTTCGTATATGTTATTATTGCAGTACTTATATTATTCGTATTATATCTATTATTAAGAAATAAAATAAAAATAAAGAAGAAAAATAAACGTGAAGAAACAATTAGATACATTGATCCACTTACTTCACTTAAGAATCGTAACTATTTAAATAAGAACTTTAAACGTTGGGGTAATAATGCAATTTATCCTCAATCTATAATAGTTGTTAATCTAAATAACTTACGTCATGTAAATGATGTATATGGTCATGAAGAGGGAGATAAGTTAATTAAACTTGCTGCCAATATTCTAATTAGAAATCAACTAGAGCAAAGTGATATAATAAGAACTGATGGTAATGAATACTTAATTTATATGGTTGGTTATGAAAAGAATAAGGTTGTATCTTACATGAGAAAGTTATATAAGGAACTTAAAGAATTACCATATGGTTATGGAGCTACTTTAGGATATAGTATGATTGAAGATGATATAAAAACAATCGATGATGCTATAAATGAAGCAGTTCTAGAAATAAGAGCTAATAAAGAGATGTCTGGTAAGAATAAATAGGTGACTTATGAAAAGGAAAAAGGAAAAAATAAAGGGGTCTATAAAAGAAAATATTTCTCTTATGAGTACTCCTTTAATGTCAATATTGCCTGGTCAAATATCATTTTTTGTATTATTATCCATAATCCCATTAATAAGTTTATTAGTTATGTTTGCATCAAAACTATCACTTAGTTTTGATTCAGTAACAAACTTTATTACTCATTATGTACCAACTGGGGTTTCAGGATTAATAATTTCCATATTTGAACAGCAAAAAGTTGGAACACTTGATATATTATTTATAATAACAGCGTTTTATATAGCAGCTAAAGCAACTCATTCAATAATAATTGCATCAACACAGATATATGGTGGAAAGCAAAGAAATTTTGTTAGAACCAGAGTAAAAGCTATAATAATGCTTATAATACTAATATTTTTAGTTTTATCAATTGTTGGTATTTTATCTGTTGGAAGTAGAATTGTAAATTATATAACAGAGGTAAATGGTACTATATCTCCTTATACATCAATTTTCTACGACATTATTAAATGGCCTTTTGTATTCTTTATGATATTTATAGCAATAAAAGTAATATATACAATAGCGCCTAATGTTACAATTCCAAGTAAAAGTGTTAATAAAGGAGCTTTATTTACTACAATTATATGGGGTGCAACAACGTTTATTTACTCATTTTATGTTACTCATTTAGCAAATTATTCAAAGTTTTATGGTAACTTATCTAACTTAATAATATTAATGATTTGGATATACTGGATGAGTTATATATTCGTTTTAGGAATGACAATAAATAATTATAAATTAAATGAAGAATTAGAAAAAACTTCTAAAATAAAAAGTCTTGATTAAAAAAGACTTTTTTTATGTTATAATTGTATTGTTAAAAATATGTTTAGGAGGTTATTATGAAAGATAAAATACAAAACTTTTTAAAACAGACATATTTAAAAATAAAAACAAGAGTAAAAGAAATAAGTTTAATAAGATACATAAAAACTAATGTACTTTTTATAACTTTTGTTTTAATAAACCTTATTAACTCTTGGTTACTAAGAATAGTTACAATGGGAAATTTATTTAGTTTTAAAGGAATTATATCAGATTTAGCATTTATACTAATTACTGGTTCATTTGCATATCTTTTAAAACCAAAGAAACAAATAAGAGTATTAATGCCACTTACGATAGTTATGACGGCAGCTTGTATTATAAATGCTGTATATTATGAGAATTATGTTTCGTTTGCATCATTTTCACTTTTATCAACAGCATCATTCTTAGGAGATATGAATGGGGATATTGTAACGGGATTAATTCATCTTAAAGATGTTATATTAATATTTCCTGTAATAGCACTTCCAGTCGTTCACGTTATCTTAAAAAAGAAAAAGTATTATCCTAAAGTAGAAAAACTTGAAAGACCTAAAAAAAGATTTTTAAACACCGTAATTTTGGGTGCAGTAATGACATTTTTTACCATTACAATGATGAGTGGATCTGATTATAGTAGGTTAAAAAAACAATGGAATAGAGAGTACTTAGTTCAAAGATTTGGTATCTATGTATATCAATTAAATGATGCAATTAAAAGTACTCAGTCTAAGTTTACTAGTATGTTTGGTTATGATAGTGCATCTAAAACGGTTAGGGAATTTTATGATGAAAAGAAAAAGACTGATACCGTAAATGATAAAACGAATGAATATAAGAACATATTTGAAGGTAAAAACATAATTGTTATTCACGCTGAAAGTATGATGACTCAAAATATGACGCTATCATTTAATAATCAGGAGTTAACACCAAACTTAAATAAATTAGCAAGTGAGGGATTATTCTTCTCAAATTACTATCCACAAGTAAGTGTTGGAACGTCAAGTGATACAGAATTTACCTTTAATACCTCACTTCTTCCAGCGTCAACTGGTACGGTATTTGTTAACTACTGGAAAAGAACTTATGAAGCGATGCCTAACATATTTAAAAATAAAGGTTATTATACTGCTAGTATGCATGCTAATAACGCATCCTTCTGGAATAGAAACGTTATGCATCAAACACTTGGATATGATAAGTTTTATGCAAAAGACTCATTTGATTATTCTAACTCAGATGATATTATGGGAATGGGATTATCAGATAAAGCATTCTTTAAACAAGCTACAAATAAAATAAAGAAAATAAGTGAAAAAAATAATAATTACTTTGTAACTTTAATTACTTTATCAAATCATACTCCTTGGGAAGATGAAGATAAATATGGCGATTACACAGTTGATTATAAATATACTGAAACAGATTCTAATGGAAATACTGTGGAAAAAAGTTTACCTTACCTAGAAGGGTCTGAGCTTGGTAGATATTATAAATCAGTTCACTATGCAGACTCTGCAATTGGAGAGCTTATAAACGAATTAGATAGTGAAGGATTATTAGAAAATACGGTTATTGCTATATATGGAGACCATGATGCTAAAATATCTAAAAAACAATATAAACATTTCTATAACTATGATTTTGAGGCTAGTAAAGCATCTGGTGAAAATGAATACTATGACAGTTCTAATGAAAATTATGTTGATGTAGATTATTATAACTATGAATTAAATAGAAAGGTACCATTTATTATTTGGACGAAAAATAGTAGTGGTAATAAATTACTAAATAAAAAGATAGATAAAGTAATGGGTATGTATGATGCAATGCCAACTCTTGCTAATATGTTTAACTTTAATTATAAGTATGCACTAGGCCATGATATATTTAATACTGATAATAATATCGTTGTATTTCCTAATGGTAACTGGGTAACTGATAAAATGTATTATAATGCACAAAAGGAAGAATACTTACTATTAAAAAATAGTGTTGTAAACGATGATGAGATAGAAAAGAATAAAGAGTATGCTAATAAATTATTAGAAGTTTCTGATTCGATTATTGTTTATGATTTAGAAGCAGGAGGTAATAATGAAAAAAAGTAAAAAGATATTAATTACCCTTATAGTACTAGTATTACTTTTAATTATAGGAATGCTAGTTTATATGTTTTTCTTTAAAACTGATGAAAATGAAGTAAAAGTAATTAAAACAATATCTAAGTATGGATATACTTTAGATGAAAATGAAACTGCGCTTTATAAAGAAGAATTTGAAAAGTTAGATAAAGTTTTATCAGCTAAAGACGTAAATTATGAAGATTATGCTAAAGAAATATCAAAATTATTTATAATTGATTTTTATACCCTAAGTAATAAGTTATCTAAAAATGATATTGGTGGAACGCAGTTTATCAAGGAAGATATGAGAGATAACTTTATTGATCAAGCAAGAAGTACGTTTTATAAGTACGTAGAAGTTAAGTCAGATAAAAGAACTCAAAAACTTCCAGAAGTAAGTTTAATAGATGATGTTAAGGTAGAAAATACTACGTTTGTTATTAAAGATACTAAAACAACAACTACAACTACTACTAAACGTAGAAGTTATAAGAAAACTGCTACTACAACTGTAAGCGGAACAACAGTAGATGCTTATAAAGTAACTATCTCTTGGGATTATAAAGAAGATTTAGGCTATGAAAAAGAAGCTAAAATGATTATTATTAAAGATGATAATAATAAGTTATATATAGTAGAGATGGATTAATCAAAAAACAAGCTTTAATTTAAGCTTGTTTTTCATTTTTAAATACCATACTTTTATTATAAGTTAAAGCTAATATTAATGCTACATAAATGCTGTTTGCGGGATTTACAAATATATGTCCTTGAAATAGGGCAAGAATAAATATAAGTATAATTGATAAACCAATATTAAGTGTTTTTTTATTTAACTTATATTTGTTACTTAGTATGCCTTTTAAAACGTATACTAATGGATAAAAGAAGATTATAAAGCCAAATATGCCATGTCTATAAAATACATCAAAATAGTCCATTTCTACCGTTTTAAGCCTTACTTTATCTGTAGAATAGTTTTCTATATAACCAATTCCAAATGCCTTTTCAAGAATACTAGATTTATTGTATGCTTTTCTTGTTTTTTCTTCAAATGAAAGTCTTTCAGAGAATATAAAATGATCTATTATGTGCCAAGTAGTTATTTTTCCATTATCTTTTTTTTCTAAATAATTTATGTGAATAACTAAGTTCTTATAAAAGTGAGTCTTTGGAAATATAAAGAATGATGCTATAAAAACTATTATAACTGGTAATAAGATAATCGATAATTTCTTGTATTCTTTTTTTCTTATTAACGTAATAACATAGTAAAGTACGTTTATGCCAATTACTAATATAAACGCAAGTGGCGGAACCTTTGTTCCTATACCAAATATTACATATAAGTTTATTAATCCTAGTATTATTATTTTTAAGTTTATTTTCTTAATATTAATAAGTAGTATAGGAAGTATAACAGATAAAATACTACCTACTGAATTAGCGGATAAAAACCATCCAACAGAACCTATCTTACTTTCGTAGTAGCTGTTAAAACCAATGTTAAATACATTTGGAATAAATAGACATATTAAATATATTATGTATATTATAAGTAAGTTTTTAGTGTTAAAAAGGGTCTTTTTATAAAGACATATGAGCGTAAGTGTAATAACTACAAAATAGTAAGTTGTAATTAGGTTTTTAACCTCATAAAATAGGGCAGGATAACCTTTTGTTATTAAAACCGTTGTTATAAACATTATAAAATAAAGTATTAGACATCCTAAGTATATATTAAGTTTTTTATTTTTTATATAAAAAATTAAGTATATAAAACTTACCACCATAAATAAGATTCTTATTACTGAACTAAATGTTAGATTAATATTAAAATGAAGCATAACGCCTGCGGATAAATCTAAAAATGGCTGTAAATACAAAAATACCATAAATATTTTTTCATAGTTTTTAAATAGTTTTTTAATCATTATCGCGAACTCCTTTAGCTATAATAACATTATAACATTATCCTAAAAAAAAGGAACTTACTTTTTATAAGTTCCTTTTCCTATTTGTGTATCTTCATAAGGACTATTTATTGAAAAACTAAATTCTTTGTCCATTTCTGGATTTTTAATTTCAAGGTTAATTTTCATTGCGTCAACAATTTCTTTTAAACTTTCGGTAGAATACTCAAAGTAGTAAATACCATTAATGGTATTATCATAACCAGATAGATATAGTCTTTGAGTTCCAACAAAGTCTTCACTGTTTATATTTTTAGAATTAAAGATGATATTTTTAAAGGTATCAAATCCCGTAATCATAGTATCTTTATCAATGTTTGTATCTAAGTTATCTCCTACAATATCAAGTAGTTTATATAATTGAGATAAACTTCTTACATCTTTTAATTTATTAGTCATGGCTTTTACTATTTGTTGTTGGTTTTGACCTCTTATAAAATCATTACTTGTGTATTTAGAATATTTTTTCCCACAGTATTGCGGCCAAGGATGTCTATTTCTCGCAAAGGCTAGAGCTTGCTCTCCGTTTAATGTTTGACGTCCTTTTTCTATGTATATTGTATCATTACCAAAATCTCTGTTACTGTTTTGTTCACAGAATGAATATGGAACATCTATATCAACACCGCCTAGGGCATCAACAAGTGATACAACGCCTTTAAAGTTAACTTTTACCCAGTAATCAATTTTAATACCAGTAAAGTTTGTTATTGTATCCATTACGCAGTCAGCACCATAAGCTCCCGTTGTGTTTATTTTATTTTTAGCTTTTGATCTAGTACATACAATAGGTACTCTAGTATCTCTTGGAATACTTAGTATGGTAGCATTCATAGTGTTTGGGTTAAACGTAATGAGCATTAACGTATCACCATTAAATGAATTACTTTTTTTAAGTGACGTAGAAGTTGAATCAACTCCCATAATAAGTAAAGTAAAAGGGTCGTTTAACGTTTTATTTGATTCTGACGTCTTTTTAATTACCTTCTTATTTTTTTCATATATTACCTTTGTATCATTTCCTATGTTTTCATATCCATCTAAACTAGCAAACATAGATACGTAAGATGAACTAACAAACATAGCATCTATTTTTTTGTTATATAAGTCTGCAAGCATTGAAGTAAAATCGTCGTAGCTTACAATACTTTTTTTATCTATTTTTTTACTTTTTACGATTTCCATAGGAAGTTTATAACCTTCAACGTTGTTGGTATCACTTATCATACCAATTAAGTTTTCATCATCTAAATCATTTATTTTATTAATTTTAGAAGAACTTAAAGTAACTAAACTAGTTGAGTATCCAGCTTCTTTATTAGTTATTTTAGATAAAGAATTAGATATTTTACTTATGTTTATGCTTGCGAATAACTCACATATAATAAAAATTATAATAAATATAAAATACCAAACATAACTTTTAGTTTTATTTTTCTTTATGCATTTAAAACCTCTTATAGTAAATATAACCATAAATAATGCTGTTAATATGATAGAAGCATAAACAACGTAGGTCATAAAACTTTTTGACGAATTATAATAACATATTTCTTTTACGAAGTATATGCTAGATAAATAATAGATTATTAATAAAGGAAATAGTAGTAATACTGCCTTTTTAAATTTCTTTTTTTTCTTTTCCAAAATATCACCTCTAGTACTTTATTAGTATACAATAAAATTAGACAAAAAACAACTTTGTTAAAATACCAAAATCATTCATATTAATAGGATGCTTTTAAAACAAAAGATTATTCGAAAACGACTTTACAATATTTGACAATTACGTATTTATTTAGACTAAATATTTATATTTTGATGCTTTATTCATGTTATAATTAATGTGAATAGGAAGGTGTCTTTATGAAGAAATTGATTTATGTTTTTGTTATTTTATTATTTTCTTTTTCTTTCATGATCGAAGTAAAAGCGGATTATAAGACATCAGTATTAAATAATAAGGGTGCAACTTGTAATTTACATAAGAATTCAACGGGTTACTGTTTATATAAAAATTCAAATTTAAATAGTTATGTGTCAGGTGTTATTTGGCTTGATACGGGAGATGAAGTAACAATTTTAACGTCATATCCTAAAATAGAGTCTAAGAATAAAGCATTATGCCCAGGAAAGTATCAATATGTCAGTAGACAAAGGACTAATGGTAAAACATATTATGGATATTATTGTGATACATATTTATATAGTGGAAATGTATCTGATGATTTAAAAAATACCTTTAAAAATGCTGGTTTTCCTGAGAGCTATTGGTCTAAATTAGCAGTTATGAAAGAAGCACATCCTAATTGGAATTTTAAATCAATTAATTTAGGAATAGATTTTAATACCGCGGTTAAAAATGAGAGTATAATAGGTAGAAGTTTAATGCAAGTAACATCAAATGTAAATGATGTAGGATACTTAAACACTAATGAAGGTTCTTATAATTATTATACAGATAAGTATAATGCGCTTGATGGAACAACATGGTATGCCGCTAATTATGCTACGGTTGCGTACTATATGGATCCTAGAAACTTCTTAAGTGACATGCATGTTTTTCAATTTGAGGGATTATCATTTGATTCATCATTATCCGATGATTTATACAAAAATAGTATTAATACAATTTTCAGTGGTGATTATTTATCAAGATATTCAAATGACTTTTTATCAGCAGGTAAGGAATCTAAAGTAAACCCAATTTATCTTGCTTCTCTTTCGAGTCAAGAGGTTAGTAATGGAGCTACTGCTGGAACTGCTATTTCAGGGCTTTATAACGGAATGTATAACTTTTATAACATAGGTGCAACAAGTGGAACAAATGCAGTATATAAGGGTCTTAATTGGGCTGCTAAGACAGATTCATATTCTTTAAGGCCATGGAATACTCCTTATAAATCAATTGTTGGTGGAGCTAAATGGATTGGAAAGAACTATATAAACATAGGACAAAATACAATATATTTTAAAAAATGGGATGTTGTTTCTAACGTAAATAAGGATAGTGGTGAAAATTATGTTCACCAGTATCAAACTAATATAGAGGCTCCAGCACAAGAAGGACTTTCAACTTATAAGGCAAAAAATAAAAGTAATATACTTGATTTGTCTTACACCTTTTATATACCTATTTATAATAATATGCCCCAAGAAACTAAACTTCCTAATAAAGGAAACCAGAATAATTATTTAAAAAGTTTGACAATAGATGGCAATAAGGTAGCGGATTTTGATGGAGCAATTTCTAACTATAATTATTATACTTCAAATACAAATATAAATATAAGTGCTGAAAAAGTAGCTCAAACGTCAAATGTTTCTGGACTTGGAAGCTATGATGTATCTAATAATAAATCGGTAAATGTTACTGTTACCGCTCAAAATGGTAGTGTTAAAACATACGTTATAAACATAGTATATCAAGCACCTTCAAAACCTATAACAGATGATTCTAGCGTTCAAGATGTACTAAATGAAGCCGGTATTAAAAACGGAACTTACATAACTGGTTTATCTGTTGGAAGTGATATTAGCATTTTAAAAACAAAAATAGCAAACGTAAAGAGCAATGCAAAAGTAACGCTTTTAAGTAGTGATGGTTCTATAAAGAATTCTGGTATAGTAAAAACAGGTGATAAGGTAAAAGTTGAATTACCTAAAGAAACAAAGACCTATGAAATAGTTATTTATGGGGACGTAAATGGTGATGGAAAAATTTCTGCATCGGATTATGTAAAAATTAAAAATCACATAATGGATGTATCTCACTTGTCTGGAGTATATAAATCAGCTTCAGATGTTAATAAAGACGGAAAAATCTCAGCATCGGATTATGTAAAAATCAAGAATTATATAATGAATACTGGGATTATAGAGCAGTAGGAGGATTTATGAAACGAATAAGATATATAATATTTGCATTCATTTTATCTTTTGCTTTTATATTAAAAATAAATGCATTTAGTGTGACCGGCCCAGCCGAGGTTAATTCAAATTCAAATTTTAATGTTACGGTAGAGGCATCAGGTTTAACAGGAAGGTTTGATATTTCCACTACTGGATCTATATCAGGTGGAAAAAGCAT
Organism: uncultured Mycoplasmatota bacterium; assembly: GCA_900547225.1. Taxonomy (GTDB): domain Bacteria; phylum Bacillota_I; class Bacilli_A; order RF39; family UBA660; genus Aphodocola. Next base: position 100,641 of record URFW01000001.1, read on the forward strand.
ATGGTTAGAAGATAATTCTACGGTTTTAACTTTCTATGCTGGAACAGCAGGAAGTGGTAGTATAGTTGTTACTGCAAAGGACGTAGATGAAAATGGTAATGAATTTACTGGAAAAAGAATTTTATATGTAACCGTAAAAGATAAATCTTCAAATAATGCTTCAGCAGGACAAGGAAGTAGTTCTGGCAAAAGTGGTAATTCTAAAAATAATAATAATAGAACTAAAAATAACACAAAAACTCCATCAGTAGATGTAAATAAAAAATATAATTCAAATAATTTTTTAAAAAGTTTAAGTATTGATGGTTATGAACTGGAGCCTTTATTTGATAAAAACAAATTAGAATATAACGTTATGCTAAATGTTGACACTAAATTGGTAAAAATTAATGCTGAAACAGAAGATTCTCAAGCAAGCATAACAGGTGCAGGTGAAGTAGACGTTGTAGATGGTATTAATAAAATAGAGATAATAGTAACAGCAGAAAATGGTAATGAAAGAAGATATGTAATAAATGCAACGGTTAAGGAATTGGATCCAATAAATGTAAAAGTTGATGGTAAAAAATATACAGTTGTTAGAAAGAAAGGACAAGTAGAAAATATACCAGTTGGTTTTACCGAAACTACTATAAAAATAGGGGACCAAGATGTTTGTGCTTATCAAAGTGAAATTGCAAAAATACTCTTAGTAGCATTAAAGGATAATGAAGGTAACATAAAGTTATTTATCTATGATAAAAATAAAAATTCATATACTTCCTTTATGGAAGCTAAAGGTGGAGAAGTTAACTTGCTTATTCTTGATAAGAAGAAAATCAAGGCTCCAACTGACTTTGTTAAGACAAGTTTTAAGATAAATGATTTAAAAATAGAAGGATATAAGTATAAATATGATAAGAATGATAATTATTACTTAGTTTATGCCAAAAATTTAGAAACAGGGGACGAAGGCTTCTACTTATATGATAAGAAAAATAATACCTTTTCGAGATATTACAAGGAGTTATCAGACATAAAAGATATGCATACTAAATATGTGTTTTATGTAGCAGCAGCCTTAGCCTTAATATTTGTTTTAATTATAATATTTAAATTATTTGGTAAGTTTAAATCAAATGACAAAAAGATAGAAAAATACCAAAGAAAAATAGATAAGTTAAAAGGCAAGATTAAAAATGAAGATTCTAATTATGATTATTCCATTGATGACGTAGATGATGGGCCGGTTATTAAAAGGGTAGAAGAAGATGAATACGTTATGCCTAAGAAATCTAGGAAGGAAAAGTTAAAAGAATTAGAAGAAGCTAAAAAAAGGTTGGATAAAAATAAACCAAAGTATAGAAGATTATCTTTAGAAGATGATGACGAATTATAATTAAAAATGCACAATCATTGCGCAAAATCATAAAAAAATATACAAAAATGCACAATATTATGAAAATATTGTGCATTTTATGTTTTTGTTCGACAATTTTTTTATAAATGGTTCGTATAATAAGTGACTTAAGAAAGGAAAAGTTTATGAACTATTATAAAGAGATAAAGAATTTAATAGAAGAAAAAGAAGTAAATGATAAAGTTAGATACTTAGAAAGTAATAAAGAAACCATTAAGACTTATTATGAAATAGGAAGGCTTTTAATCGAAGCACAAGATGGCGAAGAAAAAGCTAAATATGGAGACGGATTAATAAAAAAGTGGTCTAGTGAACTATCTAGAGAATATGGAAAAGGTTATAATTTAACAAATCTAAAAAATATGAGACAACTTTATTTGATAATTAAAAAAAGTCGCACACCGTGCGACCAATTAACCTTAACTTGGTCACACTGGCGTTATTTATTGCCATTAAAAAATGAAAATGAACGTAATTATTACATAAATAGGTGTATTCAAAATAATTTATCCGTAAGAGGATTAATAAATGAAATAAAAACAAAATCATTTGATAGATTATCTTATGCAGATAAGAAACACATAAAACTAATAACAGACAAAGAAACTAGTTTGGATATAAAAGATATGATACATGACCCAATATTAATAAATATAGATGACAATGAAAAAATAAGTGAAAAGGTTTTAAAAAAATACATATTAAAAGAATTAGAACATTTCTTTTTAGAATTAGGTACTGGTTTTACCTTTGTAGGAAGCGAATATAAACTCTCATATGATAATAAAAATTATTACGTAGATTTATTACTGTTTAATTATAAACTAATCAGATACATAGTATGTGAACTTAAACTTGGTGAAATAAAGCCCAGAGATGTTACGCAAACAAAGGTGTATATGATGTTAACCGATAAGTTTTTAAAAAGAAGATTTCATAACGAAACAATAGGCATCATAATAACACGTAAAAATGGTAAGTTAGCGTTAGAATACGTAAGTGATCCTAATATATTTGTTACAACGTATAGGCTATATAATAAGGTCTTAACTAACATATAAATTAAAATTTATATACAATTTCTTCTTTATTTGCTATAATCAAGTTAGGTGAAAAATATATGAAAAAGGTAATTTTTATATCAAGTATGGGTGGTCATTTAACAGAACTTATGCAACTTAAAAGCATCTTTAAAGATTATGACTACAAACTTGTAACAGAAAAACATAAATCTACAGTTGGGCTTAAAGCAAGATATAAAAGTAAAATAGATTATCTTCTAACCGGTAATAAAGATCATATATTAAGGTATATTTGGGTATTACCATATAACGTGATAAAAAGTCTTATTTTATTTTTAAAATTTAAACCAGATGTAATTGTTACAACAGGAGCTCACACGTGTGTTGCAATGTGTTACATTGCTAAAATATTTAAGAGAAAAGTTATTTACATTGAATCATTTGCAAACATTGAAACAAAAACGTTAACAGGAAAATTAATATATCCTATAGCGGACGTGTTCGTTGTTCAGTGGCATTCAATGCTTAAATTATATCCAAAAGCTAAATATGAAGGGTGGATATTTTAATGATATTAGTATTATTAGGAACTCAAGATAAGCCTTTTTTAAGATTGCTTAAAATGGTTTCAAAAGAAATAGATAAAGGTAACATAAAAGAAAAAGTAGTAGCGCAAACCGGATATACAGCTTTTTCAGATAAAAATATGGAATCATTTGATTTTAAAAACAAAGAAGAAATAGAAAAACTAATTGATAAGGCTAGAATAATAATCACACATGCTGGTGTTGGGACAATAACGGAGTGCCTAGAAAAAGGAAAAAAGATAATCGTTGTACCAAGATTAAAAAAATACCTAGAGCACACAAATGATCATCAAATGCAAATAACAAAGGAATTTGAAATGAAAGGTTATGTTATTGCACTATATGATAAGTCGAGATTATCGGCTGCTTTAGAGAAAATAAAAACTTTTAAACCAAAAAAGTATGAATCAAATAGTGAAAACTTTAGGATGAAAATTAAAGATTACATAGATAATATCTAAAGAATATGATGAGTCATATTCTTTTACTTTACACTTAATTTATAAATTTTTGACGTTTTATAATTACTTTAGTATAATTAAGGAGGTGATATAAATGAAAAAAGTAACTATTTTAGCACTCCATTTAGGTTATGGAGGTATTGAAAACGCAGTTGCAACATTAGCAAATCTTTTATGTGAAAAATATGAAGTTGAAATATTATCGGTATATAGACTATATAACGAGCCAGTTTTTGATATTGATGAAAGAGTAAAAATAAGATATATTTCTAATATTAAACCAAATAAAAAAGAAATGAAATTTTACTTAGAAAAGAAAAATTTCAAAATGTTTTTTAAGGGAATTGGTAAATCATTAGAAACTGGATTTGTTAAATATATTAAAACTGCAAGCGTACTTAGAAAACTTGATTGCGATGTCATAATTTCTACACGTACAGTTCATAATATGTTAGTATCTAAGTTTGCTCCTAAAAAAATAAGAAAAATAGCTTGGGAACATAACCATCATAATAATAACAAGAAATACATAAACTCATTAGTTAAATCTTGTAAGGGAGTTAATAACTTAGTTTTGGTTTCAAATGAACTTACTAAATTTTATGGTAATTACTTAGGAAAAAAAGCGGTTTATATTCCAAACTGTCTTGATAAGCTTCCTAATAAATTATCTAAGTTAGATAGCGAAAACTTAATATCAGTAGGTAGGTTATCAAAGGAAAAAGGTTTTGATGATTTGCTTAAGTTATTTAAAACACTTAGTATAAAACATCCTAATTGGAAACTAAACATTGTTGGTGATGGAATGGAAAGAGGAAATCTTCTAGAACTTGCAGAAGAATTAAAACTAGGAGATAAAGTAATATTTCACGGATATCAAAATAAAGAATACATAAATGAACTACTTTTAAATAGTTCAATATACGTTATGACGTCTCATACCGAGAGCTTTGGTCTTGTTTTAATAGAAGCTATGAGCTACGGAATTCCTTGTCTTTCATATACGTCAGCACAAGGAGCAAACGAAATAATAGAAAACGGAAAAAGTGGTTATTTAATTGAAAACAGAGATTCTAGCGAAATGGTAAGTAAAATAGACTTATTAATTACTGATGAAAAACTAAGAAAAAAAATAGGAAAAGAAGCAAGATGTCGTGCTAAAGATTTTAGCGGCGAAGTAGTTCTTGAAAAATGGAGCAAATTAATTAATAAAAGAAAGTAGAAAGTAGGCGGTAAATATGAAATTATCTGTTGTAGTACCTTGTTATAATGAAGTAGCAAACGTAAGTGAATTCGAAAGTGAGTTATCTAAAACGCTTTTAAAAGAAAAAATAACTTACGAAATAATATTTGTAGATGATGGAAGTACGGATGACACTTATAATAAATTATCCTCACTTAATAAAGCAAATAAAAACGTAAAAGTAATTAGATTTTCAAGAAATTTTGGAAAAGAATCTGCTATGCTTGCGGGACTTAAAAATGCAAGTGGAAGTTATGTTGCAATAATGGATGCTGATTTACAGCACACACCAGAAATGCTCATTTTAATGTATAAAAAGTTAATTAATGATGATAGTTTTGATTGCTGCTGTGCATATAAATCAAACAGGGAAGATGAAGGCTCTTTAAAAAGAACTTTAACTTCATTATTTTATAAAATAAATAATAAAATATCAGACGTTAAATTACTACCTGGGGCAAGTGACTTTAGGGTGTTTAAAAAGTCAGTTTGTGATGCTATTACATCTCTTGATGAAAAAACAAGATTTCTAAAGGGAATGTTTTCATGGGTAGGATTTAACACGATATATGTTCCTTACATGCCAGAAAAAAGAATGTATGGAACTTCTAAATGGTCATTATTTAAACTACTTAAGTATTCACTTGGAGGAATAATATCGTTTTCAACTAAACCTATAAAATCAGTATTTATAATTGGTGTGCTTGCACTTATAGTTGGATTACTTAACTTTATTTTAATGGGCAATTTAGCTAATAGAACGATAATTTTATTTATCTCTCTTATTATGTTATCCATTGGCATAATATCGCTTTATGTATCTAGAATATACAGTAATATTTTAAATAGACCTTGCTATATAATAAAAGAAAAATTAGGATTTAACGATAAAAGTTCAAAGTAAATGTTAAAAATAGTATTTGGCTGTTTTTCTAATTTATGATAAACTAATGATAGTGGTGATTTATTATGCAAAATGAAATATTTGAAGTATTAAAAATAGTTGTTATAGTAGCAGTCTTTACGGCACTACTTTTTCCAATGGTAAAATGGATTAGTTATCACGTTGGAGCACTTGATTATCCAAATGAAAGAAAGGTTCATAAAAAACCAATGCCAGTTATGGGTGGTCTTATGATATACCTAGGTTTCTTGTTTGGATATATGCTTTTTGCACCTCAAAGTACTCAGATGTTAGCTATTTTAATAGCAAGCTTTATAGTGGTAATAACCGGAATACTAGACGTTATAAAGCCTCTTCGTGCAAGAGAAAAATTAGTAGGTCAGGTAGTTGCAGCTTTAATAATAGTTTTTTATGGAAAGATACTTTTAAATGATATATCATTTTTTGGATATTATTTTGACTTTGGATGGCTTGCTTATCCAATTACAATAGTGTTTATTGTAGCTGTTATGAATTGTATTAACTTAATAGATGGTTTAGATGGACTAGCAGATGGTATATCAATGATATTCTTTATAACGATAGGGGTTTTAGCATTTATTATGCATAACTTAGGAAGCCTTGAAATTACTATTGCCTTTATTATGATAGGAGCTTGTCTTGGATTTTTAATATTTAACTTTAATCCTGCTAAAATATTTATGGGTGAGATAGGTTCTATGTTTTTAGGATTTATGATAGCGGTTGTTTGTCTTTTAGGATTTAAGGCGGTAACCCTTACATCACTTGTTGTTCCAATGCTTATTTTGGCAATTCCGATACTCGATACTTTATTTGCAATCCTAAGAAGAATTATTCATCATAAGCCAATATATGAAGCAGACAGGCAGCATCTTCATCATCAACTTTTAAATAAGAAATTCTCACAGAAAACAACCGTTTTAATAATATATGCGGTAAGTATTTTGTTTTCTTCAGCATCCGTTTTTTATGTATTAAAAGATAGAAAAATAGGCGCAATAATATACATCATTTTAGTGCTTCTTATAACCTGGGTCGTTTTAGCGACTAACATAGTTACTGATAACGCAAAGTTAAATTTAAAGAAAATACATTTTCCAGTAAAGAAAAAAGACAACGTAAAAAAGAAAACTTTAAACAAAAAGAAAAAGGTAAATAAGGCCAAGAAATAATTACTTGGTCTTTTTCATTTGACTTTTATACTGAGTTTTTGTTATTATATATTCTACTTATTGGAGGAAATTATATGAGATCAAAAATCGAAGAAAGTTGTAGAATATTAGGACTTGATAGTACTTATAGTTTTTCACAGTTAGTTAGTGCATACGTTAGAGTTTGTGCTTTAAAAGATGAAATTCCAGGACGTTATAAAAATGCTTTTTATATTCTTTATGAACATATTATTAATTTAACAACCGATCAAGGTATAATTAAAGAAATTATGTCACAAACTAAGTCCATTTCCCAAATGTCAGAAGAGTCTAGTTCAGAAAGATCAATGCTAAATGCTAGATTAAGAAACTTTTTATTAATCTATGATATAGAAAATGGTTTAGAAGAGCCAGAACAAAGATTGAATAGAATAAAAGAAAATTTGAGAAACGCACCATTTGATTATGAGAATTATCCAAAAGAAACCCTTAGATTATGGGAGTTATATAGTGCGTATAAGGATGGATCAAGTATTATTAAATCAAAATAAATGGGTTAATGTTCATCAAAAGTTGCACATTAACTTTTTTTTGTGGTATTATTAATAATAGGAGGAATTCTTATGAACGGTAATGGCAAAATAAAATTTTATGGTATGGATGGTAGTTCATTAATTGATATTGAAAATAATTCCACTGAAAAATTAGATGACTTAAAAGAAGTTAAAACATCTGAAAATTTTAATAGAGCATTAAAATCAGTGATGGAAAAAGATATAAATATTTTAAAATCCAAATTAACTAGTACAATAAAAGACATAAAAAAAAGATGTGCTAAGTGTGATTACTTTGATTTAGATCAAATAGATGATAATATAAAAAGTATTGAATTTATAATAACACAAGTAGAAAATATAATAAGTGATTTAATAATAAAAAAGGATGGAATAAAAGTTGGTTTATTTTCATCTAATAAAAAGGCAAAAAAAGACCAAATAAAAAAGTTGGAAGATACTATAATTTATATTTCCAATAGACAAAATGAAATAATAGGTATAAAAAATGAATATGATAAATTAATCAGTAGAAATGAAAACATAACTGGTTTGGACTTCGAGGAAGTTAATGAGAAAAAAGAAGAGAAGGAAGATCCTTTAGAAAGAACAATAAATTTTTACATGGCAAAGCAAGGCTGATGCTTTGCTTTATATTTAAGAAAGCAGGATAATTATGAAAGTACTTTTATATACTGAAAATGAAAAAATGATTGGAAAATCTGGACTTGGTAAAGCAATAAAACATCAAATGAAGGCACTTTCTTATGCAGGGGTACCTTACACAACTAATCCTTCTGATGACTATGATATACTTCATATTAATACTTATTTTCCGAAGTCATATAGACTTGCTAAAAAAGCTAAAAAACGTGGTAAAAAAATAGTTTATCACGCCCATTCAACTGAAGAAGATTATAAAAATGGTTTCATTTTAGCAAATAAGACGTCTAAGTTATTTAAAAAATGGTTAATTAAATGTTATAGTCTAGGTGATGTTATAGTAACACCAACACCTTATTCTAAAAGACTCTTAAAAGGCTATAAGGGGCTTACTGATAAGAAAATAGTAGATGTATCAAATGGTATAGAATTAGATTTCTTTAAGGAAGATAAGCATCTTAAAAATGAGTTTAGAAAAAAGTATGGTTATAAAGATACTGATAAAGTTATTTTTGGAATAGGCCTTTACATCGAAAGAAAGGGAATAGTAGACTTTGTTGAACTAGCTAAAAGAATGAAAGAGTATAAATTTATTTGGTTTGGATATAGTCCTCTTGCAGCAGCAACTAAACCAGTAAAAAAAGCTGTTCATACAAAGCTTGATAATTTAACGTTTGCAGGCTACGTAGAACCATCTATGATTAAATCAGCAATGAACGGAGCGGACTTATTTTTATTCCCAACTCTTGAAGAGACAGAAGGAATTCCTATAATAGAAGCTTGTGCATGTAAGTGTGATGCTATTATAAGAGATATTCCTATATTTGATGGTTGGCTTAAAGATGGTAAAAACGTATATAAAGCAAAAGACGTAGATGAATTTGAAAGAAAGATAAGACTTTTCTTTGATGGTAAACTTAAGAGTTTAGCATCAAACTCATATGAAGTTGCAGAAGAAAGAGATTTAAAAAACATAGGAAATAAATTAAAAAACATATATGAAGAAGTAATGCACTCTAGCAAATAATAGAGTGTTTTTTTTGTAAAAAGATAAAAAAATGATTTTTTTTAATCATTTTAGGGGGATTTTTTAAAAAGTGTCTAACTATAAATATGAAAGGAGATTTATGATAGAGGAACAAATAGATATAAAAAATTTAATATATGAAGTAGGTGGTAAAGAAGTAATGTTAGATAGTGATTTGGCATACCTATTAGGATATAAGAATGGAACTAAAGATTTAAATAAAATGGTAAAGAGAAATATTGATAAGTTTGATGATAAATTTTATTTTAGAATATCAAAAGATGATTATGACAAATTACTGAAAAATTATAGTTTGCGGTTCCAAAAAGAAAACACAAATAAAAGAAGATTCTCGCCATATGTATTTACAAAAAAAGGTGTAGAAACACTGCTTAAGTTAATTAAAAATAAAAATATTATGGTAAATAAAGAAGACGTAATAAAGGCTTTTGATAAAGAAAATAAATATTCTCGAAATCCAGTAAATATAAGAGATTTGATATATGAGATAGATGGTAAAGAAGTAATGTTAGACAGTGATTTAGCATATCTTTATGGATGTAAAAATGGTACTAAAGAAATCAATCAGGCGGTTAAAAATAATCCTGAAAAATTTCCTGAAAGATATTGTTTTAAAGTTCCTAAAGCGATAAACAATTTTAATTTGCGGTCAAAAATTTTGACCACAAATAATATGAATAGAAGTGTACCAACTTTATTTACAGAGCAGGGAATATATATGTTAGCAACTATTCTTAAAACCAAAAAAGCGGGCAGAAGCCACAATAAGAATAATGGATACCTTTGTTAACATGAGAAAACTTATAAATCAAAACAAGGACATACTTAAAAGAATGATATCATACGAGAACAAAAACGATTATATAGAAAAAGCATTAAAAGAACAAAAAAATAGGATAGATGAACTATTTAATAAATTCGAGAGAAAAGAAAGCGTTAAAAGCAAATTGTTTTTTAACGGACAAATATATGATTCATATAGTCTTTTAGTGGATATAATAACATCTTCAAAAGAAAATATGATTATAATAGATAACTATGTAGATAAAGTAGTATTAGATATATTATCAAAGAAAAATGATGGTGTAAATGTAACCATAGTAACAGACAAAAACAAATGTAGATTAACTAATACGGATTTATTTAAGTTTAATAAAGAGTACCCAAAACTAGTAGTTATTTATGATAATACATTTCATGATAGGTTTATAATAATAGATGATAAAGACTTATATCATATAGGATCATCACTAAAAGATGTAGGATGTAAGACTTTTGCGATAAATAAAATAGAAGATAAAAGGATACTTGTAAGTTTATTAGAAAACTATAATAAATAAAAACAAGTATTTTCACTTTTTATAATTAAATCTATTAAATACAATATTTAGTATTCACAAAAATATAATAAACATATAAATTCAGAAAGTTTTATTCAAACTCTTAACGATTATTATGATTTATGATACTTTTTATATCGATTAGTACTCAGGAAACTTTCGAAGCTCTGGGTCGTTTTTTATTAAAGATGATATTCCATGAGAAATTTAATATCAAAAGTTTATTATGATAAGTTATCTAAAAGATATTGTTTTACCTTTTACAATTATTATTGCAATTACAATTACATCCATTAAATATAACACTTAGTATCCAAAATAATATAATAAATGGTAGGAATATAATAAACAGTATTATGAATAATGGTAAAAAAATTAAAAATAATAGGAATAAACACCACATATTTTTCACATCCTTTAATTATTAAGATGCAAATAAAATAATAATAGTAATAGCAACTATACCAATTATTTGATATTTATGTTATACTCTAAATAGTCGTTTGGAGGTAATAAAATGGATTATAAGATTCCTAATCACGTTGCAATTATAATGGATGGTAATGGAAGATGGGCACAAAAAAGAGGATTAAAACGTACTAAAGGACATCAAAGGGGTGCTAAAGTCCTAAAAAAGATATCTGAGTATGTTTATGATAAAAAAATAAAAGTATTAAGTGTTTTTGCTTTTTCAACAGAAAACTGGAAAAGAGATAAAGAAGAAGTAGATTATTTAATGGATTTATTTATAAAAGTATTTAAGGATAACTTTAAATCGATAAAAGAAAAAGGCGTTAAAATAGTTTTTTCAGGTCTTAAAACAAAACTTAATGATAAGGTATTAAAAGAAATGGAAAAGATGACTGAAGAAACTAAAAATAATAAAAACGGAGTATTTAACATCTGTTTAAATTATGGTGGTCAAGATGAAATAGTAGAAGCTACTAAAAAAATAGTAAGTGATGTAAAAGAAGGTAAAATAAAAATTGATGATATAAATAAAGATATGTATAACAGTTATTTATTTAATGATTTACCACCAATAGATTTAATGATAAGAACTAGTGGTGAATTTAGAATAAGTAACTTTATGTTATGGCAAATGGCGTATGCAGAACTTTATTTTACAGACGTTTTATGGCCTGATTTTGATGAAAAAGAACTAGATAAAGCAATTGATTCATTTAATAAAAGAGACAGAAGATTTGGAGGAGTAAAGAAGTAGATATGCTTCTTTTTCTTTACATAAAAAAAGTAGAAACATATTTTGTTTCTACTTAATGTAACCATTAGTTTTAAATCTTTCTATGGTATCTTCCTTACTTGTTTCTCCAACTATTCTGTTTAATGTTGTTTCTTCTTCACCATTTGTTATAAATGCAATTGTAGGAGTACCAGATATACTTATATACTCATTAAATTCATTGTATTCCTTTTTACTCAATTTGCTATTATCTAAGTGATATATAGTTATTTTATATTCTTTTAAAACACTTTTTAAAGTAGGTAAGTAAGATATGCAGTGTGAGCAGTTTTCATTACCAACATAAAGAGCAAAAGTCTCTTTATTAGCCATTTTCTCTTTAAAATCATCAAGAGATATTTCTTTCATGTATTTATCACTTGATGTACATCCTGTTAATAATATTACTAACGTAAATATAAGTACTATACTTTTAAAAATTCTTTTCATAAAAATCACCTGTAATAATTTTATCACTTATTTTTTTATTTAACAATAAAAATGTTTTGTATTAGTCGTTTTGTGTCTATATTTGTCTAATAAAAAATATCATAATTGACTTTATTAAATATTTTATATATATTCATATTAGGAGTATTTATATGATAATAGAAGAAAAAGATAGAAAAAACAAATATAAAAAGTTCAAAAAATACATTGACAATAAGGATGCTATAATAGAAACAGATCCAATAAACGAATTAGAAGAAGCATTTATAAAAGCATTTAACGAAAAAGAAGTAAAAAAGAGGTATGAGTTCATATATGATTATATGTGTAAATACCTAGATAATAATGTATGCGTTTTATGTGATTTTAAAAATGATAAGTGCATTGCAAATAGACTAGGTAAATCAGTTCATAAAGAAAATGGGTGTTGCTATTTTAGAAATGAGGGATTTTGCAAATTATTTAAAGATAAAAGATGTACTAATCCAAATATATCATGCAAATTATTTATGTGTGAATATGTAGAAAAAAATATAATGAAGAAAAAGTCATTACCTAAAAATTACTTATTATTAGATTTTTTCTTTAATAAAAAACAAAAAGAAATATTAAAAAGAAGTTACAGAAAGAAAAAAGAAGATACAATAAGTAAACTACTTGTAAACAGATAGTTTACTTTTTTTCATTAAATCGTTATAATTAAATTAATGAGGGAGAGTGGATATGAAAAATATAATAGAATACATAAAAGATAAATCATACTATCTTTTGGGAGGAATAGTAGTAGTTATTATATTGTTAATAATTATTAACGCTTGCTCTAATAGTTCTGGTGGCTATGATAAAATAGAACAGAAAATGGTTAATGCAGCTAAAAGTTATTATGCTTCTCACAAGAAGAACTTACCTAAAGAAGAAAATGGAACGGTTAAAGTTACAATATCAACATTAATAGAATCAGAATTATTAAAAGAAGTAAAAGATCCAAATAATAAGGATCAAGATTGCTCTGGATATGTAGAAGTAACTAAAGTAGGAAAAGAGTATTCTTATACACCATTTTTAGTATGTAAAGGTAATTATGAGCCAAAATATTTAACGGACATTGTTAAATCGTCTAAACAAGATGAATATGGAAATGGTGTTTATGAAATGGGTGGCGAATACGTTTACCGTGGTGATGATGTAAAAAACTATGTATCATTTAATAACCAGTTATGGAGAATAGTATCGTTAGACTTGGATGGTAATATTGAATTATTATCGGTTAATAATGAGGAAAGGTATACTGATGTATGGGATTCTAAATATAATTCAACATCACAGAGATATTATGGTGATACAACCGATTATTTTCACTCTGACATAAGAAAAAGCTTGAAGAATTTTTATGAAAGCAATTTTGATACAAAAGAAAAGTCATATATTATATCAAAGAATATTTGTATAGGTAAACTATCATATAATAGTTTATATGATAGAAACGTAGAGTGTGCAACAACGAAAGAAAACGAAAAAGTTGGTTTATTGCAAGTGAGTGATTATGTGAGATCTAGTTTAGATGAGAAGTGCACTAATTATAATTCACCAGAATGTACCAATAGAAATTATTTATCATCAGATGAAATAAATACTTGGCTTTTAACCACCAATTCAGAAAATACATACGAAGTTTATGTTTTAGATGGTGAGATAGATGTAAAAAGAGCTTCGACAAATAATAACATTCAGCCAGTTATATTTTTAACAAAAAAATCAATGGTTTTAAATGGTTCTGGCACGTTAAATAAACCATATGTGATAAAGAACTAGAATTATCAATCAAGCAAGATTGATATTGACAAAATTTAATTGATAATATATTATTAATGTATAATATGTTGAAAGGAAGAGATGAAATGTATAATTTTTTAATTTTAGCTAATACAGAAGCAAAAAGTTTATGCGGAAAAAACGGTGGTTCTTTACAAACACTTGTAAATATTATGTATTTTGCATTAACAATTATTCAATGGGTTGTTCCAGTTTTATTAATATTGTGGGGAACGATTGATTTGGTTAAGTCTGTTGTTGCTGGTAAGGAAGATGATATTAAGAAAAATCAAAAAACACTTGTAAGACGTATCATTTCAGCAGTTATTGTATTTTTGATTCCTGCTATGGTTTCTATTTTACTTGGGTTAATTGGAACTGAAGGTTGGAAAGCATGTTGGGATAATAGAAAAGCCGAAATTTCCTTAGGTCTTGATTAAACAATTGTATCAACAAAATGTTTAAAAAGTAATTTAAAACAGAAAAAGTATATCAAATATACTTTTTTTATTTTAAAAAAAATGTTATTATGTATATATAGTAGTACCGAAAAGTGTATATGTAATGAGGTGAATATATGAAAACTAAATATCCAAAAATATTTTTAATATTAATTATTTTTGTCTTCACTTTTTTTGTTGATGCTCAAATAACTAAAGCGAAGGAATTGCCAGTATGTGATCTTTCATTTTACAATATGGAAGTTTCGGAAGCTGTAGAAGTGTCTAAAAACGACATATATGGAGATATAAATGTTTACATGCTTGATGGTGATTGGGGATGGAATCATTCGGAAAAAACATTAACCGCATATTATAATATTAACAATAAAAACGTCATAAAAGAATTTAATTTCATTATAACAGAAGAACATGAAGTAAATGGACAAGTGAAAGATGTAGATGTATGTAAATATGCATTTTCTCCAGATAAGAAATTAAAAGGTGAAAGAATAGCTTTTTCTATTATGATAAAAGAAAATAAGTCCACAAATGGAAAAACAACTTGTAAAGGTGGAGAATGGAAATATGGACACATAAGTAAAATGAAATTTTCTGGAAAATATAAAAGAAATACTGGAGATGGTGATGGTGCACTAACTAATTATAAGACAAATACTCAAAAAGTTAAAAGATGTGGACAATTCTGGGGTACTAATAGAACAGAAAAAACCACGGCGAAAACAGATAAGAATGGAAATTTGGAAGAAACTACCATTAAAAATAATGCAGATTCATTTGATGATGCATCAGATAAAATATCAAAATATTCAACGAAAAAAAATGCAGGATTGACTGGTAAGATGGAAAAACAAACAGAATGCGATGAGGAAATTCAAAAACTTATAGATAAATATTGGAAATGGTTGACCATATTAGCGCCTGTTGCTTTAATTTTACTAATTACTATAGACTTTTTAAAGGCTGTTGTTGCATCGGATGAAAATCAATTAAGTAAATCTGCTAATAATGCGTTAAAACGTACAATTGCAGTTGTTGTTTTACTGGTATTACCAGCTTTATTAAAGATGATACTTGGTTGGTTTGGGTTAAATTTATGTTTTTAGGAGGTAGCATATGGGTATACTACGAAAGTTTTTTATATGGTTAGATAACGCAGCTTTTGGATTGGTAGATGATGCTTATAGCATTATATTTGACTTTGCTGCAGTTAATGTTGATATGAAAGAATTTCAGACTATTAAGCAAAATTTATATATAATAGTAGGGATATTTTCTTTGTTTAGAATAGCTTTATTTTTAATAAATTCTTTGATAGATCCGGATAAATTAAATGAAAAGGGTAAAGGTTTGAGTAGCATTTTATCAAGAACACTTGTTATGCTTGTAATGTTAGTTATATGTCCATTTTTATTTAATGAATTATTTACGTTACAAAATACTGTAATGAAGAATAACATAATTCCAAAACTTATAATAGGTAAGGAAATATATACTGCTGATGAAGATAATACTGTAAAAGTTAATCAAGATAATATTGGAAAAGAGGCTGGAACGCAGATGAAAAGTGTTATGCTTCAGGCTCTTGTTCCAATTAACAGGTCAGCATTTAAAAACACCGGCGGTAATGATATTTTTTATCAGCCAATAAATGGTTCCACGTGTGATGATAGTTGTGCAGATGCTGTAAATGCATATTCTGAAAAACAAGCGGTAGGTAAATTAGATATTCCAACGCTACAAAAATACATAAACGTTCAAGCGGCAGTACAGACTGATGAAGAAAGCGGAGAATATGAGCGAGTTTACGTTTATGACTATATGATAGTAATTACAACGGCTGCTGGTGCTTTCATAACATATATGCTATTTTCTTTTGCACTTGATATTGCTATTAGAATGTTTGAGCTTATAATACTTCAAGTTGCGTCACCTATATTTATTGTTACATTTATAGATCCTAAATCGGCCTCATCGGGTCCTTTTAAAAGATGGTTGCAAGCTATTGGTAAATCGTATGCTACGTTGTTTTTGAGAATAGGTGTTGTTTGCTTAATGGTTTTACTTGTATCATGGGTAAATACTTCTGATACTTTTTCACAGCTTATGGGAAGTACATCATCATTTTTAGCAAAAGCTGCTCTAGTTATAGGATTATTGATTTTTGTTAAAAATTTCCCAAAATGGATTTCAGGATTGTTCGGAGTAGAAACTAGTGGTTTTGGTGGCCTTAATATAGGAAAAAAACTAGCTGGAGCCGCATTGGTTGGTGGAATGTTAGAAAAAGGTCTCGGAAAGGCAAAGGATGGCTTGAAAAAGGTACCTGGTGGTCTAACATCAAAAGGTATTGCTGCGGCTAGAAATTTGCACGCAAATCATAAGTTGAACAAGGAAAGAAAGGGAGCAATTGAGGATGAAAAAGAAAGAAATGCTGCTGCTAGGGCTGCTAGGAAAGAACAGATGATTAGAGATAGAGAAAATGGAATGTCAGAAGCAGCTGCACGTAGAAAAGCTAACAGATGGGCACGAATGGATGCTGCTAAAGAGAAAGCTCGCAATGTAGCAGGACGCTTGTATGCAACTGGAGTTGCTTTAAATGCAAAAGGAGCGTTTAAGGATGGTGCAAATGCAAAAGGAATTGGCGGAGTTATTAAAGCAGGTAATCAAAATGCAAATAAATATCGTTTGGAAAAAGGTGTTCCAGGTGAGACGCTAGGAGAAAAAATCAAAGGAAGATTTGCTGGAGCTCAAAATACTCTTGACAGTTTGGCTTATGGAACCAAACTTGAACAGTTAAACAGGGCCGATGATGTCGCTGCAGCTCAAGAAACAGCAAGATCATATGTTAATGGTAGAGTACCTAGTAATCCAATCAATAAATATACGAAGTTTCAAGAAGCTGTTACTGGAAGAGGTGGAGCTATAGCAGGAACATTAGAAGATCAAATTCAAATGATTGGTATAGAAGATAAATATGGAGTAAAACCAAACGCTATCGTAATAAATAATGGTCATCCAACTGGCTTTTATGATGCCAATGAATCATTCCATGCTCTTTCAGACGCAGATTTAAAAGCGTGTAGAGGTTTCTTTGATTCCGAAACAACTACATATGGAATGGCATCAATTGTGGATCATAGTAAAAAGTTAGAATCTAATTTATCAACGGAATATTCATCTAAAAACGCTGATATAAAAGATAGTCAACAATTATTCTCCAACGCACAATCAGCTATATCCAATGCTCTTAAGATTGGAATAGGAAATGCTTTTTCTGGTTTTTCATTTGATGGCAGCTCCGTTAAATTAGATGGTGTTTCTATAGATAATATAGGCGATAAAATAGCAGATTTAACGAATTCAGGAAATACTCAAAGAGCGTCCGATTTAAGTAAAATTCAAAAATTACTAAGTTTATCATATGATAACGATGGAAATATAAATTATGGTAATCAAAACTATTCAGCAAGTGAATTTTCTAATTATATTAATAATTTACCTGATGATGATCCAGAAAAGAAATTATTGTTACAAAATAATCAGAATATAACCGTTTCATCCCAAAGTGTAAGAAGTATAACACAAGCACAACAACGTTTAGAACAAATAATAGCTCCTGTTGAATCTTCTAGATATGTAATCGATTATACAACCGCAACGTTAAAGAAAGATGGTGCCGGAAATCCAATTGTAATGAATGGTACTATTGATCAATGTGTTAGTATTAACACTGGAAAGGCAAGTAAATTTAAAGAAGCCGCACTTGAGGATGCTAAGGCAAAAGATGGAGGAAAGAGTGAATAAAGAAAGGGGAGATATTTATGGATAATAATGGAAATAGTGCACCTCAATATTTAATTGCAGCTAATTCAAAAAGAGCACAATTAATATTTAATGTATTTAGACCAATTGATTTAGGAATAGAAATAGGTGGAATAATAATCACTATAATTTTGTTTTTAGCACTGGAACCGTCAAGCTTGCTATCTGCAATAATTACATTAGCACCAGTTATGATTACTACATTTCTAGTGCTCCCTATTCCAAATTATCAAAATGTTATGTGTATAATAAAAAATATTTATGTATTTTTATTTGTTGAAAGACAACATTTCAGATGGAAAGGATGGTGTGCTAAAGATGAGTTCAAGGGTCAGTAACGATACAACGGAAACTTTTATGCCAATTAGATCTATCGCAAATAATATGATAGAACTTGATAATGGTGAAAAAATAGCTGGAGTAAAGGTGTCTCCTAGAAATATATTTATTTTGGAGGAAAATGAAGAATTTTCCATAATTGATGGATTAAAGGATTTTTATAATACTCTTGATTTTGAATTTTGGCTTATTATAACAGATAGACCTGTTGATATTGCTTCGTACATTGCACAATTACAAGTAGCTTATAATCAGGCTCAAAGTCCTGTTATTAGAAAATTAATAAATCAAGATTTAAGTAAAGCTAGCGATTTTAGTGATACTGTTACAGATTATGAATTTTATTTCCTATTTAAGGAAAAGAATATAGATTTAATTCAGAAGAGAATAAGAATGATGATAAATGGATTAGCCAATGCTGGATTGTCCTCAAGTCAGGCTAATAATGATGATTTAAGATCAATAATAGATAGTTTCTTTAATGATGGTCAAAAAATTAGTTTTGGGACGGTGATGAGTTAATGGCAAACATAAGTATAAAAAAAGAATTAGCTCCAAAGGCTTTAGAATTTAAACCAGCAGAATTTGTAGTGGGTGATAAATGGTGTACTATTTTAACAGTAGTATCCTATCCAAAATGGATTTCATCAGGCTTTTTATCTAATTTATCTGATTTGATAGGAGCCAAAATAGTTATTAAGCACATACCGTTACCATTTTCAGTTATGTCAAAAATGCTTAATAAGCAGCTCGCTGAGCTAAAATCACAATATGAGAGAGAAAATGATAAAACAAATCAGGAACAATTAAGACAAGATTATGATTCATTAAACGACTTTATACAGATGATTGTTACAAATCAATCAAAAATATTTGATTTTCAAATGCATTTCTTTATGAGTGCAGATTCAAGGGAAGAATTGGAAAAGAAAAAAATTCAGGCAAAAAATTATCTTAATGCCATGGAAATGAGAGCTATTCCTTTGAGATTTGAGCAAAAAAAGGTTTTAAAATCCATTATTCCAATATTTCCAAAACAAGATATAGAAGATCAAATAGGTACTCCAATAACATCACCTACTATAGCGGCTATGTATCCATTTATTTTTGATACTTTAAAGGATCCTGGTGCCTCATGTTTGATGGGAACAGATTTTTCTGGCGGTGTTGTATTATTTAATCAATTTTATTATCAAATAAGAAAAGAATTTAATAGAACAAATGCCAATTTAGTTATTTTGGGTACAACTGGTAGTGGTAAATCAACAGCTGCTAAATTATTGATTAGGACATATATTAGAAATAATTACAAATTAGTTGCAATTGATCCAGAAGGTGAATTGGAAGACATGGCTAAAATGATGGGTGGAGACTTTTTGGATTTAGGAAAAGGCGGAAGATTTGGAATGATAAATCCAATGGAAGTAATTATTGAAGCCGATGATGAAGAAATAAAAGATGGCTTAGGATACACGGTTCTTACTAAAACTTTACAGTTTTTAAAGGCTTTTATGAAGTATTATGATCCTAGTATAACAGAGGATGTTCTTACTATGTTTAGCGAGATGACTCAACTTACTTATCAACGATTTGGTATCTCTTATGAAACCAATTTTTCTGCATTAAAATCTGAACAATATCCAACTTTTTCTGATTTATATGAAACAATAAAAAGAAGATTAGAAGCTTATGGTGATCAGGTAACTCATGAAAGAGATATAATGGAACGCTTGGAATTGAAAATTAGACCTATTGTTAAAGAGTTACAGTATTATTTTGATGGTCATACCACAATACATCCTAATAGTAATTTTATAGTATTTAATATAAGAGATTTAATGAACGCAGATGAAAATATAAGAAATGCATTATTTTTTAATATATTAAAATATGCTTGGAGTCATTGTTTGGATAGAAGTATAAATACTGTATTATATGCTGATGAGGCTCATATTCTTTTATCTGGCAATAATACTTTAGGCGCTGATTTTTTAGCTCAAATTCAAAGACGAGCAAGAAAATATAATAGTGGTACTTTGCTTGCAACTCAGCAACCATCGGATTTTTCCGCTCCTGAGGTTATAACGCAAGGTAAGGCTATTTTTGATAATGCTTCATACTATTTGGTTATGAATTTAAAGAAACAGGGTGTTGAAGATCTTTCTAAATTAATAGATTTAAATGATCAAGAAAAGGAAGGTATCAAGAAGTATAATCAAGGTGAGGCCCTATTTGTATGTGGAAATAGAAGAATGCAAATTAATATAGAAGTTACTGAAGCTGAATTAGATTCATTTGGCTCTGGTGGTGGGTTATAAGATATACTCTATTAAATAAACACATAAATTTATAAGTAGACACAAAGTAAACGT
The DNA here is from genome assembly GCA_900547225.1 of uncultured Mycoplasmatota bacterium. Classification (GTDB taxonomy): domain Bacteria; phylum Bacillota_I; class Bacilli_A; order RF39; family UBA660; genus Aphodocola. Next base: position 121,533 of record URFW01000001.1, read on the forward strand.
GTTCTACTTTTTATTTGGATAAGTGTTTAATATATAACCTTAAAGTGTCTTTTTTTTAATAAATTTGTATGTTATAATATTAACCATAAGATATGGTGGTGGTTTTAATGAATAATAAGAGTTTTCAAAATGATAGTAAGAAAATGAACAATAATGTTTCGAATACCGTATCATCAGATAATATAGAAGCAAAAATAGATGAATTGATATTTGATGATCTTAAAATAGTGGATGATAATAATGATTCGGATGTGGAAACGTTAGATTTTCCAGAGAATAATGATGTTGGAAATAATAATAAATCGGTGCCTTCAAGTAATAAGGAAGAAAAATCATTATCTGACAAAGAACATATGGAAAACCAACAACCTGATGATATGAATGGTGATACAAACCAAGCGGAATCTGATGATTTACGTGAAGATGATCAGGACCAGTATAAAAATGTTTCTAATGATGATTCTTTGAATGATACTAATAATGTTACACAAGATGACAATTCGAAAAAAGACGATAATGATCAAAATCAATCAGACCAAGTTAATAATTCTAAAGAAGAAGATAGAAATGAGCGAATAGAAGAGCCACAAAAAAACACGAATAATAATTCTAATACCAATACAGATAATAATCCGAATACAAATAATAATTCTAATACAAGTAATAATACAAATAACAATCCTGCTAATACTTCTAATACAAACAATAGTAATTACAAAAATAATCAATCTGATAGTAGAAAAAATAATAACAATGCTAATAAAAAAAATAGGAATCAAAAAAATGAAAAAGTTGATAGAAAAAATAAAAGTGGTAGAAAAAAGCCTAGAAATAACTTAGATAATAGTAAAAATCATAATCCAAATCATAACAAAGGATTTAGAGTATTAAAGAGAAAAAGAAATAGCGTTCCTAAAAAAGCATCAAAGAATGATGCTGGAAAAAGTTTAAAAGCAGCTGGCAAAAAAATTGCTAGTATCCTAAAAAAAATTATTTCATTTGTTATAACTCACCCCATAATTGCACTTATTTTATTTTTAATCATATTTATTATTGTATTTTTAATTATCTTTATAGTTCCAGCTTTTGCCGGAACCATAACTCCGGGTAGAGGTAGTGATTATAAAATTGAGAATAATTTTTCGGAAAAAGATAAAAAAACGTTAGAGGATTTGAATAAGAAAATAACTGAGGCAAATAATCCTACTAATGCTGAACTTGCAATGTTTGCAGTGGCATATCCGTATTATGAGTCATTACAAGATGGAACAATTGATCCGTATATAACAAAAGAAATTGAATTATCTGAAGAAGAAAAAAGTAAATTTCAGGAATGGATAGATGAAAAGAAAATAGAAATATTAGAAAGTTTTGGCTGTGATGATATGTGCCGCGAACTTCTGGGTGATGCTGGAATTAAAAGAATAGTAAAAGAATATGCAAAAGAGTATATCAAAAATAAAATAGTTGGATGGCTCCGAAATGACGATGATGATGACGATGAGGATGTTGTAACAAGCTTCGTTGAGGATGAAGATGATCCATATTTAAAACTATTTAGAAAAGGAAAGTATAAGTCGAGATTTAAAAAATTATTAGGAAAATTGAATGCTTCTGCAGAAGAAGGAGATTATTCGCTAGAAACACAAAAAGAATTTTATGATTACTTAAAAAATGATTACTTTAAAAGTGATGCTGGTTATAAATCACTATTTTTAGAGTCTAAAGATGAAGAAAAATTAAAGGATGCTATTATAACGGATATATCAAATAATGCTGGTCAGTTTTCAGTATATATTGGAGATAATTGTACTACTAGTAATTCATCATTGACAGCTTTAAATTCGTCCGGAAATATTAATTCTGAAATAAAGGGGGATATATACATAAGGTTAAGAGACTATCGTGATGATGGAAAAGGAAATTGGATTTCTTCAGATCATTTTAAATCGCCAATTTTATACGGAACAGATGTTGAACCATTATCTTTTGCCAGATATGTAATGGGGGTTGCATATGCTGAGGTTGGTGGTGATAAATTAAAAAATGAAACTAATGCCAAAACAATTATGGTTACCGCAAAAAGTTATACACTTGGCAGATACAAAAGTATGGGTCAAAATTATCCGAAACCTGAATTTGATTCTTCAAATAACAGGACTATAATCGAAATGCGTGGAAATGTTGGAGATCAAGATTTTTGTGACGTTTATGAGGGATGTAAAAGTGGAAAATATTCTTGGTCAACAAGAACTGTAAACAGAGGAAGTGGAGACCCTAAACCAGCACTTAATAGTTCTGATTTGGCAAATTTAGAAAAATGGTGGAATGATATATCGGATGTGTACGTTGTGAATAGTGATGGCAACTTTTCGGGTAATCAGTATGAAACTTATAATAGTTCCTGTATCAGAGGTAAGTGCGTATCACAAGAAGTAGTTGCTAATGCATCAAAGAGAGAAAAAGATTATATGAACGTATTATTTAATTCCAACAACGGTGGTTTTGATAATAAATTATATGAGGTATATAATGTGGGCACAGGTGGTACTTATGCAGTATCTACTGGTAGTAAGTTCTGTTCAACAAAAGAAACTGGAGCTACAAGACAACAAATTGTAGATTTTGCTATAAGTATGGTTGGAAAAATTCCATATTATTTTTATGAAGGTCAGTCAGATGGATATGGAGCCCTTGGTCATGCAATTTCTAAAGAATTTAATGAAAATCATTTTAATGAAAATACAAAAGGAAGTGTGGATCATAAAGGGAGAAATAAATATGGATTAGATTGCAGTGGGTTTGTTGACTTTGTTTATTGGAATGTGTTGGACAATAATTTAGGAAATGGAAATACGGATACCCTAAAGAGCTTATCAACTGAAATAACTCATGATGAACTACAACCTGGAGATTTAGGATTTTTAAATAATGATTCTTCTGGAACTGGGCAACATGTTGGAATATATATTGGGAATGATGAATGGGTTGAATTAAATCCAAGTGGAGTAAAAAAAGGCCCATATCCTGATTTCAAAGTTTATTATCGTCTTAAAATTTTAAATGACATAGATGCAACAGAAACAAAAAATTCTGATTCTAAAGGTACGTCGACAGGTAAATTGCAATCGCCTATTGAAGGAAAAAAGCCGGTATGTGATGATTATCCTAATTATAAAAAAGGTAAATATCATGGAGGAACTGACATAACTGTTACAGTTGGAACAGACGTTAAAGCCATGGATGGAGGCACAGTAATAACGTCTAAGGATATAACTAGTGGAGATTGTTCTAACGGCCGAAATTGTAATGGTGGATATTATAGTTATGGAAGATATATAGAAATCAAACATAGTAATGGAATAATAACAAAATATGCTCATCTTAGTAAAAGGCTAGTAAAAGTTGGAGATAAAGTTTCAAGCGGTCAGGTAATAGGAAAATCAGGAGATACTGGTAATTCAACAGGACCACATTTACATATTGAGGTTATAGTTAATAACAAGAATAAATCACCATGTGATTATGTTAAATAATACTGGAGGAAAATTATGAAAAAAAAATTAGAAGTTATTTTAATTATTATGATTTTGTTTTTAGTTACTGGTTGTACAGGCAAATCAAATGTAATTGTAAAAGATGATGGAACTGTTATTGAAAATATTGAAATTAATGAAGAAAATAATAGAATTCTATATGGGAATTATGATGTTAATGATTCACTTGATTTATATTTAAAAAAATATTTAACAGCATTAAAAGTAAGTAAATATTCATTTAATAAATACAGCGGAAAAAACATTAGCGGTATAAAAATAGAAAAAAAATATGATAACATCTGTGACTATGCAAATAAAACTATATTTAGCCAATATTTGTATAAAACCATTAAATGTAGTGAAAATGACATATATTATGAATTATACAACGAAGGAGCTGTTGTTCAAAATGAATTTGATGATTACAAAGAGATGCCTGATGTTAGAACACTATATATAAAACTTCCAGTATCTGCAACAGAACAAAATGCAGATGAAGTGGATGGCAATACTTACATATGGAAATATGATGAAAACACTAAAGATAAAAACTTTTACTTAAAAATAAGCAAGAGTGCTTTGGAAGAAAGTAAAAAAAATTATATTAAAAACCAAGAAATCAAAAAAAATAGATCTAAAATTATTAATATTGGAATTATAGTTGGTGTTATTTTGTTAATTTCATGTGTGATATTTGCATTTTACAAAAAATATAAAAAAAATAATTTTGATTATGAATAAAATATTATACCAAATACATTAAATATTTGGTATAATATTTTTATATGAATGATTTATATCGTTTTAAGGGGAGGCTTTAGTATGAAGCTAAAATTTAGAGCAGAACATAAAGATTTTGTGGCTTATGCATGGGCTTGTTTATTATTGTTAGTGATTGTTGCTTTATGTGTTAGAAACTTATACCATGTAACTGATGCTGGAACTAGCACGACAACTGAAACATTGGGGTGGACTTTTAATTTTATACCAGCATTTTTTCCACCATATTTAGGTTATACTATTCTTTTTTGGATACTTGCAGTTGTTCTTTTAACAGCAAGTGTATCAAGCAAATTTTTTACTACTGAAAAAGGTTTTGGTATAGTACAAGGTAAAAAAGAAGATGGTTTTGGTAGATTTGCTAAGGAAGATGAATATAAAAACTCAAAAGATGTAGAACCTGTTGAACTTACTGCAAAGGAAAGCACGGTAGCTGGTTTTCCACTTGTTTATGATAAAAAGAAAAATTTAGTATACGTAGATAACGGAGAAGCACACTCACTTGTTATTGGTGCAACAGGTTCAGGTAAAACTCAGATGGTAATTAATCCTTTAGTTAATATTTTATCTAAAAAAGGTGAGTCAATGGTTATTACCGACCCTAAGGGTGAAATATATGAAAAAAATGGTGAAATGTTAAAGGATTTAGGGTATGATGTTATAGTAGTTAACTTTCGTGATCCCCAAAATGGTAGTTGTTGGAATCCTTACACATTACCATATAAGTACTATAAGGAAGGTAATCAAGATAAAGCAAATGAGCTTTTAAACGATATGGCTATTAACATAGCAACTGATGAGAAGGCTGATGATCCTTTCTGGACTAATTCAGCAGCTGATTATTTAACTGGTTTATCTCTTGGAATGTTTGAAGATGCACCAGAAGATGAAATAAGTATTTCAACGGTAAACTTAATGATAACGGTTGGTGAGGAAAAAAGGGGAGCATCAACTTACATTAAGGAATATTTTAAATTTAAAGATCCAGCAAGTCCTGCTGCAATTAACGCATTAGGAACGGTAAATGCACCACAAGATACTAAAAATTCAGTACTTTCGGTATTAAAGCAAAAAATTAAAGTGTTTGCAGTTACTCAAAATTTAGCAGAAATGTTATCACGTAGTGACTTTGATATGGAAACGATAGGAGAGAGAAAAACAGCTGTATTTATGATTATACAGGATGAAAAAACAACGTATCATGCACTTGCAACAATCTTTGTAAAACAATGTTATGAATCATTAATTGCAGTTGCGCAAAGACATGGTGGTAAGCTTCCTGTTAGAACAAATTTCTTACTTGATGAGTTTGCTAATATGCCTAAGTTTAAAGATATTACAACGATGATTACGGCAGCTCGTTCAAGACAAATAAGAATGACAATGATCATCCAAAACTTTGCACAGTTAAAACAAGTTTATGGTAATGAAGATGCTGAAACAATTCGTGGTAACTGTGGTAACATTTTATACTTGTTAACCGGTGAATTATCAGCGTTAGAGGAAATAAGTAAACTATGTGGTGATAAAATAGTAAAAGTAGGTAAGGATAAAAAAGAGGAAACAAGACCTCTTATTACTGTTACTGAACTCCAAAGATTTAAAGAAAATGAAGTATTGATTTTAAAACATCGTCTTCCACCACTTAGAACAAAGTTCTTACCATTTTGGAATACTGATTTTGGATATGGTAAAAATAACGCTGAAGTTCCACCTGCTAAGGTAACTTCTCATGAACAAAGAAAAATAAAATTATTTGATATAAGAGAATTTGTTGAAAAGAAAAAAGAAGAAAAGAGAAATGAACTATATGGTGGTGGGGAAGCAAATCCGTTTGGCGTGAGTATGACACCTAATCCGTTTGGAGGAAATGCAAATCCGTTTGGACCGTCTCCATTTGGTGCTCAAACAAATCCAAATCCTTTATCAGCTTTTGGTGCTACTAGTAATAGCATACCATCTAATCCACTTGAATCCTCTAACAATGGTAATGATAATTTAGACATAGATGCTATGATGAAAAAGATTGATGCTAGAATAGCAGAGTTAGAGGAAGAAGAAAAAAGAGAAAAGGAAGCTGAGGATAACGAACTTAAAGCATCAGAACAAAAGATGGTTGAAGAAAAAACTGATGTTGCTAAAGACAGTAATGATAAAACAAGTTTAAATAATTATACTGTGGATAATGGTAAACTTGAATTTCCTTCATTTGGTAGCAAGGATATATCAAACTTTGGAAATACAAATAGTGAAGCAAAACATGATATGTTTGATGATATGATTGAAGATTTATCTTTTGATGAACCTATTGATAAAAACGATGCTATCAAAGATGAAAATATCTTGAAGGATGATAAATCAGAAATTAAGGCTGAAGAGCCCATAAACAAGCAAGCTGATGATAAAAATGGTGAAGCTAATGTTTATAGAAATACTGAAGAAATAGATAAAATTATGAAGAAGAAAGATACATCTAAAGATGATGATGATTTCTTTGATGAATTCTTTGAGTAAAAGCACACTAATGTTGTGCTTTTATTCATATATTATAATGGTGATGTTATGCAAATTAAAATTAGTGAAATAGAAAATAAAAACAATATAATAGATATAAGAACAAGCACAGAATTTAATGAATTTAATATTGGAGGAAGAAATATTACAAGAATGAATTTACTTAAAAATCCAGAATATTATTTAGATAAAAATAATACATATTACATAGTTTGTAATAAAGGAACGGTAAGTTTATCTTGTAGCAGGCTACTTAATGCTCTTGGATATAATTGTTATAGCGTAGCAGGGGGAATTGATGATTTAAAGAAACTTTAAGGTTTCTTTTTTTATTGCAAAATATGACAGTTTTTTTAAAAATAATTCATATAATAGAAGGCTAAGCAAAAGAAAGTACTATGTTATGAATTATTATAAGAAAATAAAAAACGAGTTAATAAATAATGAAGTATATAAAAAAGTAAAAGATTATTCAAAAAATAGAAGTGATTTAAATACGTAACTAAAGAAAATATTTATAAAAGAGAATACGAATTAGTATAAATCATACCATTTCATTTTAAATTTGTGATATACTTGTATATAGAATAAGGAGGTAAAAACATATGGAATATTTAATAATAGGACTACTTATACTGATCATTATATTAGTTATATTTTCAATATCTAAAAATATTAATGAAGGTAACATTACTGAGCGTTTAGGTAAACTAGAAACTAATGTTATTAAAGAATTAGGAGAATTTAAATCTGGTGTTAGTACTAATTTAAATAATGATTTTGAAAAACTTAATGATAGAATAGAGCATAAGCTTAATATGATAAATGATCATGTTAATGAAAGATTAGATGTTAATTTTGAAAAAACTAATAAAACATTTACATCCGTCTTAGAAAGATTATCAAAAATAGATGAAGCCCAAAAGAAAATTGATAGCTTATCAACTGATATCTTATCTTTGCAATCTATTTTAACTGATAAGAAAACCAGAGGTATTTTTGGTGAGGTTAATTTAAAGCATATTTTGGTAAGCGTATTTGGTGAAAACAATGATAAAATATACAAACTTCAATATACTTTTGAAACAGGTGTGATAGCAGATTGTGTTTTATTTGCACCAGAACCACTTGGTATGGTTGCAATTGATTCTAAATTTCCACTTGATAACTATAGATTAATGATAGATAAAAAGGCAGGGATAGTAGAAAGGCAAAATGCTGAGAAAAACTTTAAATCAGATGTCAAAAAGCACATTGATGCAATTGCTAGCAAATACATAATTAAAGGTGTAACAAGCAATCAAGCAATAATGTTTTTACCAGCTGAGGCTATATTTGCGGAACTTAATGCATATCATCCGGACATAATAGAATATGCTTATAAAAAAAGAGTATGGCTTGCATCACCAACTACTTTAATGTCTACTCTAACAACTATTGAACTTGTTATTAAAAACATAGAAAAAGATAAATACACGAGTGTCATACACGAAGAATTAAATAAACTTTCTGTTGATTTTAAAAGATATAAAGAAAGATGGGATAAATTATCAAGAAGCATTGATGCGGTAAGTAGAGATGCTAATGATATTCATATAACAACGGATAAAATCTCAAAAAGATTTGATGCCATTAATAACGTAGATACAAAAAAATTGAATAATTCGGATGACTAATTTGACAAAATTAAATGAAAGTGCTATTATTAATATCACTCGCGTAAATTTAAGCGAACAATCGCAGTAAATAAACATGAAAGGGTGATGGTTATGAATAATAGCACAAATGGATTTTTATTCGACATAAACTCAGATAATTTTAGTGTTAGTCTTGAAAGAGCATTAAAAGATAAAAGATTATTTGTTGCAGCAGCACAAGGCAAAGTTTCAGACATAGATTTATTATCTAAGTTATATATTGTTGAACAAGAAGTTAGAAACAGTAAAAATTATGATGTAAAAATTGTAGAAAATTATCATGATAATGGTGATTCATTTACAGCAAGTGTAAGTTTTTTACCAACAGAAAAACCAGCTATATTAAAATAGCTGATTTTTTTTTGATATTTCTATGATTATATTCATATCGTCGTCATTTGCCATAACATTTTTATGTGGTTTTCCACATTTTTCACATTTATAAATTATCTTATATGTATTTTTAAATTTTTCAATATCTACTGGCTTTAACATTCCCAAACAATCATTTAGTCTATCACCAGGATTTATATCTACGTGTTTAGAATATAAACAATATGGGCAGTGGTCTCTTGCAGTATAATTTAATTTTTCTACCATCTTACCACAATTTTCACAAACAAAAGATTCATCTTTCATTGTAAATTTTTTCATAACAAATCACCAGGATAAATTATAACACGTATTTTAAATTATGTCTAAATATGTTATAATTATTAAGGAAATTAGGTGATTATAATGAATTTGAGTGATAAATACATAGTAACAATAGATAATTTTGATGGCCCATTAGATCTTTTATTACACCTAATTAAAGAACAAGATATTGATATTTATGATATAAAAATAGAAGATATAACAAAACAATATCTAGATTATATAAAGCATATGAAAGAACTTAATTTAGAAATTGCCAGTGAATATTTAGTTATGGCATCTGAACTTATAGAGATGAAATCAAAAATGCTTCTTCCTAAAAAGAGAGAAAAAGAAGATGATGATTATGAGGAAGATCCTAGAGAATTATTAATTGAAAGACTACTTGCTTATAAAAGATATAAGGAGGTAACTAGTGAATTTAAAGATTTGGAGCTAACTAGAAAAATGATATTTACTCGGGAACCTGATAATTTAAATCGTTATGCAAAAGAAGAGGAAAGTATTGAAGAGCTTGGAGTTGCCGACCTAATAGATGCTTTTAACAATCTTTTAAAAAGAAAAGAACTTGATAGGCCAATTGCAACTAAAATAACAAAAAAAGAACTATCAGTAGCTGATAAAGTTAATAAAATAAAGAATATATTAAGAAATAAAAAAAGAATTAATTTTGAAGAAATTTTTGAAGTATCAACTAAAGAAGAGGTAATAATAAGCTTTTTATCGGTTCTAGAAATGGTAAAAAAAGATGAAATATTATTAACTCAGGATGGTAACTTTAAAAATATAGTTATTTCTTTAAAAGAAGGTGAGTAAAATGAAAATGGGAGTACTTGAGGGATTACTTTTTGTAACTGGTGAAGATGGGCTTTCTTTAGAGATGATAGAAAAGTTACTTGAGGCATCAAAAGATGAAGCCTTAAAATTATTAGAGCAATATAAAAAATCTCTTGAGTTTGAAAACAGGGGATTAAAACTAGTTTATTTAGGTAACAAATATAAGTTAACGACTAAGGAAGAGCATAAAAAATACTATGAATTACTGGTTGATAAAACCGTAAGTGGAAGTCTTTCTCAATCAGCATTAGAAACCCTTGCAATAATTGCATATAATGAACCTATAACAGTTGGTCAAATAGATGAGGTAAGAGGTGTATCTTCAAGAGATATGGTTCGTAAATTACTGTTTAAGGGACTAATAGATATAGCGGGTAAAAGTGATCTACCAGGAAAACCCATGCTTTATAAAACAACTAATAAGTTTTTGGATTACTTTAATTTATCGTCAAAAGATGAACTGCCTGAGATTAATATGAATGAAGAAATATCAGAAGAGGAAAAAGATTTATTTATATCTAAATATAAAGAAAAATAATGGTAATAAAAAAATAATTCGCAAATGAATTATTTTTTTCTTCCGTTAAATTTTTTCATAAAATTAAACAAAGCAAATGGTGTAATTGGATTTTTTTGAAATTCGTAATCATCTTTAGCTGGTATATAGCAATACGGGAAGTTATCTATTATTGAATCTATGAGATCATTCCATTCTTTTTCTTTACCAATTAGTCTTGCTTCCTCTTCTGTTATATATCCAACACCTTTTTTAGAAAGTTCAACAATTCTTTCACGTTTAATTTTTTCTTGATTTTCTTTTTCTTCTTTTCGTCTTTTTTCTTCTAATTCCTTTTTTTCTTTTAGTTGTTGCAATTGTGCTGCAATTGCTTCATATTCTTTCCTTTTTTGTAATTTGTCTTTAGAATCTGAGTTTTTAGAATTATGCTTTTTTGCTAGTTCAATCATTTTATCGCACATGTCTGCTTTCTCTTCCATACCTAAATCCATGTACATTTGTTTTCTTTTTGTATAAACTTCAAGCAGGTGTTGTTTAAATTCTTCAATACTTTTATATTTCATAATAGTCCTCTACAAGTATTTTATCACATATTTAGTATTTTCAATAAAAAACAAACCATTTTAAGTAATGGCTTGTTTATTTTTAAATGGTACCGGTAGTCGGGCTTGAACCGACATGGTATTACTACCACTAGATTTTGAGTCTAGCGCGTCTACCAATTCCGCCATACCGGCATCAACAATAGAATTATATCATATTTATTATCATTTTTCTATAAAGTTTTTAAAAAATAATGATATAATTAATAAAGAGGTGAATTAATATGAAATATTATTGCATAGGTATTAAAGGATCTGGTATGGCAACTCTTGCAGAAATACTTTTTGATTTAGGACATGAAGTATCAGGTTATGATGATTATAAAGAACATAAATTTACGCAAGAAGGTTTAGATAAACGTGGTATTAAGATATATTATGATAGTACGCATGATATTCCAAAAGATACGATAGTAACTTATTCTAAGGCTTTTAGCATAGATCATCCAGAAATAAAAAGAGTTAAAAGTTTAGGTTTAAAAATAATTGCATATAACGAATTATTAGGTAAATTAAGTAGTGAATTTAAGACTATTGGTGTTTCTGGAACTCACGGTAAAACAACAACATCAACCATGATTTCACATGTTTTAGGAGAAACTAAGGGATGTAATTATTTTATTGGTGACGGATCAGGCTTTGCTGATAGAAAAAATGAGTTATTTACCCTTGAATCTTGTGAATTTAACAGACACTTTTTAGCATATCATCCATATTATGCCATTGTAACAAACATAGAACTTGAGCATACGGAATGTTATAAAGATATAGATGAAATTATAAAAACATTTGAAGAATTTGCTAATAAAGCGCATTACGTAATAGCGTGTGGTGATGATAAAAACGTAAGAAAAATGAATTTAAAAAATAATGTTACTTACTATGGCTTTGATGATTGCAACGACGTTGTATGTAAAAACGTTACTTTAGATGAAAACGGAAGTAAATTTGATGTTTATATAAAAGGAGAATTATACGGACACTTTGATATTCCACTATTTGGTAACCATATGATATTAAATGCATTAGCGTGCATTACTGTTTGTAATATGGAAGGAGTAGATACTGAAAAGATTCATTCTTTACTTCATACTTTTAAGAATGCAAAAAGAAGGTTTAAAGAAAAAAAGTTTGGAAGTGTAGTTACAATTGATGATTATGCTCACCATCCAACAGAAATTAGAGTTACAATAGAGTCAGCTAGACAAAAGTATCCAAATAAGGAAATAGTAGCAGTATTTTTACCTAATACATATTCTAGAACTAAAGCTTTAATGAGTGATTTTATAAGTGCTCTTAAAACCGCTGATAAAGCATACGTTATGGACATACACTGTGATAGAGAAAGAAAGGAAGATTATCCTGGAGTTTCAAGTGATGAAATAATTAAGAATGTTCCTAACGCAGAAAAAATATCACTTGATACAGTAGATAAATTATTAAAACATAAAAACGCTGCAATATGCTTTATGAGTTGTACTAACATTTATGAATTATTAGATAAATATGAAGCATTACTTTTGAATAAAAATAATTAAAATGGTCACCATATTAATGGTGATTTTTTTATGAAAATATTAATAACGGGCGCTAAAGGTGGCATAGGATATTTAACTGCATTAACATTAGCAGAAAAAGGACACAAAGTTTATCTTACTTGTCATACTAATAAACAGCTTAAAAAAGTAAAGGAAAAAATAGGAAAACAAAAGAACATAACTGTTTTAAAGCTTGATATAACATCAGAAAAAGACAGATTAAGAGTCTTAGATTTGGACATAGATTGTTTATTTAATAATGCAGCAGTAGCACTTGGAGGAAGTATTATTGAAGCTGATATGGATGAGGTTAGAGAAAATTTTGAAGTTAACGTTTTTTCGTCATTTAGACTTTTGCAGATCATATTAAGAAATATGATAGAAAAAAATAAGGGAAGAATAATTGTTATGTCTTCACTTGCAAGCATGTTTCCAATACCTTTTTCAGGTGTTTATTCTGCAACAAAGGCAAGTATAACGTCCATTACTAAGTCCCTTCAAAAAGAACTTTCTTTTATAAAATCTAACGTTAAGGTAATATTAATAGAACCAGGACTTTATCATACTGGATTTAACCAGGTTTATTTAAATAATAAATATGATGATGGTAAGTATTTTAAGGATGTAAAAGAAAAACTAAAAAAGATAGAGAATTTTGCATTTAAAATGGCCGAGAAAAAAAGCTTAGATTCTATTGTCGTTCAAATTGTTAGAGCTATAGAAGATAAACATCCTAAAAGTGTTTATAGAGCGCCTAAACAAGAGGCATTTTTAGCTAAATTATATAGTATATTTAAATAATTATCATATAATTAAGTATGAATGGTAATGAGTTAAAAGAAAAATTAGATGAACTTAAAACTGAAGATTATGTATGGCTTTTATATATAGGAATCATAATAATTAGTTGGTATTCTAACAATGTAGAAAGAAAATATTTTATAACTGGAGATTTAAAAAGTAAGGAAAAATATCAACGTTTAATGGTTCTTATTTTTACTATTTTATTAGTGGTGTATTTTTATTTAACAAAAAGTTCATATGATGATATTTTAAAGCTAAAGCAAAGTGATTCTAAAAGTAAGAAAGATTTAACTTATTTATCGTTTTTAGGTTCTTTTCTTGTCTTGATAAGTGGCATAATATTCTTATATATAGCATTTAAAGATGAGAATTTAGATGTTGAACTTGCATTTAATTAATTATGATGTTTTTGAATATAATTAAATAACGAGGAGGGATTTTATTTTGTTACCAAATGTTCCTCCTAAATTATTTTCTTTAAGTGCGGTAGTAGTTGGTTACATATTAATCGATGATATGACTGCAAATGAACAAAATGCTGTTGGTAACTGGCTTATGCTTGTTGCACAAGTTTTATCTACCAACGCTTTTTATAGAGCGGTAATGCAAGAGAGGGGTCTAGAGCCTAAAGAATCTACTGAAACAGGTAGAAATAACGCTGATACTTTTTCTGGTTTTAGTAGTAATAGTTCACCAAGCGATACGCCCGATAATGAAACCGTTGTTATGCTAGAGAAAATGGTTCGTGCTATGCAAACTGAAATAGATAATATTAAAAGGAATATGAATTTATAATTGTTCATATTCCTTTTTTATCCACAGCATAAGTAAGTTTACGATGTAATTAATTTCTTTTTCGGTTAAATCTCTGTCTTTTGGAATTTTATGCCACTTTTCTAAACAACTGCGGCAGCAACAAGCACAGGCATGTTGTGCAATAAAAACAGGATGACCTTTCATAGGAGTTTGTTTTCCATCGTTTGGTATGTCCTTTGGAGCAAGCCTTTTTGTTATGAAATCATATGCGTGTTCTTTTATCTTTTTAAAACCTCTTTCATCTATATAACTAATCATGTACTTTCTTAAATGAAAGCTACTTCTGAATTTAGATTTTGATAAATTGTCTAATACATCTTTATAAGTCATAATAATTACCTCTGTATAAATTATAGTACATTTTTATATTAACTTTAACAGTAACATCATATAATAAACTAATTTTGCTATCAAGTGTTTTTTTACGAAAGGTCGTTTATAAAAAAATAAAAACTAGATGGAAGTCATCTAGTTATTTACAATTGGTAGCGAGAGAGGGGATCGAACCCACGACCTTTCGGGTATGAACCGAACGCTCTAGCCAGCTGAGCTATCTCGCCATGAACTGCATTAATATAATAGCAAGAAATTCACGTTTAATCAAGTGTTTTTTTTCAAAAAATAAAATTAGTTTATAAACTTTGAAAAAAATTAAAAATAAATTAAAATCTTGTTGATTAATCGATATTTTGCATTTATAATAAATAACCATACATGGCAAGGTAGCCTTAATTATTAAATATGGTGGTGGTATTATGATTTATGAAACAGTTTTATTAAAGACTAATCGCTTGATAATAAAAAAGGGTGAAATAAATGATTTTTTAAAGGTTTATGAGTATGATTTTTCCAAACTAAAAAACGTAGATGGTGAGTGTAAATTAGTTAATCAAGATTTATCTAAAATAGAGGCTTGGTTTAAAGGTGGTATAAATAAATATTATTCCAAAATAAAAAAGGGACATATGTTTGATTGGATAATATATGCTGATAATATTCCAACTGGAAACATACTAACTGAGGGTGAAAATTTGGACACTAAAACCGTTTTTGTATCCTATAATATGCATCCATCATACTGGAATAAAGGATATATGACAGAGGCTTTAGAAAAAGTAATGGAGTTTTTATTCTCCATAGGATACGATAACGTTATATGTAAATATTCTGATGGAAACATAAGAAGTAAAAGAGTAATGGAAAAATTAGGATTTAAACCATTTATGATAGAGCAAGATTCATGGAAAAATGAAAAAGGTAATTTAGTAGATGATTATGTAATGATTATGACTAAGGATGACTTTCTTTATAAAACAGCAAGATTAAAAGTAATAAAGGATTCTTTATAGAATTCTTTTTATGTGCTATAATCTATGATAGGAGGATTGTAATATGAAAATATTAGTAACAGGTGGAACAGGATTTATAGGAAGTCATACTTGCGTTGAACTTCTTGATGCGGGATATGATGTTGTAATTGTTGATAATTTATCAAACTCAAAAAAAGAAGTAGTATCATATATTGAAAAAATAACAGGTAAAAAGGTTGCTTTTTATGAAAATGACGTATGTGATAAAAAAGCTTTAATAAAAATATTTAAAGAAAACAAAATAGATGCAATAATACATTTTGCAGGTTACAAAGCAGTTGGCGAATCAGTTTTAAAACCACTTATGTATTATCGTAATAACTTGGATTCTACGTTAAGCTTACTTGAGGTTGCAGATTTATTTAACGTTAAAAAACTTGCGTTTTCATCTTCTGCAACGGTTTATGGAAAGCCTAAGTCACTTCCAATAAAAGAGGATTTTCCTCTTAGTACAACGAATCCATACGGAACAACAAAACTTATGATAGAAAGAATATTAAAGGACTTATATAAGGCTGATAATAGTTGGAGTATTGCAATACTTAGGTATTTTAATCCAATTGGAGCTCATAAGTCAGGTCTTTTAGGTGAAAATCCAAATGGTATTCCAAACAATTTGATGCCATATATAATTAAGGTCGCAACTGGGGAACTTAAGTGCCTTGGGATATTTGGTAACGACTATGATACAAAAGATGGAACTGGTGTTAGAGACTATATTCACGTTGTTGATTTAGCTAAAGGACACGTTAAGGCAGTAGATAAGATATTAAAAACGACCGGATGTGATTGTTATAATCTTGGTACTGGTAATGGTTATAGTGTTCTTGAATTAGTAAACACATTTATGAATGTAAATAAAGTTGATGTTAAATATGAAATAAAAGATAGACGTCCAGGAGATATTGATGCTTGTTATGCAGATCCATCATATGCTTATGAAAAGTTAGGTTGGAAAGCAGAAAAAGATATTAATGAAATGTGTCTTGATGCATATAATTTTGTTAAGAAAGAGTAGGTGATAATAATGAATTATAATAAATTAAAAGAAGCTTTTAAAGATAAAATATATCACGAAAGATATGATGAAGTATATAATATTTTTGTTCATTATTTATCATTGAATAAAGATCCTAAAACTCTTCTTTCTTGTTTAAAAGAAGCTAGTTTGGAAACGAGAGAAAATCAAACATTAGAATCTATGAAAGAAGAGGCAAGGATGCTATCAAGAATATTTTCTGCTTTAAAAGCTCAACAATTACTTACAAAGAAAGATGCTAATTATGTTGAAGAATATGTGGAAGATTATAGGAGAGTAGGTAATAAATGATGAAAAAATTAAATAACGTATTAATATTTTTATGTTCGCTTGCAGCAGCTTGTTTCTTTGTTAGAGATTTAAACGTAGGCTCATATGATAGATTACTTGGAGATATAACTATTCCTTTAGTACTACTTCTTCCAAGAATATTTAGCAAATTATTTAAAATAAAAATAACTTCTGCAATGGAATTAGTTTACGTTATCTTTATAATACTTGCACAGTTTATAGGAAGCGTTGTTAATTTATATAACAAAGTTTGGTGGTATGACTTATTCGCTCACTTTTTATCTGGCGTTTTAACATCTATTTTAGCACTTGTTGTGTTAAACTGGTTTGGAATATATAAAGAAAAAAATAGAGGATTTAACTTTTTGTTTATAATATCATTTACACTTATGATTGCTTCTATTTGGGAATTTTTAGAATTTGGAGCGGATACATTCTTTGGTATGAACGTTCAGCATTCTCTTGATACAGGAGTGCGTGATACAATGGAAGATATGTTAATTGCATTTTTAGGTAGTCTTATAGTTAGCATTTCTTACTTAGTAGAAAATAAAATAGCAAAAAATGGATTCTTAAAAAGAGTAGTTAGTGACTTAAAGTAATTAAGCACTAGCTCTCTTTTTTTATGCCGTAAATATTATTTATGGGATCTTTAAATAGTTTGTACTTTAACGGATTATACGTAAGATAAGTAAGTATTAGGTAAATTATTATTATAAATAAAATAGATGCGTTTTCCAATTTTAAATCCTTTTTCATGTTTATTATACTAATTGTTATTAGCTGTGATATTATGATTGTTATAAGCATTAAAAGTATTGTAATTAAAAGTTTTTCTCCTATTAAACTATATATCGGAAGGTAAAAAATCAAGAAAATTGGTATGGAAGATATACTTGCTATAACATTAGATATACAGACATTTTTATAATTTAAATGTTTTACTTTAACTATTATTTTTTGAATAACTCCAGAAAATAGTATACTTCCAAAAAGTATTTTCATATGTTCCCAAATACTTTCATTGACAGGTGATATTATACTTGTTATAAAACTTGGTATTTTATCATACAAAAAGTGAAGTGGAAAACAAAGTAAAAATGCCATTATAACACCTAGTATTTTTAGTTTTTTAAGTGACATATTAAATTCCTTTCTTTAAATAATATGTAATTAAATCATATATTTATCCTAGTTGACTTAAAAAGTTATTAATTATACAATTGTATTTGGGTAAGAAAGAAGGTATAAAATGGATTTAAATAAAGAAAGATATATAATATTAGAAATTATTCCAACGAAGGTTTCTGGTGGTGATGTAGCACAACTTTCTGCACTTAAAATAAAAGGAATAAAATTAGAAGATAGATTTGATTATAGATTAGATAAAAATAAAATAAATGTTCCTGACATACTTAATATGACTAATTATGATAATGATTCTTTTAAGTATGTTAAGACAACAAAGGCACTTATGAAAAACTTTAAGAAGTTTATAGGTGATTTACCACTTTTAATAATTGATAATTCTTATACTAGAAATTATTTAGAAGAATTTGATAATAAAAAGGAATCTATCTTTAAATATCTTAATTTAGATATGAGTGATGACGTGTTTGATAGGCTTGTTAATAAATATAATTTAGAAGCTAGCAACTACTTAGTTGATTTACTTTATGAAGCAATAATAAAGGAGATATAACATGATAATTAGATGCGTAAAGACAGGTTATTTAGAAGAAAATTGTTATGTTATATCAAAGGGTGATAAATGTCTTATAGTAGATCCAGGGGATGACTTTTATAAAATAGAAAAATTGGTAGGAGAAAAAGAAGTGCTTGCTATTTTAATTACTCACTACCACGAAGATCACATAGGAGCATTAGAGGATTGCATTAAAAAATATAATGTTTGTAAGATAGATTATACTAGCAGTAAAAATGAAATGATAGGTCCTTTTTCATTTGAAATAATAAATACCTTTGGACACAAAGATGATGCTGTAACTTATTACTTTAAGAATGAGGCCGTAATGTTTGTTGGAGATTTTATTTTTAAAGGAAGTATTGGAAGATGTGACCTTTCAGGAGGAAGTATAAAAGAGATGAAAAAAAGCATTAATTTAATAAAAAAATATGATAAAAATATTAAACTTTATCCTGGTCATGGAGATGAAACATCTTTAGGATATGAAATAGAAAATAATATTTATATGAAAGGTGATTTTTATGAGTAAAAAAATTGTAATATTAGGCGGAGGCACAGGAACTTCTACCTTAGTTAGAGGATTAAAAGAATTTCCTGTTGATATATCAGTTGTTGTATCAGTATGTGATGATGGTTCTTCAACTGGTAAGTTAAGAGAAGAGTTTGACATTCCAGCAGTCGGAGATTTAAGAAAGGTATTATCTGCTTTATCTGATACAGAACCTTTATTTGAAAGTTTATTAGAATACAGATTTAATACATCAAGTGATTTAAATGGACATGCTGTAGGTAATCTTTTACTTGCGGCACTTTGTAATATTACTGGTAATATGTCTGATGGTATAAAGTCTCTTTCTAAAGTACTTAATTTAAAGGGAAAAGTTCTTCCTTTATCAGAAGATAACGTTGTTCTAATGGGTATTATGAATGATGGTGAGAAAATAGAAGGTGAGCATAATATAACGGAATATAAATCAGGAATTAAAGATATTTATTATAAAACTCCACCTAAAATAAATCCTGAAGTAATAAAAGAAATAAAAGAAGCAGATATGATAATTCTTAGTATGGGTAGTTTATATACTAGCGTTATTTGTAACTTAATAAGTGATGATGTGGTTCGCGCAATAGACGAATCAAATGGAAAAATATTATACGTATGTAATATGTTTACGCAACCTGGTGAAACAGATGATTATACAGTAAGTGATCATATTAAGGCGTTAAATAATCACTTAGGAAAAAGAAAAGTTGATACGGTTATCGTAAATGATGGTAAAATTCCTAAAAAGTTTATTTTAAAATATCATAGGGAAGAAGAAAAAGATCCTGTTGTAATTGATAAGGATGAGATAAACAAATTAAACGTTAACGTAATAAAAGATGATTTTATAAAACTAAGAGATAAGGGGCTTAAACACAATTCAATAAAACTTTCCCTTAGAATATTTGAAGAATTAATAAAATAGCACTGTTAATTAGTGCTTTTTTTAAACGTTTGTAGTATTATATATGTAACGAATTATTTAGAAGTATGAAGGTGATAGTATGGATGAATTTAAGAAACATTTTCCTAATATAGAAGATAATTTTGTAACTAATTTTAACGAATATTTAAAACTTATACCAAATTGTAAACAGTTTGATCGTAATGATATTGCACTTCTTTATAAAGCTCTTTATAAAGCAGATTATCTTCATAAAAATAGTAAGCCTAGAAAAACAGGTGAGCCTTATATAACTCATCCGATTGCAGTATCTAGTATTCTTGTTAAATATGGTCTTGATGCAGAAACTTGTGCAGCGGCACTTCTTCATGATACGGTAGAAGATACCCCTTATACTTTAGAAGAATGTGAAAAAGATTTTGGTACTGTAATAGCAACTTTAGTAGATGGTGTTACTAAAGTTGGACATGACGTTAATAATGAAACTCATGAGAAGATTATTAGAAGTATTACTAAAGATGTTAGGTCGCTTGCAATTAAAGGTGGAGATAGATTTCATAATATGAGTACTTTAGGTTCTATGAAAAGAGAAAAGCAAATAGAAATTGCAAATGAAACTAACACGTTTTATGTTCCTGCTTTAAAGATACTTGGAATCTATAAATTAAAAGATGAACTTCAAGACCTTTCGTTTTATTATTTGCACCCAAATGAGTTTTTGAAATTTGAAAAGAAAAGAAATAAATTAAAACAAAAATATACTGAAACTTGTAATTTATTTGGTGATGAAGTTTTAGAAAAACTAAGTCATATAGGAATTGGAATGTATTTTAAATCACGAATAAAAAACATTGGTGCAATGTATGAAGAGGCTTTAAAAGAAGGCAATGTTAACAACATTAATGATTTACTTGCTATAAAGATGGTGGTAAAAGATTTATCTGATTGCTATCTTACGCTTGGTGTTGTAAATAAAATAGGTAAGTTTGTTGGAGGAAAAACAATTGATTATATAGCATCTCCAAAAGATAATGGTTATAAGTCATTAAATACAAACGTAAGATATAAAGACGCAAACATACAAGTTAGAATAAGAACGGAAGATATGCAAAGGACAAATGACCTAGGAGTATTTTCTGATCTTAATTCTGCAGTCCAAGAAAAAGTTACAACAAAAATGAAAATTGGGCTTAACAAATTAAAAAAGGAAGGTGAGCAAGGTTTTGAAAAAATATAAAAAAGAATGCTTATGGATATTAGTTCTTTTGGTATTGTTTTTAGTACTTACTTATCTTGTTGTTACTTTAAAAACAAGCAAAATAGATGAGGAAGCATTTAATTTATTAATAAAACTAAAGTGCAAACCAGTAACAAGCATTTTATACGTTATAACAGAAATAGGCTCTAGCATAGGTGTTATAATGGTTCTTTTAATATCACTTATACCATTTATTAAAACAAAGAAATTATCAGACTTTAAATATGTTTTAATTAATACTATGCTTGGTGTTTTATTAATGAAAGGGATAAAAGAAATAGTTAGAAGAACAAGACCTTCTTGGAAGTGGATTAAAGAGGGTGGATTTTCATATCCATCAGGACACACCATATCAGCGATTTTATTATATGGAACTCTTCTTTTAATAGTTAAAAAACATGTTCATGGAAAATTAAGAAAACCTCTTATTATATTTTTAAGTTGTATGATGTTTTTAATTCCAATAAGCAGAATTTATTTTGGAGTTCATTATTTAACTGATGTTTTAGCAAGCACTATACTAGGAAGTATTATTCTTATAATAACAAATATGATTATGGATAAGGAGTATTATATTCATGATAAAAATAAAGATAGAAAAACCGTTTAAGCTAGAAGATACTATAACTTGCGGGCAGATATTTAGGTTCTTTAAAATGGAAGATGGAAGTTTTGATATAATTTTAAAAGACAGGGTAATAAACGTTTATGAAAAGAATAATTATTTATATGTATCATCAAATAATGAAGATGATTTAAAAAATGTTGTGATGAATTACTTTGACTTAGATAATGATTATTCTAAGATAAATGAATATTTACTTAAACAAGATAAAAAGTTAGTTGATGCCATAAATTTTTCTAAGGGGCTTATGATGATAAGGCAAGATCCTTTTGAAACCATAATGGAATATATTATATCTGCTAATAACAGTGTTCCATCAATTGCAAGTGCACTTAATAACATTGCTTTAAAATATGGTAAAAAAGTAATGTTTAATGATAAAGAATATTATCTTTTTCCACAGTATAAGGATTTAAAAGACGTAAAAGAAAGCGACTTAAGAGAGTGTAAGGTAGGCTTTAGAGATAAATACTTAAAGAATATTATAGATAAACTAAATAATAATGAACTTGATCTTGGCTCATTTTATAGCATGGATACTAAAGAGGCATTAGATAAGCTAATGGAAAATATTGGAATAGGACCTAAGGTTGCTTCTTGTATACTTTTATTTGCTTATCAAAAATACGATGTGTTTCCGGTTGATACCTGGGTTAAGAAAGTTATGAAAAAAGAATATAATATAGAGGGTGAAAAAAACATAAGAGCTTTTGCTAGCATAACGTATGGAAAGTATAGTGCAGTAGCAATACAATATTTATTTAATTACGGAAGAAATAGTAATTGATTAATGAAAAAGTTTGTGATAGAATAGTTAACTACTAAGCGTTTATGAAAGGAATTTAGGTAATATGTATAATAAAGATGATTTATTAGATAGTTATTTTATGTCTAATGATTATAAAGAAACTGATATTGAAACTGTTACTAAAAGCGTTAACAAATTTATAAAAGATTATGGCTTTGATGATATAGAAATAACACGATATGATGTAATGTCATATATTTATAAGAATCATGATTTTTTAATAATAAGAAGAAATGAAAATGGTAAATTAATTTTAGGATTAAATAATGAGATTGAGTCTACTGTTTCTTTTTTAGAATCTTTTGATGAAGAAAAATCACTTCAAATGAAATAGCAATATGAAAGCAACTTTTAAAGTTGTTTTTTTGTTATGGAAATGTAAACCTTAAATTTACATCTTTAGTTTTACGTGTTATAATTAATTTATAATAGTGAGGTGATAAAGGTGGCAAAGAAAAAAACATCATCTTCAAGTAAGAAAAAAGGAAAAATTCCAGTAGAAATATTTGGAATATTATATATAGTTTTAACAATACTAGGATTACTTAGATCAGGTTTTGTAGGAAGAATGGTAAGTAATTTTGGCATATTTTTATTTGGAGCTTTTTATAATTGGGGATTGGTATACTTTTTATTAGTAGGAGGCTACGTATTATTATTTAGGGAAAAACCTAAGTTATTTACTAAAAAACTAATTGGATTTTATTTGTTTGCAATAGCTATTCTTTCAATGTCCCACGTAAAATACATAATGTATGATACAAACGTAGGAAGTGCGGTATTTCAAGATACTTTAGCAAACATTGTATCAGGGTTTAATGATGTTAACTTTATTCAAGGTGGAGGAATACTTGGTGCAATATTCTCATATTTATTTGTTCTTGCATTTGATGTTTTAGGTTCAAAGATAATATGTTGGGTATTAATATTATTTGGTGCAATGCTTATATTTAATATTTCACCAGCAACTCTTTTAAGAAAGATAATCTTATTCTTTGTTCCTAAAAAATGGCTTAATAAGAAGGATTCTGATGATGACGAATTAGAAGAAGATGAGGTTGAAGCAGAAGAAAAGGAATCTCCTAAAGATAAAAGGGTTGTTATATCAAATATTAATGATTTAAATCCTACTCATTTAGAAGAGGTAGAAGAAGATAGTGAACCTGTTATAAATGGTGAATATAAACTTCCACCAATTTCTCTTTTAAACGTTCCTAAAAAAGTAAATACAAAAGCTAATGAAGAGAGTATATCATCTAACATTAAATTACTTGAACAAGTTTTAACTGATTTTGATATTAATGGTAAAGTAGTTGCAGCGCATGTTGGACCTACCGTAACTCAGTATGAACTAGAAGTTAAATCAGGAACAAAAGTTAATAAAATATTAAGTTTGAATAAGGAAATTGCATTAGCACTAGCTGCAAAAGACGTAAGGATACAAGCTCCTATACCAGGTAAAAGTACAATAGGTATTGATATTCCTAATAAAGTTACTACACCTGTATCATTAAGAGAGGTTTTAGCAGCCGTTCCAAAAGAAAAAGAAGATAGCAAACTTCTTGCAGTATTAGGTAAAGATATTATGGGAAATCCTAGATGGATGGAAGTAAATAAGACTCCGCACCTTTTAATTGCAGGTGCAACAGGATCAGGTAAATCAGTATGTGTTAACTCGGTTATTACATCAATTCTAATGCGTGCTAAACCAGATGAGGTAAAACTTGTTATGGTTGATCCTAAAAAGGTAGAACTTTCTATGTATAATGGTGCACCACATCTATTAGCACCAGTTGTAAATGATCCTAAAAAAGCTTCTATTGTTCTTAAAAAGATAGTAGAAGAAATGGAACATCGTTATGATTTATTAAGCGATAGTGGTACTAAAAATATTGAAGGCTATAACAAATTAATGCAAAAGAAGATAGATTCTGGCGATACTTCCGCAAAAAAACTACCTTATATTGTTGTTTTAATAGACGAACTTGCTGACCTTATGTTAGTTGCAGCAAAAGAAGTTGAAGATTCTATAATGAGAATTACACAGATGGCTCGTGCAGCAGGTATTCATTTAATAGTTGCAACACAAAGACCATCAACGGATGTTATAACGGGTGTTGTAAAAGCAAACATTCCATCTCGTATAGCATTTACCGTATCATCATCAATAGATTCTAGAACAATACTTGATATGACTGGAGCTGAAAAATTAATTGGTAAAGGTGATATGTTATTCCTTCCAATGGGAGAGGGTACTCCAACTAGAATTCAAGGTTCATTTGTATCTGAAGAAGAGGTTCAAAAAGTTGTTGATTATACTATAAAACAACAAAAGGCTCAGTATGATGAAAAGTTTACTAACTTAACGTCTAGTCCGGCAGGCTCACAATCGGCATCATATGATTCAAAAGATGATAAGTATGATGATCCTTTATATAATGAAGTAGTTGACTTTGTAATAAAAAGTGGAAAGACAAGTGCTTCGCTTTTACAAAGAAAATATCGTCTTGGATATAACAGAGCAGCTAGAATGATAGACTTACTAGAAGAAAGAGGTATAGTAGGACCGCCTAATGGTTCAAAACCTCGTGAAGTATTAGTAAAATATGAGAATAATGACAAAGAAGAACAAACTGATGATTAGTTTGTTCTTCTTTTTACTAAACACTTATTTTTAAACTTATACTCATTTAAGTATCGTTCTAAATCAATATCATAAAGTTCAAAAAGTTCTTTTTCATTTTCTTCGTTTACGTTTAGCATAATATCTATTGCTACTTTCATACCTTCTTTAGGATTATCTTTATATTTTTCAAATATACAAATAGCAATTGCAGCAGAATATAAATAAATTAAATAGTAAGATAAAGGAAGTTCATTTAGCTCATTTATTTTAAAATCATAATTAGGATTAATTTGTATTTCTGAGTTAATAACTTTTTTCATTGTTTTTATATTCTTATCAAAAGAAGCGTTTGCCATCTTATATAAAAGATCAGTTAACTCAGCATCATTATAAATATTTGTTAGGTAAACGGAATTGTGTAAGAAACTGTATTGACTATCATCTATGTAACCATTTTCATATAAATAGCAGCTACCATATAATTCGATTAATATACTTCCCACCTCACGATATAAGGAAAGTTTTTTATTCTTGTCAAATTTCCTATTTGATATCTTATTAAATGTGCCATGTACGTTCTCATGATTTAACGTAATAAATAAATTATTATAACAGGTATGATTTATCTTGTAGAAATTTTTATCTTCCAAAGAATAACAAGCACCTTCAAATGCTATATTATCCGAATCCTTATGCTTATCTATGTATAATCTGTTATTATCTATAACATTATTTAATTCATCGTATAAAGTTAAACTTATGTTTTTTAAATATTCTTTAGTAAGTTTTATATAATCTGTGTTTTCTTCATATGGATTATATTTTAATGAGTAATTGAAATTAAACTCTAAAGCATTTTTAATAATTATCTCTATTTTTTCTTTTTGAAAAGAAGTTAATACTTCATTTACAAAGTTGTAATCCTCATTCATATCATTTTTAAAATTTAAATACCTTAAAATTTTTGGATAATAGTATGGAAGTTTTAATGTTTCAAGAATCATATCTTCTAAATAGTCTTTGTCATAAAGTCTTTCTATTATGTTTCCATAACCATATATTTCCCTTATATTTTCTAAATAAGTTTTAAATATTTCTTTTTTATTCCATTTGTATTTATTTTTCATATAAGTCACCCTTTATAAAGTGTTTTCTATTCTAACATATATTGTAAAAATATCAAGTAAATTATGGTATAATTTAATCATAGGAAGGAGGCTTTTTATGCCAACACCACATAATGAAGCTTTAAAAGAAGATATATCTAAAACCGTTATAATGCCAGGGGATCCTATGCGTGCTAAATATATAGCAGAAAACTATTTAAGTGATTGTAAGCTAGTTAATAAAGTAAGAGGAATGTATGCATATACTGGTTATTATAAAAACAAAAGAGTAACCGTTATGGCACATGGAATGGGAAATCCATCAATTGGTATTTATTCTTATGAACTATATAAATTTTATGATGTAGATAATATTATAAGAGTAGGTTCAGCAGGAGCAACAACAGATAAACTTCCTCTTAAAAGTATTGTTTTAGCAGAGAAATCCTATTCTAAATCAAGTTATGCCCTAGTGCAAAATGGTACTTGTAAAAAGGTATTAAGTAGTAGTGAAATTTTAAATGATAAAATAATTAAGACAGCAAAAGATTTAAATGTAAACGTACTTAAATCAATTGTATACAATAGTGATGCATTTTATAATGAAACAGAAAATCCAAGTGTTTTATTTAAAGAATATGGATGTTCTGCTGTTGAAATGGAGACATTTGCACTTTTTCATAATGCTAATGTTTTAGGTAAAAAAGCAGCTTGCTTACTTACTATATCAGATAATTTAGTTACAAAAGAAAGTTTGTCAAGCATAGATAGACAAACTGGCTTTGATGAAATGATAAAATTAGCATTAGAGTCCATTTTATAAGAAGTTATAATTAATAGATAGAAAATAAAGTGATTTTCTATCTTTTTTTGTGATAAATGATATAATCTAATTATAAAGCCATAATAAGAAAGGTGATATAAATGAAAATATTAAAAAGAGAAGTTAATAACGTCCCAGTTACCATTATTAAAACTAATAAATTTAAGCAAGTAGCGGGAAGATTATATTTTAAAAGTCCTGTATTAAAAAGCACGATAACAAATAGAATGATGCTTAGAAACATGCTTATGGAATCATGTAAAAAATATGATACTAGTGAAAAATTATACATAAAATCATTAGAATGTTATGACGCATCTTTATATGCTTCATCTAGTAGGGTTGGAAATTATCATATTACTGGTTTTACTTTTTCTACGTTAATTGATAAATATACTAAAGATGGCAATTTAAAAGATGTGATAGACCTTTTTTGCGAGATTATATTTAATCCATTAGTTAGTAATTCAGCATTTGATCAAGATACTTTTGATTTAATTTATGAAACTAAAAAAAGTGCTTTAGAAAAGATAAAGGAAGATTCAGGTTCATATATAGAAAGACAGGTTTTAAAGAATTTAGATAAAAATAAAGCTTATACTTATATGAGTGATTTAAAATACTTAGGTAAAATAACTAGTAAAAGTTTATATGATGATTATTTAGATATGATAAATAATAGCAGTGTATCCCTTGTTTTATCAGGAAATATAGATTTTGATAATCCTATAATAGATATAATAACAAGTAAAATAAAGAAAAATAAAAAGTTTGATGTTAAACTTCTAATTGATAATGATAATGAAAAGGAAGAAAATAAAGTTATAACAGAAGATTTTTTTGGCACTCAAAACATAATAAACTATGTTTTATATTTAAAAAACTTAACAGATTTCGAAAGAAATTATGTTGCGCCTTTATATAGAATTATTTTAGGTGGCGGTGTATCATCAAGGTTATTTTCTATAATAAGAGAAGAAAATAAACTAGCATATTATTCATTTGCAAGATATGAAAAAGATGATTCTTTAATGTATATAATAATGGGAATTGAAAAAGAAAACTTTGATAAGGCATATAAACTTACTAACAAAATTATAGGAGAAATGAAAAATTTAAGTGAAGAAGAAGTAGAACACGCTAAAAAAAGTTACATAACTTTATACGAGGAATCACAAGATAAAATTACAAATATTATAGGAAGCTATAACAAGCTAAATTTATTTGGTATTAAAAGTACTAGTGAATTAATAGAAAATATAAACAAAGTAACAAAAGAAGATATAGAAAAATTTGCTTCTAAAGTTTATCCACATATATGTTACTTTTTAAAAGGAGAATAAAGTTATGGAAAAAATAATAATGAAGAAAATAGATGAAGTAATTTATCATGAAGAGTTAGAAAACGGACTTAACGTATACATTTATAAAAAAAATGGTTTTGCAAAAAAAGGTGCTTTTTTCGTAACTCATTATGGTTCTTCTAATAATGAATTTGTACCAACCTGCGAAAAAGAGATGGTGAGTTTTCCAAAGGGAATAGCACACTTTTTAGAGCATAAATTATTTGAATCAAGTGATAATGAAGGGGTATTTGAAAAGTTTAAGAAGTTTGGAGCGGACGTTAATGCTTTTACAAATCACTTAATTACAAACTATTATTTTTCTTGTACTGATAATTTTTATCCTTGCCTTGAAGAATTAGTTAACTTTGTTTTATCTCCTTATTTTACTGATGAAAACGTAGAAAAAGAAAAACCAATAATTAATGAAGAGATAAATATGACTAGTGATAACGTTGATAGGTATATTTTTGAAGAGATGTTTAATATGACGTTAAATACTAATCCAAATAAGTATAGAACGATAGGAGATAAGAAAAGTATTTCTAAAATAACTAAAGATGATTTATATAGATGCTATAATACCTTTTATAATCCATCTAATATGGTTTTGGTTTTATATGGCAATATTGATCCAACAAAAACTATTTCCTTAATAAAGGGCATAATGAAAAGTAAAGGGTTTAATAAATCTTCTGATATAAAAATTAAGGAGTATGATGAAGATGTTAAAGTATGCGAAGAATATAAAGAAGTTAAGAAAAACGTTGTTATTCCAAAAGTTGGTATTTGTTATAAAATAAAGGTTCCAAAACTTACTGGAGTAGAGTCACATAAGAGATTATTATTCTTAGATATGCTTTTGGACATGAAATTCGGCTTTTCGGTTGCATTTGAGAAAAACTTAATTAAAGATGGTATTATAAAGACAGGACTAGATATGAATTATTCTTGTTTTGATGATGTTATTTTACTTATGTTTTCATCTGATACAGATAAGAAGGATTTGTTTATTGAAAAAATAGACGAAAAATTAAGAGAAAACTTATTTGATGAAAAATTGTTTGAATTAAATAAAAAGGTTCTTACAACAAATCTTGTTAGATTATTTGAAAGCCCATCTAACGTTGCATCTATGATATATAACTATATAATTAAGCACGGAGAAATTATAGAAAATGCTTATGATATTTATAAAAATTATGACTTTGATGAGTTTAAGCATGAGTTTAACACTTTAAACTTTGATAATAAATCAGTTTTATATGTTACCAAAAAGGAGTGATAGTATGCTAAAGGTAAAAAACGTAACTAAGTATTATGGAAATTTTAAGGCAGTAGATAATATTTCTTTTGAAGTTAAGAAAGGAGAAATATTTGGACTTTTAGGAGTTAATGGGGCTGGGAAAACAACAACTTTTAGAATGATTATGAATTTAATTAGTCCATCTAGTGGGTCCATTAGTTTTAACAATAAAAAAATAGATTATGACGTAACAGATAAAATAGGCTTTTTAACAGAAGAAAGAAGCTTACTTACTAAACTAACGGTAAAAGAACAGATGCTTTATTATGGAGCTTTAAAATCATTAGATGAAAAAACCATTTTAGAAAGGTTAGATAAACTTCTTAAAAAGTTTGAAATAGAAGATTATAAAGATAGAAAAATAAATACATTATCAAAAGGTAATCAGCAGAAAGTTCAGTTTATATCTGCAATTATAAATGAACCAGAACTTTTAATATTAGATGAGCCATTTTCTGGACTAGATCCACTTAATATAGAACTTTTTAAAAACGTTATATTAGAGTTAAAAGATAAAGGAACATCAATTATATTTTCATCACACAGAATGGATCACGTTGAGCTTTTTTGTGAAAAATTACTTATACTAGTTAAAGGTAAAACCGTCTTAGAAGGATATTTAAAAGATATAAAAAAAGATTATAAAATAAAAAAAGTAATAATAGAAGGTGACGTAAAAAAAAGTGAACTAGAAAAAATAGATGGAGTTTTAAAGGTTAACAAAACATCTTTTAAATACGAGGTAGAAATAAAAGATGAGAAATATTTTAAAAACATATTTAATTATATAAAAACAAAGAATAACATAACTAAATTTGTGCTTGAAGATGCTAGTTTAGAAGAAATATTTATAGCAAAAGTAGGTGAAGTATATGGAAAATAAGTTTATATTTTTAACTAAGCATAGTCTTAAGAAAAACATAAAAAGTAAATGGTTTAAGATTGTTAATGTAATTGTTATGCTAGTTATAGTAGCACTTGTTAACATAGATGGTATTGTTACGTTTTTTGGAGGAGACTTTAGTGGTGATGTAAAGATAAACGTTATAGATAACACAGGTTATTATAATGTGATAGAGAAAAACTTAAAAAACGTTGGTAAGTATTTAAATGATTCAAAAGTCATCATAAAAAAGGTAAATGATTTAAATAAAGAAAAGAAAAAACTAAAGGGTAAAAAAGATATTTTATTAGTTATAAAAGAAGATAAAGGTAATTTCTTTAATGCAGAGTTTATAACGGATTCTTATGTTGATACATTAAAGTATCAAGCAATTAAAGCATCTTTAAATAGTGCAAAAGAGATAATTGCAATAAATAATTCAAATATAGATAAAGATGAACTTGCCAAAATATCAAAAGAAGTTACCATAAAAAGAACCTTCGTTGATAAAGAAAAAAGTAAGGATGAAGAATCTTCAAGATCTCTTCTTTCCGTACTTTCATTAATAATTGTGCTTCCTTGTTTTATGTTAATAATGTTTTTAGTTCAAATGATAGGAGCAGAAATAAACGAAGAAAAATCAACTCGCGGTATGGAAATAATAATAGGCAATGTATCTGCTAAAGCACATTTCTTCTCTAAGGTATTAGCAAGTAATTTATTTGTTTTATTTCAAGGTTTTCTTCTTTTAATGTATTCTGGTATTGGTCTTATTGTAAGAAAACTAACTAGCAAAAGTAGTGGTTCATTTTCTGCTTTAAAGGATGCAGCATCAACACTTGATTTAACAGGTGCGGTAGACTTAATAAAAAATAGTGGAATAATAAATAAGTTAGGTTATATAATCCCACTTATAATAATTTTAATAATACTTAGTTTTTTAGCTTACTCTCTTTTAGCGGGCATATTAGCATCAATGACAACTAATATGGAAAATTATCAGCAACTTCAAACACCACTTATGATAATAAGTGTAATAGGATATTACTTAATAATTTTATCTACAGCATTTCCTGGTTCTACATTTATAAAAGTTATGGCAATGATTCCTTTAATATCGGTATCTCTTGCGCCTAGTCTTTTACTTTCTGGAGAAATAGGTGTTGGTGTTGTAATAATTGGAATAATACTTTTAATACTTTTAAATTATTTATTAGTAAAATATGGTCTTAAGGTTTATAAGGTTGGAATACTAAATTATTCTGAAAGCGGTTTATGGAAGAAAATTTTTAAGGCTGTTAAAGAAAAATAAATAAAATTAAGCATTTGTCAAAATATAAGTGTTTTGCAATTGCTTTTTTTAATTTTCTTTAGTAAACTTAAATAAGTAGTGGGAGGTAATTATGTTACAAGTAAATAATTTAAGCCTAACCTTTGGAAAAAGAACCTTATTTAAAGATGTAAATTTAAAGTTTACACCCGGTAACTGTTACGGCGTAATAGGCGCTAACGGAGCAGGTAAATCAACCTTCTTAAAGGTTTTATCTGGTGACATAGATTCAACAAAAGGGGATGTTGTTTTAACTGATAATGAACGTATGTCTGTATTAAAACAAGATCATAATGCCTATGATAGTAAAGACGTTATTGAAACTGTTATAATGGGAAATCAAAAACTATATAGCATAATGAAAGAAAAAGAAGAAATATATTCAAAACCAGACTTTAATGATGCTGACGGATTAAGGGTTGGAGAACTTGAAGCAGAATTTGCCGAAATGGATGGATGGCAAGCCGAAAGTGATGCTGAAATATTACTTGCGGGTATTGGTCTTGATAGGGCGTTTTTCTATGATAAGATGGGAAATTTATCTGGAGAAGATAAGGTAAAGGTACTTCTTGCACAAAGTCTTTTTGGTAATCCGGATATCCTTATTTTAGATGAGCCTACAAACTACTTAGACATAAATGCAAAAATTTGGTTAGAAAACTTTTTGTTAGATTTTAAAAACACGGTAATAGTAGTATCACATGACAGGCACTTTTTAAATAAAGTATGTACCCATATTTTAGATATAGATTATGGAAAGATAAAAATGTATGTTGGTAACTATGATTTTTGGCTTGAATCTAGTGAACTAATTCAAAAACAAATGAGAGACTCTAATAAGAAAAAAGAAGATAAAATAAAAGAATTACAAGAATTTATTAGACGTTTTAGTGCAAATGCTTCTAAATCTAAGCAGGCAACCTCAAGGAAAAAATTACTAGAAAAAATAGAATTAGATGATATAGCACAATCATCAAGAAAATATCCATATATTAATTTTGATATAGATAGACCACTTGGACGTGATGTATTAGAACTTAAGGGAATTTCTAAGATGATAGATGGACAAGTCGTTTTAAAGAACCTTAATTTAACAATAAATAACACTGATAAAGTTGCTTTTGTAGGTAGAAATGAGCTTGCTAAAACAACGTTATTTAAAATAATAACAGGAGAGGAAAAACCTGATTCTGGAACCGTCCGTTGGGGTACTACAACAAGTTTTTCATATTTTCCTAAGGATCATGATAAATATTTTAAGGAAGATGTTAACTTAGTTGATTTTTTAAGACCATATTCTAAAGAACAAGAAGAAGCTTTCTTAAGAGGTTTTTTAGGTAGAATGTTATTTTCGGGTGAAGAAGCATTAAAGAAAGTATCTGTTCTATCAGGTGGTGAAAAGGTAAGACTTATGTTTTCACGTATGATGCTTAGGTGTGCTAACGTAATAATATTAGATGAACCAACTAACCATTTGGATATAGAATCAATTACATCTTTAAATAAAGGAATGAAAAACTTTAAGGGTGTATGTTTGTTTTCTTCATATGACTATGAACTTATAAATAGTGTAGCAAACAGAATAATTGAGTTTAAAGAAGACGGAAAATACATAGATAAAATGACAACTTATGATGATTATTTAAATAGAAATTAGTAAGAAGGTATAAAGATGAAAAATAAAAAAGGGTTTACGCTGATAGAATTACTAGCGGTAATAGTAGTACTTGCAATAATAATTATAATTGCAACCATAAATGTTAATAAGCAGATAAATAAAACTAGAAAAAAAGCTAACGACATAAACAAAAAGATGATTATAAAAGCTTACAAATTATGTTCAGCTCAGGAGTTAGATTTAAGTAAGTGTGATAGCATACCCAAATTAGTATCAAATGGATATTTAGATGAATTTAATGATCCATATAACAGTAAGGAAAATGAAATTAATAACGCATATACCCTTATAGTGAAAGATGATATCGCAAAGGTTATATATAATGGTGACGGAGTACAACAAGTATATGAAATTCCTCCTACTCAGTATTTTTCATGGTGTAATGAAGATAATGGTAAACATTCCTGTGCTGATGGACTTTCAAACGAAGGAAAAAGTTGGCTTCAGAAGCATGATGATATTTTAACTTTCCCTGATACAATAAAAACAATAAAAAATTGTGAAAGTAGTGAAAAAAATTGTTCTAATTTCTCTGATGTTCAAATTGATGCGCTAATAGTAACTAGTAACGTTAGTATTAATGCGACGTTTAAGAATACTAAAATAGGTGTAATTAAAGTAGATGGTGGTAACCTTGGAAGTTCAATATTTCAAAATACAACCATAAATAATTTAATAGTAGGTAATACTGGTAATATGAATATTGGGCAATCAACTTTTAGTGGCTCTAAAATACAAAATTTTAAAATTGAAAATGGAACGTTTAATTGGTATAGTTTTACAGGTAGTATTATAGATACATTAACGGTAGGAAAGGGTGTTACGTCACTTGGAAATGATACTTTTGAGGGTGCTAAAATAAACAAATTAATAATAAAAGCCAATAATTTAAATGGAAGTAGAGAACAGCCATTTAGAAATAGTAATACTCCTATTAACATTATAATAGATAAAGATGTTACCAAATTAGGAAAAAATGTTATTGCTAACAATACAACATCTTATTGTAATTATGTTAGAATGATTCCGATAAAAAGTATTTTAATAAATGGAGATAAAAAAAGATTTTCAAAAAGAGATTTATATAATTTTGGACTTAGGTGGGATCAGATTCCAAATGATATTGGTAATCCGATGGATGATAGTTATAGATTAAAACTAAGTAAGAGTAGTGACTTTGAAAGTTTGAATTGTTATAACTCGAGTAGTAAAAAATATCCTTTTCCATCATGGGTTGATATAATAGATTGATTTTAGCAAATAATTATTACGTGGTTTTCTTTTATTTAAAGGAAAAACTTCATGTTATAATTACTTGCTTTTTTTCATAAAATGATTATAATAGAGACAATTAAAAAGGGATTAAACTTTAAAAAGTGGGTGACATTATGAAAAAAATATTAACTTTTATACCTCTTGGTGTTGGAATTAGTGCGGCTATTATATACATTCTTAACATAATTCAATTTAAAATAATAAATAACGGAACTGCACTTTTACAAATACTTTCATCACTTAAAATATATTTGTTTATATCAATCGGGGGATTTGGTTTATACTTTTTTATCAAGGTACTAGACTTACTTATAAATAAAAATAAAGTAGAAAATGAAGATTTTTCATCAAATGAATATGAACCATTTGAAAATAATAATAATGCTAAAACCTTATCAAATGAAAATACTTTAAATAACATAAATAACGTTAATGATTTTAATAATGTAAATACACTTAATAACCAAAATAACTCAAACTCATACGTTCCTAACTATGATTATGTTCCTATGTATCATGCTGAAGAAAAACAAGATAATATAAAGGAAATAAAGTTAGATAAAGAAGATGAAGATATTGATTTAGGACCTTTATATAACAGCGAAGAAAATAATGTTGATAAAGAGGATAATTTTGCATCTTGTAAATACTGCACTTTTTGTGGTAATAAAATTAACGCTTATGATTTATACTGCTCGCATTGCGGAAACAGACAAGATAAGAAAAAGATGAGTCCTTTATTAAAAAACATAATAAACGTTTTAGAAATAGTTATCTTACTTCTTATAATATACTTTTCATTAAACATGTTATTTGATTATAAGGAAAGTCGTGATCCATCTTTTAAATCGCCATTTAAAGTTAGTATGACAAAATAATTATTTAAAACTTATTAGATTTTTATATTTAAAGTTAAGTGAGTTTATACCATGGTTTAGGTCATTTACAAACTTAACTTTTTTTCTTTTAAATATTTTTTTATCATCATATGCGGTAAATAAATTTATATCACAAGCCTTAAAACTATTATTAAACAATTCAATACTATTACCATGAATAATAA
Organism: uncultured Mycoplasmatota bacterium; assembly: GCA_900547225.1. Taxonomy (GTDB): domain Bacteria; phylum Bacillota_I; class Bacilli_A; order RF39; family UBA660; genus Aphodocola. Next base: position 157,814 of record URFW01000001.1, read on the forward strand.
TTGTTGTACCATTTTCAATAGCACTTATTATTCTTTTTTTATTTTTATTTATTTTTTCTTTTATATGGCTTAATTTATCACTTTTATAATTACCAAAATAATATGTATCATCCTTTTTAAAATATATGTTTTCATTTATTTTTATATTGCTAGCAAATGGCTTTATTATAAAATCATCGTCTAAAAATTCTTTTTCAATTATCTTTATCACATTAATCACCTTATTTTAGTTATGTTAATGTTTTTGATAATTTAAACATAAGTTCTTGAAAAAACACTTAAAATAAAGTAGAATAGAAAGGTATAAAGATGAGGTGAAAAATTATGGGAAGATTTCCAAATATAGCTGCTAGTAAAGCAAAGACAGGAGCTGCTAAGGCAAAGGTATATTCAAGCTATGCAAAAGAAATATATCAAGTAGCAAAACAAGGTGGTACTGATCCTAATGGTAACTTAAGTTTAAGACATTTAATTGAAAAAGCTAAAAAAGAACAAGTTCCAGCAGATGTAATTAAAAGAGCAATAGATAAGGTAAATAGTGGCGCAGATGAAAGTTATACATCAGTTAGGTATGAAGGTTTTGCATCTGGTGGTGCAACCGTTATGGTTGATTGTTTAACGGATAACGTAAATAGAACGGTAAGTTTAGTTAGAAATGCATTTACAAAATCGAAAGGTAAGATGGGAGTTTCGGGATGCGTATCTCATATGTATGAGCATTTATCAGTTGTAATCGTAAAAGATATGACTGAAGATGAAGCTTTAGAAGCACTATTAATGGGCGAAGTAGATGCTAAAGAAATAGAAGCAGAAGACGGTAATGTAAGTATATATGGCGATCCATCAGATTTATATAAAATAAAAGATGCTATAACAAACGCTAAAAATGATGCAGAATTTATAGTAGATGAAGTAACTTATCTTCCTAGCGAAACAGTTACATTAGATGGAGAAGATAAGGAAAACTTTGATAAATTACTTAATATGTTGGACGACGTTGAAGATGTTCAAAAAGTATATCATAATGTTAATTTGTAATTTGACAACCGTACGTAATTATTGTAATATAAGTATATATTTAAATTGATGATGAAGATTAGTAGTTAGTTTTATTTATTTTATAGAGAGTTACCATTTGGTGGAAGGTAATAAATAATTGCTAATGAATCTACTTCTAAGACGAATGAGCTAAAATTCATTCGCGGGTAAAACCGTTATGTAAATTAAGAATAAGCTTGGATGGCACCGTGGTTAACATCACTCCAACGTTAGGGCTTATTCTTTTTATTTATAGGAGATATTTCATGGATGAAAGAATAATATTAAATACGGATGGCAAAATAGATTTAACGATACCAAAAGATTTTGAAGAATATGATAATACGATTGATATTTATTTGCATGGAACGGATGAACTTGTTGGAATGATATGGTTTGAAGATTTTTCGGATGATGAGTTTACTAAGTATTATGGTAATGTTGGTTATGTGATTAAAGAAAAGTTTAGAAGAAAAGGTTATGCATTTTCAGCGCTTAAACTATTAAAAAAAGTCTTGCTTGATAATGATATTGATAAAATGATATTTAGTATATTTCCAAATAATATTGCTTCTTGTAAAACGGTGGAAAAATTAGGTGCCAGAATACTTTGCTATAGAAACGTACCTAAGAATCATTCTTTGTATAATTTTTCCGAAAATCAAGTAGTAATATATGAATATAACATTGAAAGGAATAGTAAATATGAGGAAGATAAAACTAAAAAGCATTTATAGACATTTTAAGGGTAACTTATATTTGGTAGAAGATTTAGCAGTTCACTCGGAAACAGGGGAAATACTTGTAATATATAGACACTTGTATGATGATTGTGCTTGTTTTGCAAGACCACTTGATATGTTTTTATCAGAAGTTGACCATGAAAAGTATCCTGATGTAAAACAAAAATATAGGTTTGAAGAGGTTATAATACCTAAAAAATAAAAGGAGGACATATGTTAAAAGAATACTTAACAGAAGAAAAGTATGAAGAATTAAAAGAAAGTAATGATATGATTTATAAGGCTTTAGAATTATCATTAGAGTTATTTAAAAGCGACACTGATAAAGGCGGATTTCCTTACGTTCTTCATCTATTTTACGTATATAAAAACGTTTTAGAAAAAGAAGAAAAGGTAGTAGCACTACTTCACGATGTTATTGAAGATAAAAACGTAACTAAAGAAGATTTATTAGAAATTGGTTTTCCAAGCAAAATAGTAAGTGATATATTAGTACTAACTAGAAGAAAAGACGTAAGTTATGATGCTTATATAGATAACATAATAAAAACCGGTAGTAAAGAGGCTTTAGAAGTAAAACTAGCAGATTTAAAAAATAACATAGATTTAACTAGGATAAAAAATCCTTCCGTAAAAGATTATGAAAGAGTAGAAAAAAGGTATATGCCTTCTTATGAAAAAATACTAAATAGATTAAAGGAGATAGAAAAATGATAGATATTAAATTAATAAGAGAAAACAAAGAATTAGTAAAAGAAAATATTAAAAAGAAGTTTCAAGATAAGAAATTACCACTTGTTGATGAAGTTTATGATATGGACATAAAGTATCGTAAGATAAAAACAGAAGCTGATGAAAAAAGAAGTAAGATTAACTCTTTAAGTAAAGAAATAGGAAATCTTATGCGCAATAAAGATATAGATGGTGCAAACAAAATAAAAAATGAAGTTGCATCTATTAAAGAATCTATTCCGGAAATTGAAAAAGAAGAGGAAATGCTTGAAAAAGAAATAAAAGAAAGAATGATGGTAATACCAAACATAATAGCAAACGACGTTCCAATTGGAGAAGATGACTCTAAAAACGTTGAAGAAGGAAGATTTGGAGAACCTAAAGTGCCTTCTTATGAAATTCCATATCATTCAGATATAATGGCTTCATTTAACGGATTAGATAAGGATGCTGCTGCAAGAGTATCTGGTAATGGTTTTTACTATTTAATGGGAGATATTGCACGTCTTCATTCAGCTGTATTAGCATACGCAAGAGACTTTATGATAGATAAGGGATTTACATACTGCATTCCACCATATATGATTCATTCTGATGCGGTTGATGGAGTTATGTCGTTTGAAGAAAAAGAAGCTATGATGTATAAAATAGAAGGTGAAGATTTATACTTAATAGGTACGTCAGAACACTCTATGATAGCTAAGTTTAAAGATCAATTATTAACGGAAGATATGCTTCCTATTACAATGACATCATATTCTCCTTGCTTTAGAAAAGAAGTTGGAGCACACGGAATAGAAGAACGTGGAGTATATAGAATTCACCAGTTTGAAAAGCAAGAAATGGTAGTAGTATGTAAACCAGAAGATAGTGAGTCTTGGTATAACAAGATGTGGAATTATTCTGTTGAATTATTTAGAAGCCTTGATATTCCAGTTAGAAAACTTGTTTGCTGTTCTGGAGATTTAGCAGACCTTAAATATAGATCTTGCGATATAGAAGCTTGGAGTCCTAGACAACAAAAATACTTTGAGGTATGTTCATGTTCTAATCTTACTGATGCACAAGCAAGAAGACTTGGTATACGTTATAAAAAGTCTGATGGAACAAAAGAGTTTGCACATACTTTAAACAATACCGTTATCGCTCCTCCTAGAATGTTAATTGCATTTTTAGAAAACAATTTACAAGAAGATGGAAGTGTTCTTATACCAGAAAAATTAAGACCTTATATGGGTGGTAAGGATAAACTTATTCCGGCAAATAAATAAAAGGATTAATTCCTTTTTTTATTTGTGTTAAATTTAATTTTATGATATCATACTTTCTATTAGAAAAAGAGTGATTGAAAAATGAGATACTATGTTGATAAAGACACCATGGATTTTTTAGAAGAAAACGTAGAAGCAGTAATCTATTTGCTTAAAAAAGCATATATTAGTACTAAAGAGTATTATAAAGGAAAAGCTCTTTCTGATTTTCTTTACTTTAATACTTATAAAACATTTACTAATGGATATTGTTTTTATTTTTCAAGAATGCTTAAAAGCATTTATAAAAATGCTTGTTTTGTTTCATGTGATAAATATTATGCTCATATAAGTCATATATTTATTAAGATAAAAGGTGATATTTATGACGTATATGGTAAAAGAAACATAAGTAAATATGAAAAGTTAGAAAATAAAGAATTAGAAAAAATAGGTTTAAATCACATTGAAGTAGAAAGTGAAATATATGAAACATTTAAGATGTATTTTCATAAGTATTTAGATTTGTATGTGAGCTATAACAAGCTTTTTATCAAGAAAAAACATTAAAAATTATTAAAAAAACTTGCATTATTTAAAAAAATGTGGTAAATTCTTTCTATCGCTATTTTTTATAGTGATTTTAATTTGGCTTTAATTTTATTATATAAAGAAAGGAGAAATACAATGTTAAAAGAACAAAAGCTTATAAGTTATCTTGTTGTTCGTGAAAAAGTATCTACGGGTTATTTAAGTAAATTTAATATTGCTAAAGATGATTTTAATTCTTTACTTGTACCTAACAATGCAGAATTAAGAAGATACTATGATGAAGAATATAAGCGTGCACTAACAAAAGTTATGGATGACGAATACGTAGGAATAACCTTTGATAACTTAGATGCAATTAAGGAAGCATTAGAAGAAAAAGAAAAAGCAAAATCACTTGCTATGTAAAAGAAGTGGTTTGTTTTTTTTTTATTTCAGATAATGATTAATACTGATAAATATTAATTACAAAATTATGAAAAATAACACGATTCGACATATTTTTTTAATTAAAATCACTATAATACTATTGTGATTTTTTTATTTGAGAAAGGAATAAGTAGTTATGAAAACAGAAATTGAATTATTAAATTATTTAAAAAAATTTATTATAAGTAAGGAGATATTTAACATAAATATTAAACCTCGCAATATAGATATACTAAAAAGATATTATGATGATAATTATAAAAAGGCTTCTATATTAGTTATGGAAGATGAATATGTAGGTATTACGTTTGATAATTTAGAAAAAATAAATACTTTAATTAAAAAAAGTTAGTTAAAATACGTTTATTATAGTATAATTATTACGAGGTGTTATATATGTTTGAAAATAATAAAATATTTATATTAGGATTTGCAAGAAGTGGTTATGAAGCTGCTAAATTTTTAATAAAAAGAGGAAATGAAGTTTTAATAAATGATGGTAAAGATGAAAGTAAGGTAGATAAGGATAAACTAAAAGAACTAAAAGATCTAGGAGTTAAGTTTTTCTTTGGTTCACATCCAGATGACTTATTAGATGAAAGTTATGATTATTTAATTAAGAATCCAGGAGTTCCAATACATCATAAATATATAGAAAAAGCAAAAGAACTTAAAATAGAAGTTATAAATGAAGTAGAAATGGCTTATAGATTATTACCAAAAGACGTTACGTTAGTTTCTATTACTGGTACTAATGGTAAGACAACAACTACAACACTTACTTACGAAATGATTAAAGAAGAAGAAGGTATTAGATGCCATTTAGCAGGAAATATAGGATACCCTTTATGTAGTTTTTTAGATAAATTACAAAAGGGTGATGTAATTGTTATGGAAACATCTTGCCAGCAACTTAATAACGTAAAAGAATTTAAACCTCATATAGCAGTTATGACTAATTTATCAGAAGCTCACGTTGACTTTTTTGATAATAGTTATAGTAAGTATAAAGACGTTAAAACAAAGATATTTAAAAATCAAACAAAAGATGATATTGCAATTCTTAATTTAGAAAATGATGAAGTATTAAAACAAACAAAAGATATTAAGTCTAAGAAGTTATATTTCTCATCAAAGAAAAAGGCTGATTGTTACTTAAAAGATGATATTATTTATTATAATAATGAAGAAGTACTTGATACTAATAAAATGATTATAGTAGGTAACCATAATAAAGAAAACGTAATGGCATCTATTATGGTAGCAAAAGAATTTAACGTATCAAATGATACAATTAGAAAAGTTGCTTACAATTTTAAAGGTGTTGAGCACAGACTAGAATTTTCTGGAGAAATAGATGGTGTTAAGTATTATAATGATACTGAAGCAACTAACATTAAATGTACTCAAATTGCACTTTCTTCATTTAATAAACCAACTATAATAATATTAGGCGGATTAGAAAGAGGACAAGATTTTAATGAACTTACACCATATATGAAAAACGTTAAAGCAGTTTTAGCAATTGGTGAGTGTAGAAAAAGAGTAGAAGACTATGCAAAAAGTTTAAAAATCCCTGTTTATACACATGAATTTTTAAAAGATGCTATGAAAGAAATAGAAGGTATTAAAAAAAGTGGAGATGTTGTTCTTTTATCTCCGGCATCAGCATCTTGGGATCAATATAAAGAATGTGAAATTAGAGGAAAAGAATTTAAAGACTACGTAAAAACATTAAAAGAGGCATAAAAATGCCTTTTTTATTTGACAAAAAAGTTAAGATATGTATAATAGCTTTAATGAAAAGAGGGGTTTTATGAGTTTGGAACAGGAATTACTACTATATGGTATACAAAACTTTTGTTTTAACACAAGGTTTAATTGTACTGAGGAAAGAAAGAGAATAATATTTGAATATTATAAACCTATTTTTGAAAAGAATTTATCAAAAAATTATGATGTGGAAATAACAAGTGAGATTGATTTAATATTAAAAGACTTAATAGATTATTATTACGAAAATGGTTTAAATACAAAAATCGATGATTTTTTAAGAAGAAAGGCAAAGGTTGTTTTAAGCGATAAAAGAATGAATTTTGATGATGCTATTTTTGAAAATGAAGATAAGATAAGATTGCATTATACGCTTTTTTTATTCAAAAAGATGAAAAAAGTTAATAAAAATCATGTATTAGCTGATGATGAAGTTTTAAAATTATCAGTTGACATTATAAATCAGTTATTAAATTCTTACGTTAAGTCTGATAAATCTTCATTGGTAAATAATTATTTTAATTCCCTCATAAGAAGAAAAATTCTTTGTTATGAAAATGAAGAAAAATTGATATATGATTATTGTATTAGATTTGGTCCAACGAAAGATATAGTTAATTATTTTTATGAAAAATGTGTTAGCTATGAAGAATTAGCAGGCTATGACTTAACTGAAAAAGAATACTTGATTTTAATAGAAGAAATTCTAAATAATATAAATTCACTTCACTTTGTTTTCAAAACAAAGTTAATAGAAAAGGTAAGAAAAATTAATAAGGAATGCAAAGACGATAGATTAGATATTATTGAAGAAATAAGGTACGGAAACTTTGATAATGTTGAATTGCTTAGATGTTTGTATTCAAATATTATAGATTTAGTGTTTGATAAGTTTAAGGATAAAGTTTATGTTTCAAATGAAGAATTTAAAAAGATATTAAAACAGAAATATGATGAATATTTTGATAAAACCGTAGTCAAATTGTATAATGATGGCAACATTAATTTTCAAAGATACATAAATGTTAGACTTTCAAATTTTTGCAAGACCAATAAGAGATTAAATTCTAACTTTTTTGTAGATGAAGAAGAAAAGGATCAAACTATTAGAAATAATGAAAGTTTAATTGATGTAGTATTTAAAAGATACAAGAAAAAAATTAGTCCTTCTGACGTATTAGAGGATATCATAATAGAATCATATTATAAAAGCGCAGAAGAGTATTTTAAAATCAAGAGAAAAAGAGATTTTGCATCATACGTAGATTATAAAATGAACTCTTACGTTAAAAAAATGAATTTGAATAAATAAAATAACAAATTCTTTTTTTTGTGTTATACTATTTTAAGAAATGAGTGATTGATATGTTAAAACCAAATTATAAAGAAGCTAAAAAAAGAACTAAAGAAGATATAAAAGTATTAAGAAATGAATATAAAATTCCAGATGAAGTTAAAAACTTGGGAGAAAATAAAAAGTACTTTATTAAGACTTATGGTTGTCAAATGAACGAGCACGATAGCGAGGTAATATCCGCAATATTAGAAGATATGAAGTTCACCAAAACAGATGATTATGAAGATGCTGACTTAATTATTTTAAATACTTGTGCCATTAGAGAAAACGCACATAATAAAACTTTTGGAATGCTTGGTAGAATAAAGCACTTAAAGCAGGATAAACCTAATTTAATGGTTGGACTTGCAGGATGTATGAGTCAGGAAGAAAGTGTAGTAGATGAAATAATTAATAAGTATAAATGGATGGATTTTGTATTTGGAACTCATAATATCTATAAGCTTCCAGAAATTTTAAAAGAACACATGAAAACTGAAAAACTAGAAGTTAACGTATGGTCTAACGAAGGAAACGTAATAGAAGGGCTTCCATCAAAAAGAGATTCTAAATATAAAGCATGGGTAAACATCATGTATGGTTGTGATAAGTTTTGTACGTACTGTATTGTTCCTTATACAAGAGGTAAACAAAGAAGTAGAATGCCAGAAGATATAATAAGTGAAGTTAAAAAACTAAAAGAAAATGGATATATGGAAGTTACACTACTTGGTCAAAATGTTAATGCATATGGTAAAGATTTTAAAGATAGAAATTATAAAATGGAAAACTTACTTGAAGATGTTGCTAAAACAGGTATTGATAGAGTAAGATTTGTAACATCTCATCCTTGGGATTTTACTGACAATATGATTGATATAATTAAAAAGTACGATAATATTTGTAATTATATTCATCTTCCGGTACAATCAGGTTCGTCTAGAATATTAAAGCTTATGGGAAGACGTTATACCAAAGAATCATACTTAGAACTTTATAAAAAAATAAGAGAAAAATTAGGGGATAACGCATCTATTACAACTGATATAATAGTAGGATTTCCGGGTGAAACAAATGAGGATTTTGAAGAAACTTTAAAACTTGCTAAAGAATGTAAGTATGATTCAGCTTTTACTTTTATTTATTCTCCAAGAGAAGGTACTCCAGCTGCTAAAATGGAAGATAACGTATCAAAAGAAGAAAAAGAACAAAGGCTATATAAACTTAATGAAATAATAAATAAGTATGCTAAAGAAGCTAACGATAAATTAGTTGGAAAAGTTATGCCTGTTTTATTAGAAAACGTAAGCGAAAAAGATGAAAGCATGCTGGCAGGTTATACTGATACCATGAAATTAGTTAACGTTAAGGCGGATAAGAAATACATTGGTAAAATAGTAAACGTTAAAATTACTGATGCTAAAACTTGGAGCTTGGATGGTAAGATAGATGAATGATATAGAAGAAAAAATAGATGAGTTATTTGATGATTTTGAAAAGTCTAAGTTATACAAAGATTATCTAAGAGTTCAAGATAAAATGGCTAATGATGAAGAAATAATGAGCATTATAAATGAAATAAAGAAATTTCAGAAAATAAGTGCTAATAATAAAGATAAATCAGTGGAACTTAAAATAAACAGTCTATATAAAAAGTTAGAGTCTTATCCAATTTATCAAAGTTACCTAATTATGCATGATGAGATAGAAGAAGAGTTATTCATGATAAAGGAAATCTTTGATAAATACTTTATGGACTTATTATCTTTAAAGTAGTTTAATCACTACTTTTTTTTATGTACATAAAATATATTGGTGATGGTTATATGGATCCAATTAAGTTAATAAGTTCTGTCAAAGCAGCCTTAGTTGACGTTATTTTAAGAAATGAATTAAAGTATTTGAAAGATATTAGTGCCACTGACTTAATGAGAATATATAGTGCGGATTTATGTGGTATTTTAATGGGTTATTTTCCTGGAGCTACAATAATGATTAACTCTTCATATAAAACCTGTGCAACACTCATTAATGGTTTAATATATGATTCAGGTGGAATAAGATATGATTTTAATAACTTTCATATTGCAAATAAGGAAGAAATAAATTTTATTGAAAAAAGTTATAATAAGCTTCCAGAAGATGTAATTGATAAAATATATGAATCATATTTAAACATTGACGAAAAGCATTATGTTTTAAGAAGAAAAAGGGAAAATTTGACGTAATTTCTCTTTTTTTGTATGTAAAATTTCTGCATAATATATTTATTTGTCTTGACTGGGTGTTTAGTAAATGATATTATATATCTGTAATATAATAAGGAGGAAGAAGCATGGAAAAAGAAAGAAAAGTTAAAACTCTATCAATAGCTGCATTAATCGTAGCTGTATTAGGTTTAACTGTTGCATTTGCTGCTTTATCTACTCAGTTAACAATTAATGGTACTGCTGAAGTAAAAGCTGCAACTTGGGATATTCACTTTGCTAACTTAAGTGAAGCTACTTTAACAGGAACTGCTACAGTAGCAACTGCACCAACGTTAACTGCAACAAAAATTAGTGATTACAAAATCACAATCGTTAAGCCAGGTGACGGAGTAAAATATACTTTTGATGTTGAAAACAAAGGTACTATTGATGCAAAACTTGGAACTTTCACTAAGCCAGAACCAGTATGTACTTCAGCAGGTACAGCAGAAGGTTCAGCAGCAGCAGCAGCAAAAGTATGTGCAGGTTTAACTTACACTTTAACTTACACTGATACAGGTGCAGCAGTTAAAGCAGAAGACACTTTAGCTAAAGGTGAAACTAAAAATCTTACTTTAACATTATCATATGATAGTGATTCTGTTCCATCAAATGATGTTGAAATCAGTGGATTAGATATTACTATGGTTTATAATCAAAACTAGTAAGTAATTAAAATAATAAGCAAAGAAGAAAAGAAGTTTTTCTTCTTTGGTTTGTTATTTTATACAAAAGTATTAAAAAGTGGTGATTAGATGAAAAAGGGATATAACAGAATAATTATAATAGAAGCTGTTTTACTAATTTTTTTACTATTTAATAGTTTTGTATTCAAAATAGCAAACGCGTATGTTGTAACTGGCATAATGTTGCCATTTTTGATTTTAATGTTTGTTATTATGGGTTATGAAAAGGATAGTTTTAGAAATAAAAAAGACGTTTTACTTAATATGTCAATTATTTTATTAGCTTATTATTTCATTACCTATTTTTTAGGACTATTTTCTGGCTTTGTAAAAACTAGTTATAGTTTATCAATAATAAACATAATAAGAAATACTTTTCCGGTTATTTTAATGATAATAGTTTGTGAGTTATTAAGATATGAAGTATTTACTAAATCAAAGGGTAATATGTTTTGCATAATTTTTGGATGCATTTTATTTATCATGGTGGATGTAAACTTGTCAGTTCATCTTTATGATGTTACGACGGCACTTGGATTAACTAAGATGATTTGCTTAGTTGTTTTTCCGAGCATTACCAAAAACGTTTTTTTAACGTTTCTAACTTTGAAAGTTGGATATAAAAGTGCTATATTCTATAGGTTTGTAACCGAACTTAACACTTATATATTTCCAATATTTCCAGATTTTGGTGAGTACATAAACGTACTTTTAAAAACGGTTTTGCCTATAATTATGATGACTAAAATCAATAACATGTTTAATTATTATGAACAAAGAAAAATAAAAACTTCTAGGTATAATAATAGAAATTTAATTCTTTATTCATTTATAACTTTTTGGCTACTTGTCATAGTTATATTAACGAGTGGACTATTTACTTACCAAGCATTAACAATTGGATCTGGTTCTATGTCTCCTAGAATTGAAAAAGGTGACGTAGTTGTTTTAAAAAGGGTAAAAAGCGACAATATAAAAACATTAAAAAAAGGTGATATATTAGTATTTAATCATGATAATAAAATTATTGTTCATAGAATTATAAAGAAAGTAAACGTTGATGGTAGCTATAGTTTTATAACAAAAGGCGATCATAACAACGCAAGAGATGGATGGATTGTAAAAAGTTCAGATGTAATCGGAATAGTGGAATTCAGAATAAGATGGATAGGAATGCCAACGGTTGCACTTAATGAGTTATTGAATAAATAGGTGGTGATAAGATGGCTGAGAAGAAGAAACGGAAAGGTGGGTCTTCGGCTAGGAATGGTAGACGTTATCAAACTAGAAGAAGAAAAACAAAAGCTGTAGAACCTAAAAATAAAACTATTAAAACAGATGATTCTAATCAGATAAACAGTGAAAAAGAAGTTGATGAAGCACTTAATTTATTGTTTGATGATAGTGTAGAATTAAAAGAAGTTCCGATTGAAAAGGAGCCAACTATTTTACTTGTTCCACAAGATATAAAACCAATTGAAAAAAACGAAAAAGAATATAAAGAAGAAGTGATAGATATGCCAAGAGAAAAGAAAAAAGATACTGATATAAAAAAAACAAAAGAAGAAAATAAAGAAACAAAAAAGAAATCTAATGTTGATACTTTAAAAAAGAAAGAAAACCTAGATGAAAAAAAGAAAACTGCCGAAGTAAAGGAAAGCAAACCAACAGAAAATAGTGATATAAATAAAAGCCATACTAATACGAATGATGGTATTTATATAAGTTACAATACTAGATTATTAATAAATGTTGTTGGTATAATTATTTTCTTTGTTTTGTCACTTGTATTTCTTGTTTCAAGTATATCAGTTAAAGCAAGACGTAACGTATTATATAATCAAGCTAGCAACTTGGATTACAAGGTTTATTTAAAACCAAATGATTATTATAAAGAACCATATTTAGGAAAAAACATGCAGTATATTGCCAATTTAATAGATAACATAGATATTAGTTTTAATTACAATTTTAGTGCTAATCAAAATATTAATTATACCTATATGTATTATGTAAAGTCAGATGTTTCTGTTACTGATACCGATGATAAATCTAAGGTTATATACTCTAAAAGTGACAGGTTAACAGAACCTGTAACCATAAATAAAGAAAACTCTAATGGTTTTACAATATCACAAAATGCTAAGATTAATTATTCGGAATATAATGATTTAGTAAAATCTTTTAAAAGTTCTTATGGGATAAGTGCTAATAGTAATCTTGTTTTAAGCCTTTGCATAGAAATAAGGGATGAAAAGGGAAATTTAATAAGAAGTACTGATTCTGCTGATACCATGAAAATAACAATTCCATTAACGGAGCAGATGATTGATATTAAAATGGATTACAAGGAAGTAAATAATAGTAATAATGTTAGCATCTATAAAGATTTTAGTATTTCTAATCAAATAACGTTGGCACTATCAATAATATCAATTATAATTTCTTTAGGATTTTTAGTTAGACTTATAATGTTTATTAATAAGACATCTCCTAAGAAAACATTATATGATTTGACTTTGGCGAAAATTTTAAGAGAGTATGATAGAGTTATAGTTGATTCTAAAAAAATTGTTAATATGGATGGGGAAGTAATAGATGTAAAAAGTTTTAATGAATTATTAGACGTTAGAGATAATATAGAAAAACCAATTATATTCTCAGAAGTACATAAGGGATTAAAAAGTATATTTATCGTAAAAACTTCCAATGAAACTTATCGTTATGTTTTAAAATTGGCAGATTTAGAAAGAGAAGATCATAAAAATAAATAAGGTTAGCCCATGATAACTTTTTTGTAAAACATTTGACAAATCATTAATAATCGAATAAAATATTATTGTTAGTGATGAAGGAATTTACAACTCTGGAGCTAAAACGTAATAAAGGCGTTAACTTAAACTAAGTGCTAGACATATATCTAGAACAAAGGTGGTACCGCGGTTATTGGTTATTAAATCGTCCTTTAATAAAGGATGATTTTTTTATTTTGAAGGGAGAATATTATGACATTATATGAAGATTTAAAATGGAGAGGCTTAATTCAAGATATATCGGATGAAAAATTAATTGATAAACTAAATAATGAAAAATTAACTTTTTACATAGGAACGGATCCAACTGCAGATTCTATGCACATAGGTCATTATTCATCATTTTTAATATCAAAAAGACTTGCTAAGGCGGGACATCATCCAATTTTATTAGTTGGAGGCGCAACAGGTCTTATTGGAGATCCTAAACCAACTGCAGAGCGTCCTATGATATCTAAAGAAGAAGTAGAACATAACTTTAAGGGACTTAAAAAACAAGCAGAAGAGATATTTGGCTTTGAAGTAGTTAATAACTATGATTGGACAAAAGACATTAACGTAATAGACTTTTTAAGAGATTATGGTAAGTATTTTAATATCAATTACATGCTCGCAAAAGATAAAGTAAAATCAAGAATGGAAACTGGTATTACTTATGCTGAGTTTTCATATATGATACTTCAAGCGCTTGATTTTATGCACCTTTATGAAACAAGGGGATGTACGCTTCAAGTTGCAGGATCAGATCAATGGGGAAATATAACATCAGGTATTGAGCTTACTAGAAAAAAACTTGGTAAAGAACTATACGGAATGGTAATGCCTCTTGTAACTGATTCTAATGGTGTTAAGTTTGGTAAGACTGAAGGAAACGCATTATGGTTAGATAAGAATAAAACTTCTTCTTATGAGTTATATCAATATTTAATTAACCTAGAAGATTCTATGATCATTGAATACTTAAAGAAATTAACATTCTTAAGTAAAGAAGAAATAGAAGAGCTAGAAAAGAAGCATAATTCTAATCCTCATCTAAGAGAGGCTCATAAAGCATTAGCACGTGAAGTAATAACTGATCTTCATGGTAAGGAAGAATATGAAAAAGCTGTTAAAATAAGTGAGGCTTTATTTAGTGGAAATGTATCATCACTTTCTAAAGATGAAATATTAATGTGCTTTAAAGATGTTCCTTCATTTAATGTTAAAGAAGGAGTTAAGCTAATTGATATGTTAGTTGATAATAAGATTTGCACAAGTAAAAGAGAAGCAAGAGAATTTTTAAAAGCATCATCTATTTCTATTAATGATAAAAAGGTAACTGAAGAAGAAATGCTAATTACTAAAGATATAGCAATAGAAGGCGAATTACTAGTTATAAAACGTGGTAAAAAGAAAAACTTTATAGGTAAGATAAGTTAATGATTATGTGTCATTAACTTTTTTTGTCATGTTATGTTTGCTAATTACTAACTTAAATGATATAATTGATGATAGGTGATAGCATGGAAAAAAGGATAATAGTTTTTATAAGTGTAGTATTTTGTTTTTTTGCATTTTTAGTAAATGTAAAAGCATTAAACAAGATTTATTTTGATTCTGAGGATTTATCTGTTATGCCAGGTGAAACCAAGGAAGTAGGCGTTTATGTAGATAGTGATAGTAGCTTTACAAGTATTAAAATGAACGTAATAACAACATCAAATAGTATTAATTTTGCAGGTATTACGTATAATGAGGCTTTTACTAGAACAAATAATGGAAGCTCTGTTATTTTAACTTCTAAAACACCTTTAAAAAGTGGAAGTAAAGTTGCAACTATAAATGTTAAGGCTATAGATAGTGCAACAGTTGGAACAACAGGGTATATAAGAGTAAGCAATGTATCTTTAAATGATGTTCAATTAGAAAATGCATCTTTAAGTGTTAAAGTGTCTAATGAAAGTTCATCTAGCTCTTATCTTGAAAGTGTTACGTCTAATATTGTTAAAATAGATTTTAATAAAGATACGTATGACTATGAATACGAAGTATCAAATGATGTTGATAAAATGGATTTAGTCGCACAAGCAGAAGATAGTAATGCTAAAATAGATATATCTAATCAAACATTAAAGATAGGTGAAAATACTATTAAAATAACTGTAACAGCTAAAAATAAAGATAAAAAAGTATATACTTTTTCTATAAATAGAAAAGAAATGGAAAAAGAAAATCAAATTGATGAAAAAGATGATGATGTTATACCAATAAGTGATAGTGTTGAAACAAAAAAGCCAAATAAAACTGGTTTTGTATTACTTTTAGGAATATTAATAGGTGTTATGATAATAGATTTAGTTATCATGAAAAAGAATAAATATAAAAAATAGAAGTATATCTATATCGTAAAGAATTATAGAAGGAGAGTATTATGGAGACAATAGATTTAAAAGAACTGTTTGAATATTATAAATCTAAGTTTGGTATTGTAATATTATTTGTAGCATTAGTTGGAATATTTGGCTGTTTATATGGTTTGTTTATACAAAAACCAATATATAAGTCATCTACTTCAATAGTTTTAATTAGTGAGTCTAAAGATAATAGTCAGTTAACATATAATGATGTATCTGTTAACCAAAACTTAGTAAGTACTTATTCTGAAATAGTTAAAAGTAAAAGAATATTAAATCAGGTTATTAATAATTTAAATCTTGATTATAGTTATGGTGCATTATCAAATAACATAGAAGTATCATCTGTTACAGGAACTCAAATAATAAAAATAACGGTAACTGATGAAAATAGCAAAACTGCAATGAAAGTTGCTAATGAAATAGCAAAAGTATTTTCAAAAGAAATACCAGAGTTGTATAACATTTCAAACGTAAACATATTAGATACTGCTGAAGTAGCATCTAGTGCATATAATGTTAATATAGCAAAGCAAAGTACAATTTTCTTACTAGCTGGATTAGTATTAGGCTTAGGCGTTGTATTTGTTATGTATTACTTTGATAGATCAGTTAAAAACGCATCTCAAATAGAAGATAAACTAAAACTTCCAGTACTTGCAACAGTAAGGGAATATAGAGGATAATAAGGGGGAGTTATTATGAAGAATGAATTAATAGTAATGAATAAACCTAAAGCAACAATAAGTGAAGATATAAGAACACTTAGAACTAATCTAGATTTTTCCTTAACTGCAAATAATGAAAAAGTAGTTATGATTACATCATCTAATCCATCAGAGGGTAAGAGTTTTATATCAAGCAATTTAGGTACTTGTTTTGCACAAAATAATAAAAAAGTATTATTAATAGATGCTGATTTAAGATTAGGAAGACTTCATAAAATTTTTAACGTTTCTAATAAAATGGGATTATCTAATCTTATATTAAATTATAACTTTGAAGTAAAATACGAAAATTTTATTCAAAAAACAAATGTTAACGGACTTTTTGTTATTCCAAGGGGAATAGTACCACCTAATCCATCCGAATTATTAGGAACCGAAAAATTCGAAGATATTATTCATGATTTAAAGAAGATATTTGATTGCATAATAATTGATGCAACACCTATTAATGGTTTATCTGATGCGCTTATACTAACTAGAAACGTAGATGAAGTAGTTATAGTATGTAAGTATGGTAAAACTGATTTAGGAGATTTAGAAGAGTGTAAAAAAGCTCTTTTAAATGCTGATGCTAAAATAGCGGGTGTAGTAATAAATAGTATGCCAAAAACTAAGAATAAGTATGGATATTATACGGAGTAGATAATAAATGATAGATATGCATTGCCATATATTATATGGTATAGACGATGGTTGTAAAACTATAGAAGAATCTATAGAAACTATTAAAAATATGAAAAGCGTAGGCTTTAATACTATAGTTTTAACACCACATTATATAGAAGATTCGTTATTTAAAGCTAATAATAATTTAAAGTTAGAACGATTAGAAATATTAAAAGAAGAATTATTAAAGAATAATATAGATGTTAACTTATTTTTAGGTAATGAAATATTTATTAATGAAAGTATAAATGAACTTATAATTAATAAAGAAATACGTTCTATTAATAATACAAGATATATATTAATAGAACTTCCATTTGATAATCAAATATTAAATTTAGATGATTATATATATGAACTAAGTTTAAAAGGGTATAAGGTAATAATTGCACATCCAGAAAGATATTCTTATTTTAAAGATGATTATAAAGAAGCTAAAAAGTTATACGATAGTGGAGTCTTATTTCAAGTTAATTATGGAAGTATTATAGGACAATATGGAAATGGTTCTAAAAAGCTTGTTAAAAAACTTTTAAAGGACGATATGGTAGACTTTATATCAACTGATGTACATAAACCTAATTCTAGTTTATTTGAAAAATTTGACTTAATTAAACATAAAATAATTAAGATAACAGGTGAAGATAAATTTAAAGAAATAACTTGTAATAACATGTTAAAAGTTATTAATGATGAAGATATTTAAAAACAAAGATTAATTTAATATCTTTGTTTTTTATTATATAAAAATTAGTTCTTTTTTATATAATAATACAATATTTTGTAATATAAATAAAAAAATTATAAAAATTACAAAAAACGACATAATATTTATAGATAATCAATTATAGTATGTAACTTGTAACAGAAAGGACTGATTATTATTAATAGTTTTTTAATATTTTTAATTGGAGTATTTATAGGAGGACTATTTATGACATTTGTTATGTGTGCTCTTCAAATAAGTAGAATTGCTGAATATGAAGATAAGTATAAAAAATAATATTATGATAAAATAATATTATTTTTTTAATACATTATTATGACAAAATAAGTACTTAGCAAATTGATTTTAATAGGTATATATGATAAAATTAGTTTAGCAGTAAATATAAGTGAGAGGTGTATGAAGTGAATGAAGAAATTGAAACATCCAAAGATGTTTTAAAAGACTATAGTCTTTTAAAAAAGATAGATCGTTTTTTTTATTTTTCTATAAAAAGATTATTTGATATTATTTTTTCTTTATTAGGAATTATGTTTTTATTACCTATATCATTGATTGTTAAAATAAGTTATGTCTTATCTGGAGATTATAAAACGATATTTTATAAACAAAAAAGAATAGGTAAAAATGGAAAAATTATTTATATTTTTAAATATAGAACAATGATTCCAGATGCAGATAAAGTACTTAAAGAATTATTAAAAAAACCTAAATATAAAAAAGAATGGAAAAGCCATCATAAATTATCTAATGATCCAAGGATAACTAAGATGGGAAGAATTCTTAGAAAAAGTAGTTTAGATGAGTTTCCTCAATTTATTAATGTTTTAAAGGGGGATTTAAGTATAATAGGTCCAAGACCTTTAGTTGATGGTGAACTAGATGAACATAATGGTAATCATGAAATATATGAGTCAGTAAAGCCTGGTATAACAGGCTGGTGGGCTGCTAATGGTAGAAGTGCAATTGATTATGAAAATAGGTTAAAATTAGAGTATTATTATGCAAAAAACTGTAATATCATTTTAGATATAAAATGTGTTCTTTTAACAATTCTTATAGTACTTCAAAGAACAGGTGCAAAGTAACAAACGAATACATTATTATGGTATCTTTTTTATAGAAAGAGGTAATTTATGAAAGTTGATATAATATGTCCTTTATACGAAGCAGAAAATTATATATTAAATTTAAATAATTCTTTACTAAAACAAGAAAATGTTAATATAAATAAAATTCAATATATCTTGACTAAAAGTAAAGATAATTCAGAAAAAATTTTAAAAGAAAATAAACTTGATTATATATTGATAGATAAAAAAGATTTTTCACATAGTTTAACAAGAGAAAAACAGGCATTAAAAAGCAAAGCAAATATAATTGTATTTATTTCACAAGATATAGTAATAGAAAATACTAATTATTTATACAACTTAGTAAATCCAATTAAAAAAGGTGAAGTTGATGCTTGTTATAGTAGACAATTAACTAAATTTGATAATATTGAAAAATATACAAGAGAAGCAAATTATCCTGATAAATCGGTAATAAAAACAAAAGATGATATAGAAAAATTAGGATTAAAAACATTTTTCTTTTCAGATGCATCATCCGCAGTTAATTTAAAAGTATTTAAAAAATTAAACGGATATGATGGTAAAAAATTACCAATAAATGAAGATATGTATTTTGCTTATAAACTTATTATGAATGGATATAAAATAAAATATTGTGCTGATTCTATTTGCTATCATTCTCATGATTTTAAGTTAAAAGAATTATATGATAGATATAAACTAACTGGTAGATTTTTTAAAGAAAATAGCTATATAGATAATTTTGGTACAAATAAATCTGGTGGAGGACTTGCAAAATATATTTTAAAAAGGGCAATTAAAGATAAAAATATAAAAGTTCTTATAAGATTTATACCAGATATGGCTGCAAGATATATTGGAATGAAAGTGGGGAAAAGATAATGAAAAAGAGAAAAGAACCTATAAGAATTTTAAATATTGTGCCTAATATGCGTGCAGCAGGAATTGAAACATTTATTATGAATATTTATAGAAATATAGATAGAGAAAATATTCAATTTGATTTTTTAGTACATAATAAAAAGAAAGAATTTTATGATGATGAAATCGAAAAATTAGGAGGAAAAATATATAGATTAAGTTTTAAAGATGATAAAAATATATTTAAATACATTAAAAACTTAATAACTTTTTTTAAAATGCACAAAGAGTATAAAATAGTTCACGGGCACATGCAAAGTATGATGCCATTGTATTTGATGGTTGCTAAAAAAAGTGGAGTAAAAATAAGAATTGCTCATTCTCATAATGGAAGCTATGAAAAAACAATTAAAGGATTTATATTACATTTGTTTTCAAGACTTTCTAAATTTTATTCAACAAATAATATTGCATGTTCTAAAATTGCTGGTGAATATTTATTCGGAAAAAAACAATTTGATATAATATATAACGGAGTTGAAATAGAAAAATTTAAATTTAATAATAAAATAAGAGAAAACAAAAAAAAGGAATTAGGCATTGGTAAAAACTTAATTATATTATTGCATGTAGGGAGATTTGAATTGCAGAAAAATCATGATTTTTTGATAGAAGTTTTTGAAAAATATAATAGGATTAATAAAAATAGTATGTTATTATTAGCTGGTGAAGGAAAATTTGAAGATAAAATAAGAGAAAAAGTAAAAGAAAAAAAATTAGATAGAAATGTTAAATTTTTAGGAGTTAGAAATGATATTAATGAAATAATGCAAGCTTCTGACATTTTTCTTTTACCATCATTGTATGAAGGTTTTCCGGTTGTTGGTGTCGAAGCACAATGTGCTGGTTTAAAATGTTTGTTTTCTTCTAATATTTCTAATGAAATAAAAATATTAGATGATTCAGTTTTTATAGATATTGATAATATTAATAAATGGGTAAACGAATTAGAAACTTGTAAAATTTCGAATAGAAAAGAAAAAATAGATGACAAATTTAATATAAAAAAAATAGCTAAAGATTTGGAAGAAAGATATTTAAATATGTTAAGTAAAATACAGTAAAAAGTATCTTTATATATTAAAATAATATAAATTTTTATTTTATAGGAGGAGAAAATGATTATTAAATTCAAAAAAAAAAGCATATTAAATATTTTGATATCTACTCTTGTATTTTTTATTGCATGGTTGATTGGAAATTTTTACAATGTTAATACAATAACTTTATTGATATATGTGATATCATTATTTTTGTTGTATAAAAATGATAAAGAGTTTTTCTTGAAAAATTTATATATTATTATTATTAACTCTTTGTTTATATTAGGTGTTTATTTTTGTGAGACAGATGGGCTTTTTTTAGATGAAATCTCAAAAAAAACTGGTTATATAAATTGTTTTAATTTGGCTTTATTTTCCTGCCATATTTGTTTATTATTTATATTAATTTTAAATAATATAACATATAGAAACGAAGAAAAAGAAGAAAACGAAAAAATGAGTTTTAATTCAAAGTATAATATATTAATTAAATTTATATGTATTATTGTAATTTTAATACAAATAGTTACTATTACAAATATATTGATACAATTAAAAGGATCTATATTTAGGGTAGATAGATTTGTTATTAATAAACAATATTTAAATGATTTTACACTAAAAGTAAAAAATAATATAATTTTAGCATTACCCTTATTTTATTTCTTAAAAGGAAAAAGAAAAAATATGTATATATTTTTATATATAATTTTATATTGTTCAATGATGTTTTTGACGGGAGAAAAATATGGTCCATACATAAAATTATTCTATTTAATTATAATATTTTTTCCACAATTCTTTAATTATTTAAAAAAAAAGACATATTTAATTGTATTATTTGTATGCTTAATTATTATAACTGTTTTTTTGCAATATAAGTTGTTATACGGATATTCATATAATAATTTAATTACATATTTGGAATCACGATTATGTCAACAAGGACAAGTCTGGTGGTCAATTTATGATCAAAAAGAAAATAAAAGTATAGAGATAGGAGATTTTCTTTATGAAATAAAATCTTCGTATAATAACAAATTATCAACTTCACTTCCTTATGCAGGGCAATGGAAAATGATGTATTATGCTGCAAATAGAAATAATTTTGTAACGATAAGAATAAAAAATTTGATACCTTTTACTTCGACAACATTAGCATCAATTTATTATTATTTTGGATTTATTGGTATTTTTATAATTTATCCATTATTTGGAATTTTATATAGTATAATTGTAAAAGGTGTGTTTAGTAGTTATAAAAAAAATATTGTAACGTCTATTTTAGCAATAAAATTATTTATTATGTTTGACTATTT
This sequence comes from uncultured Mycoplasmatota bacterium, assembly GCA_900547225.1. Classification (GTDB taxonomy): domain Bacteria; phylum Bacillota_I; class Bacilli_A; order RF39; family UBA660; genus Aphodocola. The sequence goes on from URFW01000001.1 coordinate 180,306, forward strand.
GTATACAGCATCTGATTTATCATCATTAATATCAATAAAAAGTATAATATTTATAATAATATTTTTATTAAGTATAATTTTTAATAAAAAAAGGAGGTATAAAATTGAAAAAAGTTGACGTATTAATTATATATGAACATAAAAATAGAGAACTAGAATCTGCAATAAGACTTGCTGTTTTATTAGAAAAAAATGGTATTACATCTGAAATAAAACAATGGGGATGGAATGAAGCAGTTGCTGAATTTCAAATTTCACCTAAAATTCTTGTTGTTCCATGGTGTTATGATACAAAGGATTTGAACAAATGGTTAAATTATAGAGGGCAATTAAATAAAAATAGAATGCAAATTTTAAATTTACATTGCGAGCAAGTTGTATTTAATGATGCTATTGATTTTTATTTACCTAAGGGAGAGTCAAAAACTATTCATCATATTTCGTGGGGACCAAATTATACGAAACTTCTTGCTAAAAGCAATATTAATGATAAATTGATACATGAAACAGGATCTATTAGGCTTGATTTTTTTAAAAAACAATATTGTGAAACTCGTGATAATCTAGCTATAAAATATAATTTGGATTCACAAAAAAAATGGATTTTACTTGTTGGTAATTTTTCTCAAATGAGTTTATCGGAGGATAGAATTAAAGAATTAACCAATAGAGGAATTGATGGTATTAGAGAAGGAAAAGAAATAGCTTCAACTTCTTTTGTGAAAATTTGTAATTGGTATAAAAAAATATTGGAAGATAAAGAAATAAGTAAAAAAATTGAATTTATATATCGTCCACATCCAAGTGAAGAAAAAAACAATTTACTTTTGGAATTTGAAAAAAAATATTCTAATTTTCATTATATTGGTGAAAATGCAATTAGAGATTGGTATATAAATAGTCAATTAGCTCTAGTGTGGACCAGTACATCATCGGTTGAAGCTTTTTGTGCTGGTATTCCTGTCAAGGCTTTACGCCCAATAAATATTCCAGAAAATATAAAAATTGATTTAGTTGAAAAATTAGATAAAATTACAACATATGATGAATTTAAAGAAACTATTTATGATTTGATAGAAAATAAAAAAATTATGACTAATCTAGAATTTACTAAGGAAATAGAAAAATATTATGGTAAAATAAATTGTGATGCAGGAAAAGAAACTGTTAAACTTATTAAAAATTTATTGAATAATTCATTTGGAAGTGTAACATGTCATAGAATTAAGACATTTAAATCGTTAATAAAAGCATTTAATTTTTATATAAAATATTTTGCTGAAAAATTTTATATTGATAATAGAATAAAAAAATGGGAATTTGTCAATAGAGATAAAGTAAATGTTAAAGAAATAGAAACTTTAAAACAAAAATATAGTGAGATAGAAAAATAATATAAATATCGATTTAAAAGGAGATGAATATATAATAGTTTATGAAAAAAATATATAAGAAAAGTGATTCAAATCAGACAATATTATTAAATATATTTAGTACAGCAATATTACAAGGAATCACGTTTTTAACTATGCCTATCTTTACAAGGCTTTTAGGTACATCACAATATGGAATATTTTCGTTATTCAATTCGTGGGTTGCTATATTAATTTGTGTGATGGGATTTAATATATATTCTTCTATTGGACCCGGATTTTTTGAATTTAAAAATAAATATTTAGAATTTAGAAATAGTAATCTTATATGTACAACTTTGATTAGTATTATACAAGTAGTTTTAATTATTATTTTTTCAAAGAAAATATCGGATTTAATATCGTTAAATCAAGTACTTGTAATTTTAATTGGAATAACAGCATTTGGACACTATCTAATTTTGTTTTGTCAATGTTCTTTTATATATGAAAAAAAACCTTTAAATAATTTTATTATATCAGTTGTATGTTCAATATTATCGGTTGCAATATCATTAGCTTTGATTTTTCTTGTGGATTACGAACAGCGTTATTTAGCTAGAGTTTTAGGAATATCAATTTCTTATAGTATTATTGCATTATTTGTATGTGTATACTTATTTAAAGAAAAACCAATAGGAATAAGAAAAAAATATTGCGAATTTGGAATGAAAGTTGGCATACCAATTATTTTTCATTCATTAAGCTTAAATATTCTAAATCAATCAGATAGAGTTATGTTGCAAATATATGGTCGAGATGCTTCTTATATAGGGATTTATAGTTTATTTTATACTTTTTGTTCAGCATTATCAATAATATTAAGTGCATTAAATAATTCATGGTGTCCATTTTATTACGACGATGTTAATGAGAAAAAATGGAAAATATTAAATAAAAAAACTAAAAATTATATAGAATTATTTACTGCATTAGGTATTGGATTTTTGCTTTTGTCAAGAGAAGTATCTTATTTAATGGCAGATAAAAGTTTTTGGAATGGAATTAATACAATACCTATTCTTGTTATAACAGTATATTTTACATTTATGTATCAATTTCCTGTTAATTATGAATTCTTTCATAAGAAAACAAATATAATAGCGATTGGAACTGTCATGGCTGGAATTTTCAACATAGTATTAAATTCAATAATGATTCCTAGATGGGGAATGTATGGAGCTGCAATAGCAACTGCTTTGTCATATTGTGCATTATTTTTAGTACATTATTTTATAGTAAAACGCATGAACTATCATTTGAAGATAACCGTGTTTTTACCGGGATTAGTTGCAATGTTAATTGGTTGTGGAATGTTTTATATATTAAGTCCATGGTGGTATATAAGATGGGCTCTTGGGATTATGTTGGGAATTTATGAATTATACAAAATATACAAAAGAAAATCAATTTTTTAAGGAGGAAAATTATGAAGATATTAGCAGTTATACCTGCTAGAGCAGGTTCGAAAGGAATACCAAATAAAAATATTCGTATAGTAGGAGGTAGACCTTTAGTTTATTATTCAATAAACAATGCATTACATTCAAAATATATTACGGATGTAATTATTACAACAGATTCAAATCCAGTTAGAATTATTGGAGAGCAAATGGGTGCCAAAACAAAGTGGAGAGATGAAAGTCTATGTAAAGATGATATAACTTTAGATGCAGTAATATATGATGCAATACCTAAAAATGAAAAATGGGATTATATTGTAACAATGCAACCAACATCACCAACATTAAGTGTTGAAACATTGGATAAAGCTATTGAGTATACTATCAATAATAATTTAGATACAGTTATATCTTCTATTAATGCACCACATTTATCTTGGAGAGAAGAAAATGGTAAAAAAGTACCTAATTATAAAGAAAGATTAAATAGACAATATCTTCCTGCAAATTATCTAGAAACAGGAGCTTTTGTAATATCAAAAGCTGAGGTTATAACTGAAAAAACAAGGATAGGAAAAAAGGTTGATGTGTTTGAAGTGCCTGAACAGGAATCTCAAGATGTAGATAATTTTAACGATTTGTTAAGTGTTGCTCAATCTTTAAATACGCAAAAAGTTGCAATATACGTTAATGGAAATAATAAAAGGGGAGTAGGTCATATATATCGTGCTCTTGAAATGGCTGATGAATTTTATACAAAACCAGATATTTATTATGATATTAATCAAACTGATAGAAAAGTATTTGGAGTAACAACACATAATTTAATTCCTGTAAATGGTATTGCTGATTTATTTGAAAAATGTAAAAACGAACAATATACTATTTTTATAAATGATATATTAACAACTTCAATAGATTACATGATTGGATTAAAAAGTGTGTTACCAAATGCTAAAATAGTTAATTTTGAAGATGATGGAGAAGGTATTATAAAAGCTGATTTAGTATTTAATGCCTTATACAGTAAAACAGATTTAAAAAATGTATATGCTGGAGAAAAATATTATATATCTGGTAAGACTTTTATGTTCTATGATCCAATTAAAATTAATAATAGTGTAAAAAATGTATTTATATCTTTTGGTGGAGCAGATCCACAAAACTATTCAGATAGACTTTTGAATATAGTAAAAAAGGATGAATATAAAAATTATAATTTTATTGTAGTATTAGGAAGAGCTAAATATAATGTTGATAAATTAATGGAGTATAATAAATATGAGAATATAGAAGTATTATATGATGTATCAAATATGCCAGAATTAATGAGTAAATGTGATATAGCTATAACATCAAGAGGAAGAACGGGTTATGAATTAGCAATGCTTGGTATACCGTCAATAGCAATGGCTCAAAATCATAGAGAAGAGAAACATGGCTTTGTTTGTGATGAAAACGGATTTGATTATATAGGGTTAAATCCAGTGAATGATGTTATTGAAGCAAATCTAAAGATGTTTTTAACAATGAGTAAGGATGGAAGACAACAATATCAAAATATACTTCTAAGCCATGATTTACGTGGAGGAAGAAGAAGAGTTATGGGTTTAATTAATAATTTATAAAAAGGAGAGTGATAATATTATGAATAAACCATATTTAATAGCAGAAATGGGTGTAAATTTTTATGATACTGCTAAACAAATGGATATTACACCATTAGAAGCAGCTAAGTTATATATTGATAAAGCTGCAGAAGCTGGAATTGATTGTGCTAAGTTTCAATCATATAAAGCAAATACAATTGTTTCAAAAAATTCGCCAGCTTATTGGGATACTACAAAAGAACCAACAAAAACACAATATGAATTATTTTTAAAACATGATAGCTTTGGTGAAAAGGAATATAAAGAACTTTGTGATTATACTCATAAAAATGGAATGGATTTTACTTCAACTCCTTTTGATTATGCTTCGGCCGATTATTTGAATGACATGGTAGATTTTTATAAAATTTCTTCTTCAGATTTATCAAATATTCCATTTATTGAATATGTTGCTGCTAAGGGTAAACCAATGGTTGTATCAGTAGGTGCTGCATATCTATCAGAAGTTGATGAAGCTATAAGAGCAATGAAAAAGGTTGGTAATAATGATATAACAATTTTGCATTGCGTACTATCTTATCCAACTAATCCTCAGGATGCTAATTTAAAGGTTATAGAAACTTTAAAAAAAGATTTCCCAGATGTTAAAGTAGGTTTTAGTGATCATGTTGCACCAGATTCTACAATGATGACTCTTGCAACAGCATATTTATTAGGTGCAGAAGTAATTGAAAAACATTTTACGCTTGATAAAACATTACCTGGAAATGATCATTATCATGCTGGGGATCCATCTGATTTTAAAAAGGCAATAGAAAATTTTAAATGGATTGATGAAGTTTTAGGTAGCCCAGAAAAAACGGTATTAGATTGTGAACTAGTTCCAAGAAGAGAGGCAAGACGTTCGTTAGTTTTAACTAGAGATATGAAGGCAGGAGAAGTAATCAAAGAAAGTGATTTAATGCCAAAGCGACCTGGAACAGGTATTTCACCAAAATTTACTGATATTGTAATTGGAAGAAGTGTAAAAGAGGATTTAAAAGAAGATACGATATTAACTTGGGACAAAATTTAAATATCTAACAATAACTGGTATAATTAAATTATGAAGAAATAGAAAGAAGGTTTTAATATGAAATTTAAAAAAAGAAATATATTAAGTATAATAAGTTTTATTATAGCAATGGTTTTAATATTTTTAATATTTAAAATTGATATGTTACCAGTTAAGTATAGTGTATTAGTATCAATATTATTACTATTTATTCAAGCTATATTTATTGTGCTTTTAAATAATAAAAGGAAAGTATTTAAAGTAATTAGTAGTATAATTCTTATTTTATCTTCTGTTATAAATATAATATTTATATATTATTTATCAGTTACTAATAGTTATTTAAATAAGTCTTTTAGTAATGTTATAGAAGCTAAGACTGAGTATTATGTAATTTCTCTTAAGAAGAATAATTATAAGGAATCAGATATAAAAGGGAATATTGCTACTTATAAGTCTACTTTAAATATTGATGATGCTTTTAATAAGCTTAGTAAGTCTTATAAGGTTAATAATGTATCTTATAATGATTTAAATAAAATGATTTCTAGTGTTTCTGATAATACTAATAGATTTATGTTAATGGATAGTTCTAGTTATGAAATAGTATTTAGTTTAAATAAGGATTTAAAAAGAGATGATTATGATATTATATATAAATTTAATTTATATAAGAAGATTAAAACAAAGGATAGTAAATCAGATAATTTTAATGTATTTATAGGGGGTCGTGATTTTGCTAAACTAATGGATTTTAATATGATTCTTTCTATTAATACTAAAAATAATACTGTCCTTATGACTAGTATACCAAGGGATTATTATTTAGAAGTTCCAGGTAAGAATGGTTTAAAGGATAAATTAAGTTTTATAAATGCTTATGGTGAAGATATGAATAGAAAAACACTAGAAAAATTATTTGATACTAAAATAGATTATCAAGTAATATTTAATACTAGTAGTTTAGTTAAGATTACTGATTATGTAGGTGGTATAGAATTTTGTTCTGATAAGTCTTATACAACTACTCATGCTTTAATAGAGGACTCTTATGATGATAGTAAAGGAGTTAAGTTTAGAGTAAAAAAAGGTTGCCAACATTTAAATGGAATTCAAACTTTAACAGTAGCTAGAGAAAGATTAAATCTATATGGTGGTGATAAAGCAAGACAAGAAAATTGTCAAAAAATTATGTTAGCAATTTTTAAGAAATTAGCAAGTTCTAAAACTTTAGTTAATTATAATGAGACTTTAAATGAATTAAGTTATTTATATGAAACTAATATATCTAGAAGTATTGTTAGTTCTTTAATAAGTAATTATATAGATAATCCTAAAGATTGGACTATAAATTATCAAATTGTAGATGGTACAGCTGGAAATGATTTAGTTCATTCTTCAAGTACCTTAAAGGACTATGTTACATATCCTAACTATGATATGGTAAATGAAGCTAAGTTAAAAATAAAAGAAGTATTAAAATAAAAAAGTGTCATAAAACGACACTTTTTTTATTTTTGATGTTTTATTATATAAAACTAAAAAAGGAGAGAGTTTATGAATGAACTAAAAGAATGCACAGAAAAAATGTTTGAGGATATAAAACATATAGATGAAGAAGGTAATGAATATTGGCTAGCAAGAGAATTGCAAATTGCTTTAGATTATAAAAAATGGCAAAAGTTTATAAATGTAATAGAAAATGCAAAAATAGCTTGTGAACAAAGTAATTTTATAATTGAAGACCATATTACCCAAGTGGGTAAAATGGTTGATATTGGATCAGGAGCAAAAAGAAAACAGGTTGATTATAAATTATCAAGATATGCTTGTTATTTAATTGCACAAAATGGTGATTCAAGAAAAAAGACAATAGCTCTTGCTCAAACTTATTTTGCAATCCAAACTAGAAAACAAGAATTATCTGAAAAAGAGTATTCAATGTTAACTGAAGATGAAAAAAGATTCTACCAAAGAAACTTAACTAGAAAAGGAAATTATTCTTTAAATATGGTTGCAAGAAATGTAGGTGTTAGAAACTTTGATAAATTTCATAATGCTGGATATAAAGGATTATATGGTGGTGAAACTGCAAATGATATAGCAAGAAGAAAGAAATTAAGATATAGAGAAGACATTCTAGATAATATGGGAAGTGAAGAATTAGCGGCCAACCTTTTTCGTATAACTCAAACTGAATCAAAATTAAAAAGAGATAATATATCTAGTGAAAATGATGCTAATGAAACTCATTATAATATTGGAAAAAATATTAGGAAAGTAATTGCCAAAAATGGTGGAACTATGCCTGAAAATCTTCCTACTCCTGAAAAAAGCTTAAAAGAATTAGAAAAAGAAAAAAAATTAATAGTTAGTAAATAATGTAATATGTTTTAATAGATATCTTAGGATCATTTGTTGGAATACTTATTTATTATAAAATTGAATTATATACAGAAAAGATATTTGAAGATATAAAGCATATTGATGAATATGGTAATGAATATTGGTATGCTAGAGAACTTGCAAAGAGTTCTTGAATATAAAAATTGGAGAAATTTTAATAGAGTTATAGATAAAGCTATAATTTCTGCTAATATAAGTTATCCTAATGAAAATTATTGGGGTGTCGAAGTCAACATCCCAATAAATAGTGGTAAGGGTAAAATTAAAGATTATAAGCTATCGAGATATGCATGCTATCTTATTGTTCAAAATGGCAATTCGCATATGAAGGTTATTACACTTATTTGATTATGTTGAAATAAAAATATTCTTTAAGTGTCATAAAACGACACTTTTTTTATTTTTGATGTTTTATTATATAAAACTAAAAAAGGAGAGAGTTTATGAATGAACTAAAAGAATGCACAGAAAAAATGTTTGAGGATATAAAACATATAGATGAAGAAGGTAATGAATATTGGCTAGCTCGTGAGTTACAAAGTACTTTAGGATATCATCAATGGAGAAGTATAAATGATTTAATTGTAAGAGCTAAAGTTGCTTGCAAAGAAAGTAAATATAATGTAGATGATCATTTTGCGGTACAACGCAAAATGATAAAATTAGCAAAAGGTGCAGCAAGAAAAGTAATAGATTATAAATTATCTAGATATGCTTGTTATTTAATTGTAATGAATGGTAATCCTAAAAAAGAAATTATAGCTCTAGGTCAAACTTATTTTGCAATTCAAACAAGAAAACAAGAATTATCTGAAAAAGAGTATTCAATGTTAACTGAAGATGAAAAAAGATTCTATCAAAGAAACTTAACTAAAAAAGGAAATTATTCTTTAAACATGGTTGCAAGGAATGTAGGTGTTAGAAACTTTGATAAATTTCATAATGCTGGATATAAAGGATTATATGGTGGTGAGACTGCAAATGATATAGCAAAAAGAAAAAAATTAAGATATAGAGAAGACATTCTAGATAATATGAATGAGGATGAGTTAGTTGCAAATCTTTTTCGTATTAATCAAACTAAACAAAAGCTTTTAAAAGATAAAGTGCAAGGAGAAAGTAATGCTAGTGATATACATTATGAAGTAGGAAAAAAGGTTAGAAAAGCAATAAAGGATATTGGTGGAACTATGCCAGAAGATATGCCAACTCCTAAAAAGAGTTTGAAAGAGTTAGAAAAAGAAAATAAAAAATTAATAGTTAGTAAATGATATATTACTTTGTAATAAGTTTACTAAAGTTTATTAAGATGATATAATTTTGTTGTTATTTTAAAGCTAAAAAGGAATAAAGAATTATGAAAAAAGTATTTAAGTTAATGTTATTAATATTATGGATGATTTTAATATTTTGTTTTTCTAATCAAAGGGCAGATGATTCATCTAAATTAAGTGATGGGGTAATAGTAAAGGTAGCTAGTATTTTTGTTAAGGATAATTTAACAGATAATAAAAAGGATGAATTAATTGATAAATATACCTTTATAATTAGAAAAACAGCCCATTTTAGCGTTTATTTAATACTTGGTATACTTTCTATTAATTTATTATCTTCGTTTAATATAAAGCGTATTATTATGCTTTCTAGTCTATTTTGTTTTATATATGCTTGTACAGATGAATTCCATCAATTATTTGTTATGGGAAGATCTTGTGAAATACGTGATGTTTTAATAGATACTTTAGGATCATTTGTTGGAATACTTATTTATTACAAAATTAAATTATATATAAATAAAAGACAAAAATTAACTTAGTAAGTTATTATTTGTCTTTTTAATGATTAAAATAAAAATATCTTTTAAGTGTCATAAAACGACATTTTTTTATGTTTTATATTTTATTAAATAAAACTAAAAAAGGAGAGAGTTTATGAACGAAATTAAAGAACATACAGAAAAGATATTTGAAGATATAAAACATATTGATGAATATGGTAATGAATATTGGAGTGCTAGAGAATTTCAAAGAGTTCTTGAATATAAAAATTGGAGAAATTTTAATAGAGTTATAGATAAAGCTATAATTTCTGCTAATATAAGTTATCCTAATGAAAATTATTGGGGTGTCGAAGTCAACACCCCAATAAATAGTGGTAAGGGTAAAATTGAATATATTAAAGATTATAAACTAATAAGATATGCTTGTTATTTAATAGCACAAAATGGCGATTCAAGAAAAGAAGTAATTGCGCTTGCTCAAACTTATTTTGCAATCCAAACCAGAAAACAGGAATTATCAGAAAAAGAATATTCAATGTTAACTGAAGATGAAAAAAGATTCTACCAAAGAAACTTAACTAGAAAAGGAAATTATTCTTTAAATATGGTTGCAAGAAATGTAGGTGTTAGAAACTTTGATAAATTTCATAATGCTGGATATAAAGGTTTATATAATGGTGAAACTGCAAATGATATAGCAAAAAGAAAAAAATTAATAGAAAAATCAATTTGTTAAACCGTTTTTTAGTACTCTAGATATTTTTTCTAAAATATGCTATAATTATTTAGCTTAATTTAAAGAAAGGAGGGAAATATAATGAGTAAGATTAAGATATTTGCATTAGGTGGCCTTAATGAAGAAGGAAAGAATATGTATGTTGTTAAGGTTGATAATGATATATTTGTTTTTGATGCAGGTTTAAAGTATGCTAGTGATAAGCTTTTAGGGGTTGATTATGTTATACCTAACTTTGATTATATAAAGGAAAACATTAAAAACATAAAAGGTTTATTTATAACTCATGGTCATGAAAAAAACATGGGAGCAGTATGTGATATTATAAAAGAAATACCTAAGATAAAGGTATTTGCAACAAGATTTACTGCTGATATATTAAAGAAAGAACTAGAAAGTGAAAATATTAAATTTAAGAATCTTGTAGTAATTGATCCACATAAGAAAATTAACTTTGGTAAGAATAGTATTTTTCCTGTAAGACTTACGCACTCTATACCAGATAATGTTGGGTATGCCTTAAACACTCATGATGGAACTATTTTCTATACTGGTAATTATGTTTTTGATGCGACTATGTTAGGTCCTTATAAAGCTGATATAGGTAAACTTGCATATATTGGAAAACAAGGTGTTTTATGTTTGTTAGGTGAATCTATGTATGCTGATAAGATAGGTTATACATCTCCTAAAAATCGTATTTCAAAGCTTATTCGTGATACTTTAAGTAAGACTGATAATAGAATTATAGTTACAGTTTTTACAGCTCATGTATCTAGGATAGAAGAATTATTTAAAGAGATTTCTAAAACTACTAGAAGAGTAGTTGTTATGGGACATAAGCTTCAAGGAATTATTAATGATATATTAGATAGTAAATATATAGATTTTGATAAATCTAGAATAGGTGATTTAAGTAACATAAATGATAAGGATGCTGTTATTTTAATTTCTAATGAAAGAGAAAAACCATTTATGAATTTAAATAGAATAATTAATGGTTATGATAAGTTTGTTAAAATAAAACCAACAGATACGGTTTTCTTTATGGAACCTATAAATGATTATAATGAAAAACTTGCAATTAAGGTAATTGATGATATTTCAAAAGCAGGAGCATCAGTTGTTACTATGTCTAAGAAAGATAACTTACTTCATCATGCTTCAAGTGAAGATATAATGCTTATGCTTGATTTAATGAATCCTAAGTACTATATGCCTGTTATTGGTGAGTATCGTCATATGGTAGCGAATGCTAATGCCGCAAGTCACATAGGAATGAAAAAGGAAAACATTTTATTAAAACAAAATGGTGATGTTGTAACATTCATTAATGGTAATTTAAAAGAAACTCGTGAAAAAGTTAAAACAGATGATATTTTAATAGATGGTAATTCATCTCAAGATATTGGTGGTTTGGTATTAAAAGATAGAGAACTTTTATCTGATAATGGTATTGTAATTATATGTGCAACACTAGATAAACAAACTAAAGAGATATTAGCATATCCTCAAGTTTTAACAAAAGGATTTATTTACGTTAGAGAAAGTACTGATTTAATTAATGAAATGAAACGTATTTCTCTTGAGGTAATAAATGAAAATACTGATAATAATTACGTTGATTATAACAAGATTAAAATGGGCATTAGGGAACGTTTAAGTCATTATTTATATGAAGAAACAGAATGTAAACCTATGATTATTACGGTTATTCAAGAAGTGTAGTTAATCTCACTTCTTTTAATTTGCGTTTTTTACTTATTTTTGGTATTATAAATATAGTTATGATAAAGGAGGTTTTATCATGAAAGATTACGAAAGAAGAGAACCAAAGTTATATGATTTTTATAAAGAACTTGGTATATCATACTTAGCATCTGATAGAAGAGTCATGATTGAATTAGACAAAAGAGAAAAAGATGCAATTTCAAGAAGAGATGTTAAAGAACAAGGATTTGTGCAATTAGCACGTGAATATATTGGAAAAGACTCACAAACAAGAAAACTATATGATAATTATTTAAAAAGGCATGGAGTTAAGTTTCCTCTAACAAAAAGAGAAAAGAAAATAAAATTAATTAAAAATTCTATTATTGGTGGTACTATCATTGCAATTGGACTTACTGGTACTATCATAACAGCTAATCATATTAAAAACGAAAGACAAGAAAATTTGAAAAGTAATGTTTGCGTTGAATATACAGTCGAAGAAGGAATTACTAATAAAAATCTAGATGATATGTTTTATGAATATGGCTATGCTTCCTACGCAGTTTCTGGAGCTCAAAGAAACTTAAGTGCTAACAAAGGTAATCCTTTTGAAGGAGATGTTATAGTAGGCAGAACAACTAAAGAAAAGGCTGAGAAACTAGTAGAAGAACATGGAGCTAGAATAATATCATATGAAGAAGCTATCTCTTTACTTTTAGATAATGGCTATTTAATTGGCGAGTTTAAAAAAACAGCAGACGGAGATAATAGTTTTAATTGGTATGTTATGGAAAAAGAAAAAACAAAATAATTAAATAAATTGAAAATGTTATTATAATTCGACACTTTTCTTAAATGGATTATATTATCCTTTAAGAGAGGTGTTTTATTATGAGAGTATATTATTTATTTAAAATCAATGATTCTTTTTCAAAGTTATATTATAGCAGGACATATTATTTATATAAAATGTTAGATGAAATATCAAAATCGAGTAAAAATGATTTTATAATTTCATATAGGTTATTTAGTCAGATGGCTACACCTTTTAATAAAACTGATATTAATAGTAAAATATATAGAAAGTATGCATTTGATGATTCATACAAAAAAACTCTTAACAAGCATGTTTTAAATAACTTAACAGAAAATACTAAGCTAACGGTTTATAATACTTATATAAAAATAAAAACTAATAAAAATATAACTGATTTTTTTAAAGTGTTAGAAAACGAAGAAAATATATTTATATGTGATTTTAATAATAAAGATTACTTTTGGCTTAGTAAAGTAAATGCAAAAAACCTTGTATAATATGGTAAAATCTAGTAAAATAGAATTATGAAAGGAAAGTGAAAAATATGTGGGGAAATATTTTATGGTGCGTAATAGGTCTTATAGTAGGTCTAGTTGCAGGATTTTTTGGCGCCCGTGCATTTATGAAAAAATACTTAAAGAAAAATCCACCAATAAATGAAAAAATGATAAAAATTATGATGCAACAGATGGGAAGAACACCAAGTCAAAAACAAATAAATCAAATGATGAAAGCGATGAACAAAGTACAATAAAAAGTTCGTTGCTTTTTTTGACACTTTCTTTGACAAACAGATATTTTTATATTGATTTATATTTTTTAAATTGTTACTATTAAGTTAATGATAGTAGCAGTATCGCTATCTAAGTTAAGAAGGAGGAGTAAAAAGTGAAAAAGGTTGAAAAGAACCCAGTAGGAAGACCTAGACTTGCAGATAGCGAAACTAAAAAGAAAGCAATGATAGGCATTATAGTAGCTTTATTACTAATTATTATACTAGTAATTTCAGGAGTATTTACACTAACAGGCGGTAATTTAAGAAGGACTAGCGGTTTATCTTCTAAGTCAAACGGCAATCAAGATAAGAATAAAGCGGTTACAACTAAAACTGAAAAATTAAATGGCTGTAAAATAACACCAAACGTAGGTCAAGCAAAATCAACATATAAAGTAAGTTGTAGTAGTGGTTTTGTTGCAACTAAAGTTTATTATTCTATTGATGGAAAAGGTTTTAAACCTCTAAAATCAATTAGCGCAGGAATATTAAAATATAATTATTCTGTTGCTAATCGTTCAATTAAGTTTAAAGTTGTATATAAATCTAATAAAAATTCTTCTGGTACAAAACAATACATAACTTCATCTAAAAAGATATTAAAGAAAAAAATTAATCACGCTGATGCAATAAATAATGCAAAGGAAGAATCTTATTGTAAGATTTGCTTAACCTCCCTAAATGGATCTAATGGTAAGGTATCAATTAGATGCGGGGCAAACGCAAAACCAATTAGCTTGCAAATAAGAAATAGTGAATTTGGACTTCAAAGTAAAGTGCTAAATGAATTTAATAATCATTATGGTTATGTAGCGGATAATGTTTTGGTCTCAGGAATTAAAACAAATGAAAAAAGTTATTTAAGATTGTATTATAAGTATAGAAATTCATCAAAGGTTAGGGTTGAAGATATTGCGGGTGATTTAACAATTGATAAAACAAACGTTAAGCAACCAGTAGATAAAACGATTCCTATAGTGGAAGATGAAAAATGTAACATAACTGTTTCTAACGTAACATCTGATAGTTTTAAATGGAATATTAAATGCGGGGCAAATGCAAAACCTCAAAGCTTAAGATTAACTAAAACGTATAATGAAAAGACCGGATCTTTGGTTAGATACATTAAAAGTGGATGGAACAATGATTATGGTTATAGTAAAGTTGGTGTTACTAGAAAATTAACTCCAAATACTGATTATGAAGTTTATTTTTATTGGGGAACTAAAAAGACAGGATATATAAGAACCGTAGTTCCAATAAAAACTAGTAAATAATGTTTATGAAATGACAAAAAGTGTAAAGAATTTTGCACTTTTTTAAATTCTTATGTTATAATGCTTTATAGGTTAAAGAAGATAAGGAGATGATTTTTTATGGCAAAATATGATGAATCATCAATTAAAATATTAGAAGGTCTTGAGGCAGTAAGAAAAAGACCAGGTATGTATATAGGTTCTACTGACAAGAGAGGTTTACACCATCTAGTATGGGAAATAGTTGATAATGGTATTGATGAAGCAATTAATGGATATGGTAATCACCTAACTGTTATAATTCATAAAGATGGCTCTGTTTCAGTGTCGGATGAAGGACGTGGTGTTCCGGTAGGTAAGCATGCATCAGGCAAGTCAACTCCAGAAGTTATATATACAGTACTTCACGCTGGAGGTAAATTCCAAGAAGGTGGGTATAAAGTGTCTGGAGGTCTTCATGGTGTTGGTGCATCAGTTGTTAATGCTCTTTCTAAATGGATGAAAGTTAGTATATGCCGTGATGGTGGTAAGTATGAAATTTCATTTAAAAATGGAGGACATTTAGACTCTGATTTAAAAAAGGTAGGAACTACTAATAAAACAGGTACAACGGTTAGATTTATGCCGGATGATTCTATATTTAGTACAACAACGTTTTCGTTTACTACAATATGTGAAAGAATGCAAGAGTCAGCTTTTTTAATAAAGGGACTTAAGATAGATGTTATAGATGAAGAAGATGAAAAAGAAGCGCATTATCATTATGAAAGAGGATTAGAAGAGTTTGTTTCTTATTTAAATGAAGGTAAAAAAGTACTTCATAACGTAGTTGGTTTTGATGCTGTTAAAAATAAGATAGAAGTAGAGTGTGCTCTTCAGTATACTGATTCATATAGTGAAAACGTTGTATCATTTGTTAATAACGTTAAAACAAGTGATGGTGGAAGTCACGAAGTAGGACTTAAAAGTGCTCTTACAAAAGTATTTAATGATTATGCAAAAAATAATGGATACTTAAAAGCTAAGGACAAAAACTTTGAAGGAACTGACGTAAGAGAAGGATTAACCGTTGTTTTATCACTTAAGATACCTGAAGATTTATTACAGTTTGAAGGACAAACAAAAGGAAAGCTTGGAACTCCGCTTGCTAAGACGGTAGTAGAGCAAGTAGTCTATGAAAAGATGCAGTACTTCTTAGAAGAAAATAAAGCTGTTGCAACCGATATAATTAACAAAGCGTTAAAAGGAAAGGCTGCAAGAGAAGCTGCAAGAAAAGCAAGAGAAGAAGCAAGAAAAGGTAAAACTAAGAATTCTAAAGAAAAGAATTTATCTGATAAACTAGCTCCTGCAACTAAAAAGAATCCAAAAAAGAACGAATTATTTATAGTCGAAGGTGATTCAGCAGGTGGTAGTGCAAAAACAGGAAGAGAAAGAAGTTATCAAGCAATCCTTCCTCTTCGTGGTAAGGTTTTAAATACCGAAAGATGTACGATGGATGAGGCTTATAAAAACGCTGAGATAAACACTTTAATTTATACCATAGGAGCAGGTGTTGGATCTGATTTTCATATAGAAGATTGTAATTATGACAAGATAATAATAATGACCGATGCTGATGATGATGGTTGTCATATACAGGTTTTACTTGTAACGTTCTTCTATCGTTATATGAGACCTTTAATTGAAGCTGGTAAGGTTTATATTGCAAATCCACCACTTTATAAAATATCATTTGGTAAAAAAGAAGAAGTTTACGCATACTCAGATGAAGAATTAAAAGAACTTACTAAAAACCGTAAAACAGAAGATTTACAAAGATATAAAGGTCTAGGTGAGATGGATGCTAATCAGCTTTGGGAAACTACCATGGATCCTTTAAAGAGAAGTTTGATTCAGGTTAAGATAACTGATGTTGCACTTGCGGAAAAAAGAGTATCAATTCTTATGGGCGATAAAGTAGAACCTAGAAAAGAATGGATTGAGGAAAACGTAGACTTTACTTTGGAAGATAACTATGAAATTAAGGCATCAAATAGAGGTTAAAGGTGGGGTAAAGATATGAGTGAATTATTAAAAAGAATTGAAGAATATTCCCTTGAAGAAATAATGGGGGAACGTTTTGGTAGATATTGTAAAACAATTATATTAGACCGTGCCTTACCTGATGTAAGAGATGGGTTAAAACCAGTTCAAAGAAGAATATTATACGGCATGTATAAATCAGGTAACACCTATGATAAAAAGTATCGTAAAAGTGCTAAGGCAGTAGGAGAGATAATGGGTAATTACCATCCACATGGAGATTCATCTATATATGATGCAATGGTAAGAATGAGTCAAGATTGGAAGATGATGGTCCCTTATATTGATATGCATGGTAATAATGGCTCTATGGATGGTGATGGAGCAGCCGCTATGCGTTATACAGAGGCTAGATTATCAAAAATAAGTAATGTACTTTTAAATGACATAAATAAAGATACTGTAGAAATGGCTCCAAACTATGATGATACTTTAATGGAACCAGTTGTACTTCCAGCAGGATTTCCAAACCTTTTAGTAAATGGATCAACGGGTATTTCAGCGGGTTACGCAACTAATATTCCACCACATAACCTAGGTGAAGTAATAGATGCTTGCATAAAAAGAATAGACTCTCCAAACTGTAGATTAGATTCTATTTTAGAAGTTATGAAAGGCCCTGATTTTCCAACCGGTGGTGTAATTGAAGGTGCAAAACAAATTAAAGAAGCATACGAAACAGGTAAGGGTAAGATAATCGTTAGATGTAAGTATGAATTAGTAAAAGAAAAAGGTAAGAGTAGTATCGTTATAACAGAAATACCTTATGAAGTTAATAAGGCAAGTTTAGTTAAGAAGATGAACGATATTAGAATTGATAAAAAAATAGAAGGCATATTAGATGTAAGAGATGAAACATCAAGAGGCGAACTTAGAATTGTAGTAGAATTAAAAAAGGACGCTAATACTGATTTAATCGTTAATTATTTGCTTAAAAATACTGATATGCAAATATCTTACAGTTTTAATATGATTGCAATTGCAAAAAGACGTCCAAGAATGCTTGGAGTACTTCAAATATTAGATTACTTTATAGATCATAGAAAAGAAGTTGTAAGAAGAAGAACTAAGTTTGACTTAGATCATGCTAAAGATAGATATCATATCTTAGAAGGATTACTTAAAGCAATTAGTATTTTAGATGATGTTATAAGAGTAATTAGGGCATCTAAAAATAAAGCAGATGCAATTGTAAATTTGGTTAAAGAGTTTTCATTTACCGAAAAACAAGCAACTGCTATCGTAATGTTACAATTATATAGACTAACAAATACCGATATAACTGATGTTGAAAATGAAATGAGAGCGTTAGAGGATGCTATAAAAGAATATGAACTTATTTTATCTAATGATGATGAACTTAAAAAGGTAGTTAAAGATGAACTTAGAAAAGTAAAAAAAGAGTTTGCCCATCCTCGTAAAACAGAAATTAAAGATGAGATAACAGAAATAAAAATAGATATGACTGATATGATTCCAAAAGAAGATGTTATTGTTGTAGTAACAAGTGAAGGATATGTAAAACGTGTATCTAAAAAATCTTATTCTGCTTTAAACGGTGAAGAAACAGCTTTGAAAGATGGTGACTACGTAATAGGGTTATTTGAACAAAATACGCTAGATACTTTACTATTATTTACTAATAAGGGTAATTATTTATATGTTCCAGTTCATACTCTTCCAGAATTAAAATGGAAGGATTTAGGTAAACACGTAAGTAACTTAGTTCCTATAAAAGAAGATGAAAAAGTAATAAAAGCATTTGCGGTAAGTAAGTTTGATGACAGAGAAATAATTACGTTTACTTCTAATGGTATGACTAAGAAGTCCCTTTTAAAAGACTTTGTTGTACAACGTTATTCTAAACCAATTATGTTTATTAAGTTAAAGGACAATGATGAAGTAGTAGACGTATTAATGGAACCATATAACGAAGTGTTTATTGCAACTAAAAAAGGTTATGGACTTTGGTATGATAAATCTGAAATACCAACAATTGGTCTTAAGACAGCTGGTGTTAAAGCAATTAACCTAAAAGATGATAATGTAGCATCAGCTTGCATATTTGATGGTACTTTTGAATACGTAACGGTTATTACTCATAAAGGACTTGCAAAGCGTATTAAACTATCTGAGTTTGAAAAGACTACACGTGCTAAAAGAGGATTACTATTATTAAGAGAGGTAAAGAGTAATCCACAAGAAATACTTAAAGCATATGTTAGTGATGCTAAAAAGATGATTATGCTAGTAAGCGATAATGATACTAAAGAAATTAAATTAACAGAAATACCAATAATGGATAGATATTCTACGGGTTCTACGATAACAAAGAAAAAATTAGATAACGTATATGAAGTTTCTCATCTTACAAAGGATGATGTAACAAATAAAAAAGAGGTAACAAAATCGGTTACCAAAGAAGAAGCTAAAGAAAAAAAGGAAGTATCTTTAAAGGAAATAGATGATAAGTTTATGACCATTGATGATTTTTTAGATAACTTTAGTTAAGCAAGGATTAATTAATTTTCCTTGCTTTTTTAATTTTTTACACAAGTTTACACGTTTTTAACTTTTTTTCAACAGTGGTTTGCATATTACTTGACGGGGGGGGGTAACTTGATATTATAAACACGTAAGATAGCAAAAGAAGTAGCGGCTAATTATAAATTGTGGAAAAAAGGAGAATAAAGTTATGGGAAAACTTAACAAAATTTTATTAGGGGGATTAATTTGTGCAACTAGTTTTGCATTTACATCAAACGTAAAAGCAGATGGAGGAATAATTGATCAATTAAGAAATAGTGGTAAAGCAGAATATCAAGTTTATGAAAATGGAAGTACTATTTATTATAATAAGACTAATCATTATGTTTGTGATAGTAGTTATGGACAAGGATGCAGTTCATATACAGTATCAGAAGATGATGGAAAAAAAGATGATGTAATAAAGTTAACTTCCAGTTCAGATTCACTTTATGTAAACAAAGCTGATATAGCAGATGGATATGTTATAAGTGCAAATAAAAATATTGAAATATA
Source organism: uncultured Mycoplasmatota bacterium (assembly GCA_900547225.1). GTDB lineage: Bacteria > Bacillota_I > Bacilli_A > RF39 > UBA660 > Aphodocola. Next base: position 200,392 of record URFW01000001.1, read on the forward strand.
TTTTAGTGAAGAAAAGAAGTCAGATGAGTTATCAGGAACTGCTAGTGATATAACAAAAATAAAGTATTTTAAATCTGAAGACAATATACCTCTAATTATAAAAAATGCAAATAAATATGATAATATTTATGTAAAAAAAGATTTAGGATATGTTAATTTCATAGTACCAAAAGATGTTACATTAACCATTGAGAATTTAAACGCAAATTGGTTAATAAATTATGGAAGAGTTAAAACGGGCTTTTTAAGTGTTAATAGAATTACTGGTGGCGGCTGTCTAGATTTATCTTATATAGGTGGAGTTTTAGAAAAAACTTCAATCAATAATACTCCATTAGCACAAGCATATAGACTCCAATTTAAACAAAAAGATGCTTTTAAAGATGTTTTTAATGTAGAAATAAATATAATAAATGAAAATTTGAAAGATGGCATTCCTTTTGGGTTTGTTGGTACAACTGCTGAGTATACAAAAGAAGAGGCTCAAAATAAACTAGACATGTATAATGATGTATTAGGATCTTCTATGAATGGTTATGAACTTAAATTAGCAAAATATAAAGTAGATGGTGACGATGAATATTATTACGGTGTTTTAGCTAAAAAAAGTGATGTTAAAACAACAACTAAAAGTGATAATGAATCAAATGGTAGTGATACAAAAAATAATGATGCAAAGGATATTAATAATACGAAGAAAGAAATTAAAAATCCAAGTACTTCTGATGCTACTAATAAAACTGCTATAATGTTAATGATATCTGGTGCTATAGCGGCTATAACATTAAAAAAAGTAAAACAAAGATAATTTTAAGTAGCTAGCTTTCTAGCTACTTTTTTTAAAGAAAGGAGGTTTTATATATGGATTTTAAAGACATAAAGAATAAGTATCCATTTTTATCTGATCTTGATTGTTATAATTTATACATTATATCTAAATGCAAAATACGATATAAAGAAATAAAAAAATTAAAGAAGAAAGATTTGATATATTATACTAAAAATTATATAAAAAAATCAAAATCAGTTAATAAAAATAGTGCACTTGATTTAAATCCATATATAATACCGGAGGATATAGATACTTTATTTAACTATAAAAGACATAATATAAGTGATAAAGAATTAAATAAAATGCTTCTTAATTTAGGTGATGTAAAAATTTCAAATAGTCCTGATGCAAAGCCAATATTTAAAATGATAAAGTTATTTAAAACTACAAATATATTAGTTTTATTAATTTGCCTTATAATTTTTACACTTTCTTTTTTAAGTTTTACACTATTAATTAACGATGGTGTTAAAACAGATAAGATAAGTGGAAATGTAATTGGTAGCACAGATGTTAAAGAAGTGGTACCAAATAAAAGTGATGTAAAAGTACTAGATGATGCATACTTTAAGTATGTTAATGTATCTATGCTTGATGTTGATTTTAAAGATTTAAAAAAGCAAAATAGCGATACCAAAGGTTGGGTTAAGGTAAATGGTACAAACGTTAATTATCCGTTTGTTAAAGCAAATGATAACGAGTATTATCTAAAGCATTCTTTTGATAAATCTAGCAATAAAAAAGGATGGGTGTTTTTAGATTATAGAAATGATATAGATAATTTATCAGATAACACAATAATTTATGCACATGGACTTGTTAATAACGCTATGTTTGGTAGTCTTAGAAATACAACAAAAGAAAAATGGTATAAAAATAAAGATAATCATATTATTAAAATTGCAACAGAAAACAAAACCATGTTATTTTTAGTGTTTTCAAGTTATACTATAGAACCTGAAAGTTATTATATAACAGATAACATAGAAAGTGATACAGAAAGACTTGATTTTTATGAAACGTTAAAGAAAAGAAGCATTTATGATTATGGTGTTAATTTAAGTAGTAAAGATAAGATACTTACGCTATCATCATGTTATGATAATACTAAAAGAATGGTATTACATGCTAAGTTAATTGCGGTTAAATAGATTTAATAAAAGTATTATAAAAAGCACAAAATGTTTAAACTACCATAAAATACTATGGTGGTTTTTTGTTTGTTTTAGAAGATATTATTAACATTAATAAAGTTTTATATGATTATTTTAAAGAGGATATAATAAGTTTATTTTTAGATGGATACTGTCTTGATTATTATTATATTTTAAAAGAGTTTTATCCTGAATCTGTTTTAGTTTTAGAAAAGGGTAAAGACCATTGTGCTTCTTTAATTAATGGAAATATATATGACGTAAGTGGTATTAGAAATATAAATGATTTTACCATTCCAAGTAAAATAGAAGAAGATTTTATACATGACTTTTATAATAGGATGGATAACTATGATTATGAAAGAATAATAAAGCTACTAAAAGGAAAAGTTAAAGTTAACATTTAAATTTATCTTTTGTGTGTTATAATTATAAAAGATGACAATTTAAGACAAGTTTATTTACTATAATTGTTCTGGGTGATAATTATGAAGGTTAGGGTTTTTGATTGTGATCATGAAAAGGATTTAGAAGAAGCTGTAAACTCATTTATTTCAGGTAAAGAAATAGTTGATATAAAGTATCAAGTTTCAATAGGAGTATGCGGAGAAGAGCAGCTTTATTGCTTTTCAGCAATGATAATATACATAGATAAAGGATGATGTATTTTGAAAAAAAATAGTTTTATTAATGGGGCTTTAATAGCAACAATAGGAATAGTTATAACAAAGTTTTTAGGAATTATATACGTAATACCATTTTATGCAATAATAGGAGAATCTTCCATTGCTTTATATGGTTATGCCTATACTATATATAACTTATTTTTATCTTTATCAACGGTAGGTATTCCTCCTGCAATGAGTAAGTTAATTAGTGAGTATAACACGCTTGAATATTACAATACAAAAGAAAGGGCGTATAAGCTTGGTAAAAGACTACTAATTGTTCTTGGAATAATTTTATTTATAATCATGTTTTTAGGTGCGCCATTAATCGCTAATCAAATAATGGGGGATAATACTGGTGGTAATTCTAAGGAAAGTATTACGTTTGTAATTAGAATTATATCAACTGCAATACTCATTGTTCCATACCTAAGTGTTACGAAAGGTTACCTTCAAGGACATAAGTTTATTACACCTCCTTCTATAAGTCAGGTGCTTGAGCAAATTGTTAGAATTGCTGTTATTTTAATTGGTAGCTACTTATGCATGAGGGTATTTAAAGTAGGTGTTGTAAATGCTGTTGGAGTAGCAGTTTTTGGCGCAACTATAGGAGCTTTGGTAGCACTTATTTATCTGCTTATAAAAATACATAAAAATAAAAAAGTAATAATACTCCAGGCCGAGGCTAAAGAAGAAGAGAAAAAAATTACAAATAAAGCTATTATAAAGAAGCTTTTAATTTACTCAGTTCCTTTTATATCATTTGGTCTTGCACTTTCAGTATATGACTATATAGATATGACAACGATTATTAATACACTTACAAAAATAGGTTTTAAAACCAAGGATGCTGAAAGCATAATAGGTGTTATTAATACGACTGGAAATAAGTTAAATAGTGTTGTTCTCGCAATATCAACTGGACTTATGACAAGTCTTGTTCCAAATATAACGGCAAGCTTTGTTAAGGGAGATAAAAAAGACGTTAAGAAAAAAGTAGAACAGTCATTTTTAATGCTTTTATATGTTACTATGCCAATGGCTTTTGGGCTTAGTATTTTAGCAGGACCGGTATTTAATACCTTTTATGGTGCAAGCCAATGGGGCCCTAAAGTATTTTGCTTTACTATTTTTGTTGCACTATTTAGATGCATGTTTACAACTTCAATATCAATTGCACAGTCACTAAATAAGTTTAAAAACGTATTTTTAAGTATAATTGCAGGAATATTAGTAAAGCTTATCTTGCAAGTTCCAATGATTTATTTATTTAATAAAATAGGATTAAGACCATTTTGGGGAGCTACTTTTGCAACATTATTAGGTCTTACAACATCATTCATAACAAACTTAGTAGTAATTAATAAAACGGTTAACTTAGATTTTAAAGAATACTTTAAAAAGATGTTTAAATTTGTATATCCACTTATTTTAATGATAATTACACTTAACGTAATGAAGATATTTATTCCGCTTAATGCTACGGGTAGATTAAATTCTATAGTATTAATTATAATATTTGGTCTGGTAGGAGCTTTAATTTATTTTACACTTACTATAAAAAATGGTATATTTAAAGAGATATTTGGAGATAAAATATTTAAGAAACTAAGGAAGGTAAAGCATTAAAAAGCTTTACTTTTTGTTTACATGTTTTTATAATACTTTATTATTTTACTAAATCGTTATGATATACTAATTATGTATATAGGAGTGATAATGTATGTTTGATGAAATATATAATAAAGTATGTGACGAGTTATCTAAAAATAACATAACTGATACAAAGTCGGTAGTTGAAGTTTTCAAAGACTCGCTTATTACCATGATTAAAAGGTATTTTCCAAAATATAATAATAATTTGTTAGGACCAGAACAAATAATTGATGTGATAGCACGTCAAACTGGTAATAAAGATGAAATGATAAGGTACTTAGATAACAACGTTTACGTATGGAAAAAATATTTGAATGATGATTTATTTATTGATGCAGTAGCGCGTTCTATGGCGATAAGTTATATAAATAAATATGATATAGACGATGCTATTTTAGATACGATAAAAAGAAATGTTGATGATTTTGGACTAATAATTAGTAGCAAGGAAGACTTTATTTCTGCTGTTTTAAAAATTCTAAATGAATACTTAGAAAAGAACAACGTTAATGTATTTACAAGTATGCAATATAAAAGTAATAGTGCTAGAAGATATGTTTTATCTCGAGGTAAAGATGAGGTTTTAAAAGAAATAATTAGAAAATCTGGCTTAAAAGGAAATATATCTCAAGTAATAAATAACTATGCTTTAAAATTAGCTGAAAAATCGTACTCGAAAGAAAAGGATGAAGATAAGACTTATAGTGTGTTACTTGAAAAAATAAAAAAAGCTAATTTAAACGATAAACAAAAATCATATTTAACTGAAAGATTAAACGCAGGATATTATAATGACTTAATAGATTGGAATATAATATCAAATGATGAAATGGAAGACATATTAAATAAATCTAAAAAAGGACCTACTATGTAGATTCTTTTTTACATCATATACATATCTCCGTTATATCCGGTATTTTGGGTTGATTGATATGGAGTTTGTGAGTTTGAATTTATATTTGTATTTAAATTATTTTGGTATGGAACCTCAAGTCTTGATATTCTGTTTTCTAAAACCTTAACCTTTTTTTCTAATGAAGATATTCTTGTATCTAAATTATTATAGTTATCATTCATGTAGTTTGGAAACATTAACATGTTAGTAGGCATACCACCCATCATGTTAGGAAATGGCATCATACCCATATTTCTATCATTTTTCATACTTTACCTCCTTAATTTTACTTTCATTTAATTATATGCTTATTAACTATTTTGGTGTATAATTATGTTTAGGTGATTATTTTGAGATTAAAAAATGTAAAAAACGCAAGTGAAATAATAAGTAAATCTTCTTATGTGGTTTTAAATCCAGAAGATAATAAGGGCAAATGGAATGGTGTGTTTAAAAATAACAATCCAATAGATGTTGAAATAGGTATGGGTAAAGGCGACTTTATAATTAACATGGCCAAAAAGTATCCAAATGTTAATTTTATTGGTATTGAAATGTTTGATAGCGTAATAGTGCGTGCGGTTCAAAAACTAGATATGAAAGACATATCTAACCTTAAGTTAATAAGAGTAGATGCAAACGAAATAGAAAGTATATTTGACAAGGAAATAAATACTATATATTTAAACTTTTCTGATCCTTGGCCAAAGAAAAGACATGCTAAAAGAAGACTTACTTCTGATACATTCTTAAAGAAATATGACAAAATCTTTAAGGGTAAGAAAAGAATTGTTCAAAAAACAGATAACATAGGTTTATTTGCATATTCAATAACTTCACTAAGTACTTATGGTTATACAATAGATGATGTAACACTTGATTTGAAAAATGAAGGTGACTATAATAACGTTGAAACTGAGTATGAAAAGAAGTTTAATTCATTAGGAATTAAAATATGCAGATTAAAGGCACATAAAGATGATTAGGAAAAATAAAACAAGATTATTAATAATTTTAGTATTTGTTCTTCTTATCTTTTTAATTATCTATTTGGATAATAGGGTATGGGATGATAATAAATCTTTTGCCTTAAAAAAAGATTTAAAAGTAACTGTTTATAGCAATAAAAAAATAAGTGACTTTATAAAAAATATAGATGGAAAAATAGTAAGTGATAGTAAGATAAATACTAATCGTTTAGGAAATAAAAAGATAAGTTTTATTTATTTAAATAAGCACGGTAAAAAAAGACGTGGTACATTTACTATTAAAGTAATAGATGATGTTAAACCTATTATTTGGCTTTCTTCTATTTATTATGTAAAAAAAGGTTCTTCTGATACGATTAAAAGCTCTATTATGGCGGCAGATAACTATGATAAGAACTTATCTAGAAAGATAGTTGGAACTTATGATTTAAATACAATAGGAAGTTATAAACTAACTTATGTTGCAGCTGATAAAAGTGGAAATGAATCTAAAAAAGATTTTACCTTAAAGGTATATGAACCCGTTAAAACATCAAGTAAAACAAATTCTTTAGAATATGGTATAAGTTTTAATGATATAGTAAAAAAGTATAAAACAAAAAATAATGAAATTGGAATAGATGTATCAAGGCATCAAGAGATAATTGATTTTAAAAAGGTAAAAGAATCTAATGCTTCATTTGTAATTATTAGGTTAGGTTATCAAGAAGGAGTAAATGGAAAATATAAGGTAGACCCATACTTTTATAAAAACATTAAAAATGCTATTAAAAATAATCTAAAGGTAGGAGTATATTTTTATTCGTATGCAAATAGTACTATCGAGGCTAAAAAACAAGCAAAATGGGTCATTAATAAAATTAAGAAGTACAAAATTACCATGCCGGTTGCATTTGATTGGGAGTGCTATAGTGCTTTTAATGATATGTCACTTAGTCTTTTTGGACTTAATGATGTATCAAATGCGTTTTTAGATGAAGTTAAAAAAAGAGGATATAAGGTAATGCTTTACGCAAGTAAAAACTATCTAGAAAGTATATGGACTTATGAAAAGCATCCAATTTGGCTTGCGCATTACACTTCTTACACAAACTATACTGGTAAACACGTAATGTGGCAATTAACGGATAGAGGAAAGATAGATGGAATAGATAAATTAACTGATGTAGATATTTATTATAAGTAGTATATTTTACAAAATGGTTTTAATTTTTTGAAATATTTGTTATAATTAGTTTAAAGTAGGTGAAAAAAATGAAGAAAGTTTTTCTATTACTTATTTCATTAGTACTTTTATCTGGTTGTACGATAACTAGAATGGATACTAAAACTTATGATGAAGTAATTGATGAAGTTTTATCTTTAAATATAAAATTAAGTAATAAAGTGGGAAAAGGATATAAGTATTATGCTCCTCGTGGTGTAGTAAGAGTTGATGCTAATACTTATAATGATGTTTTAAAAAGAGATTCTACTACTTACTATTTATATGTTGATGTTGTAAGTTATTATTACAAGACGAAGTTAAGTTACAAAAACACTAAAAATGATTATTACTTTAAAACATTAAAAAACGGAAAAAAAGACGGATACGTTGATATAGTTAAGAAAAATAATAAATTCTATGTTCAAATGGTTTATAATTATGCTAAAATAGAAGCGTATGTTGATAAAGATAATCTTAAAAAATCAGTAGAAGATATGAGTTATATTTTATCTAGTGTTAAATTTAATGACACGCTTCTTAAAAAAATGCACGAACAAGGTACGTTTGGTTCTAAAGAAGAAGCATACAAGTTATTTGATAACAAAGAAAAGGAAGGTAACTTCTTAGAATACGTAAAAGAATACGATAAGTATGATGGTGATGAAAGTAGTGTTACGCCGGAAGAAGAAATAAAGGTAAAAGACAAAACAACAACAACAACAACTACTAAAAAACAAGATGAAGAAAAGACTAAAAAGGAAGACGTAACTACGGTGGGTAGTGCTAGTGAGTAGCAATAAAGAAAGGTGTGATTTTGAGTATGGGACTTATGAATAAATTAAGTAAGATGAAAAGTTTCTTATTCGATGAAGAAGACGAGGAAAAAGAAGTTAGAAAGCCTTCTAAGAAAATAGTAAAAAAGGAAGAAGAAAAAGAAGACTTTATAGATGATTTAAAAACAAATGTAAAACCAAAAAAGATAGAAAAGGTAGAGGACTTTTACTTTGAGGATGTATCTGAAGAAGAGACACCTAAAATGCCAGAGGTTCACTCTAGAATTGAAAGAGCTGATGTTAAGTTTAACTTTCAAGAATTTGACGATGAGGATTTTATGGTAGCAAGTAAGAAGCCAGAACCAATAATTCCGGTTAAAAAAGAAGAGCCTAAAAGAGTGTTATACCAAGGAAGTAAAAGAAAAGAAGAAACAAAAAAATTCAAACCAAGTCCTATTATCTCTCCAATATATGGTCTTTTAGATGAAGAAGGAAACCACGTTAAGGAAGATGAGAGTAAAACGGATAAAGCACCTAGCTATAACGATGAAGTATCATTTGACGAGGTAAGAAAAAAAGCCTATGGCGCTCTTGATGAAGAAATAGAAAACACGATGAAAAGATTAAGCAAAAAAACCATTGAAGAAGCAGAAAAAGATATGGAAAAAGAAAATGAATTATCAAGAGAAAAGAAAAATACTAAGGTAAAGGAAGAAAAACCTGTAGTAGCATCGTTTGATGATGACGACGATGACGATGATATGATTTTACCAAACGTTAATTTTAAAGAAATAGATGTTGATAAGGAAAAGGATAAGCCAAAACATAAGAAAAATGACAAAAAGCATGAAGAAAAAAATATAACATCACAGGATGAAGATGATGATGACGATACAAAAGAACAAGATTTATTCAATTTAATTGATACAATGTATCAAAATAAGGAGGATGAAGATTAATGCAATCATTTTTAAGTGAATATTTACCTATATTAATTTATATATTATTATGTATCCTTATAGTTTTACTTATCATTATCTGTGTTAAGGTAATTAAAACTATGAACAGAGTATCTGATATAGTTGATGATGTAGATGATAAGGTAAGATCACTAAATGGAGTTTTTAACATAGTGGATGTTGTAACTGATAAGTTATCTGCATTAACTGAGGTTATATCTGATTCAATAGTATTATTTATAAAGGGTATTTTTAAAAGGAGAAAGAAAAAGATAGTAGAAAAAGAAATGGAGGAGAAAGAAGAAGATGGCAAAGAAGAAGAGTAATGCAGGAAAATTTGTTTTAGGCGCTGCTGTTGGTGCTGCTTTAGGACTTTTATTCGCACCAAAGTCTGGTAAGGAAACAAGACGTATTATTAAAGAAAAGGCAAGTGATTTACTTGCTAAGGCAAAGGAAATAGATGTAATTGAAGTAAGAGATGAAATAGCAGAAAAGACTTCAAGTATTGTTGAAGAGATTAAAGACCTAGATAAAGAAAAGGTATTAAAGATAGCTAAAAAGAAAGCTAAGGATTTAAAAAAACACGCTGAGGATTTAGTAACATACACTAAAGATAAGGCAACTCCAGTAGTAGAAAAAGCTGCGGAAGAATTAAGAGAAAAAGCAGTAGATGTAACTAAAACGGTATTAGAAAAATTAGAATCTAAAGAAAAATAAATAAAGTGTTAAATTTTAGCACTTTTTTTTGTGCTTTCGCATAGATTAAAACGAGGAGGGGATTCTAATGTTTAAAGAAATAGTTACTAAAGCAGTAATAGGAAAGGGTAAGAAATATTTTAAAAACAATTATAACCTTTTAGCAGAACACAATGCTAACACGATTTTAGGTTGCTGGGTTATAAATCATAAATTTAAGGGAACGGTAGTTGGTGATAAAGTTGTTATAGACGGAAACTTCGATATTAACATTTGGTATTCTTATGACGAAGACAAAAAAACTGGTGTAGCAACTAAAAATATTTCTTATACTGAAACAGTTAACGTTAAAACAAAAACAGGAACATCTATAGAAGGAAGTGACATAATAGTTAGAGCACTTAAACAACCAAGTTGTAGTAACGTAAAAATAAAAGACGATGTAATAGACTTTGACATAGAAAAAGAACTTGGAATAGAAGTTGTAAATGATGCAAAAGTTAAAATTGCAATTGAAGATGACGAAGATCCATGGGATACAATAGACGATGATATAGAAGAAGTAGATAAAAAAATAGATGAAGAAGTTAAAGAGGATTTTATTTAGAATCCTTTTTATATGAATAAAATTAAAGTGTTAACAAAAATAGTTGACAGATATAAAATAGAGTGATAAAATTAATATGTAAATGAAGGAGGATTATACACTATGGCAGTTAAATTAAGATTAAAAAGAATGGGAGCTAAAAAACAACCTTTTTATAGAATAGTAGCAGCTGATTCAAGAGCTAAAAGAGATGGAAGATTTATTGAAGTTGTTGGAACATATAATCCATTAACTGATCCAGCTGAAGTTAAAATTGATGAAGAAGTAGCTATGAAATGGTTAAAGAGTGGTGCAACACCTACTGATACTGTTAGAAACATTTTATCTAAAAACGGAACAATGGCTAAGTTTGCTAAAGAAAAACAAGGTAAGTAATTATGGAATTAGTTAAGTTAACAGAAACAATTGTAAAAGAACTTGTAGAGGATGGTGATTCTATCACCGTTAAAGAATTTCCTAGTGAAAACGATGATGAAATAACTATTCAAGTTATGGTTCCTGAAAATGAAATGGGAAGAGTAATAGGTAAACAAGGAAAAATGGCTAAAGCGTTAAGAACTATAGTTCAAGCAAGCTCATTTATAAATGAAAATAAAAGAGTTAATATAAATATTGATTCATACTAAGAAGATTCTTTAATAAGAGTCTTTTTTTGTAAACACATTTAATTTATTCATCATTTTAATTGTTAAAAAATGTCAAATGTATTATAATAATAATTGTTAGGATGTGATGATATGAAAAAAAGAGTAATAAGTGCTGTAGTTGCTCTTATAATCTTTGTTCCACTTGTTATATTAGGTGGTATGTGGCTTAAAGTAGCAGCTTGCGTTTTAGGTGTTTTAGGTATGAAGGAGTTTCTTTCATTACCACATAAAAACAAAAGACCAATGTACGTAGATATTATTATTTATGCACTTACAATATTACTTATTTTTATGGATAGTAAAAGAGAAATATATTATTTACTTACAATATTAATACCTATGCTTTTAGTTATATATTGTAATGATAATAAAAAGTATAATGCTGATGAAGCTTTTAAATTAATTGGTATGACTTTTTTAGTAGGTACGGTATTTCATAAGTTTTTAGAAATAAGAAGCGAAAGTTTAATGTTATTTATATATTTATTTTTAATAACTATGCTTACTGATACTTATGCTCACTTAGGTGGTAGTTTAATTGGAAAACATAAGTTTGCACCTAAAATATCGCCAAATAAAACATGGGAAGGTGCGATAATAGGTGGCGCGTTTGGTACTTTATGTGCTGCAACATTCTATTATATAGCTATATCAAGTAGTGTTAATGTACTAGGTTTAATTATTATAACTTTATTATTATCATGCTTAGGACAACTAGGAGATTTATTCTTTAGTGCTGTTAAAAGAAATCATGATATAAAAGATTTTTCAAACATAATGCCTGGTCATGGAGGAGTATTAGACAGACTAGATAGTATTATTTTCGTAATTATTGGGTATATTTTACTATCAGGAATAATTTAATAAAATAGGAGGTTTTAATGCTTACTTTAATATATTTTATATTAATGCTTGGAATAATTGTCTTTATTCATGAATTAGGACACTTTATCTGGGCTAAAAAATCAGGAGTTTATTGTTATGAGTTTTCTTTAGGATTTGGTCCTAAACTTTTCTCTTTTAAAAGAAAAAATGATGAAACACTTTATTGTCTTCGTTTAATACCAGTTGGTGGCTATGTTGCAATGGCTGGTGAAGAAGTTGATGATGACAAAACCGTACCTAAGGATAAAAAGATGTATAACAAGCCATGGTATAAGAAACTTATAATCGTTTTAGCGGGTGTTATAAATAACTTTATTTTAGGATTTGTGGTTTTGTTCATAATGGCTTTATGCTATGGATCATTAACTAATAAACCAATTATTGGTGAAGTTGAAAAAAATTCTGCAAGTTATAAAGCTGGTATGAAAACCGGTGATGAAATATTAAAGATAAATGGTAAGAGAACTAAAACTTGGGATGATGTGACTTTAACACTTGTTTTGGGAGATAATACTAAATCACAAAAATTATTAGTTAGACAAAAAGACGGAAAAACAAAAACTGTTAATGTAAAACCAAAGAAGATGAAAGATAAAAAAGGAAACGTATCATATGCTTATGGTATGGGTCTTGATACTACTAAACATTATGGTTTAAAAAATGCGTTTACCTATGCGACAAGTAAATTTGGTTCAACCTTTAATTCAATGATTGTAACCATAAAGGCTTTATTTACTGGAAAAATAGGTGTTAGTGCTTTATCTGGGCCAGTTGGTATTTATTCTATCGTTGGTACGCAAAGTAAGGCAGGATTATCCGGATTGTTATATCTTTTAGCATATTTATCAATAAACGTTGGATTTATTAATTTAATACCATTTCCGGCGTTCGATGGATATCGTGCAGTAATAATTTTATTTGAAAAAATCACTGGTAAGAAAGTTAATGCTAAAGTTGATGCAATAGTAAATAACATAGGTTTGATGCTTTTATTTGCACTCATGATATTTATAACCATAAAAGATATTTTGAAACTTTTCTAAGCTTTAATTTATTTTATACTTCTAAAGTAGATATAATTTATCTACTTTTTAATTTGTAAAATAAATGTAAAAGAAGTAGTAAAAAAGTATGAAAAAATAAATAATAATATTATAATGTAAATAGATAAT
>URFW01000002.1 GCA_900547225.1 uncultured Mycoplasmatota bacterium
TGTTTGCATTTTATAATCGATTATTGAATAACTTGTTGTTCCAGGATGTTCTTCTAAATACCCTCTTATTTCTTTTAATATATCTTCAAAAGTATTTTTTAGCTCTTCATTTACCTCTTTATCTATTTCAACAAAATCCTTTAATACTGACGTTAATTCAAATAAATTATCGTCGAGCTTTATATCTTTTAAATTATCTTTTTGTGATGTAATTTTCTCATCAAATATAGTATTCCATAAATCTATTACACTGCCAAGTTCTAATATAGTTAATATTCTATTTTTTTCATCAGTAGGCAGATAATTTAACTCTTCATTATTTATATATCTACTATATTTTTCTTGTATCATTTTTAGGATAGATGCATATCTTGATTCTATCTTATCTTTACTATTTATGTCAGGTAACAAGTTATTATGAATTTTACACCACTCTACTACGTTTTTTAGTAATTCTAAATCATCTTGATACTTTTTCTCACCCTTTTGCATATTAACTTTTAAAACATTATTAACTAAGTCAATTGCAATTGTTCTTTCTTTTTCATCATAATCTTTATTAGGATCAAGTCCAAAAATTATCCTACCAAATTGTTGCAAGAATAATATCTTAGAATTTTCATCTAACGCTCTAAACCAAATAAACCCATTTACGCCTTTTATATGAGTTCCTTCATTTAACTTATTCATAACTAGCATGAACTTATATTTATTAGAATCATCCTTTTCAAAAGCCATTAATTCCCTGTCATTATGTTTAGACCCATAACAACCAAGCATTGAATAATTTTCAACATAATCTTTTGTTTTTTTGCTCAATAAAGCACCTTTTTTAGTTTCATCTAACTTTATAAAATGCATATATTTTATTATTGTATCTGCGATATCATTTTCTTTTGTAGTAACACTATCATCATTTTTAATAACCCTTGATTTTATTTTTGATAATAATAGTATATTTTCTTTTTCTTTATTAATCCATAACAAATCTTCATTTGATAAAGAAATATTATTTGTTATTTTATAATATATGCTATTTAAGATTTCTTTATTTTCTTTTGCATATTTATAAGTAAACATGTATTGATTCATCATGTTCTGATATATTTTAATAATATGCTCTGCTTTACTATTAGATATTATGTTTCCATCTATATCCTCATACGTTCCATTATCTTTTCTACTAATTGGTAAAAATACTATGTAACGCTCACCTTCTTTTATATTATTTCCAATAATATCAGATATTCCTGACGCATCATTTAAATTTTTTCTTAAGATTTCAAACTTATTTAAATAATAGTTTCTTTTATCAGCATCTGTAATTTCATTAACTTTTTCTAATAATCTTTCTAAAGAACCATCGTTTATAAGATTATATTCACATTGGACTATTTTTGGATTCATTACATATCCTGCTTTTATTGCATCAATTAAATCTAGGTTATATGCCAAATGATTGTTATTTTTTATTTCCTCATCACTATAACCAAACTTTTTAGCAAGTTCATCTGCCATATTTACCAAATCCACATCTCTTTGTGGTGTTGCAGTAATACCTAAATATTTCGTTTTATTATCCTGATTATTTATCAAACTATTTATTTTATCATTCCAAATAGTTGCTCCTGTTCTATGCATTTCATCAAATACTACAAAATCATATTTATCATTTATAAATTCATTATTTTCTGATAATAAACTTTGATATGTTGTAAGTTTTAAATTAGGAAACACTTCTTTTACTATATCATCTAAACTCTTTCTCATTTCTTTACCATACATAGTATCTCTAATTAATCTTTTCATCTGATATAGTATTTCATCATTAGGTGCCAAATATATTATCTTTTTATCTTTATAATCTAGCATTTTTGATAGTGCAACATAGCTTTTTCCTGCTCCTGTTGGCATAACGCATGATGTAAATCTATTATTATTTAACTTTTTATCAATGTTTTTTAAAGCTATAGCTTGATAATCTCTTAGCTTTAAGGACGTTTCTTTTAGTTTGTAATATCCAACAAAATCTTCAAGTTCACTTACAGTAAAAGTATCTTTAATATCTATATTAGAAAAATCCTTATTTTTTATTAAACAGGTTAATAATGCATTTGAAATATCTTTTTCTTTAACGCCTTGTACTTTTAGTTTATTATAAACGTTTACAACATCTTTTTCCTTTAGTTTTTTAATAATATCATTTCTTTTTTCTATATCTAAAGATTCAATACCCAACTTTTTAAAATCAAATAAATCAATTATTGCATTAGCATAATAATCTTCTTTAGATAAACTTCTTTCATCTAAATCTTTTATAAAATAGTTAATTGAACTTTTAGGATTATTTATTATATTTTCTAACTCTTCATAGCTTAAACTTGTTATTTGTGAAAGCGCGTCGTATTCCTTTGAATTAATGTTTAAATTAACAGACTCAGAAATTTTAAGTCCTCTATTATTTTGCCTTAGTACTATTTCTGGTTCTATTCCAAAACAATTATCGTTTATATAATTTTTTAATCCAAAGTAATCAGAATCATTTAAAGTTATTTCTCCAAGATTCTTAAGTGTGTTCTTACACCTAAGTTTAGACTTAGCTATAAAAAAGGATTTATAATAGCATGTATTTATATCATTATAAGATACTTTACCATGAGTTAAATTATATGTTTCTTCTATGGATAAATCAGAATCTATCATATAATTTTCGTAATTAAAGTTTTTAATAAAAGAAAAATCCCCTTTATTAACATAATTTATTACTTCTTTTTTTAATCTTTTTACTAGTTCTAAATCTTTAGGTAGTTGCTGAATAACAGATAAGACATCAATAACTTCCTTTGGAATATTTATTATTTCATCTTCATTTATAGTGTCGTAATGTATTAGTTCCATAGATGATAACGCATTACCTATTGTTTGCATTAAAAATCTATTTGACATATTAGGTATTACGTTTTCACTTATTAAATTAATCTTTGCAATCAATTTATTTTTTTCTAAATTCTGAGTTTCATTTAAAGTTTGGTAGTAAGTTGATGTATCAATAGGTTTTGTAAATTTTATTCCTTCTTCAAACTTAGAGCTATCACTAAGTGATTCTGGTTTATAATACATACTTAATTCTTGTAACGTTTTTGCATTATTAATTTTATTTATTAAATCAGTATTGATATTCTCATTTTTTATTATTTCATCTATTCTGTCATTTATATTACTTATCATGTATGAAGGTGCATTATAAACAGTTTTTCCTAAATTATTTTTTTTAACTTTAACTATTACATAATTATCTTTATAATAACCTCTACCATAAGTTAAAGAAACGTTTGCATTACTAGATAATGAAATACATTTTGTATCTTTTCTATAATGCATTTTAATATGATCTATCATCTCTTCTAACGTTATGTTTGAATTAGCGTTATACTTAGAATTACCATTAAATCCTGATAAATCAGTATTTACCCTTACAATATTACCGTTATCATCGGTAATTTCTTTTTCTTCTATTTGTTTATTATCAGCATTATTTAAAGCACGAAAAAAATAATAATAATTATCATCGCTTAATACATTAAAATTTTCAATATCAAATATATTATCCATATCAATACTCCTATCATATTAAGTATATCAAAAATATGTATTCTTTACAATTTTTAAGCTTATACAAAGAAAAAAAGTCATAGACTTTTTCTATAATTTCTTCACAAAAATTAATATTAATACTTAATCTTTATATTTTTAACATCAACTAATTTTTCATCTTCATATTCTAGTTTAAATAATTCTGGAGCATCATACTTTCCATCAAATATTAATTTGCCATTAAAATATATACCGCGATTATAATTTTCTTCATCAGGAAAGAAAACATCTGCTATTTTAGAGAATAACACGCTAATTGCAGTACCGTGAGATACTATAAATATCTTTTTACACTTATACTTTTTCAAAACAGACTGTAGTGCAAAATACATTCTTTCACATACTTCATTAAAGGATTCACCGCCTTCAAATTTGTAATCCCAATCTTTAATTTGCTTATCAGAAAAACCTTTGGGAAGATCACTCCAAGAATTAATATTTCCAAATTTTCTTTCTCCAAATTCTGGTATAACTTCTATATTCTTTTTATTATTAAACGCAATATATTTAGCTGTTGCTATTGCTCTAACATAATTACTTGCAATTACATTATCAATATTATTTAACTCTGGTAATAAACTTAACTTTCTAGCTTTTTCCTCTCCTAAAACACTTAAAGATATCTTTTCATTTCTTAATTGCATTGTTTCATTTTTATTATCATACATGTCTATAGGCTCTGAATGTCTACATAAATATATAATTGTTTTCATTTTTAATTATTCTCCTTTTCTACTGTGTGAACTTTGTGATTTTTAATAATATCAACATTTGAGCGAGGAACTATATTATACTCATCAAGCTTATTTATATCTATAAAAGTAAACGTTTGACTTTCATTATCTTTACTTACAAAAGAACTAGTATCCCCATCATAAATTGATTCATATAAAAATACATATTGCATTATATCTTTATTATCTTTACTTAAAAAGTTTTCTTGCACTCCTTTAAAAGTAAAATTTAAATCATAACCAGTTTCTTCTTTAATTTCTCTTTTTATTGCATCTAAACTTGTTTCATTAAATTCTATTCTACCTCCTGGAAGCATATAGTAATTTTTAAAATTAAACATTAAAACCTTAGTTTTATCTTTGTTATATATAACAGCAGCACATCTTGCTATAAACCTCTTATCACTATCTAATATAATATCTAAATCCATATTAATTTTCTCCTTATTTAGTAAACAAAACTCCTACATAATAATTTTTTAATATCTCTATTATTGCATCTATTTTTTCTTCTGATATTTTTTTATCATTTAAATATTCATCAACTGTTCTATTAAATAATTCATCATAGTAGTATGTAATAACAGAATATTTTGCTCTTGTTATTAGCTCTGACATTTTATCAGTAATATCTTCTATTAGACTAAGTGCTTCTTTTTCTAAATCAGCTTTTATATAATCACTTATATTTACGTATTTATCATCAACTTTTATTCTATCATCAATTAATTTTGAATATTTTTCTTGCTTTATCATGCTTTCTTTTACTAAGTCATCCATAAAATATTTTTTATATTCTATTTTTTTATTTATCATATACTTAGTAATTTCTTTTGCATCATCTCTATTAGCTTTTATAAAGTCTTTAAGCAAATAACTTTTATCACTTGTCTTATTAAATTCTTCTATCTTTAAAGTTTTTATATTTAATACTACCCAGTAATCAGCTTTAATATTTTCTTTTATATCCCATACGTTATCTTCATCTTTAGTAAGTAAAACAAGTATTTTTAAATCATCATCTTTTCTTATAATACTTGGTAGTAAAGGTGCATAATTATTTAAACCTTTCTCCTTTTTTTCTTCATTTACAATGTTTAATATTTTATCTGTTAATTTAATCATCATATTTCTCCTTTATCTTACGTCTAGCATTATATAAATAATACTTTATGTTAGAGCAACTACTATCTAATTTGATAGCAATATCCTTTATTGAAAGGTCTTTTAAGTAATAAAGTTTAAATGAATCTATTTCTTTTTTAGTTAAATTATAATTTTCTAAATTACCTATTATTTCTTTATAAATTATCTTATCAATTTCATTAGGTTCATTTCCAATATCACAACTATCTAAATTATCATTATTTTTATTTAAAATATACTCTTTAGCTTTCTTATTCCATATATTATGAGCTATTTTCCATATTAAGTTTTCTATACTTTTTATTTCTATATCTTTATTTAAGTACTCATAAATCGCCACAAATACGCTACTAGTAATATCTTCCGCATCTTCTTTATTTCTTGTTTTACCAAGAGCCCAATTATATATTTTATAAAAATACTTATCATATATATTACTCATTTTTATCACCTTTCACTAATATAGTGTATTATTTTATGATTTGGTTAGTTATTTTATTTGTTTTTTATCTATAACAAAGTTATTTTTTATTTCATCTATAATATACGTTCCTAATTGTTTTAATGCATTTTCATCTTTAATTATTTCAAGAAATTTTTGTTTTTCAAAATTATCATGCAAATATTTTAATGCTATATAAGATAAATTATAACCATTTTTATTGCCGAAACTTTTATCTTTATGATCTAGTGTATTAAGATTAAAATTTTGCAAATCTTTTATATTTTTAATAACAAATTCTTTAAATAAAGAATCATCTTGAAATTCATCTTTTTGACCAGATAGAATCTGAGCAATTCCCTCATCTACCCAAACTATCCTATTTTTTTGAGCACCATAAACATAGTATTTATATAAGTAATGTACAATTTCATGCATTAAACCCTTAAACATATATTCTTTTGTCTTATCTTCATTTAAACTAATGTAAGCAAAAGCACCTGTATCAGTAAAAAAGCCAGAAAAAGAAGATTTACCATACACAAAGTTAGCTTCTTCTATTTTATCTGTTAATGCAACTATTATTTTAATTTCTTCAGTAATATCTAAACTTTCTTTTATATTTTTTATATTTTTATAATAATATTCTTTGAATTCATATGCAAAATCTTCTAAATTATTCGAACAATATATTATTAAATTTTTATCTTTTATTTTTTTATCAAAATCCATTTCATCACCAACTTTAAAAACCATATTTTGATAACTATTATTTAACTTAATTTATCTATTTTAATTAAAGAATCATTTAAACTATTATACCATCTATACATTCCTAATTTTTTATTTGAATATCCTTCTAGTTCTTCTTCTGTATAACTATTTTTTTGTTTTTTCCATCTATCAATACACCTATTATAGCAAGTATTAATACAAGTCCTCATAACTATAATTTTACCTTTTAAAATAGAATAATCTTTGATATTTCTATATTGTGCTGAATCAATTACAATTGTTTTATTACTATCTTTAAAATAGTTTAATACTTTTAAATAGAACTCATCAAAATTAGTGATTAAATAATTTTTTGGTTTATTACTAAATATATTTCTTAATTCAATACTTTCTATATTATCTGATGGTTCGTTACTAAATACAACGTCGGTATCAATAACAATATAGTTATCATCTTTTATATATTTATCACTAAAATATGATTTGCCACTACCAGATTCACCAGTAATATTAATAACTTTATCATTAGTTAAATTTTTAATATATGGTTCTTTATCTATAAATCTACTTATAAGCAAGTCAGATTTAATTTCATACAAATATTTTTCAATCTCATCAACAAAATTATTAACAGTTTTTCTATCATCTTTTCCTTTATGAAAAATAAAATCATTCCATTATTCTAATACTTCGTCAATATTATTTTTATTAACTTTATCCTTAAGTATTGCATAAGCTGTCTTTTTATAATTCATAACACTTACGGCAGCTAAAGCTTTATAATAAGATCTTTGTGGTATTTTAGATATTTCATAAAAATATAAAGCCATATCATCAGTAACTTTTCTTGGATTTTTTACAATTATCTTATTGGTTCTATATACTATAGTTGCACCTTGCAGTTTAACAACTTCTGCGTCATCAGGAATCTCAACATCATATATAGTATCCCCACGATGTAACCATCTTAATATAGAGTCTTCTGTTGCATAATTAAATCCGCCAAAATCCTTTCCACATTTAGAAGTAGGATTCCAATTATTAGCAATATTAACTTCATTTACTTTATATTCAAAATCTCCAGCATCACTTGTTGTTCCATTAATTACCTTAACAAATTTCATTAAAAGATTCACCAACTTTCTATTTTGATAATTACTATTTAACTTTAGTAATTTTATTATTATAATAATTGATAGCACAATTAAGCAAATTATTCATTTTAAAATATTACCTTTCCATCCAAATTACAAATGTAACAGTTTGGTAATAGTTCTTTTATTTTAGACAACATTTTTTCATCAAATTCATATTTTCTACCAACTAAAACACCTTCTATAAAACATGAAGGAAGCCCAAATATAATTGCACTTTCTCTATCGGTAAAAAAGTCATCCTTATTCTTTCTATCATTTAAAAATCTTTCATAATACCATTCATTTATAAATGGTTTAACATCTATATTGCTTATATTGTTATTTAAAATATCACCATTTAATAATTCTTTAACATATTTATTATTACCATTAAAAATAATACCAATTTGTACTCTTTCTTGCTGATAACTAGGCATAAATCTAGCTTCTTTAGTCTGCTCCATAGACCACATATGATAATCATTTCTTGTAACAATATCCATAATATTATTCATTTTATCTTTTGGAATAACTTTTGTTTCCTTTAAGTTTTCACCTTTAAACATAATTGTTCCACCACTATAAAAATTTATATAATCTTTTAGCAAATAATCTTTCTTTAAATTCCAAACTCCAACCGTCATAGGATATTTAGACTTTCTGCAACTTGAAAATAAATCACAAATTAAACCTTCTTTAGCTATCTTTTCTAAACCTTCAATATTTTTATAAGTTCCATGAAGAAGCGTTCCTTTATCTAACCTAACTAAATTTCCTTTTTTATAGTTATGAGGTGCTTGTTTAAAGTTATCTATAGCTTCATAAAACAAATCAACTTGTTTTAATAATATATCTTTTGCACTACCACTTATCTTTTCATTTATTATTTTTATATAATCTTGTTTATTCATATGGTCTCCTTTTGTTAAGTTTATTATAGCACAAGCTTTATCCTTTCAAATCCGCATTTTTTAATTATTTATTTCCAACAACAACTTTTCCATCCAAATTACAAATGTAGCAATCTGGTAATTTAGATTTTATATATTTTAATTTTTTTTCATCCATTTCTAATTTTCGTCCAACAAAAATTCCTTCTACTAAATTTATAGGAAGCCCAAACATAATTGCTGATTCCCTATCAGTGGTAATAGCATTTCTATTTACCCTATCTTGATTAATAAACTTTTCCTTATATCTATAATCTAGGAACGGCAATAACGTTTCTTCATCAAAATCTAAATTCCATACATCATTATAAGCAAGTTTCTTAGCATAATCGGATTCCATATTCAATATAAATGCTATCTGTTTTTTATCAGAAACTAAGCTTGGAATAAATCTTACCTCTTTTGTTTGCTCACCATAGTAAGTCCATATTTCATTATCATTGTTTATTTTCTCGGTAACTAGATCAAACTTATGAAAAGGTATTAACTTACTAACAGTCTTAGCTTCCGGCCCTCTTCCAATTGAGTATGAAATAGTAAACCCACTATACTGATTTATATAATCCTTTAATAACATATCAGTTTGTATATTCCACATACCAACGCTATATTTTATCTTATTCTGTCTTGTTATAGAAGTAAAATCAGTCGATATAAATCCATTTTTTATTGTAAAATCAAAGTTTTCTAATTCTCCGAATATTCCGTGAATAAATGTTCCTTTTTTTAATTTAACACTTTCTCCTATATCATATTTGTTCTTTTCAATTTGATTATTTATATCATAAAACAAATCAATTTGCTTTAATAATATATCTTTTGCACTACCATCTATCTTTTCATTTATTATTTTTATATAATCTTGCTTATTCATATGGTCTCCTACTTTTATAAAATTAAATTATTCTATTATCATAATAACATAAATAATATTTTAAAACTATATTTTGAAACTGTGCTTTACATCCAAAATACTATACAAAAGTTTTATACATTTTTATAATTCGACAGATTTTTTATAAATGATTCGTATAATAGATGACTTAAGAAAGGAAAGTTTTATGAACTATTATAAAGAAATAAAAAATTTAATAGAAGAAAAAGAAGTAAACGATAAGGTTAGATACTTAGAAAGCAATAAAGAAACCATTAAAACTTACTATGAAATAGGAAGGTTTTTAATTAAAGCACAAGGTGGCGAAGAAAAAGCTAAATATGGTGACGGATTAATAAAGAAGTGGTCAGAAAAATTAACTAAAGAGTATGGGTATAATTATTCATATAGAAATTTAAATTACATGAGAAAATTTTATACTTATTTTAAAAAAGTGAACACAGTGTGTTCACAATCTAATTTATCATGGTCGCATTATAAGTATTTACTTAAGTTTGATAATGAAAACGAACGTAATTACTACATAAATAGATGTATTTTAAACAATCTATCCGTAAGAGGATTAATAAATGAGATAAAAACAAAATCATTTGATAGATTATCTTACGAGAATAAGAAACACATAAAACTAATAACAGACAAAGAAACTAGTTTGGATATAAAAGATATGATACATGACCCAATATTAATAAATATAGATAACAAGGAAAAAATGAGTGAAAAGATTTTAAAAAAATACATATTAAAAGAATTAGAACATTTCTTTTTAGAGTTAGGTACTGGCTTTACCTTTGTAGGGAGCGAATACAAACTATCTTATGATAATAAAAATTATTATGTAGACTTACTACTATTTAATTACAAGCTAAACAGATTTATAGTTTGTGAATTAAAGCTTAACAGTGTAAATGCAAAAGATATAGGTCAAACTCTAAATTATATTAAAATAATAGATAAAACATTAAAAGAAAAAAATCATAAAAATACGATAGGTATAATAGTATCAAAAAGAAACGATAAATTCTTTTTAGAATATGTAAGTGATTTAAGTTTAATGCTTACTACCTATAAATTAGAAAATAATTTTAAAAGAACTACAGCATAAACTTATGCCATAGCTTTTCTTGTTACTTATCTCTTTTAAGCAGATAGTTTGCAAATTCCATAAATAAATCTTTATTTTGAACATCCATACTATTTATTATTTGAATACCTTTATTAGTGTATTCTAATTCTAATTTTTCAGCATTTCTTTTTGCTCCCAACTTTTCAAACAAATCTGCTATCATTTTTGTTTCATTAAAACTTATATTAGGATTTCCATAATACTTATCTATAATTTTCAACTCGTCACAATTTGCATGATCTATTGCATATTTATAAATAATAGTTTGTTTTCCTTCTTTTACATCATTTAAAGTTTTACCCATGCTACTACTTGTAGAATATAATCCTAACAAGTCATCCTTTATTTGAAATGCTATTCCAAGATAAGAACCCATTACAGTAAGCTTTTCCTTATCTTCTGTGCTTGCAGAAGCTGATGCTGCCCCTATAAGTATTGGCCCTATTATCGTGTACCAGGCCGTTTTATTAAGATATATATCATATATAATACTATCATTCATATTTTTATGATAATCAATGTCCTTTAAAGGTAATTCAACATCTATTATCTCTCCATTTACCGTATTATGAAGTGTTTTAGAATAAATCTTTGTTATCTCATCTTTTAGTTCTTTACTAATATTTGAATTATTAATTATTCTATAAGAAATAAAAAAGCCTAAATCTCCAATACATATAGCCTTTGAAACTCCAATATGACCTTTATATTTGGCATTAATAGTTTCAAGTCCTCTTCTTTTATCAGCTTCATCAATTATGTCATCATGTATTAAAATTGCCGTTTGAAATATTTCTAGAGCTGCTGCTAAATCTATATAGCTATCATCATCTTTTCCAAATAACATTGCACCTAATTTAACTAAGTATCCTCTTACTCTTTTACCACCACTAGATAATCTTTTAAGTTCAATTATAGATTCTTTAATAAATTCATTATCACTATATTTTTCTATTTCTTTATCTAAAATTTCATTTATTTTATCTTCTATTTTCTTTTTACTTATTTTTAATAAATCTTTTTTCATATTAATATATTCACATCCTGTACATAAATTATAACATATGTTATAATTAGTTTCCACAAAGAAAGGAATGATTTTTATGGATTTAACAACTTTTTTAATTAGAATTACAATATGCTTTGCACTAAGTATTTTAATAGGGCTAGAAAGACAGTTAAGACACCGTATGGTAGGTCTTAGAACTAACGTACTAGTTTGTATTGGTGCATTTTTATTCGTTTACCTATCATTTGGCGCTAATATAGTAAATTCTGATACAACTAGAATTGCAGCACAAGTAGTTTCTGGTATCGGTTTTTTAGGTGCTGGTGTAATACTTAGAGATGGAAGTAAAATAAAGGGACTTAATACCGCCGCTACTTTATGGTGTGTTGCAGCAATTGGTACTTTATGTGCCGCAGGACTTGTTATAGAAGCTACTATAGGAACGGCATTCGTTCTTTTGTCAAACGTTATTTTAAGATTAGTTTCACTATTTATAATGAATAAATTAAAAGCGACAGAAAAAGAAAAATACACAATTAAAATTAATTGTAAAAAGGCCAAGGAAGAGAAAGTTAGAACTAATTTTGCTAAAATAATAGATAATAATGACTTAGTATTAAATAGCTTAGAACGTAGTGAAATAACAGAAGATGAAATAAAACTTAAAGCCATTATGATAACATCTACCCCAAGCAAAGTTGAAATGGTAATAAATGAAATAAGTACTAATCCTGGAATTGTAAGTATAACCTGGGAACATGAAAAAATATCTAAGTCTGATAATGAGGATTCTGATGAGGAGTAGAAGCACTTTAAAAGTGTTTTCTTTTTTTATGTTCTTATGATATAATGCATAATGATAGAAAGGTAGTTCTGATGAAAAAGAGTAATATAAAGTTCTATGATTTAAATGAATCAAAGACTGAGTTTTTATTTGAAAGTGATGCTGAAAAAGCCGCTATTAATGAAGCAATGAGAAAAAAGCCCAAAGTATATAAAAAAATAATTAGAAATGGTCTTTTATTATCCGTTTTCTTATTAACTACAGTTTATGTTATAAACACAAAACAAACTGCTGAAATATACAAGTTAAAGGCCTCAGCAATAGAAAAAGAAAATAATCTTAGACTTGATGAAAAAATGAATTCTTCAAGTAATAAATTAATTTATGTTAATAACTTAAGTAATAATAAATATGAAATAATAATTAACAAAGCTAATGCTGTAAGTCAGGATATAATTAAAGAATACACAATAGTTGATGTTTACGATAACGCAATTAAAGGTATTAAGCTTGAAGAAGAAACTTACTTAAACTACCTTAAACTTAAAAATAATTTATTAGAGCGTGGTTATTATATTAATATAAGAAACGGTTTTAGAACGTTTAATGATTCAAATAACATATATAATTCCTATGTAAAAGAAAAAGGCTTAAATTACGCTAAAAAATATGTTGCAAAGCCTGGAACTTCCGAACATAACACTGGTCTTGCATTTGATTTTATAATAACAAGTAATAAAAATTCACTTAAGACTAATTATGAAAGTGATGAGTATTTTTACTTAGAAAACATAGCATATCTTTATGGTTTTATAATAAGATATCCAAAGGATAAGGAAGAAATAACGGGTTATAATTATGAGCCATGGCACTTAAGATATGTTGGTCAAGAACTTGCAAAATACTTAAAGAAAAACAATCTAACTTTAGAAGAATATTATGAAACAAGAAGGTAAATATTACCTTCTTGTTATTTTTTTAGCTTCGCTAGATGTTTTTACAACCTTTAAAGCACTAGATAAATATAAATAAACTATTAGTGCGGTAGCAAACAAAAGAGAAGCTGTACTTGATAAGAATAATAAACTATCAAACATTCCGTGCACTATTATAGGAATTAAAAGACTTAAAATAATGTATTTTCTTTTTCTCTTATTCCACCTTCTTGCTTCATATTTTTTAGCAAGTCCTAAATAATAACCTGATATTATTCCAAAAAATGCATGAGCAGGAACCGTAATTAACCCTCTTTGAAGTGCAAGAGTGAAACCACCAGAATTAGATAAAATAGCAATTAAGTTTTCTATACTTGCAAAACCTAGTGATATAAAAACGCAGTAAACGATTGCATCATAAACATAATTAAAATTTTTATCCTTCCAGCATATTACATAAGTAAATAACCATTTAACTAATTCCTCACAAAAAGAAATAATTATAAAGGATCTAAAAAGAATACCAATTATGTTGCTTTGTAAAGAAAAAGGAAATATTTTTTCCGCATATATCTCTAAAAATAAAGCTACCCCAGTAGATAAAACACCAAATAAAAATAGTTTTAATAATAATTTTATCGGTTCTTTTTCTATTATGTCTTTTTTATATATGATAAATCCTATTACTATGGATGGTAACATAGCAAGTAAAATTAAAAGTTCAGTTTTCCCAAAGTTAATTATAAAATTTGTCATACCATCACCTATTATAATTCTATCAAAATAACTTGAATTATAATATTAAATTAACTATGTTTTTATAAACTTTACACATTACTTTTACAAAGCCCATCATACAAATAATTAAATATTTCTAAATGTCTTTTTTCATCCATAATTATTCTATCTAACATTTCTTTAATGTATTTATCATCAATTAATTTTTTATGAAGAGTATATGTTTTAATCGCAGCCTCTTCAGATGATATATCTATCTTTAACATATCTTTTAAATCAGTAGAATAATTAACAAAATTACTATTCCACATAATGCAGTCTCCCCTAGATGCTTCACAAGTTGAATATATAGGATTTTTTCCTAGAAGTTTTATAGTTTTACCTAATAATTCAAGATGTATCATTTCAGCTTTTGCTATCTCTTCCATTATTTTAGAGAACTCAATGTTACTAGAAAACTTCTCCATATGTTGATAAGAATATTGAGTAATTGCAGTAAGTTCTCCTTTTATTCCGGCATAATCTTCGCTTAATAAATCCGCATAATAAGGATTCTTTTCTTCTACACGTACCTTTGGATACGGTATGTCTAATTTAACTTTCACTATCATCACCATTTAAATATATTCATAAATACCAAAAATTTTAATTACATATTGTAAAATAATACAATTTTATGTTATAATTTATTTGTTTCTATTTAGGGGATTAGTTAAATGGTATAATAATGGTCTCCAAAACCACTGTTGGGAGTTCGATTCTCTCATCCCCTGCCAAATGCAAATACACTCCAAATTATTGGAGTTTATATAAAAAAAGGATGATTAGTCATGTCTAAAGAAGAAAAAATTTCAATTGCGAGAAAGTTTTATGATAGTTTGAATTTAGTAGATTATAATTTAGAGATTAAAAGAGATGAAGAAATAAATGCAGATTTTATTTGGATTCTTGATATGCGTGGACCTGGCGGATTGATTATTGCGGATGATGGAAGTTATCTTTTTTGTCAATCAAGGCATGGATATGATTATTGGAAAGAAGAATTTAAAAAAGGCGTACGAAATAAGTAAGAAAGGTTAGTAAAAACAAAAGTTGGAAATCCATTTTTACAACGTGCCATTTGAAAGCAAATCGACTTTTTAAAGTCGTTTTTTTATGTGCTTTTTAGCAAAAAATAATTATCAAAAATATCACTGTTGTTATCTTAATAACATACTAGTGGCATTTTTAGTGGCAAAAAATATTGAAGATTTAATTGAAAATGCAATAAAAAACAGTGGGAAATATTAATAACTAAAATATAACTATTAAAAATTCAATAAAATATTATTACCCTTACAAAAAAATCTATCTACATTATTTCAGATATTAACTTTACAAAGTGGTTAATAAATTACGCACAATTTAACAAAAACTAGGTAACAATTCACGTTATCTAGTTTTTTTTGTTATATATTATTACTCACTAATATCTCCAAGGATAAAAGAAATGGCTTTTTTTAGTTCACTTAAAGTAGTTTCTATTTGATATCCTATCTTACCACCACTAAATATAATTTTATCATAAGAAGATGCACTCTCATCTATTACTGTTTTAAATAACTTTTTCATTCCAACAGGAGAACATCCTCCGTGAATATAACCTGTAAGTTGTAATAATTCAGCCTGCTTAACCATTGATATACTTTTTTCTCCTACTGTTTTAGCGGCCTTTTTTAAATTTAATTCTCTATTTACTGGTACTAAAAACACAAAGTGATTACCAGATTTACCTATGGTTACTAAAGTCTTAAAAACATAGTTGGGATCTTCATTTAACACACTTGCAACTTCCATACCACTAATGGCGTCGGTATTAACATAACTATGAGTTTTAAATACAATTTTCTTTTGCTCTAACTCTCTCATAGCATTAGTTTTTTCTTCCTTCTTTTTCAAGATAAATCACTTCCTGTATTTAATTATATCACAATAATCTTATCAATTATATTTTAAAAGTAAGCCTCATACCAATACCAATTTTCATTTATTTTATGAATTATTATTTTATTATCGGAATTATCTTTGTAATACCAAGTTTTATTATCTTTTTTTATAAATTTATAATCATCATAAAACGAACTATGAGGTATTTCATCATAAGAATAAACTAGTGCTTCATAATATTGTGGTAGCACAGGAAATATACCTTTGGATCTAATCTTCATAAAAATTTCAACGTACTTTCCATTACATCTTTCAAAATTACACTCTGATTCATAATATTTAAAAGAAGATATTTCTTTCATATTAAGCACTTGACCAGGTTGCTCCAAATTTGTTTTATCACTAATAATATCGTTTAATACTTTCTTATTTTTAGTATAAAAATCATAAGCTTTTGTATATTCATCATCAAACAAACAGGTAAAAATAATACTTAAAAACGCGAGGAAAATAATACAAAATGCTACTAAAAAAAGAGAAAATATAATAAGTATTTTTGTCTCTTCTCTTCTTTCATTTACTTCCATATTTTCTCCAAAATTCCTATAAACCAATCATTACATACATATAAATTAATTACGTATGTTATGGTCATAATAATTAAAAATACAATTCCATCTTTTTTTGCGTCTCTTAGTATTTTCTTTATAATAAAACCAAATAATATAATTTCCATAAATAGAAACAATATAACTTGTAATCTAAGATTAGTAAATCCAAATCTTCCTATGTATAAGAACATTCTATAATAAGAGTTAAATATTAGAAATATAGAAAATGCTATTAAAGATAAAACTAAGTATTTAACTTTTTTATCTTCTTTAACTAAGTTTGTTTTATATATTAAATATAATATTATTCCGAAATTTATTAGTGTTACAAATAAAAGTTGGAAAAATCCTTCTCTTGCGTAGCTGGAATAAATATATCCTTTAGGAACCTTAAGAAAGTTACCACAAAGTTTAGATATCTCTGATATTAAAAATAAAACAAATACAAAGTTTACTATAAAAAGCATAGTTGTAACAACTGTTTTATTTACACGACTCATTTTACTTTCTTTTAAAGCTATTTCCTTATTTTTAAATAAGTTAATACCTATTACAAACAAGATAACAAAATATATTATTCCTTTAATAACATACCACAAGTTAAAATCTACATTAATATTTGTAACAATACTAGATAAAAACTTATCAAAATAAGCATCCGCACTAGTTAAAAGTGCAAGTATTAATCCTGATATAAAAACACCTATAATAGTTCCAAATATAATGTTAATTACCTTATCATTTTTTTCTTTATTTGTATCTATTTTAATAAATTTAAGGTTTTTAAATAAGTTCTTTGGAAATAGTTTAAATACTAAAAACATATTTTCTAAAGATACCTTAAAATCACTTCTTACAAGCATAAATAAATACGTAGAAATTAATAATGGTAAAACTATTATATTAAGTAACTGGTTAGTACCATCTAAATTACCTTTTAATACTTTCAAAACTAAGTTACTTATAATTATAAGAACTATTGGAATGATAAGTAAATAAGCCTTTTTATTTATTTTCTCATAATCTTTAACTAAAATAGTACTTGATATTAAGATCATTAAGAAAGGAAACATAACACTTTTAAAATAAAAATCTATGTTTAACATTCCTACAATAACTATTAAAATAGCAGATATTAAAGGAACTAATATATGTTTTTTTCTATTTTTACTATTCATTGTTATCACCCTTGTATTCTAATATATCGCTTGGCTGACAGTTAAGCGCTTTGCAAATTACTTCTAGCGTTGAAAATCTTATCGCCTTTGCCTTATTTGTTTTTAATATTGAAAGATTAGTCGTTGTAATACCAGTTTTTAGGCTAAGTTCATTTAGTGACATCTTTCTTTTAGCCATCATAACATCTAAATTAACTACTATCATAAAAGTGCCTCCTAAATCGTAAAATCTACTTCCGTTTTATATTTTATCGCAGCTTTTATAACTTCTGCTAAAACGTAAAATGAAAGTGATGTAAAAAAACAAATAAGTGCAACTACAAACGTTAATAAGTTCGGTATAAATACACCTTTAATAATTACTATTAAAAATAGAATCATAAACATAACTGCAATTACTTTTAAAGTATCTTCTAATTTTTTATTAAAAGGACTTCCACTATAAACAATGTTAAATAAACCAATTAATCTATATACTATATAAAGTCCAATTATATAGCACATATAAAACGCTAATCTATAAATTGATATATGTTTTTTAAATAAATCAATATCACTTCCTTTAAACATATCATAAAGTTCTGGAATAAATATAAAACACCCTATTCCAATAATTAAAATAACAATTAACAATATAGATACTGCTTTAGCTAGTACACTTTTTTTCATAATTTTTCCTCACCTCAATTTAATAATATGTCTTATTTTATTAATTGTCAATATATTTTTATCGATTATCATAAAATAATTCGTTTTTTTAATTTATTCATAACAAAAAAAATGTGCTATAATTTATTATAGGATGGTGGTTATATGATACAGATATTTGATATAAAAAAGAAAAAGAAGTATTTAAATGATAACAACGTAACTTTACTAGACAAATATAAAAAGATATCTAATTTATCATCTGATGAGTTAGTACATTATCTAAAATCAAATAAAGATGGCTTGTCAAGTGATGAAGCATCAAAAAGACTTAAAGAATATGGTCCAAACGTAGTTATTAAGGATGATAAAAAGCCTTGGATATATTTTCTTTTAAACTCATTTAAAGATCAGTTTATTATAATATTACTTGTTTTAGCAGTTATAAACTTCTCTTTAGGTGATAGGCTAGGTTCATTAATAATAGTTTTAATTGCCGTTATAAGTGCTGTTATAAGGTTCGTCCAGGACTACTCAGTTTATAAATTTAACAGAAAATTAAAAGCAAGTATATATAGCCTTGCAAACGTACTTAGAAGTGGTAAAGAAAGCACCATCAAAACAGAAAAAGTAGTTATTGGAGACATTATAAAATTAAATGCTGGTTCAATTGTTCCTGCGGATGTAATTATTTTAGAAAGTAAAGACCTATTTTTAAATCAATCTGTTTTTACTGGTGAAAGTGTGCCTATCGAAAAAAAGGCAGAAAAAAACGATGCTAAAGACGTATTTAGCATTGATAACGTATGTTTAATGGGTTCTAGTGTAATCACTGGAAGTGCAAGTGCAATTGTAATTGAAACCGGATTTAACACTTACCTTGGTTCAATGGGAAAAGAAATAGATAACACAAAAGAAGTAACGAACTTTGAAAAAGGAATGAAAAACATAACTAAAATGTTAATTACATATATGATTGTTGTTTGTCTTGTCGTTTTGGTAGTAGATGGCGCAATTAAAGGAAATTTTAAGGAAGCTATTTTATTTGCTCTTTCAGTTGCAGTAGGTATCACGCCTAGCATGCTTCCAATGATAGTTAACGTAAATTTAACAAAGGGTAGCAAAACACTTGCCAAGAAAAAAACGCTTGTTAAGAAAATAGATGCAATTCAAAACTTAGGAGCGATAGACGTTTTATGTACTGATAAAACAGGAACGTTAACTGAAAATAACATAACCCTTCAAAAATACATAGATACAAGTGGAAAAGAAAACATAGACGTACTTAATTATGCTTTCTTAAATAGTTATTTTTCAACAGGTATGAAAAACATAGTTGATAAAGCAGTTATTTTGTATGCTAAAGAAAATAAAATAGATAATATTAAAGATAAGTACGAAAAGATAGATGAAATTCCGTTTGATTATAACAGAAAGAAAACTAGCATCGTAGTTAAAGGTGCAAATGAATACAAAATGATTACTAAAGGTGCTTTAGAAGAGGTTATAAAATCCTGCAATAAAGCTCTAATTAGAAATAAAGAAGAAAAAATAACGAATAAAATAATAGACGTTGTAAACAAAAAGGCTAGAGAATTAGAAGAAGAAGGAATGCAGGTTATCGCACTTGCTGAAAAAAAAGAATATCCTGGTAAAGACATTTTCTCTAGTAAAGACGAAAAAGATATGATATTAATTGGTTTTGTTGGGTTTTTAGATCCACCTAAAAAAGATGTTAAAAACGTATTATTAAAGCTTAAGAAGGCTGGCATAAACTTAAAAGTAATAACAGGTGATAACAGGTATGCAACAGAAAACATATGTAAAACAGTTGGAATTAATAGTGATAAAGTTTTAATTGGAGCGGATATTGATAAATTAACTGATGAAGAATTATCTTCTATGATTGATGATGTTAACATATACGCAAGATTTAATCCACTTCAAAAAGAAAGAATAATTAGATTATTTAAGGAAAAAGGACATGTTGTTGGATACATGGGAGATGGTGTTAATGATGCTCCATCACTACATACCGCAGACGTTGGTATATCAGTTAATAGTGCAACTGACATAGCTAAAGAAGCAAGCGATATTATATTATTAGAAAAAAGTTTAAAAGTTATTTATGATGGTGTAATAGAAGGAAGAAAGGTATATGCTAACATAATAAAGTACATGAAAATGGCTTTATCCGGAGATTTTGGAGACGTATTTAGTATTATGATAGCAAGTATATTCTTACCATTTTTACCTCTTTTACCTATTCAAATGTTATTTCAAGATTTTATTTATGACTTTTCTCAAATAGGAATTCCTTACGATAACGTTGATGAAGAATTCTTAAGAAAACCTAAAAAATGGAATACAAAAGGGATATCAAAGTTTATGAAAGTAATGGGTATAACATCATCAATAATAGATTGTATTGCGTTTATTATATTCTGGTTTGTACTTGGATATAATGGAGTTAATAAACAAGCATACTTCCAAACAGCTTGGTTTGTAATGTGTCTTGTAAGTGAACTTATGATTATTCATAACGTAAGAACCGCTAAAAAGGCATTTATAGAATCAAGAGCAAGCGTGACACTTACTCTTCTTACCCTTCTATCCCTTATACTTACAATAATAACTCCAATAGCACTTTGCAAAGTAAAATCATTTAACTTTGTAATCCTTCCTCTTAAGTATTACCTTATAGTTATATTACTCGTTATCTTATATGTAATTTTAGTTAATATAATTAAGAAAATATATATTAAAAGAAACGGAGAATGGTTATAATAAAAGGAATCTTAGTATTTACTAAAGATTCCTTTTACTTTGTTTATATCTTCTCTTAATTCATTATTTTGAGTTTTAACTTCATTTAATTCTTCATCTCTATAATTAACGGTCTCAGATAAAGATTTATTTTCTAATCTTAGTCTTTCTATTTCTTTTTTTAAACTTATATTTTCATTTTGCAAATCGGAATATGAATTATCAGTTGATGCGGTTATCTCCGAAAATAACGAATCATTATAAGTTTCAATTATTTTTAATATATCTTCTTGATCAACATTAGTTAAACTTATATCAAATACCTTTTTATTTTTAATACAATCGCATAATATTTCTATTATATTTGATGTACGTATATTCCCTTGCCTTTTATCATCTCTTATTTTTAAAGAATATATAAAGTCTGCTATTATATTTGGAGTACATTCAAAATCTTCAGATAGTTTCTTTAACTTTTCTAATTTTTGCTTTCTATCCCATTCTAAAATAGGAAACTTTCCTACTGTAGAATTATTATAATATACCAAAAGATTACTTAATAAAGTTAATTCTTGATAAATTAAATAAGATGATAAATTTTCCTTACATTCTTCATAAGAATTAAAAACTTGATTACTCATAGGAAAACATGTTCCATCTTCTGACATAGCAAGTTTTAAAACATAATACTTTTCATTTTTCTTTTGCAATATTAAATAAGACATATCATCAAAATCAGCACTGTAACCATATGTTTTTCCTCTATCATATTTACAAATCATTTCACAACAATTTGTATTTATATTTAAGTTTTCAGTTAATGAATCCAACTTCTTATTTATGTAAGGAGATAAAATTTTATCGAGATTAATTATACCTGATTCATGTTTTTGAAATGCCTCATTAGGATTTTTAATAAAATCCAGCATAATTTCATAGGAATTCATGCCTTTATATAAACCAGTACTTTTTAAATACTCGGTGTTTATACCTAACAAATGAGGTATTGATGTTTTTGGAATTTTAACTCTTATTCTATCTCCATTAGATAAAAACATGAGATAACTTTTTTTAGATAAATCTGTCTTATGTTCAAAATTATCTTTCTCATAAAAGTTATAATCGTCTTCTTTTCCAAAATAACTTTGTAATAATTTATCTATTTTATCAAATAGTTCTGATAATTTATATTTACTGTAATTCATATACATCCCCCTCTTTTTATAGCTTAGTATACTAGCATTTTTTTACTATTTTGTCAAATTTTGATGTTCAAATTTCAAAATTATGTTGATCTTTAAATTAAAACATACAAAAAAATTAGTCAGATATCTAACTAATTTTTATTACTCAACGCTTTTTAAAGACTCAATCATATCAATTTTCTTTAATGCAAAATGAATTATTATACTTACTATAATAGTAAATAACATTATCATAAATGCTGTTATAAGATAACTAGATATCTTTATACGATGAATAAATCTTACTATTTCTATTTCAACAGTATTAACAATTACATTCGTTAAGAAGATACCAAATATAAGGCCAAAGACTATACCCATAATAGTTAATATAATAGTTTCTTTAACAATGTAATCATCTACTTCTTTATCAGTAAAGCCTAGTACTTTAAGAGTTGCTATTTCTCTTTTTCTTTCACTTATATTTATGTATGATAAATTATATAAAACAACAAATGATAAAGCACCTGATAAAACAATTAGTATTAATACTACACTATTTAATGACTTAAGCATATTATTTACGCTTTTAATTGTTTGACTAACAGACATAATACTCATTATATCATCGTTTTTAAGTAACTGTTTTGATAGTTTTTCTTCATTTTTTAAATCATCTATTTTTAAATAAGTAATGTTTGTTTCATAATTCCCAATGTTATCTTCATATGTTTTTTTATTCATAAATACATAGTGACTAACATAGTTTTCACAAATACCACTAATAACAAAAGTATATTCTTTATTGTTAGAATCTTTTATTATAATTTTATCACCCTTATTTTTTTTAATAAGCTGCGATAATTTATCAGAAATAATTACCTCATTATCTTTTAATTTAAGTTTCTTGCCCGTTTTTAATTCTCTTAAATTAACTATTTCATCCATGTCTTCTTGATTAAATGGCACAAATATATTTATATCATTATTATATGAAGTCATAGATATAACCATATTAGTATCAAGTCTCTTTGTTATATGTTTACTATTAAATATTTTATCTAGATTTTCCTTTGATGGGGTATTTGTAACATATACCATTTCATCAAATTTAAATACATTATTATACTGTTTATCTGGTATTTCTACTATTGAGTCACGAATACCAAATCCTGCTAACATAAGAGCAGTACATCCAAGTATTCCACCAACCGTCATAAATACTCGCTTTTTATATCTAAATAAATTTCTTACCGTTATTTTATTTGAAAAATTAATACGTTTCCAAATAAATGGTATACGCTCTAGTATTACTCTTTTTCCGTTTGACGGAGCTTTAGGTCTCATTAGGTCAGATGGTTTTTCTTTAACTACTTTTCTAATCGTTAAAAGCGTAGTACCACAAATACATATTGTTGCAATTAAAATACCCATAACGGAGTTCATAGGATTAAAATCATACTTAAATACTGGTACATCAAATAATATTTTATATATACCCCAAATAAACTTAGGGAGTAACAAAAATCCTAATAAAGCACCTATTATACCACCTAGGATAGTTGCAAGTCCTGAATATAATAAATACTTTCTTCTTATATGCTTATTACTAAAACCTAGTGACTTAAATGTTCCAATAACTCCTCTATCATCTTCTACCATTCTAGACATTGATATAAGACTTATTAATATAGCTACCACAAAAAATATAGTAGGAAATACTTTAGATAAGTTTGAAACACTATTACCATCATCTATAAAACTAGAATACCCACTATCATCTAATCTACCATATATATATAAAACAGCTTTTGGTATTTCATTTAATTTATCTTTAGCATCACTTATTTTTAAATCAAACATGGCTTTACTATCATAATACTCTTTTAATTTGGAATTAAATAATTCAAGACTACTACGATAAGTTCTATATGAATTATTATATAAAGAAAGTCCATTTTGATAATCATTATAATAACTTAAATACTTATTATAACCACTATTATATTCTTCCATAGCCTTATTATATAACGCTAAACCATTTTGATATTCCTTTTCAGCAGCATTTATTTTATCTATTGCATTAACTAATTTTATAAAATCATCATAGTTTTCTTTATAAAGTGTTAATGCTTTTATTATTTGATCATAATTTGGTATATCTTCTGGTATTGATGCAATTATAAAATCAATGTTATCAGGATTAGTTATATAATCTTTAATTAAATCACTATTATCCGCGATAAAGTTAACCATTAATATAATCTCATTATAACCTGGTGTATCAGGTGGAATCTTGCTTATTAAATCATCTTTATTATTAACTGGATCCTTTATAAATTCTATAAATTCTTTTTGTAATCCTAAATCATATATTTTATTAACTACATTAACTATTTCATCATGAAATAAAATATCATCAGGTATAGCATTTATAATAACATTTTTTGAAATAGATGGGTTATTTATATAGTTTAACGCAGTATTTATATCATCTATTGTTATTCCATAAGAATTTAATTTAGCATTTATCCCACTTTTACCTAATTCTATTTCTTTTTTTGCGTTATCTAGTTTTAACTTATTATAATTAAGAGTATCTCTTGCATCATCTAACTTTATTTTAGTGTTATTTAACTCTGTTTTAGCATTATCTAATTTCACTTTAGATGATGTTAGCTTATTTTTTCCATCTACTAACTTTTCATTTGCACTATCTAAAGCATTTTTAGCGTTATCTAACTTTTCTTGTCCCTTTTCTTGTTCTTCTTTTATTTTATTATTAGCATCATCATATATTTTACTATATCTTAAATCTTCTCTATCTTTTTTTATTTTATCTATTTCTTTTAATGATTTTTCTATTATATTATTATACTTATCACTATTAGTAGTTTCTGCTGAGGCACCATTTACTGTTAAATATATTTCAGTATAATAATCTATGTTAAAATTATCATTATTAGTGTACGCATAATAATTTATCTTACCAGTTCCAATATTAGTATTACCACGATTAGCAGTACCAGTTTCAGAAGTTATGTATAAAGGACTTTTTACAATACCAACAATTTTTAATCTTTTATTTTTAATAGTATCATCATTTACGGTTATATAATCTCCAATCTTTAATTTTTCTTTATTAATCATAGATTGTTCTACTATTACTTCAGTATTATCTTTAGGCATTCTTCCCTTTAATATTTCTATTTTATTAATATCTTGATTTATACCAATTAGTTTTACCACAAGTTCTTTATTTTTAGTCTCTACTAATACATCTTTTGAATAAGAACCATATGCTTTTTTTACTGTTTTCAAATTTTCAAAAGCCTTAATATCATCATTTGTAAGTCCTAAAGTAGACACTATTTTAATATCATAAAAATTATTATCATCATAATACTTATCAAGTGATTTCATCATATCAGGTGCAGCCATTTTTAATCCAACAAAGACCAAAACACCTAACATACTCATAACAAGTAGTGACAAAAACCTTTTAAATGAATGTTTTATTTCTCTAATACTACTTGTATTAATTCTATCTTTTTTCATAATTACCACTCTATTTCATCAATGCTCTTTGGCTTCTTATTAATTATGATATCACTTGCACTACCGTTTTTAAACTTAATTACCTTATCTGCCATTGGTGCAATCGCCGCATTATGGGTAATTATTATAACGGTCATTTTTTCTTTTCTTGCTGTTTCTTCTAGCAATTTTAAAATTTGTTTACCTGTTTTATAATCAAGAGCACCCGTTGGTTCATCACATAAAAGTAGTTTTGGATTTTTTGCTATTGCACGCGCTATTGCAACACGTTGTTGTTCTCCTCCTGATAGTTGGGAAGGAAAGTTATCCATTCTTTTTTGAAGTCCAACCTTATTTAGTATTGTTTTAGGATTTAAATGGTCTTTGCATAATTGAACCGCAAGTTCAACGTTTTCAAGAGCCGTTAAGTTTTGTACTAAATTATAAAATTGAAAAACAAAACCAATATCATTCCTACGATACATAATAAGTTCTTTATCACTATAATTAGTAATATCTTTTTTATCTACTAAAACCTTACCACGAGTTGCAGAATCCATTCCACCTAGTAAGTTTAAGCATGTTGTTTTACCCGCTCCGGAAGGTCCTAAAATAACTACAAGTTCTCCTTTTTCTATTTCAAAAGATGCTTTATTAAGTGCTTTTATCTCTACTTCACCCATTTGATATATCTTATCTACGTTCTTAAATTCTATATATGCCATAATACCCCACCTCTTAGTGATATATTATATAATAAAATGAAAAAAATAGCACTACTTTTTTTAACTATTAAATAGTTAATATATTTTTCCAAAATAATAGTTTATAAAAATAAAACAACTAATCTTCCTTTTAATATTGATTAGTTGTTTTTACGTATGCATTACTATTTTCACGTTCTCTTTTTCTTATAAGTTTTTGTCTTCTTGATGTTACAAGCATATTAAACGTTCTCATTTTTTCTTCATCTTTTTTTACTATTTTTCTATACTTTAATAGCATTGGTAAAGTAAATGATGAAACATTACTTTTCGCATTTAAATTAAATCTTTCTTGTGCGTACTTTAATCTATGAAAATAAAAATCTTTACTATCCATCATATACTCAATAATATCTTCTGACATATCTAAATCCTTTTCAACAACGCAGAATAATTCACCTAATTTTAACTCGTCACTTGCCATGTTACAACCAGGTACTAAATTACCATCTACGCTTGCATAAACAGGATATTCTTCGCTATTTAAAACGTCAAATGATGTATCTATATCTCTTGCAATAATTATTTTAGACAATGAAGTTGATAAGTCTTTACCATCTTTTTTACCTTCATACATTCTTAAGTCTGCAACCGATAATCTTTCATTTAATTTGGTATTATCATCCATAATATAATTCTCCTTTCTTTTTAGCGTGCTTTACCATTCTATAATATATATGCGTCAAAATCAAGGAAAATTTTAAAAATATTTATTATTTATTAAGCATGTATATTCCAAGTGTTAAATAACCTGCAAATATAGACCACAAAAGATATGGAATATTTAAATAAAAAGCTCTTTTGTCTATTTTGAAAAAAGTCACCATCATAACTATTATTGATATAATAAGTAAAAGAATCCATATAAATGCAAATAAATATGCACCAAAACCAAAGAATATTAAACTCCATAAAGAGTTAATTATAAGTTGCACTCCGTACACTATTAAAGCACAAGTATTAGTTTTTTCATCTTTTTTCGTAACAATATATAACGATACGCTCATTAAAAGGTACAACACGCTCCAAACAATAGGAAATAATATACTCGGTACATTAATTGGCTTTTCAAGTTCCTTAAAGGTATCCATATTATTCATTGTAAAAAAGTTAAAAAAACTTCCTACTACAAAAGTAATTATTATTATAATAATTAATCTTTTCCAATCTATTTTTTTCATATCAACACCATTGTTAGTTTACTTTTTTTTTAATAAATTATGCTTCGTAAAATTCCTTTAGAAATTTATATGTAATTCTTTGGCATATACTAGATGATTCATGATCATATAAATTATATTGCTTTATACCATTGTTGTTAGCTAAATTAGATATGACTCTTACTGATGCATATGGTATTTCATTAACAAATGAGTATTCTCCTACAACACCACTTTCACAGTCACAAGCACAAGCATTATACTCTCTTCTTATGCTGCTTGCTAAATTATAATTAGATACAAACATATCGGAAGATGCAACAACATCATTTAAATAGCTTATTCCAGACACGTTTGATGCTCTTTTTAAACATTCGATTAAGTCTTCATTAGTTTTATATGTTGCCTTATCAAGTCCAGGTATCTGACCTTCCATAAAGCCATTTGGCATAAAATCAACATCAAACTGAGCAGTAGTATTTGGTATTACAGCTGAAAAAATAGATGCTTCATCAGTTAATGCTCCTGCCGTTCCAATAGATAAAATAACACGAATATTATATTTATCACATATATATCTTAAGTTACTTGCAATATTTACCTTACCATAACCACTTACTGAAATAATAAATTCATGGGTTTTATACGTACATTTATAAACCTCACTTTTATTTGGACTTTCCTCCTTCGAATAACTTAATTTTTCTAATAAATCACTTACGTAACATCTTTCTGATGCAACAATTGCGAGCATTTAAAACACCTCCTAATAAATGTATATTTGTTTTAATTTAATTTTATTTACATAAAATTATTTTAAGGAGGAATAAAGATGGCCTACAAAGTAGCGATAGATTCATCTAACAGTAGTGAAAATAAAAATGGGATTGTAGAAAAAGACCTTACTTTTACGATTGCAAAATACATTAATGAAAGATTAAATAACATTGGAATAGAGAATTTTTTAATTGATGAAAATAATACTGGTTTAACAGATGAAGAAAAGGCAAATATTATTAAAGATAAGTATGGAAACGGAAATAATATTATTGTAATTTCAAATAGATTAAATAAGGGAGGAAAAAACGGTGCTGAAATAATGTATCCACTTAGAAATAACAGTAAACTTGCCTCTTTAATTGCAAGTAATTTAGAAGATGCTGGGCAAACCGTTTTAAAATATTATCAGCTAAGAAATAATAGTGACACCTCAAAAGATGATGATTATCTAATTAGAAATACCGCTAACAACTTAACAATCGTAATAGATTACGGATACATAGATAACACAAGTGATGCCAATTTTTTAAAGAACAATTATGAAAAGTTGGCAGAAGCCGTTGTTAAATCGATTGCAAATTATGCAGGATTAAGTTACTCGCCTGCTAATATGGAAGGATATTACATTGTAAAAAAAGGAGATAGCTTGTGGAGCATTGCTAGCAAAAATAATACTACTGTGGATAACATTAAAAAGTTAAACAATTTATCTAGTAATAACCTATCAGTTGGGCAAGTGTTAAAGCTTTCTTATGATACGGGAAATGAAGATATAAAAGAAAGTAATATTTACACGGTTAAAAAAGGGGATAGCCTCTGGCTTATCGCAAACAAATATGGAACTACGGTTGATGAGTTAAAAAGTGCAAACAATTTAAAAAGTAATACATTATCCATTGGACAAACACTTATCATACCAGAGAAAAAAGAAAATACTAACAAGATTTCATACGTTGTAAAAAAAGGAGACAGCTTGTGGCTTATTGCTAATAAATATGATACTACTGTAGAAAAGATTAAAAGTACAAATAATTTAAAGAGTAATACACTTTCAATCGGACAAGTGCTAGTTATTCCAAGCTCAAGTGAATTTATTACTTACACGGTAAAAAAAGGAGATAGCTTATGGCTTATCGCTAATAAATACAATACTACTGTGGATAACATTAAAAAACTAAATAATTTATCTAGCAATAACTTACAAATAAACCAAAAATTAATACTTCCAGTCTAATTTTTAATATTTTTTAATCATTATTTATGTTATTATATAAATGATGAGGTGGTAATTATGACATTTGATAAACAAGTTGAAAAGGCTAAAGAAGAAAAATTAAAATACAGAATTACAAGAGATGTAATTTTCATAGTTCTTGGAATAACATTTCTAGTTATATCTATTTTTGTATCA
The DNA here is from genome assembly GCA_900547225.1 of uncultured Mycoplasmatota bacterium. Taxonomy (GTDB): domain Bacteria; phylum Bacillota_I; class Bacilli_A; order RF39; family UBA660; genus Aphodocola. Next base: position 30,250 of record URFW01000002.1, read on the forward strand.
TATAGTGATAGCAAAAAAGAAAGTAATAATACCGGTAAGAAAACAACTACGGTAGTTGATAAGTTAAAGGAAATTAATAAAGATAAGAAAACAAAGTAATAATTGTTTTCTTTTTTTGCATAGAATATACTAGGTGATTTTATTGATAGTTAAGTATACCGAAAAAGAGCTTGATCTTCTTGCAAGATTAATGAGAGCGGAGGCTTTAGGAGAAGGAAATCTTGGAATGCTTATGGTTGGGAATGTAGGCGTTAACAGAGTTATTGCTAATTGCTTAGATTTTAAGAATACTAGAAGTATAACAGATATGATTTATCAATCCCCTGGTGGTTTTTCTGGAACTAATAGTGCACTTTTTCAAAGTTCTTCAACAACTGCAGAAAAAAATCTTGCTAAAAGAATAATAAGAGGTGAATACTTCCATCCCGCAACAAACGCACTTTGGTTTTATTCGCCAGGGACTGGTAATTCTTGTAAGACAACTTGGTTTAATCAAGCTAATGCTGGCAAATACAAAAATCATTGTTTTTATGAACCAGCTAAAGGAGTTTGCAAGTCATTGCATTAAAAAAAGCTTATTAAATTGTAAGCTTTTTATTATGAAAAAATTATTTATTGCACATCAATTTCTTTTACATATTCATAATTAAGTTTATTATTTTTTGTTACAACAGATTCACCAAGTTCCTTTTCTAAATTATCTCTTGCTTGTTTAGCAATACCTCCACCACGCTTTGCAACTTTAATATTTTCTTGTAATCCATGTGGTTTTTGTTTTAACGCTATCTGTTTTGTTGCTTCTTCTGATAAATCAGTTAATATTAATTCAATATTATCCATATTATCTCTTAGATTTTCTTTTCTTAAACCCTTAAATTGTTTATACTCTTTAGCAGTCATTCCAGACCAAGTTTTATATATTTCATTTGTTAATATGGCATATTCTGAATCCTGTTTAATTCCGTTATCTTGCCATACGTCAGTTAATCCTTTTCTTTCTTGCAAAGTTTTGATTCTTTTTGAAATCCAAGATTCATCATAACCTTTTGATCTATATAAATCTATTGATCTTTGAGCGGCAATTGAAGGATCAAATACTTCATCTATTCTCTCACTTCCTAATTTTGCTAACCAACCTTTTATAGGTTCTGCATTTTTACTAGGGATAGATTCAATTATTCTAAACATACCTTTTATATCAACAACATCAGTATTGTAATACTTACCATCAGAGGATTTTAATTTCAGTTGGTTACAATTTGTAACCGACTCATTTCCCTCTTGTTTTAATCTGTGTTTCAAAACTTTCCAATAATTTCTTGGATTATTACTTTCTGAAACAACACCTATAATATCAACAACACTTACAAAGTATTTTTCTTGTTCATTATCCCATACGGTTCTTATTGTTTCATTATTAAAAATTTTATTAATTAAATGCATTTTATCCTGATTCATTCATGACCTCCATTCATTTATTATATTTTTATCCTCACTTCAATTAAATAATACCAAATATTTGTTCGCACATCAATACATAATAAAACTTTTTTATATAATTTTAAATTTTGAAGCTTGTTAATATTCTTTGAAACAAAAACAAAAAAAGTTTACATTAAAGTAAGCTTTTTTTATGGGATAATTAGCGTCTGTCCTATCGTTAGTATATCAGAATTTAGGTTATTTAACATTCTTATTTTGTTTATGCTAACATTAAATTTATTAGCAATTGACCAAAGACTATCTCCTCTTTTTACTACGTAAAGGTTAGATGTATTGGAATTTCGATTTAAATTTCCAGGAATAATTAGAACCTGTCCTACCGATAATATATCACTAGTTAGATTATTAATGTTTCTTAAATCATTAACAGATACATTATAAGCGTTTGCTATCGAATATAGACTGTCTCCTCTTTGAACTACATATGTGTTGGAATTAGACATGTCAGAATAATCTCCTGTACTTTCTACATCACTTGGAATAGTTAGCGTCTGTCCTACTGTAAGTGTGTTATTTTTTAAATTATTTTTTCTTATAATTACATTTGGTGTTGTTCCATATTTAAGTGCTATGGAGTATAATGTATCACCTTTTTGTACTACGTAAGTTGTTTGTGTATCAGGTGTTGTTGTACCACTACTTCCCGTATTCGGAATTTGAAGTACCTGACCTACATAAATTGTGTTTGTTCCAAGATCATTTAAATTTGCAAGCTCATCTACGGTAGTATTATTGGCGTTTGCAATTGACCATAGGCTATCTCCTTTTTGTACTACGTAAGTTACGTTAGTTTGATCTGATGGTGCTGCTCCAGGAATTACCAATTGTTGTCCAACACTTATCAAGTTTGACTTTAAATTATTTGCATTTTTAATTTCGTTTACACCAACGTTAAATCTTTTTGCAATTGACCATAGACTATCTCCTCTAGCAACAGTATATGTATCATTAACTGTGTTAGCACCTGGTGTTGTATAATTATATCCTTTATAATCTGCAACTGCTTTTACTACTGCCTCTGCCCATTTTTCCCAATCATTTTTAATTTGTTTTCTATCATCCTTTGTAGAATCTAAGAATGCATATTCTACTAGTATTGATTCTGCTGGTGATGTGTTTCTAATTATGTAGTAATAATCTCTATTAGGATTTGATGGAAGCTTCCTTTGGTACCATTTTCTTATGTTTTGACCAGTTTCTTCTATGTTATCAAGTATCATTTTTGATAATGTATCATCATTTCTTAGCGCATAAACTATTTCGGCACCATCGCCACCACCTGCATTTAAGTGATTAGATATAACTATATCATCACTACTAGTAATGTTTGGTGTAATTACATTTATTCTATCAGTTGGATTTAAAGTAACATCCTCACTTCTAGTTATAACAGTAGGTATTCCTAAATCTTTAAATCTATTATACATATAATTTGCAATCTTTAAAGTATAGTCTTTTTCTATTATATCTCCGCTTGATGAACCCGGATCTGTTCCACCGTGTCCAGCATCAACTATAACCATATTATCACTCCTTCAAAGTATTTTATGATTAATACCCAATATGGTGTTACATAAATAACTTATCCACAGCAAAAAACAAGAAACTTAATTCTTGTCTTTTTTATTCTTTAACTTTTTAATTTTTCTTTTGTATCTTTTCTTTAGTACTTTTAAATTAGGATATGACTTCATTAATCTCTTACCAAACTTAGAATGGTTTGAAACATATTCCCTTACCTTCTTAGTTATTTCCTCAGTATTATCCATAACTATTTTATTAGTATGCAAATGTAACTTAGTAATTATTGAATAAGATGCTATATTATCCATAACAAACAAAATAAATAAAACAATTGCAATTGGATTTAATATATTCTTTGGTACGTTAGATATAATTCCGCTTATAAATGGATTTATAACATACATCAAAAGACATCCTAAAAGGCCAAATGGAACCATGGTTTCTAAACATATTCTGCCATTTATATTAAACCTTCTATCACTATAATCCCACCATCTAGCTTTAAATAATTTTTCCATGATGTAGCTAGTTAAATACTCAAGGATAGAACATATTACCATAGACATTATAAATAGCGCTATAAAGTCATTTAAATACCTTTTAAGAAGAAGTATTATAAGTATGCATCCACAGCCATATATAGGGCAATATGGTCCCATTAAAAATCCTCTATTTACTAACGTTTTATCTTTATATAATGTAAAAGATATTTCCATTAACCATCCTATAAAAGAATAAATTAAAAATAATACAAAATAAAAACATAAATTATTAAACATATTACCACCTAATATAATTATATCAAAACACTAATATAATTAACATATATAAAAGCTTAAAGTGTAAAGAAAAAGGAAACCAAATCAATAGTTTCCTAACTTGTTTTATTTAATTTTAATTTAGTCTTATTTTCTTTTCCAGCACGGTAATACGTAACTTCTATTGTATCACCTATCTTATGTTGATATAACTGATATTTAAACTCTGATACCGTAGTAACATCTTCACCATCAATTTTAGTTACAATATCTCCGTCTTTTAATCCAGCATCACTTGCAGGATATCCACTATTTACTTTTATTAAAATAACACCTGATTTAATACTAGAATCAACGTTTATACCATATCTATATAAAGTATATTTATTAGTTAAATCAAGGATTTGTACGCCAACTAATGGTCTTTCAATAGTTTTTCCTTGCGCTAATGTATCAACGTAATTCATAGCATCTTCTATTGGAATTGCAAATCCCATTCCTTCTACTTGTTCATCTACCAATTTTAATGATGTAATACCAATTACGTCACCCGCTAAATTAACTAGTGGTCCACCACTATTTCCTGGGCTTATAGCAGCATCAGTTTGAAGTACCTTAACAATGTAAGATTCTGTTGCAAGTGAATTACTATTTGAAGCACTCGTTTCTATTAATCTATCTTTACCAGACAATATACCTTTAGTTACCGTTCCTGCATAAGTAGAACCCATTGGAGAACCTACCGTAAATACCGTATTACCAACAGGAGTATTTTTACTATTACCAATGCTAGCTACCCCAAGTACATCTTTAACATCCATTCTTAATACTGCTAAATCAGTATAAGTATCACTACCTAAAACAGTTAAAGAAGTAGTGTTATTATTTGATAGTACTCCTACAATATTGTTTCCACTAGAAACCACATGAGCATTAGTTAAAACGTATCCATACTTACTATCCTTCGAATAAACAAAACCAGTTCCGGTACTTAAAACAGAACCATCACTATTCATAACTTCAATGCATAAAACAGAATCATATACCTTTTTTATAGCATCTTCCATAGCTTCATCAGTTACCTTAGTTTCCGATATAGTTTTATTTTTAGTAATAATTTTAGGATTCAATTCCGTATAAGCATACATTATAACTAATCCTAAAGTAAATGCTAACAAAATAACCAAAGCAAACTTAATTCCATTTGGAATTTTTTTTCTATTATTACTTTTTTTATTTTGCTTTTTTTCTTCTTTTTTAGACTCTATATATTCAATTTTATCTTGCATACATTATCACTTCCTATTTTATTTTAGCTATTTCTTCCCAATTTGAAGGAAAGCCCATTCTGTCTAAAATCTTAGATTGAGGAATAATATTAACCCTACCATCTAGAAGATCAAGTTCATAACTTACTTCATTTACAAAATCAGTAAAATCGTTTTCTGTAAGCATATATTTAAGCATTATAACAACCGCAAATATATCATCTTTTCCATATATATATTCATCATTAGTAGTAGGAACATCAAGCTCCATGTGATACCTAGTATCCGGAATTTCTTTTTGGGTACGATGATCATATACAATGTCTTCATGAGCACATAAATTTCTATAATTAGAAAGTAGTGCAATATATATACCTAAAGTTTCTACATCAAGATTATAATACTCTGCAATTGCAAGCTTATCATCTGGTTTTAGTATGGAATATAATTCGTTAATCATTCCAAAAGATAACAATTTAACTAAAATCCATAAAGGAACATAACCATAATTACTAATGTAGTGAAGTGTTGCACTATGTTGCCTTCCATTTAGTTTTATTTGTCTTTTTATTTTATTTAAAACATCATTAACCTGTCTTACCTTTTTTATATCCTGTGAAAAGTTAGATGGTTTTAAATAATCTTTTTCTCTAATACCATATTTTTTAGATAACTTATATGCAATTATTGATTTTAAGTTATTTTCCACAATAAGCAAATTCTTAAATAAAACATTTCTAAAACTTCTATCAAATTGAAATAAAGCATACAATTCTTCAAAAGTAGTTCCAGGTATAAACAAACTATCTTTATGATTTTTCATAAAAATATGTCTATAACCATTAATAAAGAAATAATTTTCTCTTAATAGTAATTCCTTTGTTTTATCAATGTCATTAATAACCAACCCACGGCTTTTTAATATTTCAATTTGCTCATCTAAGGTTTTAAACTCTTTTGTTTTCACCTAGCATCACCTATTTTAAATTATATCATAATTTTATTAAAAGTTTATTAAATAATGTTAAAATTTGTCATTTCTAGGTACTAACTAAATAATAATTTATTATGTTGTATAAAATATGTCAAAACAAAAGAAAAAACCAGGAACAAACCTGGTTTTGTAGTAACATATTAACGTTTTGAAAATTGTGGTGCACGACGTGCTTTTTTAAGACCATATTTTTTACGCTCTTTAACTCTTGCGTCTCTAGTTATAAATCCTTCTGATTTTAAAATCTTTCTAAATGAAGCATCAGAAGTTGGATCAGTATTCTTATCATATTCTAGTAATGCTCTAGTAATACCTAAACGGATAGCTCCTGTTTGTCCTGAGAATCCACCACCATATACTGAAACTTCAATATCAAATTTATCAGCAGTTTTAGTAGCTTCTAATGGTTGTTTTAAATCCATAACTAATGTTTTAAAAGGAAGATATTCGTTTACGTCTCTACCGTTAATGGTAATTTTTCCTTTTCCTGAAGTCATTCTTACACGTGCTATTGAACGTTTACGACGACCTGTTCCAATGAATGTTTTTGCCATTTACTCTCCTCCTTAAATTTCCACTATTTCTGGTTTTTGAGCTTGATGCTTGTGATCAGCGCCTTCGTATACGAATAATTTCTTATACATTTGACGTCCTAATCTTCCTTTTGGAAGCATTCCTTTAACTGCTCTTTCAACCATTTCTACTGGATAGTTTTCACGCATTTCTTTAGCGGTTCTTTCTCTTAATCCACCAGTGTATCCACTGTGATTATAATAGATCTTATTGTTTAATTTGTTTCCTGTTAATGTTACTTCTTTAGCGTTTATAATGATTATGTTATCTCCACAATCAACGTGTGGTGTATAAGTTGCCTTATGTTTACCTCTTAACATAACAGCAGCCTTAGCAGCTACTCTACCAAGTGGTTTACCTTTAGCATCGATAACATACCATTTACGCTCAATGTTTGAGGCATTAGCCATAAATGTTGTCATATTTTATTTCCTTTCCTTTATAAGCTCGCTTTCCCACGGCAAACTTATGTGGGTTTATAAAATGTACCAATTTAAATTCTACTTTAAATCGGTACATTTGTCAACTTATTTTATTATATTTCTAATTTTTTTCAGTTATTCTTAAAGTTACCTTAGTAGTCTTAGAAGAATACTTAGCTCTTAAGTCAGAACCCGTTACTAAAACTGGTACTTCGTGTTGTCCTGCCTTTAATCCTTTTAAGTCTACGTATGCTTTAATCGTTGTAGGATCCATATCTGATAATACCTTTTGAACACCCTTAACGCTAACCGTTACTTTAGTACTATCTTGACTTGCTGCTTGAACAACTAAGCCATCACCTAAGTTTTCATATTCTAGATAAATATTATCAAATTCCTTAGTTTCCTCATCTCCAAGTGATACACTAACTGTTACGTTAGATGCACTCATCGCTCTTACACCAGTAGGTTTCTTAATTGTTAAAGCAAATTGTTTGTCTTCTTTAAGATCACTTACGTCAACATATACTGGTATATATGAAATCTTTTCTAACTTACTTGAGTTACCATAAATAGTAACCTTAGATATGTTTGGAGTTATGCTGCTAATAGACTTACCAAATACGATGTTTTTATAATTCTTAGGAATAACACGTATTGGAACTTCTTTTTGAGGAGATGCTATTTTAACCGTTGCAGTTACTTTTGACGGAACTATTTCAACGTTAACTTTCTTACCCCTGTTATCATAAGCTACTAACTTAACGTCTTTTAATTCTTGCTCTCCTACTCCTGGGTCAACTAAGTTCTTTAAATCAACCAAAGCTTTAACAGATGCAACTTCATTAATAGTTGCTTCTTTTCCCTTTACAAATACTTTATCAGTACTTAATGAAACATCTTCAACCATTAATTTAGAATCAATTTTATCTTTATTTATAACTTCATAATTAACTTCTTTTTCTTTAGATTGTTTTTCATATATAACAATTGTAGCAACTGATGGATCTAGTTTGTACTCAATAGAACTTAATGCCTTTTTGTACTTTAAGTTAACTTTGTGAACTCCTGGTTTTAATCCTGTTAAGTCAACCGTTATATCATTAGTTGGTAATTGTTTTGCTAAATAAACGTCTGACTTTCTACCTATTAAAGTTATATCAACCGTTTTAGGTAGTCCTTCTACAACATAAGCTTCTTCATTATAAGTAGCAGATATTGGTTGGTCATAAAGTACTTCTGCTGAAGTTTCAATTAAAGAAGTTGTTTTACTATCCGCTATAAAGAAAACACCAAGTGCTATTAAAAGGGAAATAATAATAAGACCAGGTTTTCTAGTTAAAATTCTCTCGAAATTTCTACCATTTCCTTTGAATTTATTAGTTATTCCAGCAAAAAATTTTGCTATTGGAAGAATTATTTTTTTATCTATAAAATGACCAATGGCTCTAAATATTTTATTCATCTTCATCACCATCCTCATTAATTTCGTAATCAAATTCGGTTTTCTTTGGCTTTAGTTCATCCAATATAAGCATTTTTGCTTCCTCAACTGATAAATTATAATTCAACTCACCACCAATAGCAATTGAAATTCTACCAGTTTCCTCTGATACTATAATTGCAATTGCATCGCTTTCTTCACTTATACCAATTGCTGCTCTATGCCTTGTACCAAGTCTCTTACTAAACTTCATTTCTACCGTTGTTGGAAATACCGCTCCGGCACAAGTAACCTTATCTCCTTGAATTATAACACCACCATCATGAAGTGGATTATCTGGGAAAAAGATTGCATCTAAAAGTTCATTAGATATTTCTGCATATAACTTTTTTGATCTTTCAATATATTCTGAAAGAGAAGTGTTTCTTTCAATGACTATTAAAGCCCCTATACGATGTTTCTTTAAATATTCCAAAGATAGGCCAATTTCATACACTATTCTTTCCCTTTCAGATATAGTAAGCACCTTATGTCTTCCAAGTAATTGAGATCTACCTAGTTGTTCTAATACGGAACGAATTTCAGGTTGGAAAATAATAACAAGAGCAAGTGGTCCCCACATAACTACATACTCTAATAATAAGCCTATTGCAGTTAAATCAAATAAATCACTTATAAGTTTAATTATTACTATTATTATTATCCCCTTAAATAGCATTGTAAATTTAACGTTGTTTTTTATACTCTTTAATACAAAATATATTAGTGTCCAAACTAAACATATATCTATTATATCTTTTATTATTGTTAAAACAGAATCTATTGTCATAATACCTCCTAATTTTTTATTCTTTTCATATATACATCAAAATTATATCATAATTATTAGATATTTTTTTAATAAATTTTATAAGTAAACAAAAATTCCTTGTTTTATAAGGAATTTTTAAAACATATTATTTATCGAATCATCATTTGACACTTGTCCATCAAAAGCTACCGGTTGTCCTAGATTAATGTTTTTTTCATCAGATGGTTCTTGTTTCCCTATTAAATACGTATCATTTAATGTTTTTGTACTCGAATCTGCATCAGATAAAATCTTATTAGAATCATCTTCTGACACAACTTTATTAGTTTCTAAGTTTTCTTTAGAAACAGATTTTTTTGTTTCGCCTTCTTTGAAAGCCTGCCTTATGTCTTTCTGTTTCTTTATATATTTATCACCAAAAAAGCCAATTATTACACAAATGACAAAAATAACTACCGAAGTTATAAATAGTGGATCTTTCATAAATTCTGTCATAGTACCCCTCCATATATTACATGATAATATTAACAAATTTTAAGAAAAAAAACAAGATTACTCTTGTTTTAAATTCAGTGTAATAATGGTCTTTAAACTCTTTAAATTATCTTTTTCATAAATTTCTTTAACTCTATATACTGCTATACCATCTTTTACAGAAGACTCAAACCTTTTATCGAAAGCTTCCCTAATTTTTTCTTCCTTTACATCATATCCAAATTCCGACATATAATTTTTTAAATTATCCTTTATTAGAGTTTCAGAAAACATCTCTTTTCTAGAATATACTTCCGCAATAACTTTAGTAACATTTTTAGTGTTATAGTATGTTTCAATTTTTATATCGTTAGACTTGTTATCATAATCAAAATAATTTTTATGAATAACAAACTTTTCATATCCCACTTTATTGATTGTTTCATACTTATCACAGCCATATGTATCACAATAACTAGATAGTTTACTATTAATTTTGGTATAACCCGCTGATAATGGTTTATTTATAAAGAACATAACAATTGTATTTAATATTAAATATAAAATAAATAACATAACAATAATTTTCAAAATTCTTTTATTATTGTACTTACTCTCTTGTTTTACAAATAAAACATTAAAAATAATACCAAATATAAATAGTAAAATATTAATTAAAAAAACTACATTAACCAATACTATATTATATGCTAGTTTCGTATACAATGACTTAAAGAAAATAGTCGTAACAAAAAGTATAACGTTTAAAACAAATAATACATATGTGTTTTTGTTTAAATTAATTTTTTTATTCATAATCCCCTCCTGCATTTCATTATACCACAAGTAATTTCTTATTGAATAATAAAAATAATTATGTTATTATTAAAGAGCAATAAGGAGAAAACTATATGAGATTACTTCGGGTATGTGTAACTATTTTTCTAGCAAGAATAGTAGATGTATCATTAGGTACATTTGTTACGGTACTAACTGTTAAAAATAAAAGAATGCTTGCAACCATAATAGGTTTTTTTGATGTAATAGTATGGTTTTTAGTTGTAAAAGAAGCTTTAAATACCAACATCAAAAGTTTGTGGATAGCGCTTTCTTATGCAGGTGGGTATGCCGTTGGTACGTTTGTTGGAACAACTTTATCTAACAAACTTATAAAAGGAAAAGTATCAGTCCAAGTTATTATGGATGATAAAAATAGCATAAACAAAATAACGGATTCAGGTTATGCGTTTTCCAAAGTAGAATGCACTGGTATGGATAGCAAAAGAAAACAGATGCTTTTTATTGAAGTTGACAAAAGACACTTAGATGATTTAAAAAAAATAATTAATACTATTGATAGAAATGCGTTTATGGTAATTAATGAAACAAAATACGTAGTAAACGGGTTCTTTAAATAGAACTTAAAATGCCGCTTTAGTTTAATGGTAAAACAAGTCACTCGTAATGATTAGCTGTAAGTTCGATTCTTACAAGCGGCACCATAATTAATTAATACTTGAACTATTTAATTTAGTTCATTTTTTTATGCAATAATTTTTCGCTATCGTGGTATCATATAATTAGGAGGATATTATGGAAAAGAATATTTTAAATAAAAAAACTTGTGGTTGGAAAAACTTAAGCAGTAAAGAAAAGGATGAAATATTTAATTTTTCTGATGGGTATATATCGTTTTTAAACAAATGTAAAACAGAAAGAGAAACATCAAAATACATCATAGAAAAACTAAAATCTAATGGCTTTATCGATATTAAAAACGTAAGGAAACTAAGCTTTGGTGACAAAGTATATATGCTTAACAGAGACAAAAGTGTGTATGCGGCGGTTATAGGAGAAGAAAAATTAGAAAATGGTTTTAACCTAGTTGGTTCTCACATAGATTCACCAAGACTAGATTTAAAACCTAATCCACTTTATGAAGATGCAAAGCTTGCGCTTTTTAAAACACATTATTATGGTGGAATTAAAAAGTATCAGTGGACAACTATTCCGTTATCACTTAAAGGTGTAGTAGTTAAACCAAATGGTGAAAAAGTAGAAATAAATATAGGTGAAAAAGAAGATGAACCAGTATTTACAATAACTGATATATTACCTCACCTAGCAGAAGAACAATATGAAAATAAAATTGGTAAAGCAATAAAGGGTGAAGATTTAAACATATTAGTTGGAAGTATTCCATCAAGTAGTGATTCTATCAAAGAAAACGTTATGAAAATAATAAACGAAAAATATGGTATAAATGAAATTGATTTTTATAGTTCAGAACTTGAAGCCGTACCAGCATTTAAAGCAAGGCATCTAGGTTTTGATAAATCTATGGTTGCAGCGTATGGTCAAGATGATAGAGTATGCTCTTATGCTAACCTTTTAGCATTAGTTAACGCAAAACCTGGAAATAAAACCATGGTTTCTATATTTGCTGATAAAGAAGAAATAGGAAGTGTAGGAAACACCGGGATGTGTTCACAGATGTTTGACCTATTTATCAATGAATTATTAAATAAAAAAGAAGAAAATAATCCTGGCGCTATAAACAAAACATACTGTAATTCTATGATGCTTTCTGCAGATGTTGGTGCAGGAGTTGATCCTAACTTCCAAAGTGCATCTGAGAAAAATAATGCTTCATTTATTGGATACGGAGTTGAATTTAATAAATATACAGGCTCACGTGGTAAATCAGGAGCATCTGATGCTAATGCAGAGTTCGTTGCAAAAGTAAGAGGAATATTTGAAGAAAATAACGTTAAATACCAAGTATCAGAATTAGGAAGAGTTGACTTAGGTGGTGGAGGCACAATAGCATACATTTTAGCAGATAAAGGAATGGATGTTATTGACTGTGGTGTACCAATAATTTCAATGCATTCACCATATGAAGTTGCAAGTAAATTCGATATATATCAGGCTTATTTAGGATACAAAGCCTTCTTTGAAGAAAAGTTATAATATTTTAAAACCGCTTAGATTATCTAAACGGTTTTTTTATGATTTAATTTTTTTATACCAATTTTAAATATAATACTTCTTGAATAAAAATCCAGAAAATTTGCAATACCAAAAAAGTATAATCCATATCCTGTATTTACAAATATCAAACATACTACTATTCTTATTAAAACACCGAATAATGAGCCAAAAAACAAAACAATTGGATTTCCATCAACAACAAGCAAAGCCTTATAAGTCTCGTACTCCTGAAGACCAAAAACAGTAAAAATATAAAAGAAAAAGTAAGGAAAAACATATGTAATAGGTAACTTTCCATGTAAAATAAATAAATATATAAAAGCAAATACAAAATTAAGAATTAAAATAATTGGTAAATATCTTTTCTTATATTTTCTAGCTCTTTTATATTCGGCAGTTTTGCTACGTGCTTCTGGAAGTTTTATCATAAGAGCAGCACTATAAGCATTTGTTATAATTTCCAAATTAACACATACCTGATAACATACAGAATGAATAGCATATTTAGTAGTTCCAAGACGACTTGCTAATGAACCATATATCATTAAAAATATTCTAGACATTAATCTTTCAGCGGTATAAACACTACCATATTTACAAACATTTTTAATAACTACTTTATCAGGCAGCTCATATTTGATCCTTTCCTTTTTAGATAGAAATAATATTGTAACTATCCAAGATATAATAGTTGTTATGTATAATAAAGTAACGTTTTTAGTAGTTAAGAAAACTAAAGCATCAAGAGATATAAGTAAGAAGTAAAATAGTATTAATCCATTTCTATAAGTTTTCAATTCATTTTTTAATCTTGTTATTTCAAAAAGGCCATTACATATCCTTCCAAAGGTTATGTATAAAGGATAAATATATATTAAGTTAATAAGCATATCTTTTTGTAAGCTGGTAAGATTAAAAAACAAAACTAATTTATCTTTTAAAATAACAGTAATAATTCCAATAATAAAACTTACAACACCTGTTACTATTATATATTGTCCTTCGTTTTTTCTTATTGTTCTATACGTATAAGTTCCTATCTCACCGATGCTTTTAATCATAAGGTCAATCATGTAAAAACTACTACAAACAACAATTGCATCTATACTAATTGAATTACCAAAAAAGGAATCTACACTATCCGCAATTCCCATAAAAATAAAACTAATTAGTATTGAGACAAATTCTTTCATTATTTTCACCTATTAAATTATATCATAGTTTTTTTATATTTCCACATAATAACTAATGGTGATACAAATGAAAGTAAGATTAGGATATGTAGCGTTATCCAAGGCATTAGATGATGTTACAACATCAAGTACTATAACGTATACTAATTATATAAATAAGAATTACAACACGTCTAAACTACTAGAAATAACTAAAAATAATTTAGATTCTTTATATGAAATAATTAAATATAACGTTAAAAATAATTTTCATTTTTATAGATTAACTTCTAAATTAGTACCACTCGCAACACATGATAAAGTAGATTTTGACTATATCACACCTCTTTTAGATGAGTATAAAAAAATCGGCAAATTAATAAATGATAATAATATTAGAGTTGATACTCACCCCGACCAATATACAGTTTTAAACAGCATGGATAGCAAAATAGTTAAAAATACTGTGGAAATCTTAGAATATCATTATAAAATTATGGATGCCATTGGAATTAAAGATAAAATAATCATTCTTCACGTCGGTTCTAGTGCCTGCGGAAAGAAAGCATCCATAACAAGGTTTATTAACAACTTTAATAAATTGCCAGATCACATAAAAAAATGTATTGCTGTGGAAAACGATGATAAAATATATAATATAAAAGATGTATTAGAGTTATGTCATAAAATTAATGTTCCTATGGTGCTAGATTATCATCACTTTATATGTAATAACGAGAAAGAAGACATAAATGATTATTTAAAAGAAATAATAGATACATGGGATGGGAAAATTCCAAAAATGCATTTTTCATCACCAAAAAGTAAATTAAAAAAAGAGTTTAGAAGTCATAGCGACTACATAAACAAAGAGTGTTTTATAAAATTTATTAATATACTTAAAAAGCAAGATAAAGATATTGATATAATGCTTGAGGCTAAAGCTAAAGATGATGCTGTATCAAGATTAGTCAGATGCCTAAAATATGAAACTAATTATAAATTTTTAGATGAGACAACATTTATCATATAAACACAGGCTTTTAATATATTTATTTTTTTCTAATATAAATATAATATATTAGAAAGGAGTGTATATTATGTATTATCCTGGATATCCCGCTTATCCTTACTATGGAAATCAAGAAGGAAATGGCACCAACTGGTTGTGGATAATAATAATTATTGCAATAATCTTCTTCCTCTTCTGGGGCTTTGGTTCTAATAGAGGAAATAATTGTGGATGTAATAAATACTAAAAAAAGGCTTATTTACTAGCCTTTTTTTGTAATCTTATATCTTTTAGTATATTTATAACGAATAATACTACAAATATTATTATTATTACTATTAATGATTTAGAAAGTAAGTTACCTTCTATACTAATTAGTGCTTCCTTAAATAAATCTATTGAATATTTCATTGGAAGTACGTTAAATAATTTTTGGAATCCTGTATAAACAGTTTGGATTGGGAATGTTCCACCTGCTGCTGCTAATTGTAACACTAACAAGATTAGAGCTAAGAACTTACCAATGTCTCCAAAGTGAACTATTAAAAATTCCATTATTGCTTCAAACATCCAAGCAACTAATATTAATGATGCAAAATATAAGAAGTAATTTGTAACACTAAATTTTAAGCCTACAAGTAATAATATTCCTAAGATTATACCTTGCAATGTTGCAAGTCCTAAGTAACAGAAAGTTCTTTTTACTTTGTTTTCTGCATTACGACTACAATTCTTAAATCTATCATTTGCATCATAGTAAAGGATTATAAATAACATAAGAGATCCAACCCATAATGCTATTGACATAAAGAATGGAGAGAATGCAGTACCATATTCACTAACTTCATTTACGTCTTTTTCTTCTACTTTAACAGGATTTGCTGTATATTCATCTAATCCATTTAATTTTTTAAGTTCACTATTAGTTGAACTAATAGAATTTGATACTTCACTTTTAGCAGTATTAACACCATTATTTAATGTATTTGTTCCACTAGCTAAAGTGCTTGCTCCACTATTTAATGTATTAATACCATTTAATACTTCATTAGAACTACTAGATAAAGTATTTGTTCCACTAACTAATTGTTTTGAACCAGATGCAAGTTTTGATGAACCATTCTTTAATGTATCAACGCTTGTCTTTAAAGTATTAACACCTGCTTTAATACTATTTAATTCATCTGTTTTGGTATCTAATTCATCTACACCCGCTTTAACCATAGCACTTGAACTTGTTAATTTAGAGCCTGAATCAGCTAACAAATCAACCATTGTATAATTGTTATCACTAATTTCATAAGCATTAACTATTTGAGTAAAATATGCACATTTAGAAGTATTATAAATAGGGCTTCCTAAAGTACAAGTTACACCTTTTAAAGTAAGTATTGGAGTTGTTAATATAGCAGGATTTGTTTTAGCTTCGCTTAAAATAGTGTTAACAGAACTAACATATGTATTAAGTCCTGAATCAAAACTATCTTCTCCTGTTTTTAACTTAGTAACTCCAGTTTTTAAATCATCTAACTTAGTAGTTTTAGATGCAAAATCATTAACACCAGATTGTAAATTACCAAGACCACTATCTAATAAATTAATGTTTTGTGATAATGTTAATGCTCCATTATCAACGTTTGATACACCATTATTAAATAATGCATATTTTGAGCTTAAAGTACTTGTTCCATCTTGTAATTTATAAGCTCCTGTTTTAAGTTCACTAGTACCATTAGATATTTGTTTTAAACCATCATCTATTTTTTCTACCTTTTTAGGTACTCCATTTATATTATCTGTAAGTGTTTTAACAACTTCTTTCGATACGTTAGATCTAACTTGTTTTTCAACTTCGGATACAACTCTATTTATTATTTGAGATGCTAAATAGTTAGATTTTTGGTTAGGTGAATAAGTAATTGTTGCAGCCGTTTTATCATCATTTTCAGCACTTAACAAGTCACTAGTAAAATCACTAGGAATTGTAATAATTGCATAATAATCCTTATTCTTAAGACCACTATCTGCTTTATTTTTATTTACAACACTGATATCAAGGGTATTTTTCTTCTTTAAAGAATCAACTAAATCCTTACCCTTATTTTGTCCATCTACCATCTTATCTTCGTTTACTATTGCAACTGGAATATCATCCATATGTCCATATGGATCCCAATAAGCTTTTAGATAGAAGAAACTATACATAAAAGGTATTAGTAATACTACCGCTAGTACTACATAACTAAACCAATTACTTTTATTTGTATTTTTTTTGTTTTTCATAATTATCATCCCCCACAAAATACAATCAATTATAATTAATTACAATTAATTGAATAATCCTTCCTTTAATATTTGTGTTACGTTTTGAGTAACTTCATTTTCATCTATTTCTTTATCCCATTCAAACATAACTGCTACATACACTTTATAGATTATAAAAGCACATAAATCTGGATCACATTTTTTTACATATCCTTTTTCAATAGCCCAAGATAAACGTTCTTTTATAAAGCTTAAAATTGCATCATCAATCATTTCTATTGAATTTTTAGAAGAAATAGTGTTAAGTTCATCAGCCTCTTTTGTTAAAGTAACAAACAATTTAGCTTCTCTCTTATACTTAAGTAAGTTATATAAAGTTTTGTTAACCTCTTCAAAGAAGTTTTCATCATTGATATTTGAATGGCTAATTATGATTTTTTTCATTTTTGCCATTTCTTCATCAATAAGTGTTTTTAACAAACTTGCCTTATCTTTAAAATAAGAGTAAACAGTCTTTTTTGTTACACCAGATGCCTTTGCAATTTCATCCATACTAACCTTTTTATACCCATAATTGGTAAATAGTTCTCTGGATGATTTTAATATGTCCTCTTTAATATTATTCATAATCGCCTCCAATATACCACTATACCAATTCGGTATACCAGTATAGTATATGACTAATTTAAAAGAAAGTCAACACATAATGACTTTCTTAATAATTTTTAATAATTATTTTCTTGGTTTTATAAATATAGTTATTATATAATTTCTTTAGGAACATTTAGTTGTTGAGTGTCTACCAAATCTCTTATGGAGAGGAGGTTTGATAAATATGAAGAAAAGAACTTTTATAATAAAAGTCCTTCGCTACATTACTATCATTTTATCTCTATTCATCATTATGATAATAGTAATAAAAAAATGACACTTAATTCAATTTGAATTAAATGTCTAACTTAAGTATTTAGGGTAGACATTCAACTTAAGAGGACTGAATGTTCCCTTTTTTATTTTATGCAATAAATCTCGCTTACATACCAATAATATCATAATTCCTTGATATTGTCAAAAAACGAACCAAATGGTTCGAATAATTCATTAATGGTGGAGCTGACGAGATTTGAACTCGTGTCCGATAAATAGTACTCTATGACGTCTACAAGTTTAGTTAGTAATTAAATTTAATTAAATGATAAAGGTAACTAACATACCCACCAAATAACGAGTTTAGTAAAATTCTTTATCTTATCCTAAACAAACAAGATAATATAACTCACTAAAATGAGCCTCTTAAAAAATCCGTGAGTAAAACTTTAAAAGAAGCGCTTTCTCTATTAGAGACTAGGCAGCGCAAGCTGCGAAAGCATAATTATTATTGTTGTTATTTATTTTTTGTTTGTACGTAGGGAGTACCTTCCACTTGCAACCATAGCCTCATACTTACCGTCGAAACCAATAACAGCCCCATATAGATATAAATAACAATAGTATTATAACACAGATTTATAATTTTTAATTGTCAATTTTTGTAAGTTTCTGTATAATTAACAATAGGAGAGAAGTATATGAATAATAATGAAAAAATAGAAGTATTACAATTTTATGATTTTAATGATAAAAATAAAATAGATAGTAATAATAATGAAGATAATAAAAACAATAAAATGAAAATATGGCTTAGAACAATTCCTCTTATTATGATACCGATATTATTTTTATTAACCGTAATATCACTACATACAAAAAGACTTGTGAAAGTTCCATTTAACTATATATCTTGTGTACTTCTATCTATATTTATATACCTTTTTATCATAGGATTATTTAAAATTAAGAAAAGTAAAAAAAATACTACTAAAAAGAAAAAAGTATTTAAAGTTATTAAAAATATCATACTTACAATATACATACTAGGATGCTTTGGTTTTACGTTCTTATTATATGGACCTTATGATAACTTTAGAACGTGGTTTATATCTACCGCAATGTCTACTATGAATCATCAATACTTATGTAAATGGTTTTATAATGATGATGAAATATTAAAGGTAATTAAAGGAAACTATATAGTAGAAGTTAACGAAGAGACAAATACCGACTTAATAGATATGAAAGAAGAAATAACTTATGATAATGAATATGAAGAGCAAATTTTAAAGCATAATAAAGATGAAAAATATAAAATAATAGAATTAGAAGTAAACGGGCAAAAAGGTTATCTAGCTGCTATATATGATCCTTCTATGGTTAAAGTTTCAGTAACCAAAAGTTTAGGCGTAAAAGGACAATTAGTTACGAAAATGGCCGAAGATAATAAGGCCATGCTTGCAGTTAATGGTGGTGGATTTTATGATCCAGGTAATAATAGTACCGGTGGTATGCCAACTGGTGTAACAATTTCTAATGGTAAAGTAATAACAGATAATAATTATAGTTCATACACCCAGTCAGGTGGTATAATTGGTATCACAAATGATAATAAATTAGTGTTAATTAAAGGTGCTACAGCACAAAAAGCATTAAACATGAACGTTAGAGATGGTGTATCTTGGGGACCATTCTTAATCGTAAATGGTAAAAAATCATTTATAAAAGGAAATGGTGGTTGGGGATATGCTGCTAGAACCGCTATTGGACAAAGATCAGATGGCATTATATTAATTTTAGTTATCAACAGTAATTCCTCTAGAACAAAGGGAGCAGATATGGTAGATTTAACAGATATAATGGATAAATATGGTGCTATTAACGCTGCTAATTTAGATGGTGGAACATCAACTGTTATGGTATTACCACAAAAGGAAGCCTTAAAATATAAAGATACTTGTACTAGCACATATTGTTATATAAATGATCCAGTAGATGGAGCCTTAAGGCATAGAACCCGTGCTATTGCAACATCAATAATAGTTACAGACAAATAAAAAGATTCCAAGTAATTTGGAACCTTTTTTAATACCTTATATTTTTTTCCATTTCTCTTTTAATGTCTTTTTCTTTCAAGCTTTGTCTTTTATCATAAAGCTTTTTACCTCTTGCTATACCAAGTAGTATTTTAGCTCTTCCATCTTTTAAATATAACTTAACAGGAACTAGCGAATAGCCTTCTTTTTCAACTTTATCCCTTATTTTATATATTTCTTTTTTATGAAGTAAAAGCTTTCTTTCTCTTCTTTCATCATGATTAAAACGATTACCCTCTTCATAAGTAGAAATAAACATATTAGTTAGAAAAACTTCACCATTTTTAACTCTAGCATAGCTATCTTTTAAATTACAACTGCCTTTTCTAATGGACTTTATCTCAGTACCAGTTAAAACTATTCCGCACTCATACGTATCTTCTATAAAATAATCAAATGAAGCTTTTTTATTTTTTATTTCTATCATTATTCCACCTCTACTATGTTGGTATACTTAGTTAAAACGCCTTTGTACTTATTATAGTATGTTTCATAATTATTTAAAAGGCTATTATTTAATTTTGTATAAGGATATACCTTAAAGTTATGGCTACCTTTAAAATAAGTATATAAAAGGTTTGCTTTTACGTTACTAAAGATTATCTTACCATTTTTATCTTTGTTTATATTTAAAGTTACTAAAGCACCCGTTTGTTTATCATTAGTATCTTGGGCTGCAATAAAATTACCAAGTGCATAAAATACCAAGGTATTGTTTATTTTCTCTACTGGTTCTATCATATGAGCGTGATTTCCTATAACTAAATTTACACCCATATCAGATAATTCCTTTGCTATTTGCTTCTGAGAATTATTTGGAGTTGTTACATATTCTTCTCCCCAGTGCATTGATACAATTATTAAATCTACTTTATCCTTTATCTTATTAATATCTTTTTGGGCCTTTTCCTTAGAGTAGATGTTAGTTAAGTATTCTTTACCACTAGGAGGTAATAAACCATTTGTAACTGATGTATAAGCTAAAAAAGCGTACTTTATACCATTTTTTTCTTCTACCTTTATATTGCTTTCTCTATCAGATGAAGAAAGTGCTTGACCAGAATAGTAAACTCCTGGCTTAGTTTTCCAATAGTTTACCGAATTAATTACTCCTATTTCCCCCTTATCCATGGTATGATTATTAGCTAAACTAACTAAATTAAAGCCTAAGTTAACCATTGTATCTCCTATTTCTTCAGGAGAATTAAATCTTGGATATGCTGAAAGACCCAAAGATTTACCACCTATTATACTCTCTTGGTTATAAAAGGCTAAATCATGTCCTTTAATTAAAGGAGTAACCTCATCAAACATACTATCAAAAGAATATGTTCCATCACCATTTGAAGCATCATTATATATGAATCTATGAATCAAGCAATCTCCTACCATAACCATGGAAAGCATATTTGACTCTTTATTAGATTCAGTACTTTTTGTTGTTACTTTTTGCGTTTTATTATCATTTTTGTTATCCGTATCTAACTTCCCATAAATGAAAAGCCCTAAAAATATTATAATAGATAATAAAATTATATGAATTAAAAACTTAATCTGCGTTTTTAACTTTCTCTTGCTCTTCATCTTTTACTTCTTCCTTTTTTATTTCAAAATCTATAAAGGCTTCTTCTTTTGATGCACTTTTACAAATTACTGTTACTGTATCTCCAATTCTATATCTTCTTTTTGTCTTTTGACCTACTAAAGACATTGTTCTTTCATCATAATTATAATAGTCTCCTTTAATATCAGTTATATGAACTAAACCCTCTATCATATTAGGTAGTTCAACAAACATACCAAATGAAGTAACACCACTTATCATACCAGTAAATTCTTCTCCAATATGATCCATCATGTACTCAGCCATCTTCATGTCTTCAACTTCTCTTTCACATTCTATTGCATCTCTTTCTTTTAATGATGAATGTTCTGCAAGTTGTGGTAAATACTCTCTAAAGTAATCAGTCGTTTTCTTAGATTCATCATTATTATATAAATATGTTCTTAAAAGGCGATGCACGGTTGTATCTGGGAATCTTCTAATTGGTGAAGTAAAGTGGGTATATATTTTACTAGCAAGTCCAAAGTGACCTATATTATCTGTTTGATATACGGCCTTTTGCATTGCACGAAGCATAAGTGATGCTAATATTTTATATTCTTTTTTATCTTTTAACTGACTTAATACGTTTTCTATTGAAGATGGATACTTAATGTTTACCTTACCTGTTATTTTATAACCTAAAGAACTTACAAAATCCAAAAAGTCATTTACTTTTTCTTCCTTTGGAGTTCCGTGAACACGGTATATAAATGGTAAATCCATATAGAATATATGTGATGCAACCGTTTCATTGGCCGCTATCATAAAGTCTTCTATCATTTTTTCACCAGATGCACGTTCTCTTAAAACTACATCTACTGGCTTTCCGGTATCATCTGAAATTATTTTAGCTTCGTCTGTATCAAAATCAATTGCACCACGTGCTTCTCTATTATGTCTTATAATGTCTGCTAATTCTTTCATTAGTGATAAATCATTTGTAAAAGGAGCATATCCATCTTCTACAATACCTTCATCTAACCATTTATTAACTTTTTTATAAGTCATTTGAATCCTTGATTTAATAACACTTTCAAATATTTCATGAGAAACAACATTTCCCTTGTTATCTATTTCCATTACGCAACTTTGAGCTAAACGTTCTACTCCAGGATTAAGTGAACATATACCATTAGACAATTTATGAGGAAGCATAGGTATTACCCTATCTACTAAATAAACGCTAGTTCCTCTTTCATATGCTTCATCATATAGATGAGTACCAGGTTTAACATAATATGAAACATCTGCTATATGAACACCTAACTCGTAATTTCCATTAGCAAGTTTTTTTATCGAAATAGCATCATCTATATCCTTTGTATCATCACCATCTATTGTAAATATTGTAACGTCAGTTAAATTTCGTCTTCCTTTTTTTTCATCATCACTTACTGAATCTGGTATATCTTTTAATTCTTCTAAAACTTCATCAGGAAATTTAGGAGAAAACATATGTTTATATACGATTGCCTCAACATCAACACCAACGTCATTTTTATGACCTATAATAGTTGTTATTTCTGCTAAAACAGTATTTCTATCAAGTTCTTTAACAACATTTGCAACTACTATATGACCTTCTACACAGTCTTTTGTACTTTCCTTAGTTAAAACTATTTTTTGTTTAAACTTCTTATCATTTGGGATAATTGTTGGCATATCATCTATAAACTTAAACTCACCTACTATTGGTCCATAATTTCTAGATGCTATTCTAAGTACTCGTCCCTCTTTTTTAGAACCAGTATTTTTATTAGTAATTTCTACAATTACCATATCACCATCTATCGCACCATTTAAATGTTTAGCATCAACGTGAATATCATCTTCACCTTCCATTAATACAAAACCAAAGCCTTTATCCGAAACAGATATCTTGCCTTTTTTTAAATGACTATAGCAAAAAGCCATATATTTATCTTTGTTTGTATGATATATTGTTAAATTGCTCTCTAATTCATTTAGCACTTTTAGCATCTCTTCTACTTCTTCAGTAGTATTTAAACCTAGTATATCTTTAAGTTCAATTGCAGTATATGCTCTATCTTCCTCTTTTAAAATATTTAGTATTCTGTCTTTCATAAGTCCCACCTATCTTTCTATATATATATTATAAAACAAAAAAAGGCTATTAATAAAGCCTTTTTTAACTACATGTCCATAATTATACACAAAATAAAGAATAAAATCCCTAAAACGTAAGTTAACCTAGTAATAAATAGCTCTCCACCACGTTCTTTTCTGTTCATAAATAAATCAGCATTACCACCAGTAATTATATTACCAGACTCAGCCTTCTCACTTTGAAGTAATACTATAATAATAAGTAAAACAGATACAATCATTAACACTGTAAGCATATGTATCCCTCCTAGCTACTACTTATTTTATCATATTAGCAAATGAAATACAACAAATTTAAAGAATTGATTTACCAGTTTTTATATAATTATCTGGTAATTCCGATAAATCCCAGGAATCAGATCCATAAAATTCATTAATGTATGTCTGTAATTCTTCTTTTGTTGGTTCCCTTAACTCTACATTTTTAAATCTTTCAATACAAGTCATGGTATCTTTTATAATGGTTGATTCATCTACTAATCTTCTTAAAGTTTTTGCCTCTTTTAAAGAAAATTTTTCAGCCTCTTCCAAAAGCATGCTAACACGGTTATACTCTTCTTTATAAAAATCTTCATCAATAACATTTTTTACAAAAGAATATTCTGAATTAATACCTTTTTTATTTAAAGTTCTATATATAGCATATTCTTTCAAGGTTGGTCTTATTCCATATGTACTTATAAAACTTTTTACTGCCGAAATTTCGATAGTTAACTTATTGCGCAATTCTCCTTTTATAATTTTTGTTATATCAAACGGAGTTTGACTTGTGGTTATATAACATTTTAAATTATCTAGTAGTCCTTTGCTTATCTCCTTTAATTTATCTTCATTAATACCAAACAAGTTCTCTAATCTCTTCAAATTCTTAGGATTTTCAATAATTGTTCTTAATATTATCTCATTTGCTTTTGCCTTATTAATAATTATCATTTTTCTTGAATTAGAATCATAAAATTTTACTTCATCATATTTTAATTTAGTATCTGAATTTATATTATAACCATAAACCTTAATAACTAACCCATAATATGAAAGTAAGTCAAACAAATCTATATCATATTTTTCTAAATCAGGCTCACAAATCGCGTAACTTTCATTACAAAATGATGCTTTTGAAATTATATCATACATCGCACTATTAATATTATTTTTTATAACACTTGAATTCGTATACACAAACTTCATCCCCTTAAATGCCATTTATGTTAACATATTATAATAAAATAATCAAGTATTTAAAAAATTTAAAAACATAAGCACTCTTTTTATTTAATTGACTTAGTATGTACCTTTTCCGCCTTCTTTAATCAATTCGTCTTTATCTTGATAATTTGTACGATATTTTTCACTTATTTCACTAATTAATTTTTTATATTCATCATCATATTTTTCATTATCATATTCAAATCCTTTGCCATATTTTTGGTATTGATTTATAAAAAACATAACAATTTTATCAATAGCTTCCCTAAAAATTTTCGGATTATCATTTATTTTGAGATTGTTATCTGAAATAAATATTTTAGTATGATAACAAACAGCATAATAATCATATTTATTCTCTATGCCGATTTTATCAAATAAATTTTTTAAATAACATGTATTAAGTATTTTGTCTTGAAAATTATCCGGAATATCTTTTCTTGAAAATAATGCATAATATGAATACTTTCCGTCATATAAATCAATTTCATAATTATCAACTGGTGAATTAACAACAGTTGGGGAATGTGTTTTCTCGGTGTTATATACATTCATCATATCTTCATAACTGTATAAACCCGTGATTTTTGCATAATCTATTATGCTATAATCTGGAAATTTTATATCAAATATACTTGCATCTAAATCTTGTATATATTTACCAGTTAGATTAAAACAGTTAACATTGGCATTATATCTATTTTCAATCTCACTAATTATATTTTCATCATATTTAAAATATCCATTTTCATCAACATTTTTAAACAAATCAATATCTTCACCAAATAACTTTTTAATTTCTTCAGGTTTGATTTTTAATACGTTCGCTAAAAAAGCGCAAAAGTTATTTAAATCTAATTTCACATGATAATTATGTGTACTCCATATTAAATTTTCAAGAGCTGGAGGTTCTACATAACCAAATTCTTCTGGTTTTGCATTCAATTCTTTATTATAATTTTCTGTAATAAATTTAAGAATCTTCTTATCTAAGTTTCTTAAATATTCATATTTCTTTTTCTTGTTTTCCATATATAATCTCTCCTTAAAATTTTCTATGTTTATAATATCATATGCCCCCCCGTCAAGGATTTTTTTATGTTGTGGAAAGTAAATGTCAAGTTCTAGAAATTTATACAATAAAAAAAGAACTAGCCTTCTAGTTCTTCTTCAATTCTCATTAACTGGTTATATTTACATATTCTATCAGTTCTAGACATAGAGCCAGTTTTTATTTGACCTAAATCAAGACCTACAGCTAAATCTGCTATTATCGTATCTTCTGTTTCACCACTTCTATGAGATATTATTGTTTTATAACCATTTTCTTTAGCTAATTTAATCGTTTCTAAAGTCTCTGTTATAGTACCTATTTGGTTTACCTTTAAAAGAATTGCATTTCCTGCTTTCATATCGATGCCTTTTTGTAAACACTCTTTATTTGTAACAAAAAGATCATCACCAACTAACTGAAGCTTATCTCCTAATTCTTTAGTTATTTTAGCAAACCCTTCCCAGTCATTTTCATCTACAGGATCTTCTATCGAAACAATAGGATACTTACTTACTAACTCTTTATAGAAATCTATTAATTCATCAGTAGAAAGACTTCTTCCTTCTCCTACCAAATTATACTTACCATCACTATAAAACTCTGATGCTGCAACATCTATTGCTAGTTTTACGTCAACACCAGGCGTATATCCAGCTTTTTTAATAGCTTCCATAATAAGTTCAAAACCTTCTGTATTAGAATCTAAGTCAGGAGCAAAACCACCTTCATCACCAACTCCAGTCGATAATTTCTTTTCGTTTAATACGCTTTTTAAAGCGTGGAATACTTCTGAACCAACTCTTACTCTTTCATGAATAGTATCTCGTTGTGGTATTATCATAAACTCTTGAAAGTCTAATTTGTTATCAGCATGTGCACCGCCATTTAATATGTTCATCATCGGAATAGGAAGAGTTTTTCCATCTCCAACATATTTATATAAAGGCATACCACTTTCTTTTGCAGCAGCCTTTAAACAAGCCATAGAAACGCCTAATATTGCGTTAGCACCTAAATTACTTTTTGTTTTAGTACCATCTAACTCTAGCATGGCATTATCAATGCTATATTGGTCTTTAACATCCATACCAACTACTACTGGTCTTATTTTTTCATTTACGTTTTTAACGGCGTTTAATACTCCCTTACCGTTAAATCTTGTTTTATCATTATCACGCATTTCAAGAGCTTCACGCACACCAGTTGATGCTCCAGATGGAACGCATGCCCTTGAAATTATTCCATTTTCTAAAGTAACGTCCACTTCAACAGTAGGATTTCCTCTAGAATCAAGTATTTCTCTTGCTTTTACATTAGCTATCTTCATATTTTACGCCTACCTTTCTTATAAGATTATTATACCACTACAGCGTTATTAAATTAATATTTTTATCAAAATATGTAAATTGACTTTATATAGTATTTTAAGGTATAATATTATCTTAGAATAAAAGGGAGGGATTAATATGCAGATTATATTACTTGATGAAGCTAGATTTGATCAATTTGCAGTTTCTCACCCTAATCACAACTATTACCAAACAAGTAATTATGGTAGGCTTATGACTAAGCATGGACATAATGCTTATTATTTAGGACTCGCTGCTGATGATGGTGAAATTAAAGCCGCAACTTTAATTATTGTTAAAAATGATTCAAAAGAAAAAAGAAAAATGGGATATGCTCCAAGAGGTTTTTTAATAGATTGGAATAACGATGATTTAGTAAAAGAATTTACCGAAAAATTAAAGGACTTTTTATCTAAAAGAAATTTTACTTATGTTAAAGTAGATCCTATGGTAGTATATAAGGAACATAACATAGATGGAAGTGAAAAAACACTTTCAGATTCTAATCAAAGTTTAGTTCAAAAGCTACAAGGACTAGGTTACATTCATATGGGATTTAATAATGGTATGGAAGCATCTAAACCAAGATGGAATGCACTAACTACTTTAGATAGTAACATAATAGCATTATATAATTCCATATCAAAAGAAGCTAGAGAAAAAATAAGTGAAGCATCTAAATTAGGAAACCGTGTTTATCGTGGTTCAATGAATGACATTAGCTTACTTTACAGTGTAATAAATAAAACTACACCACCACTTGATTATTATTTAGATTATTATCAATTCTATGGTCAAAACATGTTTGAAATATATTTTAATAAATTAGAGCCTATTTCTTACGTAAATTCTAGTAAAACAATGTATGAAAATGAAGAACAAAGAAATAATGATTTAAATATGCAAATGCAAGATTTTAACAATCCTAACAAGGATGCCATTATAAACGAGAAATTAAAATCCGATGAAAAACTTGCTAAATATAAGAAAAATATGCTAGAAGCTAGTAATTTATTTCAAAGGTATCCTAGTGGTCTTGTTACCGCAGCAGTTGCTGTAATTAAATACGGAAGCACTGTAACATTCTTTGCGAGTGGCGTTAACGAAACATTTAAAGATCAATATCCAGAATACTTACTTAAGTGGCAACTAATACAAGAATATGCTAAAATGGGATATAAAGTTGTTAATTTAGGTGGGCTAACTAGTGAATTTAAGAAGGATTATGAATCTACTTTAATGACTGAAATGTCTAACAAAATAGTAGAATATATTGGAGAGTTTGACCTTGTAATAAATAAAAAAGCTTATTATACAGGAAGCAGACTTAACCCAATACTTAATTGGCTTAATACACCAATATAGACAGAAGATATATTCTTCTGTTTTTTTGTGCAAAAAAAAGACACTCATTAATGAATGTCTTTTAGTTTAACCTTAATTATGCATCAATCTTAGTAACTGTACCAGCACCAACAGTACGTCCACCTTCACGGATAGAGAACTTAGTACCGTTTTCAATTGCGATTGGAGCAATTAATTCAACTGACATATTAACGTTGTCACCAGGCATAACCATTTCAGTTCCTTCTGGTAATGTAACAACACCAGTAACATCAGTAGTTCTGAAGTAGAATTGAGGTCTGTAGTTTGAGAAGAATGGAGTATGACGTCCGCCTTCTTCTTTACTTAATACGTAAACTTGAGCTTCAAATTTAGTATGTGGAGTAACTGTTCCTGGTTTAGCAAGAACTTGACCACGTTGTACTTGTTCACGTGAAATACCACGTAATAATACACCAGCGTTATCTCCTGCTTCAGCAAAGTCTAGTTGTTTACGGAACATTTCAATTCCAGTAACAACTGTCTTTTGAGTTGGTTTTAAACCTACGATTTCAACTTCGTCGTTTAATTTTAATTCACCACGTTCAACACGTCCTGTAACAACAGTACCACGTCCAGTGATAGTAAATACGTCTTCGATTGACATTAAGAATGGTTTTGTGTTGTCTCTTTCTGGAGTTGGAATCCATTCATCAACAGCGTCCATTAATTCATCAATCTTAGCTTCCCACTTTGGATCTCCTTCAAGAGCCTTAAGAGCAGAACCACGGATTACTGGAGTGTTATCTCCGTCATATCCGTATTTAGATAATAGTTCACGAACATCCATTTCTACTAAGTCTAGCATTTCTGGATCGTCAACCATATCACATTTGTTCATGAATACAACGATTCTTGGAACACCAACTTGACGAGCAAGTAAGATATGTTCTTTAGTTTGAGCCATAGGACCATCAGTTGCAGCTAGAACTAAGATTGCTCCGTCCATTTGTGCAGCACCAGTGATCATGTTTTTAACATAGTCAGCGTGTCCTGGGCAGTCTACGTGAGCATAGTGACGTTTGTCAGTTTCATACTCAACGTGTGCAGTGTTAATTGTTATACCACGTTCTCTTTCTTCAGGAGCTTTATCGATATCTGCATAGTCTTCGAATTTAGCTTGTCCCTTTTCAGCTAATCTTTTAGTGATTGCAGCTGTTAAAGTAGTTTTACCATGGTCAACGTGTCCAATAGTACCAATGTTAACATGTGGTTTTGAACGATCAAATTTTTCTTTTGCCATAATTATTTTTCCTCCCTATATGAATTACATATCTATTTTATCTAATCTAAGGGAAAATATCAAGTATTTTCCCTCAGGATTATTTATTATTGTGCACCATTTTTCTTAATGATGTCTTCTGAGATACTCTTAGGTACTTCTTCATAGTGATCAAAGAACATAATGAATGTACCACGTCCTTGAGTATTAGATCTTAAGCTTGTTGCGTAACCAAACATTTCTGATAATGGTACGTAAGCATTGATCTTAAGTGAGTTACCTTGTGCTTCTTGTCCCATTGGACGTCCACGACGAGATGTAACATCACCCATTACGTTACCTAAGTATTCTTCTGGAACTACTATATCAACTTTCATTATTGGTTCTAGAAGTACTGGTTTACAGTTTTTCTTAGCTTCTTTAAGTGCTAACGATGCAGCAACCTTAAATGCCATTTCGTTAGAGTCAACATCATGGTAAGAACCATCAAATAATGTTGCTTTAACGTCTATCATAGGATATCCAGCTAAAACACCAGTTTTCATAGCTTCTTGTAATCCCTTGTCTACTACTGGGATGTATTCACGAGGAACAACACCACCAACGATAGCATCAACGAATTCATATCCTTTATCTTTATTTGGTTCAAACTTAACCCAAACGTGTCCATATTGACCACGTCCACCTGATTGTTTGATATATTTACCTTCACAATCACCGGCAGCTGTTAAAGTTTCACGATAAGCAACTTGTGGTTTACCAATGTTAGCTTCAACACCAAACTCACGTTTCATTCTGTCTACTAATACGTCCAAGTGAAGTTCACCCATACCAGATATAACAGTTTGACCAGATTCTTGATCAGTTTCTGCTCTAAATGTTGGATCTTCTTCTGCTAACTTTTGAAGTGCAGTAGACATTTTTTCTTGGTCTCCCTTACTCTTTGGCTCAATAGCAATTGAGATAACTGGTTCAGGAATAACCATTTTTTCTAAGATAACTTCGTGTTTTTCGTCACATAAAGTATCTCCTGTTGTAGTATTTTTAAGTCCTACAGCTGCTGCTATATCACCTGCAAATACTTCTTGTATTTCAGTACGGTTATTAGCATGCATTTGTAAGATACGTCCAATTCTTTCTTTAACGCCTTTATTTGCATTAAGAACATATGAACCACTCTTTAGTGTACCTGAATATACACGGAAGAATGATAACCTACCAACAAATGGGTCTGTCATAATCTTGAATGCTAAAGCTGAAAATGGTTCACTATCTGATGCATGTCTTAATACTTCGTGATCATTTTCATCGTGACCCTTAATTGATGGAATATCCGTTGGTGCAGGTAAGTAATCTATTACAGCATCAAGCATTAACTTAACACCAATGTTTCCAAGTGCGGTACCGCACATTACTGGGAACATCTTAACTGCAAGAACACCTTTTCTGATTGCTCTTTTAATTAAGTCAACAGAAATTTCAGCACCCTCTAAGTATTTTTCCATTAATTCTTCATCGAATTCAGCAGCATCTTCAATCATAGCAATTCTCTTTTCTTCTGCTATGTCTTTTAAGTCAGATGGAATTTCGATTTCTTCAGGATTTTCTTCTGGTTTACCATCATAGTGGTAAGCTTTCATTGTAACTAAGTCAATTATGCCATCAAATTCTGATTCAGCACCAATTGGCCATTGAATTGCAGTTGCTTTAACACCTAATCTTGCTTTAATAGATTCAACACTAGCTGCAAAGTCTGCACCCATTTTGTCCATCTTGTTTGAGAAAACAAGTCTTGGAACACCCATTTCAGTTGCTTGACGCCAAACGTTTTCAGTTTGAGGTTCAACACCATTTTGTGAATCAAGTACTGTAACGGCACCATCTAGTACTCTAAGTGATCTTGTAACTTCAATTGTGAAGTCTACGTGACCTGGAGTATCGATGATATTTAAACGATTACCCTTCCAGAATGCAGTAGTAGCAGCGGAAGTAATGGTAATACCACGTTCTTTTTCTTGTTCCATCCAGTCCATTTGTGATTCACCATCATGAGTTTCACCAATTTTATGAATCTTATGGGTATGGAATAAAACACGCTCGGTAACAGTTGTTTTACCAGCATCAACGTGAGCCATAATACCAATGTTACGAGTTTTTTCTAATGAATATTCACGAGCCATATACTAATCCTTTCCTACCAACGATAATGTGCAAATGCTTTATTAGCTTCTGCCATTCTGTGAGTATCATCTTTTTTCTTAACTGCTGCTCCAGTTTCGTTTGAAGCATCAATTAGTTCATTAGCTAATTTTTCAGCCATAGTTTTTCCACCACGAGATCTTGTTGCATTAACGATCCAACGTAATGCTAAAGCTTGTGCTCTATCTGGTTTAACTTCAACTGGTACTTGATAGTTTGCACCACCAACACGACGAGCTTTAACTTCTAATGCTGGAGTAACGTTTTCCATAGCTTTTTTAAATACGTCATTTGCGTTTTCTCCGGTTCTTTCATGAATCATATCAAACGCATCATAAACGATTGTTTCTGCTTTACCACGTTTACCATCTAGCATAATTTGGTTGATTAACTTAGTAATTACCTTTGAATTATAGACTGGATCTGGTAATACGTCTCTTTTAACAGCACATCTTTTACGCATATATTGTCCTCCTTTTATTATTATGATTAATTATTTTTTACTTTTTAGGTTTTTTAGCACCATACTTAGATCTTGCTTGTTTTCTATCAGCAACACCTTGAGTATCTAATGTACCTCTTATGATGTGATAACGCACACCGATTAAGTCCTTAACACGACCACCACGTATTAATACTACGCTGTGTTCTTGTAAGTTGTGTCCTTCTCCAGGAATATAAGCAGTTACTTCGTAACCATTACTTAAACGTACACGAGCATACTTACGTAATGCTGAGTTTGGCTTCTTTGGTGTCATAGTACCAACACGAGTACAAACTCCACGTTTTTGTGGTGATGAAGCAGAGATGTTTTTCTTCTTTAGAGTATTAGTTCTAACAAGTAAAACAGGTGCTTTTGGCTTACGAGTCTTCTTTTGTCTTCCATGACGAAGAATTTGGTTTATTGTAGGCATAATTTCTACTCCTTTCTTAACACACTACCTGGTGTTTCATTTATGATATATTTTTAAGCCTTACGAAAATAGTAAGACTTAAACATCAGCTTATTTAATATAACACTATTTTGTGTTTTTTGTCAATAGTTTACTTATGGTTATTACTCAGCTTTTGCTGCACTAACATTGCTCTTTAAACCATATTTTTGGTTAAACTTCTCAGCTCTACCAGTCTTTGATTGCATAGTTGCTTGACCAGTGTAGAATGGATGACATTTAAAACAAGATTCTACGTGTATTTTATCCTTAGTAGATTTTGTTTCGAATGTGTTTCCACAAGTACATGTAACTGTAGAAGTCATATAGATACTTTCTTTTTTAGGCATATTCTATAGCTCCTTTCGCCATGACTCTTATAAAGTCATAGATATAAAATCTTTTATATTATAACAATTGTTTTATTATTTTGCAAGTGTTTTTTTATCAATTAGACTAATAACACTTTTTGCCATAGCCTTATAACCTAAAGTGGTTGGATGAATTTCTAATTTTTTAGGAAGATAATTATCATTAGCCAAAAACATATCGTGAATATCAACATATGTCATGTCATATTTTCTAACCAAATCTTCCATTTTATTATTAGCGTATAAAATAACTGGTTCAACAGTGTTCGCTAAAGTGCTAGAAAACGCTGTAAAAGGATTATAAAAACCAAATACCATTATTTGTTCCTTACATGATTTTCTAAGTTCATAAAGAAGTTTATCGATATCTTTAATTGACTCATCAACGTACGTATATATATCATCAAACTCATTTAAATCAAATTCATTACCTATGTTCAGTTTATAAAATAGATCATTTGATCCAATGCTAAGAGTTACTATGTCCGCTTTTATAAGTGCATGTTTAATTGTAAGTGATTTACCATTTATCTTAACCGTCTTATTGTTTTTTAAATCGTTTAACAAATCTATACTCCTATAACCGCTCTTTGCAAAAGACTTGGTATAAAACTCTAACGCCTCTTTATCTTTTAAATACTCAGAAACATAATCTCCATAACTTAAACCTATGCTGTTATTCGGAGTCTGTCCTGCTGCTAAAGAGTCACCTAGTGACAAATAATAAACCTTCTTATCTTTTGTTATAAAAAATATAGTTATAAGAAATATTCCCGTTATTAAAAAACCAATTAATAGTTTATACCTTCTTTTCATAGTATTCCTCCATAATAAAAAAATAGTATTTACTAGCAATACTATTTTATTTATTATAAAAGGGTTTTAGTACAATTTATTTTGACTTATTTGCACTTTCGTCATTCATTTTATTTATACGCTCTTTAGCCTCTTTCATTACTTCTATTGGAACGTGTATGGTATAAGTGCCATCAGAATAAACAATTTGCTTTTGTTCTTCATTTTTATCTACTTTGTTATTTGTTTTTGCTTTTTCTTTTAATGCCATTATTTAATCTTCCTTTTCCAATTTTATTTTAGCGCCTACATTCGTTAACTTTTCAACAAGGCCTTCATAGCCTCTTAATACATAATCAGCATCTAATATGGTTGTTGTTCCATTTGCTATTAAACCTGCTATAACAAGTGATGCTCCAGCTCTTAAATCTGTTGCTCTAACTGTTTTTCCAGTTAATTTAGTAGGCCCTACTATTACAGCTTTTTGATTTGTTAAAAGTTCGGTTGTAGCTCCCATTTTATTTAGTTCGTATAAGTTTTGAAATCTATTTTCATAAATGGTTTCGTTTATAACTGATTTTCCAGTAGCCTGCGTAAGTAATGCTGCAAACGGTTGCTGAAGATCGGTTGGAAATCCTGGATAAACTTGTGTTTTTACGTTTGTTGCCTTAAGTTTTTCTGGAGCTTTTATATTTATGTAATCAACTCCTATTTCCATTGGAACACCAACGTCTTCCAATTTAGATATAAGTGATTCTACGTGATCTGGAATGATGTTTTCTATTGTTATAGCATCACCTAAAGCACTTGCTAAAATCATATACGTACCAGTTTCTATATAATCTGGTACAACTTCGTGGAAGCATGAATGAAGTTTAGATACCCCAACTATTTTTATTTCACTAGTTCCTGCTCCACTTATTTTAGCTCCCATGTTATTTAAAAACGTTGCAACATTAACTATGTGTGGCTCTTTAGCAGCGTTAGATATTATGGTAGTTCCTTCTGCCTTTGCCGCTGCAAGCATTAAATTTATTGTTGCTCCAACTGATGCAAAATCTAGATTTATTTTAGTTCCAATAAGTTTATCTGCCGTAATTATAAATAGATTATCTTTTTCTTCTACCTTTGCACCTAGCGCTTCAAAACCTTTTAAATGTAAATTAATAGGTCTTGCTCCTATTGAGCATCCTCCAGGAAAATACATCTCCACTTTTTTAAATTTACTAAGTAATGCTCCCATAAAATAATATGAAGCTCTTAGTTTTTTAGATATTTTTTCTGGAATTAATTTATTTTTTATTTTAGATGAATCTATTTTCATAACATCATCTTTTCTTTTTACTTTAGCACCTAAAAACCTTAATATTTCATCTAATGCATCTATATCAGAAATACTAGGTACATTTGCAATGGTTACTTCTTCATCGCATAAAACAGCCGCTGGAACAAGCGCAACCGCACTATTTTTAGAACCACTAATTCTTATTTTTCCACTTAACTTGTTATTACCTTCTATTATTATTTTGTACATATTTTACTCCTTTCTTCTCTTCATAGTATTCTATTAAAAAAACTATAAAAAGTGATTAATTAGCCCTATTTACAGAACCAAATAACCTATTTTTTTCGTGAACTAGTTTTTTTAGTGCATTTTCTCCTGATGAAATTATTTTTCTAGGATCATACTCTTCTTTTTCATAATTTAAATAGCCTCTAACACTTTTTGCCCAAGCACACATAAGATCTGTATTTATGTTTATTTTAGATACCCCGCAAAAGATAGCAGCCTTTATCATGTTTTCATCCAATCCTGAGGCACCATGAAGTACAAGTGGTATTTTAACTTCTTTGCATATCAAACCTAAAAGATCAAAATCTATGTTTGGCTTTTCCTTATATATTCCGTGCATATTTCCAATGGATGGTGCAAGAAAGTCAACTCCAGTTTGTAAATAAAAATTCTTAGCTTCATCGATAGTTGTTTTAGAACCTAAAACTAACTTTTCACCTTCTTCTTTATTCATAGAGCCTATTTCAGCTTCAACGCTTACGCTTTTTTCTTTAGCATACTCTATAACCTCGTTAGTATCACGTACGTTTTCTTCAAAACTTTTTTCTGATGCATCAAGCATTACCGATGTAAAGCCAGAATCTATAGCACGTTTACATATTGATATACTCTTACCGTGATCTAAATGCAAAACTACTGGAACAGTTATATTAAGTGAATTAATAAGAGATTTAACAACGTTATGCACAACATTAACACCACCAAAATAATCAATACTTTTTTCAGTTACCGCAAGTATAACTGGGCTTTTATCCTCCTGGCAAGCCTCTAATATATACCTGGTCCATTCCAAATTATTTATGTTATAAGCAGGGACTGCATAGCCTTCTTTTAAAGCCTTTTCCAACATCGCATTACCATTTACTAGCACATTAAATCACCTTCTAATACGATTTTAACATAATTTACATATTTGGACAAAGAAAAACACTCAAATTTACATTTGAGTGTCTAATATAATTATCTTAAAGTTTTGCTGTATCCATAACTATCACCATCTACAAAATGATATGCTGAATTAAACTCTTCGCCAGGAACTACTATCTCTTCACTTATTATTGTGGTTGTTTCAACATGTTTTTTTGTTGTACCTACTGGCTTTCCACCTTTTTTTGTAGTTGTTTGTTTAGTTGTTTTTGGTACACCATATATTTTTGATGTTGTATGAGTTTTAGTAGTCGTTCTTCCATTAATTATCTTAGTTTCTTTACCAACTGATTTTCCGCCTGACACTTTTTTAGTTGTTCCATTACCTGATTCTATTTGGTTATTATTTGGTATTTTAGAAGCATCATCCTTAGACTTTTTATTTGGAGTAGTTGTATAACCATGTGCGTTTTGAACTATATTTTCAGTATCTATTTTTAATTTCTTTACTGCATCAAATCCAGATAAATTTTCATACGAATGAGCTTTATTGTTATCCATCTCATCTTTTTGTTCTTTTGTTAAGCCTACATTCATAATTGAAACCTTAACTTGAACATCATCAAGTAATACAAGTGCTTCTCCATTTGCCATTTCCTCGTTGGATAGTCCTTTAAATAATTCATAATATTTCTTTGAATCTGATTTCATTTTATCAACATCATGAGTTTCAATAATATTATTTGCTTGCTCATCAACTAATTGTCCCATTTTAATTGCTAAAACTTTTCCATTACTTTTAGATGCAATTAACATATAGGCATGAATTAGGCTACCTAAATCTGAGGTATTACTTTCCTTGTTTTTAATTATATTCCTTTGTGAATTTACATAACCAGCCATATGATCATTTAATAATTCTTTTATATTTTTTATAAGATACTGAAGATACTCATATTTTTTTGTATCATTATTGCTTGAAAATGATATATGCTCTGCTTTATCATTTATTAAATATATCATGTTTACTATTTCTTCAACACTAATTTTCTTATCTGACAAATCATATATAGCGTTAGCTCTTTCTAAAATAGCATTTTCATCATCGATATTAAAATCTTCTGATAAATATAATGATTTAAATTCATCAGTTGAACTATTAGTTTGAGTTTCTGTTATAGTGGTAGTTTCACTATCTGA
This sequence comes from uncultured Mycoplasmatota bacterium, assembly GCA_900547225.1. Taxonomy (GTDB): domain Bacteria; phylum Bacillota_I; class Bacilli_A; order RF39; family UBA660; genus Aphodocola. The sequence goes on from URFW01000002.1 coordinate 68,314, forward strand.
TGAGCCATTGTTTCTAGCACAAGAAGCTGCAAGACCAGTTACAGTCATAACAGATGCCAAAGCAATTGCTATACCTCTTTTTTTATATTCAGACTTTTTTTCATTCATCTTTTCATAAAATTCTTTGTTAGTCATCAAAATCTCCCCCTCTTGATTGAATACCGCATATGATAGCACAAAGGCCTCATTTTGTCAATACTAAAAGGGAGTATATAAGTAGTGTTATGCTGCCTAGTAAAAACGAATACTTTCCTATCTTGTTATTTATCTTTCGTCCTAAATAAAAGCCTAAAAAAGTAAATAATGCACTAATTATGCAAAAACTACTTACTACAAATAAAATATTATTATATAAATAGTTTATTCCTATACCAACACTAAAACTATCTAAGCTAACTGATATAGCAAAAAAGAGTGTTCCAAAAACATTTAAATCCCTAATTTTAGCATTTTCTTCAAAAAAATTTAAAAGCATATCTACTGATAAAAGAAGAAAAACTATGAAAAGCACGTATTTTGGCTTTATAAAAGTATTTTCAAAAAGAGAAATACCTACCATATTACCTAGAAGCGGCATAAAAAAGTGAAATAATCCAACTGTTATAGCAGTAATTATAACGTTTTTCTTTGATATACTTTTTATACCATAAGAAAGTGCTAATGAAAAAGCATCCATACTTAAACTAATTGCTATTAATATTATACTTGTGATAATAAATCACCTTCCTACATTAATAGTATTACAATTGGTTTAAAAATATTTTTCTATTATTTCTTTTATAAAAGATTTGTATTCTACATCACTATTATTAGTAGTTTCTTCCGCTTCTAAAAGACATAATGGAGGAAATAAGACGCACCACCAGTTATCACCTTCACCACTACCTAAAGTGACTAATAAAGATTCATATTCTCCTGCTTCATATGTAATTCCTTTGTATTTTTTCTCTGGAAATGGATGCATACCATAATCTATTTTGTAAGAATACTCTTTATCTTTCATTTCCTCAGCTAATATATCATTAAAATTATCCATATTACTAGTTATTAAGTTTCTTGCTTGTTTAGCTGATTTTGCATTTTCTAATAAGGTATAAAGTTCTTTTTGCATTTTATCCCTTACTTCTTCTTTTATTTTTTGATCTCTTGGAGAATTACTGTTAGCTAAAACCCTAAATCTAATTGCAGAATCCGGAAGTTTAACCTCCTCATTCTTTTTTGATTTATTATAAACAGAAAATATCATTAATCCAGCAAGAAATATAAGTATCATTTTTTTCATTTAAAAATCACCCACCATCTATTAACTAGTGAGTGATTTATTTTAATTATATACAAAAACAAACCTATTTTTATCCGACAAATCCTTTTTTATTTCTACTTTTACATCTTTCAAATATTTATGTGCTAATTCTTTAACATCATCACCTTGTTTTTCTCCTATTTCAAATGCTATTAAAAACTTATCATTTAATACTTTGCTTGCATTTTTTAATATTTCTTCATAATAAAACAATCCGTTATTCGGCGCATAAAGTGCTATTTCTGGCTCATTATCCTTAACTATTTTTTCTATTTCCTCATCTTCCCTTATATATGGCGGATTACTAACTATTATATCAGCTTTTATATTCCTATCTATATAAGGTTTTAGCATATCTCCTAAAAGTAATGATACTTTTGAATTAGTTTTTTCTACGTTTTTTCTTGCTACTTCTATAGCTTTAGGACTTATATCACTTGCGTATACAGGCAAATTAAGCTCTTTTGAAAGTGCTATTGCAATTGCACCAGTTCCCGTTCCAACATCAATTATAGAGGGTTTATTGAGCCTTTTAGCATATTTTATAACATATTCTACTAATTCTTCAGTCTCTCTTCTAGGGATTAAAACGTTTTTATTAACATCTAACGTATATCCATAAAAATCCACATCCCCTACTATATACTGAACAGGCTCATTATTCCAAAGCCTTTTAATAGCATCTTTTATATCACCTTTATAATACTTTTTTAAATATTCTATTTCTTTTTGCATTTTTATCACCATCTTTTTATTTTATTAGAATTAACAACAATTAAAGGCACTAACATCTCATCTAAAGTTAATCCTGAATGAGCTGATTTATGCAAATTGGTCTTATTATTCCATCTAATTGCTTTATTTTTTATTCCAATAGCAAAAAAGTCCCCTAATCCATCCTTATAATATTTATTTTCATATCCTGGACCATATAAACCTTGTTTTATAACTTCTTCTTTAGTCATTATTATAAAATCATCTTTTAATACTTTTTTAAGTTCAAAAGGAAAAGTCTTCTTATATTCTTTTTTTACCATAAAGCTAGTTGCTCTATCATCTATTGCTATATTATGGGATAACATTTTGGTAATTGAAGGATAATCCATTAAATTAATATATTCTACGTTTATATGTCCATGATCTGCTAATGCTATTATAGTAGTGTCTTTTAATGACTTGCAAGTTTTCTTAAACCATTTATTTATGTGCTTTAAGTATTTTTTCATTTGGATGCTTCCTACTCCATTATTATGAAGAGCATGATCTGGTTCATTATAGTAAGCATATACATAGGCTCTTTCTTTTGATTTGGTAAGTTTTTTTATTTTCTTTTTCATCTTTCTTAAAGACTCCGTTTTATGATTACTATAAACTCTTAAAGTTTCTGATATATATCCTTCTTTTTTATTAATAATATCCGTTACTGGTTCATATTTAAGAAGGGTTTTAGCTACATTATAATTACAAGGACTTTTATTTGTTCCTTTTATAACGTTTTTTGATAAACATATAACTTCATCAAAGCATTTAAAATACATATCCCATCCAAGATGCCCATGTTCTTTTGGAGTAAGTCCTGATTCTACTGTTGTTCTAGCAGACATAGTAGTAGATGGAAAATTAGATGATATACTAGTTATTAAATTATCATATAAAAATGGACATATATCTTTATTTTCTTTCAATATATTATAACCTAATCCATCAAATAAGAATAATACTACGTTTTTACTATTATTTTCTTTTAATATTTTATCTAATAAATCAAGAGAATTATGTTTATTTGGTACTTTAAAATATTTTTCAATAGAACAAATTACGTTTACAAGTCCTTTTTTATAATCTGGAAAAGTATATTCCATCAAATCACATCCTTAACTTTATTATAACATATGAAAAAGCTGAAGAGTTATTCTCCAGCTAATTTTCTTCTTTGATCTTCTGTTATTAAGGCTTCAATTATATCATCTAACTTACCATTCATTACTCTATCTAATGAGTTTGTGGTATATCCTATACGATGATCCGTTACCCTGTTTTGAGGATAATTATAAGTTCTTATCTTTTCAGATCTATCACCAGTTCCTATTTTGCTTCTTCTTTCTGCTCCAACTTCAGCTTCTTGTTCTCTCATTTTTAAATCATATACTCTTGATTTTAAGATTTTTATAGCTATTTCTTTATTCTTAATTTGTGATCTTTCTGTTTGAGAATAAACTACAATACCCGTTGGAATATGCGTTAATCTAACTGCTGAGTCAGTTGTATTTACTCCCTGACCACCACATCCTGATGATCTTGTTATATCAACTCTTACATCATTCATATCAAGTTCAAAATCAACGTCATCTATTTCTGGCATTACAAGTACCGTTGCAGTTGACGTGTGAACTCTTCCTTGCGATTCTGTTTGAGGAACCCTTTGAACACGGTGTGCTCCGGATTCATATTTTAATTTTGAATAAACGCTATCTCCCTTTATCATAAATGAGATTTCTGAATATCCACCACTAGAACCTGGAGTACTATCTAAAAGTTCTACCTTAAACCCTTGGTTTTCAGCGTATCTAACGTACATATCATATAAATCGCCTGCAAAGATATTAGCCTCATCTCCACCTGCTGCTCCACGTATTTCAACAATAATATTTTTTCCATCATTAGGATCTTTTGGCAAAAGAAGAATTTCTAATTGTTTTTCAAGTTCTTTTTGCTTGTCTAAGTTTTTTTCTTCCTCTTCCATAGCAAACTCTTTCATCTCAGGATCACGCGCTAACTCTTTAGCTTCCTCATAATCATTCTTAGCTTTTAAATAAGCATCATAACACTCTATTATTTCCGATAAATCAGATTGTTCTTTTGATAATTTAGTAACTTTTTTAACATTGCTTATTACTTCTGGCTTAGTAAGCTCTTTAGTAATTGCATCATTTCTTTCTTTTATTGCTTCTAATCTTTCAAACATTACTCATCCATCTCTTCTTCTGTTACAATGGCTAAGTCTTCTAAATCATCCATATCATCATCGGTATCATCAAAATCATCTATATCACCCGATACTGCTTCATCTTCAATTCCTTCTGGTTCTGTTTCATCAGTATCTTCTTCATCTTCTGATACTTCATCATCATCTTCATCATCAATTATTGTTTTTACAGAATGAGCTTCTTTTAAATCCCATTCAGCAGAATCTAATAGGATGAATCTCTTATCAGTAGTTAACGTAGTATAAAAGTCTCCTATCATATCCATCATATTATCTTCACTTATTTGTAATAAGTCACATACTTCTTTAAATAAAGCGTGGGTTGTTTTAGGTTTTTTATCAAGTTTTAATAGCTCATATGCTATATCAGTATAAGATAATAATTCTAATTCCTCTAAAGGCATTTGTCTAACGTTCATAAATAAATCCTCCTACATTTTTTCTGGCGCTTTAACACCTATTAATTTTAAAGCATTAGTTATGGTTATGCCAACCGTTTTAATTAAACCTAAACGTTTTTCTGACATTTTTATATTATCAGTTAATATTTTATGTTTACCATAATAATTATGGAACATACTAGCTAATTCATACACATAATTAGTAATTAAATGTGGTTCTTTCTTTAAAGCAGCACTTGCTAAAACTTCAGTAAATTCATAAACCTTTAATAAAAGTGCTTTAGAATCTATATCAATAGCTTCTTTTATATCAGTACAAATATCTATATTCTTTTCTTTTGCATCTTTTAATATAGAGCATATTCTAGCATTTGCATATCCTACATAAAAGAATGGGTTTTCACTAGATTTTTTAAGAGCTAAATTGATGTCAAAATCCATCTGACCATCTAAGCTTCTAGTTGCAAAGAAATATCTAGCAGCATCTTTACCTATTTCTCCAACAAGTTCAGAAATAGTAATATTTCCACCTGTTCTTTTACTCATTTTAACAATTTCTCCATCACGAAGAAGTCTTACCATTTGAAGAAGTCTAACCTCTAATTTATCCTTATCATATCCTAAAGCTTCAATACTAGCCTTTAATCTTGATACATAACTATGATGATCCGCTCCAAAAACATCTACCAAATAATCAAAACCTCTATCAAATTTATCTAAATGATAAGCTATATCTGGTACTAAATACGTATAACTACCATCGGTTTTTATAAGTACCCTATCTTTATCATCACCATAAACGGTTGTTTTAAGCCATTTTGCATTGTCTTTTTTATAAACCAAACCTTTTTCATCAAGAATTTTTAATGATTCTTCAATTCTTCCTTTAGCACGAATACTCTTTTCACTTGTCCATACATCAAACGTAACACCAAAATTAGATAAATCTGTTTTTATTATGTTAAGCAAATAATCAACCGCAACTTTCTTAAAGAATTCTAAATCTTCATCTAGCTTAGAATTGCCATACTTATCAAAAATAGTTTTGGCAATATCAATAATTTCAGAACCATAATAACCATCTTCTGGCATATTTTCTTCTAAGCCACATAAACCTTTATATCTTTCCTTTAATGAAATACCTAAGTTTATTATTTGGTTTCCAGCATCATTTATATAATACTCTTTAGTAACATCATAGCCCGCAAAAGACATTATATTAGCAAGGTTAGAACCATATGCTGCACCTCTTGCAGTACCTAAATGAAGTATTCCAGTTGGGTTTGCACTAACGAATTCAATATCTACTTTTTCTTTTTTCCCAATGGATGATGAACCATAATTTTCACCCTGTTTTATTACATTAGATATTCCGCTAAAAACATATTCATCATTTAAATAAATATTAATAAAACCTGGACCTGCTATTTCTATTGTTTTAATTTCATTAGTATTCTTGCTTAAAACTTCAACTATTTTTTCAGCTATATTTCTTGGATTATCCTTTAAAACCTTAGTTAATTGCATTGCAATGTTAGTTGAAAAGTCTCCTTGCTCTCTTTTTTTAGGAACTTCAACAACAATGTTTTCCGGATCAAATTTGATGTATAATTCATTCAATGCTGATTTAATCATTTCTTTTATTTGTTCTTTTAGATTCATTATAAATCGCTCCATTCTACTTCATACTTAAAACTGTCACTAAATTCGCCATTCATAAATAGGTCATATTCTACCATTATTTTATTATCATTTATGATAAGATTTTTAGTTTTAGATTCAAGTTTAATTTCTATCCCCATATCTTTAATAACATATTTAGTTATTATAGATTTATTCTTTTCAAACTCCAAGTATATCTTTACGTCCTTATTTTCTCTTTCAAAAAAAATTTTATTTTCTAAAAGTTTAAGCCTAATCATAACACCATTATGATTATAAGTAATTATATTATCTTTTAATATTCCTTTTTTATCTTTTACAACTTCGAGTGAAGAAGTAGATTTTATATTATGATTTACAATAATTTTAGACATAAAAACACCCTTAAAATTTTTCTAACGTCAATATAGCATAGATAAGAAAAAAGGTCAATAAAAATAACTCATTGAATATAAAAATATTGCAACGTGTTACAAAGTTTTTAAGTTTTAACCAATTATTTGCATTTCATTTTATATAAAAATCTATTCATTCTTTTAATATTTTATTATTTTTTACCAATACTAAAATTAGAAAGAAGGCGATTTAAATGAAAAAAGTAAATATAATATGTAAAATCATAATCGCTTTAATGTTATTATTCTGCCTTTCTTATACAATATTATTCTTATGTGCTAAGTATGGTTCTAAAATAGATATAGAAAACTCAAATAGTATATATATGTATGATAAAGATAAAAAAAGTTTCTATGAAGGTAATAATGGTACTAAAAAATGGGTTAAATTAAAAGACATATCAAAAGACTTAGTTAATGCAACTATATATTCCGAAGATAAAAATTTTTATAAGCACAATGGTTTTGATGTTCCTAGAATAATAAAATCTATGTTTGTAAACATAAAATCTAAAAATCTAACACAAGGAGCTTCAACAATTACGCAGCAGTATGCTAGAAATTTATTTTTAACATTTGATAAAACATGGGAAAGAAAAATAAAAGAGGCTTGGTATGCTTTTAAATTAGAAACTCAGTATTCAAAAGAAGAAATATTAGAAGGCTACTTAAACACAATTAATTATGGAAACGGAATACTTGGAATTGAAAATGCATCTGAATACTATTTTAATAAACCTGCTAAAGAATTAAATTTAGCTGAAAGTACGATGCTTGCTGGAATACCAAAGTCTCCTGATAATTACTCTCCATTAAATGATTTAAATGCCGCTAAAAAAAGGCAGAAAGAAATATTAAATGCACTTGTAAACAATAAAATAATTACAAAAGATAAAATGAATGATACCATTGATGTGAAGCTAAGCTATTACGGGAAAAAGGAAAACCTTAATCTATCTACTTTAATGTATTATCAAGATGCTGTAATAAGAGAATTACAAGACTTAAAAATAGTAAGTGAAAACACAATTAGGCAAGAAGGACTTAAAATATATACTAGTCTTGATATTAGTGCGCAAACAGCATTAGATGATGCAATTAAAAATAATTTAGAAGGAAAAAAAGAAATGCAAACATCCGCTGTTGTTATGAATCCAAATAATGGTGAAGTAATAGCACTTGCTGGTGGAAAAGATTATTCTAAATCACAATATAATAGAGCAATGCAATCTAAAAGACAAGTAGGTTCCACCATGAAACCAATTTTATATTATGCTGCACTAGAAAATGGACTTACTGCATCAACTACATTTTTAAGCAAACCAACGACCTTTACTTTAGATAATGGGCTTTCATACTCCCCCAGTAATTATGGTAATATTTATCCCAATGATAAAATAACAATGGCACTTGCTATTTGTTACTCTGATAATATATACGCAATTAAAACACATCTGTTTTTAGGAGAAGATATGATGATTAAATACGCAAGGAAAATGGGCATAAAAAGTAAGCTAGAGGCTAATGCATCACTTCCTCTTGGAACTAATGAATTATCTATCTTAGAATTTACTAACGCATATGCTACTTTAGCGAACTCCGGGTATAGTGTTAAGGAACACCTAATAAAAAAGGTAGAAGATGGTAATGGAGATGTACTTTATGAATATAAAAATAAAAAGGATAAAGTATTAAATAAATCATACACGTATATATTAAGTGAACTTTTATCTAATACATATGATACATCTTTAAAAAGTTATACATCACCTACTTGTGCCTCTGTTAAACCTAAACTAACAAAAAAATATGCTGTTAAAAGTGGTACTACTGATTATGATTTATGGACTGTTGGATATAATCCCGATGTTGTAGTTGGAGTCTGGACTGGATATGATGATAATAGAAAATTATCTAATAAAGAATATAAATATGCTAAAAACATATGGGCAGACACTATAGAAGGCTACTTAAGAGAAAAAGATGCCAAATGGTATGAAAAACCAGATAATGTCGTTGGTGTTTTAACAGACGTTAACACTGGTAAAGAAGCAACTAATAACTCTAAACTTAAAACCATTTTATATTATATAAAAGGAACAGAACCTGGATATAAAAGTAAAAGTAAATCTGTAATTAGAGAAGAGAAAAAAACGACTAGCAATTAGTCGTCTTTTTTCTCTTCTTCTGATAAATCATTTGATAAAGCTTTTTTAAGTTCATCTTTATTCATTGAGGAATAGCCTTTAATTCCCTGAGCCTTAGCCATTTCTTTTAGTTTTGATAGGTTTACATCATCTAGCATTTCTTCAACTGGCATCTTACCATTTTCCGCTATATAATCGATTTGTTCTTTTGTTAACGTTTCGTGTTCAATTAAGTTAGAAGCTATTAAATCAAGTAAATCTCTATTTTTTTCTATTATCTTTTTAGCTTTACTATAACAATCATTAATTATTTTTCTAACTTCATTATCTATTTCTAATGCTACTTGGTCAGAGAAGTTTCTATTTTTATTATAATCTCTTCCTAAGAAAGAACTTCCCTCTGGAGTTTCTAATTGAACTGGTCCTAGACTAGACATTCCATATTCCGTTACCATGCTTCTAGCAATCTTTGTTGCCTTTGAAAAGTCATTGTGTGCTCCAGTTGTTATTTCACCAAACACAACTTCTTCTGCAACACGGCCACCAAGTAATCCCATTATTTGTTCTAATAATTCTGTTTTAGTTGCCGTATATTTCTCTTCTTTTGGAAGCATTAAGTTATATCCACCAGCCTGACCACGTGGAATAATAGTTACCTTTTGAACATCATTTGCGTTATCTAATTTTATTCCTAATACAGCGTGTCCAGCTTCATGATATGCTACTAACTTCTTTTCTTCTTTAGTATATTTTTTAGTTACCTTAGCAGGTCCCATAATAACTCTATCTATTGCCTCATCTATTTCAGACATTGTAATAGCATTTTTTTCTCTTCTAACAGCAAGTAATGCAGCCTCATTAAGTAAGTTTTCTAAATCAGCTCCAGAAAAACCAACTGTTCTTTTTGCAATATTATCTAAGTGTACGTTTTTAGATAATATTTTATTTCTTGCGTGTACTTTTAATATTTCTTCCCTTGCTTTTTGTTCTGGAAGAGCAACAGTTACTTGCCTATCAAATCTTCCTGGTCTTAAAAGCGCTGGGTCAAGTACGTCAGGTCTGTTAGTTGCAGCAATTATTATAATTCCTTCATTTGCTCCAAAGCCATCCATTTCAGTTAATAATTGGTTAAGAGTTTGCTCTCTTTCATCATGGCCTCCACCAATACCCGTACCACGTTGGCGACCTACAGCGTCAATTTCATCAATAAATATTAGACAAGGTGCATTTTGCTTTGCCTGTTTAAACATATCTCTTACTCTTGATGCTCCAATACCTACGTATAATTCAACGAAATCAGAACCAGATATAAAGTAGAATGGTGCGTTTGCTTCTCCTGCAACTGCCTTAGCAAGTAATGTTTTACCAGTTCCTGGAGGGCCTACAAGTAAAACACCTTTAGGTATTCTAGCTCCTAATTTAGTAAATTTCTTTGGATTTTTTAGGAAATCAATTAACTCTTGTAACTCTTCTTTTTCTTCAGGTAATCCCGCAACATCCTTAAATGTTACCTTTCCATTATCAGGATTTAATTTAGCCCTACTTCTTCCAAAGTCCATTGATCCTTTTTGCCCACCTAGTTGCTTTGTAAAGAACCAGAATGCAATACCAATTAAAACTATGTAAGGAAGTATGTTAGTTAAAAACATAAACCAAGTACTTGATGTAGGATCTGATTTAGATACTATCTTAAAATCCTTTTTCTCACTTGCACTTACTATTTGTTTAATAACAGTATCTGAAAGCGGTGTTTTAACGCTAAATGTCTCTCCTTTTTTTGCATCTCTTAACGTACCTGTTAATTGGTATGTGTAAGCTTGCGTAGAAGGTGTTATAACAACTTCTTTAATGTTATTTTTATTTAATGCTTTATTAAACTCATTATATGTTAATTCCTTATTCATATCATTAGTCATGTTATATAAAAACATTATGGCAAGACCAATTACTAATAACATTACATAAGGAAACATTCCCTTTTTCATATTTTGATTATTCTGCATTTATTGTTCCTCCTTGTAATACTCTAATATTATATCATAGTTTCCTCTTTTTGACCTATCATATTTAGATTTTTTAAGGCCTGGAAGCCATATTATTTTATCATTACTATCTGTTACAACGGGTTGATTATGCCTTTGTTTCATACTAAGTTTTTCATCTATGTATATATCCTTTAACTTTTTAAACCCGGAGAGATTTAAGACGCTTATCCTATCACCATCGTTTTTAGTTCTAACAATAATAGGAAGTGATATTTCAGATGAGTTAAACGCCGCATAAAAATTAGTTGTATCACCTAACTTATCTATTTGTTTTATTACATATCCATTAGGTAAATGAAGTTCTTTATCAAATATAAAACACCAATTATTATAAATTATATCATCCGCAAAATATATCTTATTATAGTCTTTTATTAATTTTTTATTGTTTGGCATTGATAAAATGCTATTTGGTCTTTTACTTTTTAACATTTTTAAAATATCATTTTTATTTTTAGAAGTTACTTTCCCTATGTCTTTTTTGTACACAGAAAATAAATATTTTTCTATTACCTTTTCTATTATTAAATCGTCCTCTTTTAATAATAGAGAAATATTTATCTTATCATCCTTAACTACGTTAGGGTAAATCTTTAAAACCATTTTAGATACATAATCATCATATTTTTTTAATTCTAACGAAAAATCTACAAATTTCCTGTGGATAAGTTTATTTTCATCTTTTAATTTAGGCAAAACATACTTTCTGTACCTATTTCTTTTATATTCATCACTTGTATTGGAGTTATCCACAGCAAAAGGAATATTTTCTTTTATACAAGCTTTATTTATATCATCTTTTGTTAAATATAACAAAGGTCTTATAATAGAATAACTATCTCTTTTAGATATTAGATTTATTCCACTATAACCTTTAAGCGAAGATCCTCTAGATATTTTCATAAGAATAGTTTCAATTAAATCATCCCCGTGATGAGCGGTAAATAAATACTTAGAATTATATTTTTTTAGTACTTTATCAAAGAATTCATACCTTTTTTTTCTTGCTTCTTCTTCAGTAAACTTATTATTCTTATATTTATCTATCTTCATAAATTCAAAGATGATATTATTTTTCATACAATACTTTTCTAAAGCATCTTTTTCTAAATTACTTTCTTCTCTATGATTATGATGCACGTGACAACAAATAATTTTATTTTCTTTATATTTATTTTTTAACAAATCAAGTAAAAACATAGAATCTGGTCCATAAGATACCGCAACCGTTATTATGTCTTCTTTTTTTATATGCAAAGAATCCAGAAATTTATAAACATCTTTCATAAAATCACCTTAACGTATATTGTAACATAAAAAGAAAAAAACACCATATTCTATATGATATTTTAATAATTTTTAAATATATGCTGTGTTTTTTTAATCTAAATACAAATTTTCTATTCTTTTGTTATTTATCATTCTATCTTTGAATTAAGACTATAATATTAAAAACAAAAAAGAAAGTCAAATTTGACTTTCTTATTAATCAGTTAATTGGTCTTCTAATACATCTAATGCATCATCTTCTACTTGTTCACTTTCAAGAGAATATTTAACATTAGAGTAATATTTAGAACCTGTACCTGCTGGTATTAATTTACCAATAATAACGTTTTCTTTAAGACCTGTTAAATTATCAACCTTACCCTTAATTGCAGCATCAGTTAAGATACGAGTAGTCTCTTGGAATGATGCAGCTGATAAGAATGAATCAGTCTCTAACGATGCCTTAGTTATACCAAGCATTATTGGACGACCAGTTGCTGGTTTCTTACCATTTATAATAGCTTCCTTATTAATTCTAGTAAATTCGTGCATTGAAACTAATTTACCATCAACTAATTCAGTTTCTCCACCATCAACTATCTTAATACGAGCAATCATACGACGAGCAAGTATTTCAACGTGCTTATCTGAAACATCAACACCTTGTGATTTGTAAACTTTTTGTACTTCAGATAGAATATAGTTTTGTGCAGTAATAGGATCAGTTACCGCAAGTAATTCTTTTGGATTTATAGAACCAACGTTTAACTTATCTCCTGCTTTTACACTTTGTCCTAATTCAACACAAAGTTTAACACCATAGTTAGTTGTATGTTCTCTTGTTTCTACGTCGTTAGTAATAGCAATTTTATATTTACCATTTACTTCATCTATCTTAGTTATCTTACCATCTATTTCAGCAATTGTAGATTTAGCCTTTGGATTTCTAGCTTCAAATAACTCTTGTACACGAGGTAAACCTTGAGTTATATCTGCTCCTGATGCAACACCACCATTGTGGAATGTACGCATTGTAAGCTGTGTACCTGGTTCACCGATAGATTGAGCTGCCATAATACCAACAGCCTCACCTATTTCAGCAATGTTACCAGTTGCAAGGTTAATACCATAACAATGTTTACATACACCATTTTCTGTCTTACAAGTTAAAGCAGTTCTTATTTCAACTTCTGTAATTCCTGCCTTATCAATTTTATCAGCAATTGGTTCAGTAATTAATTCGTTTTTATCTATAATTAATTGCTTAGTTTTTGGATCAACAACTTTTTTATTTGTATATCTACCAGTTATACGTTCATGAAGACTTTCTATTACAGTACCATCTGATTCATCAACGAATGCTTTAACAACAACACCTTGAATAGTACCACAATCTTCTTCTCTTACGATAACATCTTGAACAACATCAACTAAACGTCTTGTTAAGTAACCAGAGTCAGCTGTCTTAAGTGCTGTATCCGCATTACCTTTACGAGTTCCGTGAGTAGATATAAAGTATTCAGATACTGATAATCCATCAACGAATGAAGATGTAACTGGAATTTCTACTGCATCACCATTTGGTTTTGCAAGAAGTCCACGCATACCTGCCATCTGGTTATATTGTCCAATAGAACCACGAGCACCAGAGTTAACCATCATCATAATTGGGTTATCTGTTAAAGTTTGTACTTTTTGTTTTAATTCTTTTTCTACTTCGCTTGTTGTATTATTCCATACTTCACAAACTTTTTCATAACGTTCTCTATCAGTTATTAAACCACGTCTATATTGTTTATTTATAGTGTCAACAACCTTTTGAGATTTATCAATAATTTCGTTTTTGTGTTCACTTTTTACAACGTCCGCAATTGAAATTGAAATACCTGATAAAGTAGAATACTTAAATCCTAAGTTCTTTAATTTATCTAGATATATTGAAGTTTCAGTTGTTTTATAACGTTTAAATACTTGTGCAATTATCTTCTTTAAGTCACCTTTAGCGAAAGGTTTTACAACTTCCTTATTTTTAATTTCTTCTGGAATATTAGAACCTCTTTTTAAGAAATGAATCATAGGAGTAAATCCTTCATAATTTGCCTTTGTAGGTTCATTAATATACTGGAATCCATCTGGCAATATTTCGTTAAACAATAACTTACCAACAGTAGTTATTAAGTACATTTCCTTTTGCTCATCAGTAAATGTTTTATACTTAAATGATTTAGCTGGTAATGCTATTCTAGCATGAAGAGTAGCTTCTCTTCTTTCGTATGCTTCGATAGCTTCGTTAGCGTTCTTAAATACTCTACCTTCTCCTTTATCACCAGGTTTTTCAGTAGTTATGTAATAGTTACCTAAAACCATATCTTGTGATGGAGTAACGATTGGCTTACCATCTTTTGGGTCTAGTATGTTATTTGAAGATAACATAAGTAATCTTGCTTCAGCTTGTGCTGCTTCAGAAAGTGGTACGTGAACAGCCATTTGGTCACCATCAAAGTCTGCGTTAAATCCAGCACAAACAAGAGGGTGTAATCTAATAGCCTTACCACTTACTAACTTAGGTTCAAATGCTTGAATACCTAATCTGTGAAGTGTTGGAGCACGGTTTAACATTACTGGATGTTCTTTAATAACATCTTCAACAACGTCCCATACTCTTTCATCTTGATTTTCAATCATCTTTTTAGCAGATTTAATATTGTGAACAATATCTCTTTCTACTAAACCATGAATAACGTGTGGTTTGAATAATTCAAGTGCCATTTCTTTTGGAATACCACATTGGTACATCTTAAGTTCTGGTCCAACAGCAATAACACTACGTCCAGAATAGTCAACACGCTTACCAAGTAAGTTTTGACGGAAACGACCTTGTTTACCTTTTAACATAGAAGAAATTGATTTAAGTGGTCTATTTGATGGGCCAGTAACATTTCTACCACGTCTTCCGTTATCAAATAAAGCATCAACTGCTTCTTGAAGCATTCTTTTTTCATTTTGAACAATGATTGATGGAGCATTTAACTCAAGTAATTTCTTTAAACGATTATTACGGTTAATAACACGTCTATATAAATCATTTAAATCACTTGTTGCAAAACGACCACCATCTAATTGAATCATTGGTCTTAGTTCTGGAGGTATAACAGGAAGTGCTGTTAATATCATCCATTCAGGTTTATTTCCTGATTTATCAAATGAATCTAATATGTCTAATCTCTTTAATAATCTTGTTTTCTTTTGTTCTGAAGCACCATCTAACTCTTCTTCTATTTTTGCTATTTCAGCTTTAACATCTATTTCTTTTAGAAGTTTTAAGATAGCTTCAGCTCCCATACCCACTTCAAAAGTATTTCCATACTTTTCATAGTATGCACGGTATTCTTTATCAGATAAAGTTTGTTTCTTTTCAAGTGGAGCTGCACCTGGATTAATAACTACGTATGATACAAAGTATAATACTTCTTCTAAGTCTCTTGGAGACATATCAAGTACTAATCCCATACGGCTTGGTACACCTTTAAAGAACCAGATGTGAGATACTGGAGTAGCAAGTTCGATATGACCCATACGTTCACGGCGAACCTTAGATTTAGTAACTTCTACTCCACATCTATCACACACGATATCTTTATATCTTAATCTCTTATACTTACCACAAGCACATTCATAATCCTTTGTAGGTCCAAAGATTTTTTCACAGAATAAACCATCTCTTTCTGGTTTTAAAGTACGATAGTTTATTGTTTCTGGTTTTTTTACTTCTCCATAAGACCATTCACGGATTTGTTCGGGTGAAGCGATAGATATTTTAATTCCTTCAAATCTATTTGCATCTAACATTATTCTTCATCCCCTTCCACTTGTAAATCTTCCGATTCATCTAAATTGTCTTCTAATTCAGCTTCGTAATCATCAGATTCTTCTTCCGAAAGATCATCTCTTTCTTCTGCTTCCTCTTCTTTACTTACTATATCAACAGTTTCTTTTGGTTTTACCATTGATACATTATCTATTTCTTCGATTGATAAAGGAGCTCCTTCTTTGTCTTCCTCTTCTTCTAGAGTCTTAACATCTACTTCTTTACCATCTTCATTTATCATTGCAACATTTAAACCTAAAGCTTGGAATTCTTTAACTAAAACACGGAAACTTTCTGGAACACCTGCTTGATTAATTGGTTTACCCTTAACAATTGATTCGTATACCTTAACACGTCCTACAACATCATCTGACTTAACTGTTAAGATTTCTTGAAGTACGTGAGCAGCACCATAAGCATAAAGTGCCCAAACTTCCATTTCACCAAATCTTTGTCCACCAAATTGAGCTTTACCACCTAAAGGTTGTTGTGTAACTAATGAGTATGGACCAGTTGCACGTGCGTGTAATTTATCATCAACCATGTGGTCAAGTTTAATCATGTACATAACACCAACTGCTACACGGTTATCAAAAGGTTCACCTGTTTTACCATTGTATAAAACAGTCTTTCCATCTGGATCCATTCCAGCTTCTGCCATCATTTCTTGGATATCTTCCCAAGTTGCACCATCAAATACTGGAGTTGCAGTATATACTCCTAATTTCTTAGCAGCCATACCTAAGTGCATTTCCAAAACTTGTCCTGGGTTCATACGAGAAGGAACACCAAGTGGGTTAAGCAAGATATCAACTGGAGTACCATCTGGTAAGTATGGCATATCTTCTTGTGGAACAACAAGTGATACAACACCTTTATTTCCGTGACGACCAGCCATTTTGTCACCAACTTGAATCTTACGTTTTTGAACTATATATACACGGATTTCTTTTGAAACACCTGATGGTAATTCATCTGAATCCTTCTTAGTATAAATCTTTATATCATGAACTATACCAGCTCCACCGTGTGGAACTCTAAGAGATGTATCTCTTACTTCACGAGTCTTTTCACCAAAGATTGCGTGTAATAATTTTTCTTCAGAAGTAAGTTCTACCATTCCTTTTGGAGTTACCTTACCAACTAAGATATCTCCTTCTTTTACTTCCGTACCTATTCTAATAATACCATTAGCATCTAGGTTCTTACGAGCTTCTTCACTTACGTTTGGAATATCACGAGTAATTTCCTCAGGTCCTAACTTAGTATCACGACATTGAATTTCGTAATCTTCTAGGTAAATAGATGTTAATACGTCTTCTTTTACCATTTTTTCATTTAATATTACAGCATCTTCATAGTCATAACCATTATAAGTCATAAATGCAACTACTAAGTTCTTACCTAATGCAACTTCACCCTTATCTGTTGATGGACCATCTGCTATTATTTGTCCACGTTTTACCTTATCTCCAATTCTAACAATTGGTCTTTGGTGATAACAAGTACCAGCATTTGATTCCTCAAAGTTTTTAAGTAAGTATATATCCTTTGCTTTTGCTGTTTTAACAACGATTTTTTTACCATCAGCATATTCAACAACACCATCAGCTTTTGCTAAAATACAAACTCCTGAATCTTTTGCTGCTTGAGCTTCAACACCTGTTGCAACTAATGCTGCTTCTGGTTTTAATAATGGTAATGCTTGACGCTGCATGTTACATCCCATTAATGCACGTTTTCCATCATCGTGATCTAGGAATGGAATACAACTTGTTGTAACAGATACAATTTGTTGTGGAGCAACATCGATATAATCTATTTCACTTGGTTTTGCAAGAATATTTTCTCCATCTTGACGAGCTGGACAATGTTCTTCTATAATTTCTCCATCTTTCATCTCTACGTGAGCTTGTGCAATAATATGTCCATTTTCTTCATCTGCTGTTAAATAATCTATTTGATCTTGTAATTTACCATCTTTTACTCTTCTATATGGAGTCATGATGAAACCATATTCATTTACTTTTGCATAGTTTGCAAGAGATGTAATAAGACCTATATTGGCACCTTCTGGAGACTCAATTGGACAAATTCTACCATAGTGAGATACGTTAACGTCACGTACTTCCATAGCAGCTCTATCACGAGAAAGTCCGCCAGGTCCAAGCGCTGATAAACGACGTTTGTTATTTAATTCTGATAATGGATTAATTTGGTCCATAAATTGTGATAATGGACTTGATCCAAAGAATTCTTTAATAACAGCTGTTATTGGTCTTATGTTTATTAATGTCTTTGGAGTTGCAGTTTCAACGTCTAAAGTAGTCATTCTTTCACGAATTACTCTTTCCATACGAGCAACACCAACTCTAAATTGGTTTTGTAATAATTCCCCTACTTGTCTTAAACGACGGTTAGATAAATGGTCTATCTCATCTATTTGGCCTACATTTTGTAAAAGGTTCAAATAATATGATACAGATGCATATATATCTGATATAGTAAGCGTTTTAACAGTAAGTGATTGGTCATTACCTATTACTTTTATAACTTTATCTGGTTCTACTGGAGAATAAATGCTAATTACTTGAACCATAGTATGGCTATCTAATTCTTTATCCATTGTAGCATCAACCATTCCGTATCCATCGGCTAAAATAGGTTTTAAAGTTTCTAATACATCATGAGTAACTTTAGTACCCTTTTTTATTACAACTTTTCCATCTACTATTATGTCTTCTGCTAATTTTTGATTTAATAGACGATCCGCAACATCAAGTTTTTTATTAAATTTATAACGTCCAACCTTAGCTAAATCATATCTAAAATTATCAAAGAATCTAGTTATTAATTGGTTTTTAGCACTATCTAAAGTTGCTGGTTCACCTGGTTTTAACTTTTCATATATTTCAAGTAAAGCTTCATCAGTATTCTTTGTAGAGTCTTTTCCTAAAGAGTTAATTAAATATTCATCTTGTCCGTATAATTTTAAGATATCATCATCACTAGATAATCCAAATGCTCTTAAAAACGCAGTTACAACAACCTTTCTATTACGGTCTATTCTAACATCTACAACATCTTTACTATTTAGTTTATATTCAAGCCAAGTACCTCTTGTAGGTATGATTTGTGAAGATATTATAGAACGTCCATTCTTATCTATTTCTCTTCCATAATATACACTTGGAGAACGTACTAATTGTGATACAATAACACGCTCTGACCCATTAAATATAAATGATCCTGAATCAGTCATAAGCGGCATATCACCTAGGAATATTTCTTGTTCTTTTACTTCTCCTGTTTCATTATTAAACAAGCGAGTTTGAACCTTTAATGGAGCTGCATATGTAGTTTTCTTCTCCTTACATTCTTTAATAGTATGTCTTGGTTCGTCAAATGAATATTCACCAAATTCCAAAGATAATGTTCCAGAGAAATTTTCTACTGGGCTTATTTCCTCTAACACTTCTTTTATTCCATCTTCGATAAACCATTCATAAGATTTGGTCTGTACCTCAAGTAAATCTGCTAATTCTAGAGATTTTTTTACTCTTGAGAAGTCTCTTCTTTCACGGTATTCGTTTACTTTTCTTACTTTATAAGCCACGCAATCCACCCCTAAACTATAAATTTTTAAAGAACATGTCTAAAATTAAAGACACAGTACCAATTTAAAATATTACAGGAAAAATCTACCCTTGTCAATAAATTTTACTTATTTTTACAAAAAAACACAAATATTTTATTATTTGTGTCATATATTTTAAATTAAACTTGCCTTTATTATAAAAAATCCTTTTTTCTTAGCTACCACTTCTACTGTTTTATATACGTTTTTCATATCTCTTACCATAGATTCTGCGCCTTGCTGTTTTCTAACAACTATCCATAACGAGCCACCGTCTTTTAAATGTTCTTTAGCGTTCATTACTATTTCATATAACTTTTCCTTTCCAACTCTTATTGGTGGATTAGATACTATATAATCATATTTATTAGTAATGTTTTTATAAGCATCGGATTCAAATACGTTTGCATTTAAGCCTTGTTCTTTTAAAGACATCTTAGATAGATGAATAGCTCTTTTATTAACATCAGACATATCCACAGTAAAACCTAAATGAGATGCATATATTCCAATTGGTCCGCATCCGCACCCTATATCTAATAATGTTTTATTATTAGGATCATCATACTTAAAATTCTTTAATAAAAGTTCTGTTCCAAAATCAAGTTCTCCCTTAGAAAACACACCATTATCGGTATAAAAATAAAACGGGATACCATTTATTTCTGCTATTACCTTCTCTATTTCTGATTTTAGGTTTTCTTCATTTGTAAAGTAATGTGCCATTTTTTCACCTCACCTTTTTAATTATAACAAAAAAGAACTACAAATTGTAGTTCTTTAAGTACTTATTTATCTAACTTATGCAAGTTCAACAGTAGCGCCAGCTTCTTCTAACTTAGCTTTAATTTCATTAGCTTCTTCCATTGGAGCGTTTTCTTTAACGTTTCCACCTTCATCAGCTAACTTCTTAGCTTCCATTAATCCTAAACCAGTAATATCTCTGATTGCTTTGATTACTTGAATCTTAGCTGATCCAGCGTCTTTTAATACTACAGTAGCTTCAGTCTTTTCTTCAGCTTCTGCTCCAGCAGCTGGTGCAGCAGCAACAGCTACAGCACTTGGGTCAACTCCAAATTCTTCTTTCATTGCGTCTACTAATTCTTTAACTTCAAGAATTTTCATTTCTTTTATTGCATCAATAATTTCTTGTGTACTTAATTTTGCCATTTTTATTTTCCTCCTATTTTCTTTAAAATTATTCTTCTTCTAGATTTTGACTATGTAAGTCAAGGCAGATAGCAACATTCTTTACGTGTTCCATTAATCCAGCGGCGAACATTGTTAATAATCCGTCTCTTGATGGAACTGTTGCTAGTTCTTTTAATTCACTTAAGCTTGTTTCTTTTCCATCTACGATACCACCCTTTAATTCAAGTGCAGGATGATCTTTTGCAAAGTCTGCTAAAACCTTTATAGGTGCAATAGCATCATCTGATGTTGCTATAGCAGATGGACCTTCTAGACAATCATCTAAATTGATAGATAACTTGTCAAATGCTCTTTTTGTTAAAGTATTTTTATATACTTTATAAGAAGCTTCTTGTTCACGTAATTTACGACGTAATTCAGTAATTTCTGAATCAGTTAAACCACGGTAATCAAACAAAATAGCACTTGCTGCGTTTTGAACACGGTCAGCTATTTCATTTACAACTTCTTCTTTTTTAGCAATTATAGCTTGGTTTGCCATTGTTCATTCCTCCTTCGTTAGTATAATAAGTACCTTTTATAAATTAAAAGATCTCTACATCAAAGACGTAAAGACCTTAAAATCCTATTTTGATTTTTGTCCTCGGTAGGAATATAAGTTACGTGATTATATCACTCCTACTGTCTTTGGTACTTCAATTAACCTTTCTTGGTTAACTACTGATAGTTTATATTATTTTTAATTATTTGTCAAATGATGATAAATCAACATTGATTCCAGGACCCATTGTTGAAGCAAGTGAAACACCTTTTAAGTAAATTCCCTTTGCTGCTTGTGGTTTTGATTTAATAATAACATCCATAAATGCTTTTACGTTATCAACTAATTTTTCATCATCAAACGAAACTTTACCTACTAAAGCATGTACGTTAGCATATGAATCAGTTCTGTATTCAACACGTCCTTTTTTAACGTCTTCAACAGCTTTTTTAGTATCCATTGTAACAGTACCAGTTTTTGGGTTTGGCATTAATCCTTTTGGACCTAAAACCCTACCTAACTTACCTAACATAGGCATCATTTCTGGTGTTGCGATAATTACATCAAAATCAAACCAATTTTCCTTTTCGATCTTAGTAATCATGTCTACGTCACCAACATAATCAGCGCCAGCGTCTGTTGCAGCTTTTGCAGCATCACCTTTTGCTAAAACTAATACTTTCTTAGTTTTACCAGTTCCGTGAGGTAAAACGATTGCACCTCTTAATTGTTGATCGTTTTTCTTAGTATCTAGATTTAATCTTACTGCTATTTCAACAGTACCATCAAAAGTTGATACAGAAGTTTCTTTTACTAGCTTAACAGCTTCTTCTAAAGAATATAATTTACCTTTTTCAATTTTGCTTAAAGCTTCAGTATACTTCTTACTTTTCTTTTTCATTTTCTTACCTCCTTGTGGTATATAGCGGATTTTCCTCCCACATAGATAAATCTATATGACTATTGTTATTTTTTGCTTTTTTATTTTTATTATTAATCTTTTATTTCAATACCCATATTCTTAGCAGTACCAGCAACTATTTTCATAGCTTCTTCAACAGTATATGCATTTAAATCAGGTAATTTGATTTCAGCGATTTCTTTTAATTGATCCTTAGTTAATGAACCAACAATTTCTGAAGAACCCTTTGTAGAGCCCTTTTTGATTTTAGCAACTTTCTTTATTAAGAAAGATGTTGGTGGAGTTAAGAATCTAAGTTCAAAACTTCTATCATCGTAAACAGATATTTCAACTGGAACGATATCTCCCATCTTATCTTTAGTTGCGTCATTATATTTAACACAAAATTCACCAGAGTTAACACCTAATGGTCCAAGTGCAGTACCTACTGGTGGAGCAGGTGTAGCTTTACCTGCTGGTAATTGTAATTTTAATTTTCTTACTAATTCCTTTGCCACGAAAAACACCTCCTATATTATATTTTTTCGCGAGTGGTCAAATAGCTTTATTTTTAAATCCGCGCCTTCCACTAATCTTTTTTCTTTCATCATCTATATAAAATATATAGCTGTGCATATAATTTTATCACAGCATATATGATAAAAGCAAGTGCTTTTTTTATTATTACTCTTTTGTAAATTGAGTAAGTTCAAGTTCAACGTTTGTTTCTTGACCAAATAAGTCTATTGAAACATTTGCCTTTTTAGCATCCAAATCAAGCTCAGTAATCTTACCTGCAAGCATTTTAAATGGACCGTCAGTTATCTTAACGTTATCTCCAACCTCATAGTTAGTAACAACGTTTTCACCTGTATAACCAATTTCTTTAAATATTCTTTCTACTTCATCATCATATAAAGGAACTGGTTTTGCACCTTTACCTGATGAACCTAAGAATCCAGTAACACCCGGCGTATTACGTACTATATACCAAGATTCGTCTGACATTATCATTTCTACCAAAACATATCCTGGAAATAGTTTTTTCATTTTTTCTTTTTTCTTACCATCTTTTATTTCTACTTCTTTTCTTTCTGGAACTATTACTCTAAATATGTTTTCTTGCATATCCATTGAATTAATTCTCATATCAAGTTTTTCTTTAACTTTAGCTTCGTGTCCAGAATATGTATTTACTACGTACCATTTTTTCTCTTCCATACTAACCAATTAACTCCTTTACTTTTGTTATTCCTGCAATTACTAAATCAGTTGCAACAAAAAATAAACATATAAATAACATAAATAATAATGTTGCAATAGAATACTTTACTAAGTTTTTCTTTGATGTCCAAATAACTTTTTTTCTTTCTTCTTTAACACCAGTAAAAAATTCTTTTAGTTTTGCGATTAAACTTTTTTTATTTTTCTTTTGCTTTGCCATATTATATCTCCTATAATCCAAAATAAAAACACCTTTTTAAGTGCTAACTGTCTAAATATTAGCACAAATAATCATAATAGTCAATTTATTTCTTTTAAAATATTAGTTAGTTTGCTTCTTATTCTAACCAATGTTCTTTCTATTGCTTTTGGCGTTTTACCTAAAGTATCCGCTATTTCTTCATAGCCAAAATTATTTATTCTAAGATCATATACTGTTCTTTCAAAATCGGTTAACTCTTCAGATAAACGTTTGTTAAAGTAATCATTATCTTCTTTGCTTACTAATAAGTCCTCTAATCCACCTTTAGAAGTTGTTAAGAAATTATCAAAACTTCTTATATCATCTTCCATTGTGTAATCTAGTGAATATGATTCATTTAATATACTATGTTTTTTTCTATTAGCATTTTTAACAGCGGTTAATATTTTTCTTTTAATACATAAAAATGCAAACGTTGAAAACTTAATATCTTTTTGCTCCTTAAAGCTGTCAACGGCTCCTATAAGGCCAATTAACCCCTCTTGGTATAAATCATTAAAGTCAATTCCTTTTCCTTCTACATAAGCACTATATTTATTAGCATAATAAGTTATTACTGGTTTATATTTTTTAGCTATAACAAGTTTTGTTTCATCATTATTATCGGATAACATATACAGTAATTCACCGTCATCAGGTAAATTTTTATAGTCCTTTTTATTTGGCATATAAGCACCTACTTTCGTTGTCTTACAACTTCATAAATCATTATGCCTGCTGCAACTGAGGCATTTAAACTATTTATTTTTCCATACATTGGTATGTTTGCTATAAAATCGCAA
The DNA here is from genome assembly GCA_900547225.1 of uncultured Mycoplasmatota bacterium. Classification (GTDB taxonomy): domain Bacteria; phylum Bacillota_I; class Bacilli_A; order RF39; family UBA660; genus Aphodocola. The sequence goes on from URFW01000002.1 coordinate 92,889, forward strand.
TTTTTCTTAACAAGATTACTCATTCCAAATCCTTCGCTACCTATTATTAACGCAATAGAAGTAGTGTAATCTATTTTGTCATATGAAACACTATTTTCTAAATCTGTTCCAACTACCCAAACACCATTAGCTTTTAATTTCTTTATTGTGTTATTAAGATTAGTTACCTCAACAATTTTTACGTTATCTAACGCACCAACACTAGTTTTCATAACGGTTGAATTTACTGATACACTTCTATTTTTAGGAATTATTATATAGTCTACGCCTGCAGCCTCACAAGTACGTATAATGGCACCAAAGTTATGTGGATCTTCTAAATGATCTAATATAACGATAAAGGCTTTATCTGGCATATTATTTAGCATATCTTGTTCACTTAAATATTCATAATCAGGAATCTCCAAAATAACGCCTTGATGATTCTTTTTCTCTAGTTTATCCATCTGACTAGTAGTTAAGTAATTTATTAAAACGTCCTTTTCTTTTAAAGCCTCATCTATTTCGCTTCCTTTTAAATTATCATTTAGATAAACTTTTTTAATTTTACGATTATTATTTATAAGTTCTTTTACTACGTTTCTTCCAAATACATACATATTATCACTCCATTGTTATTGATTTTATTAATTCTTTTATTCTATTTGTGTTTTTATTTATATATAACATTCCAAATAATGCTTCTAATGCCGTTGCTTTCTTATAAGTTACTATATCAGTATGTTTAGGTTTTGAATTAGGCTTATAATTTCTAGCTCGACCTACTGTATATAACTCATCTTCATTTAGCATGCCTTCATTAATTAGTTTCTCTAAAATATCTGCTTGTGCATATGCACTAACATATTTAACAGCCTCTTTTTGAAGTTTATTAGCATTATTTATGCCTTTTAGTACTAAGTAATTTCTTATTTCAACTTCATACACAGAATCTCCTAAATACGCCAAAGCACCTGCGTTTATTAAATTTGCTTCCATTTTCTCACATCCAATAGTATTAAAACATAATAAAATGCAAAAAACAAGGATTTATTCCTTGCTAATCTATCTTTAGAATTTTTTCTCCGTTTTTTGAATATAAATACTTTTCTCTAGCATATCTAGCTGCATACTCTGGATTCTTAAGTTTATCAACATCATCAGTTAGAGTTGTTTCATCTTCTTTTAGGGTTTCTAATTGTTTAGTAAGTTCTCTTTTTTCTTTTTTCTTCTCCCCTATTTTTATAACATTATCAATTGATGATATAACTGATAGACCAATTATAAAGAAACATAAAATAGATGTAAGAACTACTCTACGGCGTTCTTTTGCAGTTAATTTATTTACCATTTATACCATCTCCATTATATTTTCATTATATAACTCTTAAGTTTTTATTTCAACTTTTTTGTGTTAGAAAAGTAAAGTACTTTACAAAAGAGTATACCAAATATAAAAGATAAAAAAATGTAGAAAGATAAACTACCATAATTTATTTTATAAAGCAAAAGATAAAAGATTATTATATGGGATAGCACAAATAACATTTCAAGCATAAATTCTACTACTCTTTTTTTAACTTTAATTAAATTAAATATACTAAGACTTGATAAAAAAAACATACCATATATAAAGGAATAAAACAAAACTTTAAATTGTTCTTCTAATGTCATTATTTAAATAACTTAGTAATTATTGAATTTTCCTTTTTAGACTTTCCTGTATCAAAGTAAGAAAATGCATCTACTACTCCCTTTATCATAATGGTGCCTTCATAGGTATCAAGTTTTATTATTTCTAAATCTTTTCCTTTTATTCCAAGAGGGCCTGCTGAAGTTTCTAGTAAAAATTCTTCATTATCAAAGCTATCTATTTTAGTTATCCCACTTATTTGTATATTTTGTCTTTCTGTAATACTTATACTATGGTTTAATAATTCTAATTTATCAGTATCTTTGTTCATAGTGCCTCCTGATAAATTATATTAAATTAAAAAAAGAATATAACTAATTTTCTTTGTTATATTCTTCTAATATCGCTCTTTCTATTTCTTCTCTTAATTCTTTATTAACTGGGTATACATAGTCTATGTATTTATCATCTGATACTTTTCTATTTGGCATTGCTGCAAACATTCTAGAGTTTCCTTCAATAATTCTAATACCATTAATTTTAAGTACGCCATCTAATTCTATTATCGCATATCCTTTTACTCTAGAATTTTCCTTTTCTTCTTTTTGTACTGATACTTTAGTTACTTTCATAAACATCACTCCTTGCCATTTAAGTTTATTACCTCAATTTTATCACAATAGTATAAAAAATAGCAACTGAATTGCTATTTTTTAGATTTATTTCTAAGAATTATTAAAGCTACCAATAAAACTGCTAATCCTCCAATTACTAAAACGTAATTAATTACTTTTCTACCAGTTATAATTGTTACTATTAATTCTGCTGAATCCGAACTTCCTTCAAGCTTTGCCTTTTTATTTGTCAAGTTTACTTGAATATCACTATTTGATGCATCACTAATAGTAAAAGTTGCAGTAGAATCTTTATCTTTAATAGCATCATATCCTGTTGGAGCTTCTTTTTCAACAAATCTGTAATCACCAGCCGGTAATCCTTTAACATTTATTATTCCATCCGTAGTTTCTAATATTACATTATCCGATGTAACAGTTAAAGACGAATCATAAACATAAATTGAACCAGCTTGATGTTTTAATGGCACATCGATATATATACCATTTTGCTTAACTTGAAGAGCAAATTTACCACCATTTATTAATGAACCATTTTCGTTTAACTTATTAAATACAACTCCAGATACACCATTTTCCATAGTAACAGTTTTCTTTGTATCCGTTTCCTTTATTGTTATCGTTTGAGATGGATTCTTAGGAAGTGTGCTACCACAAACGGTTTTTGTTTCAGTAACAACAAATGTGCCAGTTGGTATTTCTATAATATCGAATTTACCATTACAAGTTTTTATTTCTTTTGTAGTTCCACTTGGACAATTTTCATTCATTGATTTATATTTATATTTTCCATTTGATATTTCTGTTACACAAACATATTTATTACCAGATTTTATCTCAAAAACTGGTCCATTATCAATGCCATTATCACATGTTTTAACAGTACATGAATCACCTGTTAAAGACATTACCTTACCTGTTTCAGGATCTAACGTTCTCTTATCCATTATTAGATGTCTATCCGTGTTTTTAATAGAAGTATACTTGATTTTTGCTATATTAGACTCGGTATCTGCGGAAGTTACGTTAACTGTTGTATAACCTGATTTCTTAATATGACCTGTTGGAGCTTGCAATTCAACTACATAATATTTTCCGGTTCTTTTAAGTCCCTTACATTCTCCTTGACCTTTACTTGTTTTAATTTCACAAACCTTATTTTTCAATTTTGAATCACTATAAACTGCAAACTTTGCGGTACCAGCCGTTATAACTGTTTTACCATTTTCATCTACTTTTTGTACCTTCAAAGCATATTTTGGAGCTGATCCAGTATAAACATTTAATGTAAACGTCTTTTTCATTGCTCCGACCATAAGTGATTGCCTATCATGATTATTAGTTTCATAAAATTGTGCCCATGAAGTTTTTGAGCCTAATTCAGTTCTGTATTTTAACTCATCATTACCGTTAGGTAAATAATAATATTCAAAAGTTATTTTTACCGGACTAGACTTTGCAATTTCTTTTTGCGTTGATATAGTGCACGAATTATTAGAACACTTTAAAGTCACGCCACTAGCTGTAAGTCCATCAGTACATTTTTTTGCACCACTATTACCGATTTTACAACTATAATATTTGAATAGATCTTTTTGAGCATTTCCTGAATCTACCTTGTATGTTTTTTTAAACTCAGCTTTAGACTGACTTTCCGATGCAACTGACGAAAGACTTAATGCTTTCGTTGTTGACGCCCACGAAGGAGTTGCTGTACTATCAAATCTTGCAGCACAAATAAGAATATTTTTATATTCTTTATACATACCTTTATCTGACTTTATCAAATCATACAAACTTTTACTAACCTTATTATTAGGTGCATAATTTCCTTTAAATATATTAGAAGCATTAATTGAAGTTCTTTCTCCAGTTACTATCTCCCATACTAATGCTTGTTCCGAAACTATTCCATCCTCTTTATTTACATAACATGACATTATCTTTTGTAACATTTTCTGCTTAGTTGCACTCCAAGCCCATTTTGGGTTATATATACCTTTTTGTAATGTAGGTTTTACATTATAAGAAATCTTTGATGAAAAACTAGCGCCTGGTTCTATACAAAACAAAGGTGAACCATTAACTGTAAACTTTTCAAGATTACTAGTTTCTCTATAATTATGAGCAGGATATTTATATTTTTTTTGAATTAAAGAAGTATTCCAACCTCTCGTGTAATAAGTCTTATTAGACCCAAAAGGATTATTTTTTTCAGCCTTTACCGTAGCGGCAAAAACTTTATTAGGAAGGAAGAAAAATCCGACAAATAAAATAATTAACGTTATTAGTACTGATTTTTTATTGTGCTTCATTATCTTCACCTCCAAAAATTGCTAATTTATCCACTGACGCAGTATTTATAAATGAACCGGCCTCTTTTCTTGTTATATCAAAGGCAACCGTTAAATATTTTTTCTCATTTTCATATATTAGTTCATTTTGCAATGAATAGTTTGCTAATGTACCATCTTCTAATAATTCCCAACCTTTGTTTTCATCATATTTAGGATTAAATTCCATTCCGTCAGGAATTATATCAGAAATCATTGTTATATATCCTGGATAATATTTAACGTTTTGTACCTCTATTGTATAAACAACCTTTATATTAACGTTATTTATATCTTTTACATCTAACTTAGCTAACTTTGTATTACCATAATCTTTTTTTGTTACAACACCTAAAGCATTTGTTACTTCTGCTCTTGTTATATATTTATTTAATTTTATTTCAAAAGATTTTCTTAGAGCTAATCCTAAATTCATATTTTCTATTCTTCTTGTTTCATCTGTAACTACAAAATCATCAGTTCTAACTTCTGTTATAATATTATTATCATCTTCATCAGAATCAATATCATCAGAAATCTCCTCGTCGTCTGAAATTTCTTCATCATCATCTGATAAAGTATCTATTTCATCATTTGCATTTGAATCATCTGTTAATGCCTTAGAGTTAAATACCGAAACTTTTGAAGGATCCTCATAATCAGTTATTACGGTTGTAGCTGAATACTTATCTTTATTGAATTCTGCAGAAATATAATAATTACCTCTTTCAAAACCTGAGAATGTATAATTACCTTTCTTATCTGGAGTAGTTTCCATGGTTTCTCCAGTATCCACGTTATGAAGAGTTAATGTTACACTATCTATCTTTAATTCATCATCATCCATCAAGCCATTACCATCAAAATCTTCCCATACAGTTCCTGTTATTTTTTTACTAATAACATCTATTTTTAATGGCTTAAATTCATTTATTTTATTTCCATATTCTATGTAAGAATCAAATTTATAATAATCATCTGCTTCATTGTCTTTTGTTTGAATACTAATGTCAGTAACCTTAGCTTGACTAGCTCCTACATCAGAATACGTAACTTTATATGCCGTAATACCTGAATATGAAGAACCAGACTTAAACTTATCACATGAAGAATAATTTGCTGAAGTAACATTGCTCTTATTAGTTACGGAATCACTGGTACAGTAGGCATCAGAAGGTATATTAGAAATAGTATAACTTCCTTTAAACTCTGATCCGTTTTCGTTACTTGGTAAAATTGTATAAATATTTACATTAGAAAATGAATTATCTTTATTATTAAATATTTTAGTTTCAAATTGGAATGAAGCATTTTTATTTATGTTGCTTATTATATTTGTACTATTTTTTGCATATTGTCCATATGAAATATCTTCTACATTTTGAACTGTTATTTTGTTTTTTATCGTTTTAAACACATTGCTAGATAAATCATTTTCTATGCTGGTATTATCACTATGATTTCCAACTTTAGTAACAATAGTTAAAATACTTTTATTAGGAGTTGCAACATCAATGTTAAAATCAAACATTATATCATCAAGCCATGTATTAACCGCCGCACCAGAATATTTATAAGTTATAACCGTTTGTCCATTACTATTTTTTATTACCGATTGTGGTTTTATTTGATATGTATCATTATAAACATAGTTTATACCCTTTGGTAAAGTAACAACAATAGGAAGTGATTTTATTGAAGTATACCCAAATATATTTAAATAAGTTTTCATCGCAGGCGATGTTACACCAGTTGAGATAGTTGCAGTATGAGATGAATTTGATGAAGCATCAAGAGTTATATCAGTTAAATCATTATCTATAGAAACTAAACTTCTTACCTTATAAGGCGTTAGATATGCACTATATGATGTTACATCTTTAGAATCAGAACTATTAGTATCAATACTTATATTGGTATGTAAAGTGCTTGATATTGATTTTTGAGATATATTAGATGTATCTTCACTTACAATATATTTTGTTTTTAAAGTAAACGTTGTACCCTTTGTTACGGCATCACCTGATTGTGGTGTAATAACTACTTTTATATTTGTTATAGTACTTTTACCATCGTAAGCTGCAGGATCTATCGTACAACTTGTTTTACTAGTGCAGTATTTTATTTCCGATTTAAAATCACTCAAATCAACTTGTGTATTTGAATTAGATACACTTAAATCATAATATAGTTTTTTAGGCTCTGATGTGTCATCAGAAACATCACTTGATTCTATGTTCTCACTATAAGCAGTAGGTGTTAATAAATTATTAACATCTAGTAACATTTCAAGTTGTTTAAAATCGTTATCTGCATCTATTCCGTAATGAACTTTAGAGTGAACTTCAACAACTTCTCCTAATGCTGCTGTAAAATAATTATCATTTTGTGATGTTTTACTATCTTCAGTTACCTTTGTTAAACTGCCTCCTTCATCAACATATAAATTATTTTCAAATGTATTAGTTCCTTTGGAAACTTCTTCATTCTTACGACTAGCACTAACTGCATTACTAAAGTCCTTCGATAATGAAGCCTTTAATGTTACAGTTGAAGCTAAACTTGAAGGGACAACAACATAATATGAGCCGATTGCATATATTTCTTGATTGTTTATTTTATAAAGCTCAAAATTATTAGTTATATTAGGATTAACCCTTAATTCAAATATTTTATCACTTACTCTTAAAATTTTATTTAAGGTAAATGTGTAATTATCAATGTTAATTGTATAAGTAAGTTTTTTATCACCATTTGATCCAGTATCAATTCCCGTTGCGTTACATTTGTCACTAGGACATACTATTTCTTTATCACCATACTTAATATTTTCTTTAAAATCCGCACCTTGATATGAATAAGAATATTTTTTTGCAGTAACCGTACTTGTTGTTATCTGCTTTATCTCACCTATGATTATTTTCCTTATCGAGACTACATCTCCACTTTCATCCAAATATTTTTCATAATAAGTACCATTTTTACTAGCTATTTCTTTTAAAGATGATTTATCATTTTCTATATCATTATTATTATTTTCTGAAAATCTAGTATCAAGATCAGAAGTTGATGTCGTGCCAAATTCAACAAATTTATCTACCGATTCTAAATATAGTGTTCTAGGGCCTCTTAAAGCAACTTTATTTTTATCTTTAGCAGTACCAATAGATTTTATCAATATGGTTGATCCATCTTTATCAGAAGCCGTATATTTTAGCCCAACTAATTTATCATTCTCAATAACACACTCAGATCTAACTCCAGAAGTAGTTGATGATAAATAAGAATCCATTGCTTTTCTTTCTTCGGATGATATATTATGATCATCAACTTCTATGTCACTTACATCCGGAATTGTTATACTTGGAGTTATAACAGAGGTATCATCATATGTATCATCTTTTGACACAGCAGTTAACTTTGTTTTTTCTTTTGAATTTTGATTACTTAGACTCGGTAAAGAAACAAAATAAGAATCTTTATCTTCATTTATTACTCCATAAGAACCCTCAGAGGTTGCAATATCTTTATTTACACCATTATCTTGAGCAGTAAGATATATTGGAACTCCCTCATCAGCTTTAATATATTTTCCCTTTAAATTTTGTACATCAGAAGGCGTTAGTCCAAGTACAATTCCAAAATATGTTTCTCTTCCACTTTCAGTTTTTTTAGCAATTCCACTTTCCAATATTAATGAAGATAAAGATATCGTATTCGTATACGTTGATGTTATTTCAGTGTTCTGCGGTGTATTTACTACATCTTGTCCATTTGAACCTAATTTAATTGAAACAGACTCTATTTTCATCTTTGTATTGGAAGCTGCATTTTGAACCATGAACGTAAAATTTTGATTCATCGAAGAACTTAATTCAACGTCATAAACGGTATACGTAAACGTTTTATTTGATTCATCCATCTCAAACTCCCCGCTCTCGGAAGCTTTCCACATACCGATTTCTGAGTATTTATCCGTTGTAATTTTATATGTTATTTGATCAATTGTTTTGCCAACATATTCTTCATTAACGTCATATTGCAACTTATATGTTACATCAGAAAAATTTGGAACTTCATTTGATTCAGTTCCTGACAATGCAAAACTTTTTATAGATGCCGTTGCTGAATTTATCTCATTTGTAGTAGCAGCTTTTACGATAAGTGCAATAACTAACGATAATAAAAGAACACCCACAAAAGCAGAAACATATTTATGTTCTTTTACAAAATTTAATATCCTTATTCTAGTTATTATAAACCAATCCTTAATTTTAGTTTTAGTCGCAACATTCATGATAAAGTACCTCCATTTTATTGTATACATTTTAATTTAACCATAAATGATATAAAAAATCAATTATTCCATCAAAAAAAGTTCATTATTATGAACTTAAAACAACACTATTTATTAAAATGTCTGAATAACTAAAACTCTTAATGTCTGTTTTGGTTCTAAACGTCCAAATATTTTTATACGTATCAAGTACAAATCCTTCATAAGTTTCGCTTTTATTACGACCTACATCGACCCAAACTTTTATTTTCTTACCCTTTAAAGACTCTATTTTCTTTTTTATATCGCTTATCAAATTTTGCCTCCTTATCTTGGATATCCAGTTGTCATAACGCCTCTTGTATTAACTCCACCCATACCATCTTTTCCATTCGAGGTTTTATCAAGTAATTCAATCAAATCAACTTCCTTAGTCTTATCAAGCAAACTAAGTGTTAGTGCTATAATTGCAGGATCAAGTGCATGTATATTAACTTTTTTAGGACTTGATGCAAAATTAGCGCCTGCCTTTATAAGCATGTCATATTCAGACTGACATGCCCCTGCAATTATTATTAATTTGTCATAATCCTTTTGAAATCTTCTGCATACTTTAACAGCTTCCTTAAAATACTTAGAATTTTGTTTTACAAGTGAATCGTGACCTGTTATAACAACTATATCTGGATTTATATCTTCCAAATATTTTTCTATATTAGAAGCCATTTGTTTTTCATCTGAATAAACCCCAAAAGCAAGTACGTTTGCCTTCTTATAAAACTCTAAACATCTATCTAAGTATTCTTTATCACCATCAACATGAAGTATTTTTCCGGGAATATAGAAATAGTCACTTCTTTCAAAGCTTCTTAATTTATCAATTTCTTGATAAAAACGTTCATCTGCTGAAGTTTCATTTTTTGTTACAAGAAGTAAATCAGAAACATTACTATCCGCGCATAGCCTTACGTTTACGCCTTTTAAATAAGCATTATTATCTATTATTTTCTCTATTTTAAATACCACGTCATTATTATGAGAAATTCTAGTTACCAAATCTCCTACTTTAAACATTTATATCACCCAAATAATTTTATGCAACAAAAAACTAAACATTCCGTTTAGTTTAAATTATTTGAAATATCTATAAATTCATCCATGGTTATATTTTCTGCTCTAAAAGTTATATTCTTATTATATTTTTTTAAAACTTCATCTATTTTATCTAAGTCATAGGATTTCAAGTTATTTTTTAAAGTCTTTCTTTTTTGACAAAAGGCATCCCTTACCAACTTAAAGAATAACTTTTCATTATCAACCTTTAAAGCATTACGTTTCTTAGTAAATGTTACAACAGCAGAGTCTACGTTTGGTTTTGGATAAAAAACGTTTCTAGATACAACAAATGCCTTTTTAATATCAAAGTAATAATTTAAAAATATAGTTAATGAATTATATGATTTTGTACCTGTCTTGGCAGAAAATCTATCCGCAACTTCATTTTGAACCATAACTATTATTTTTTCTACATCTATTTGTTCTTCTATAAACTTAGTTATGATTGGTGTTGTTATATAATAAGGAAGGTTTGCAACAACCATTAAAGTTTTGTATTCATACTTTTTTAAATCATCTTTCACACACCTATTTAAGAAATCATCAAAAATAATATCAACGTTAGAAAAATCATTTAAAATAACGTTTAATGGTTCTTTTAAGGTCTCATCTATTTCATAACCAAGTACCGTTTTTGCCTTTAAAGAAAGCCTTTTAGTTAGCGCTGCTGCCCCAACGCCTATTTCTATAACTAAAGTATCTTTTGTGATATCAGCTTCTTTTACAATGTTATTTAATATGTTTTGATCTAGCAAAAAGTTTTGGCCAAATTTCTTTTTAAAAACAAAGTTATTACTATTTAATATGTCTTTTGTGTTCATATAAATCACCTCATATAATGAAAAAACAAATAAAATTAATTATTTGTTTTTATTTTACCATAATATTTAAATTATCTCCAAGTAACAGCGACATCTATTTGTGTTGGATGATGTTTAACAAAACCTCCTGTATCACAAACTATTGCAGCTCCAAGTGAGCTTTCAATAATAGACCCCTTAGGTCTAATATTATAATTAGCTGCTACCATTACGTAATTTCCTAACATTTTAACTCCATCTTCACGCACCCAGTAAGGATATTCTGCTTCAGAATAGCCAGCACGTCTCATTGAGTTAATAACGCTAGTCATATTTAAATTATAGTATGTCTCTCTTCCGGATGGCCCATTAACTACGCCCTTGCTTTTAGAAAGTACATCACCAGTCCAGCTACTTTTAGTAGTCGTTGTAGTCGGCATAGTAGTTGTTGTTGTTGTAACAGTTGTCGTACTTTCTGTTTGCGTAGTAGCTGAAGTAGTAGTAACCTCTTTATTTTTAGTAACTGCTATTACTGATGCTACATAGTTATTTGGGTCAAATGTTTTCTTAGTAGTAGAAACGGTTATAACATCTTTTCCACTATCAGAAAATAATATTCCGGCCTTTGAAAAACCAATAAATGCTATTAAACATACGAATAAAATGAGTAAAGCACCTTTAATTTTTCTATTAAAATGTTTCACTTTTTCACCTCACGCCCATAACTTGGGCTCGTGTATAATGATACCATATATGACACTACAAGTCAAATTTAGACATTACGTTTTGACTTGTTACGTTTTTTACCTCATCTTTAGATATACCTTTTAAATCTGATATTTCCTTTATAATATATTTAAGATATAAAGGATTATTAGGTTTTCCTCTATATGGTTCTGGAGTTAGATATGGACTATCTGTTTCAAGTGAAATACTAGTAATTGGAATTTCTTTTACTACTTCTTTTACTTTTTTTGCATTCTTAAAAGTTACAACTCCTCCAATGCCTATTAAAAAGCCTTTTTTTATAAAACGATTGGCCATCTCTAAACTTCCGGAATAACAATGAAGAATCCCTGTTACATTATATTCATTTAATAAATTATAAGTATCTAAAATAGATTCCCTTGAGTGAACTATAACTGGCAGATGAAGACTTTCTGCTATCATTAGCTGTCTTTTAAATATTTCTATTTGCTCTTCTTTATTTTCCTTAGTCCAATAATAATCAAGACCTATTTCACCTATTGCTACTACCTTTTTATTTAAAGCAAGTTCTTTTATTTTTTTTAGTTCTAAATCATCCACGCCTTCTACGTTTTCTGGGCCTATTCCAACTGCTGCATAAACTTCTTTATATTTATTTGCTAAGCTAACAGCTTCCATGCTACTTTTTAAGTCATAACCATTTATTATCATTTTAGTAACGCCATTTTCTATGGCCATTTTTATTTGTTCATCTACATTTTCATACTCCATGCTTAATAGATGGCAATGAGAATCTATAATCATTTATATCACCTAAAAAAATTATACCATATTACTGATATAATTTTAGTGCTAAAAATTTTACAAATAAAATTGTTACAACAGCACAATATATAATATCCATTATATTATGGCTATCAATATAGGTTAGTAAAGAAAATGTTATTAAAAGTATAAATAATCCTATTTTAAGTAAATAACTAATATCTACTCTACTTGTAAGTTCATTTTTGTGCATCAAAATATCTTCCTTTCATCATAGATTTACTACGAATACTACTTGATACAACAATGACAATATAACACATATAAACTTACCATGTAAATATTTTTGACAAACTAACCCAAAATTTGACAAAAATTTTACACATTTTCAAAATACTCTTCTAAAAATGCTGTGGAAAACTTTATTAAATCGTCATTTTCTTTATTTTCATTTTCTTTAAAAGAAATTATAAAAATACCTGATAAATCACCATTTGGTCTCAAAAAATAAGTAGAAAATGGTTCTTTTATCGATAAAGATTTAGTTATCTTTATCTTATCTTTATTAACTAAAGACGCATTTAGTAATGCCTTTTCCAAATCATCACTTATTTTTTCTCCTATAACCTCTTCTTTATTTGATATTTCAACAGAATTTAAACTAGTTATATAAATATCAGCCTTTATCTTGCTTGCTAAAACATTTACATATTTAGTTATAAATTCTTCTTTTTTACTTATAATTGAATGTTTTTTAAGTGTTATTGTTTCTGAATCATTTAGAAAAATCTCAAGTAATTCTCCAGGTTTAAGATGCATATTTTTTCTTATTTCTTTCGGTATTACAATTCTTCCTAACTCATCTATTCTTCTAGTTATTCCAGTTGTTTTCATACAATTCTTCCCTTCTTTTTTAGAATGTATAAATTGTATGATTTTATTCAATTACATCTAGCATTTTTACTAAATAATGTAAAAAATGTTTTTCTAAATTATTTGTTTTTAATGATATTCTTAAAATATTATTAATGTACTTAATTTCAAAATTTGGGTTTATTTTAAATAGTCCCGACAAAAGATTTGCACCATCTTGTCTTTTTGATACAACATTTGTTATAAAAACAGATATTTCTCTTTCGGTTTGAATTACTTTAAATATTCCCTTTTTCTTAGCATTACACTCAAATAATTCTTCTAACATATAAATAATTATGTCATCATCAAGAGTGCCAAATCTATCTGTTAATTCTTCTTTTACCTTGATAAACTTATCATAACTATCAATTGTATTTATTTTCTTATGAATTTCTATTTTTAAATCTTCGCTATCAGCATATTTATCACTAATATGAGTTGCAACTTCTATAAGTGGTTTTTCATTTACCATTTTATCTTCATCATCTTCTATAGAAACATTATTTTTAAGTCTTTCCACTTCTTCATTTAATATTTTAAGATACATATCATAACCAACAGTATCTATAAAACCTGATTGTTCTGATCCTAAAATATCGCCAGCTCCTCTAATAGCTAAATCACGCATTGCAAGTGCATAGCCACTTCCTAATTCGGTAAACTCTTTTATAGCATCTAATCTTTTTACTGCTATATCATTTAATTCTTTGTTTTTCTGATACATAAGATAAGCATATGCTATTACTTTTCCTCTTCCTATTCTTCCTCTTATTTGATATAACTGACTAAGTCCAAAATGATCAGCATCCAAAACTATTAATGTATTTGCATTTTCTATATCAATTCCCGTTTCTATTATGGTTGTACATACTAATACATTATAAGTTTTATCAACAAAACTTTCCATTGTTTTTTCAATTTGATCTTTTGTCATTCTGCCATGTATATAAGTTATCTTAGCTTCTGGAACTAATTTTTTTATTTTTACTAGTTTATCTTCTATATCTAATACCTTATTATATAAAACAAATACTTGTCCATCCCTTGCTAATTCTTTATAAATAGCATCTCTTATAACCTGATCATTTTCTTTTAAAACATAAGTTTGAATTGGATATCTATAAGCAGGTGGGGTTTCTATTAAAGATAGACCTCTAACGCCAGTTAAAGACATTTGAAGAGTTCTTGGAATCGGTGTTGCAGATAAGGTTAAAACGTCTATATTCTCTTTATATTCTTTTATTTTTTCCTTATGAGTTACACCAAAACGTTGTTCTTCATCTACTACTAATAAACCTAAATCTTTATATATAACATCACGGCTTAATAATCTATGAGTTCCAACTATCAAGTCTACCTTACCGCTTTTTAGTTCATCTAATATGATTTCCTTTTGTTTTAAAGTAACAAACCTATTAAGCATTCTTATATTTATACCAAAACCATCGAATCTTACAACAGCATTATCATAATGTTGTTTTGACAAAATAGTTGTAGGGCATAAAAACGCTACTTGTTTACCACTTTTTATAGCCTTAAAAATAGCTCTAAAAGCAACCTCCGTTTTACCATAACCAACATCACCACATAATAATCTATCCATTGGATGAGGTTGTTCCATATCTTCTTTTATATCATTAATCGCTCTTAATTGATCTTTTGTTTCTGTATACGGAAATTTACTTTCAAATAAAGTTTGATCCTCATCGTCAGCAAAAAATGCAAAACCTTTTACTAATTTTCTTTTGGCAGATGTCTCAAGTAATTTTCTTGCTATATCTTTTACTTTTCCTTTAACTCTTGCTTTTTGTTTAACCCACTCGGTTCCACCCAATTTATTTAACCTAGGTTTTGCACCCTCATTCGATGAATATTTACTTATATATTCTATCTTTTCCACAGGAATATATAATTTATCACCATCTTTATATTCAACGTTTAAATAATCCTTTTGAAGGCCTCTTTTAGTAAGTGTTACAATTCCTAAGTATCTTCCTATACCATGGGACATATGAACTACATAATCACCAATTTTCAACTTATTAACATCTTTTATTTTAGATCCATATTTAAACTTGCTTCTATATGTGGTAACACTATTTGATTTATAAAGTTCATCTTTCGTTAAACATACTAAATCATTAATAATAAAGCCGTTTGGTATATCTCCTTTAACAATGTTTATGACATCTTTTTTTAAATCAGATAAGTTTGTTATAACACTTGGAAGTATTGTTTTACTTACAAAATCTGCTACTGCATGATCATCGTTTAAATAAACAACTATCATTTTTTTAGAATTTAACATATTTTTAAGAAAGTGATTAATTCTATCATAATTACCATTAAACTTTTCTATCTCAGTTGATGAATAAATTTCTTTTTCTACTTTTTTTAAATCATAATTATCTAATTTTAAAATATCTACATATTTATCCTTTATAACATCATTTAGATCAAACATATATTTATCTATGTTAAATTGATCAGTTTCCTTAAATTCTAATACCTCATTCATCGTTTTTTCGTATGCTAATTTAATACTATTTAAATCTAAGTAAACGGTGATATTATTATCTAAATAATCCTCTATTTTGCTTACTTTTTTAACCACTCTAGGTAAAAGACTCTGTCTTTCTAAAATATCTTCTACATTTTTTTCATTTATAAACTCAGTAAAAGGACATATTTCTATATTATCCTTTTTTTTCATTGAAAGCTGCGTATCTGAGCTAAACTCACGAATGCTTTCTATTTCATCATCAAAAAATTCTATTCTAACAGGATTTTCATATCCATAAGGAAAAACATCTAAAATATATCCTCTGTTTGCATATTCTCCTGTTTTTGTTACTATGCTATCTTTTTTATAACCAATCATATTTAGTTTCTGAATTAATAAGTCCCTATTTATCTCATCCGTTTCTTTTATTTTTATGTTTAAGCTACTCCATAATTTCCTACTAGGCAAAAATCTTAAGTATCCCATGAAATTTGTTATAACTATTTTACCTATATTATTTTTAGCAAGCTCATTTAACGTTTCTATTCTCTTTGACATCAAGTCAGGGGATGTTGCAACAGCTTCACTAACTAAAAAATCATCCATCGGAAATAGTAAGATATTATCTTTATCATATTGATTAAGCGATTTATAAAGCATATTAGCTTCATACAAAGTGTTTGTAACAACCAATATATTTTTTTTACTAGCACCAAAAAGATTCCAAACATAAGATGCTTGGACTTTATCATTTAATCCCATTACCAAAACAGGACTATTATTATTTAAAATTTTGTTTTCAAAAATGTTATTAAACACTTTTATCACCCAATTTCTAGTTTTTTATCCTTGTGTTATACTTACTCATAAGTTCTGGAAAAGGTGTGTGAAATGACTCTAAAACGGCGTCTGCTGCCATTTTTATCGTAGGCATTAACTTTCTTTTTTCATTTTGATTAAGTTTTCCTAAAACATAATCTTTAGTATCTATTCCTTTATCATTAGATATACCAACTTTTATTCTACGATATTCATTAGTACCAAGATTTGCTTCTATGTTTTTAAGGCCGTTATGCCCTCCAGATGATCCCTTCTCTTTTAACTTAATAGTTCCAGCAGGCAAGTCTAAATCATCGCTTACAACAAGGATATCCTCTGTTTTAATATCTAAGTACTTAACAAAATTAATCATTACATCACCTGATAAATTTATATATCTTTGTGGTTTAACAAAAATAACGTGAGCCATATCTAAATAACAATCAAAATATAAAGCCCCATCACGTTCTTTCCATTTGTATACTTCTAGTCTTTTTGCAATTTCATCAAGTACCATAAATCCCATATTATGTCTTGTATTATAATACTCTCTACCAGGATTTCCTAAACCTACTACCATTTTTATTTTCATCTTTAATCACCACCATTAAATATATTGTTAATATATTTTGTATAACTACCATCTTCATTATGCACCACTATGTTACTTAAAACAGAAAGACCTGGTTTACCATTTTTGGCACCTTCTATTAAAACCATATTAGATTTTGACCTCTTAAAAGGATAAACAAATTGAATTTTTTTTGGTTCAATATTATTTTTTTTCATAGATGATATTATATCAATTAATCTCTCCGTTCTATGCACCATTGCGATTTTACCATCATTTTTTAAAACTTTCTTAGCAATTTTAAAAATATCATCCAAATTTAAATAAATCTCATGTCTTGCAACTGATTTTATTTTATTTTCATTAACACTGGAATTTTCATTTATCTTAAAATACGGAGGATTACACGTTATTAAATCAAAAGTATCTGTTTCGTATATATTAGAAATGTTTTTAACATCTTCATTTAATACCTGTACCTTTTCTTCCAAATGATTTAATTTTACACTTTTATTCGCTAAATCATAAATTTCTTTTTGCAATTCAACCGCTACTATCTTTTGATTAGTTTTATGACTTAAAAACAAGGGAATTGGTGCATTACCAGTACAAAAATCAATTATTTTAGTTTTTTTATTAACATTTACAAAATTTGCTAGTAAAACTGAATCTAATGAAAACTTAAACCAATCTGTATTTTGAACTATTTTTAGTCCATTATAATTTAACAAATCATTAATTGTTTCCATCTATATCCACCGAAACTATTATTTCTTCATTATCAGATACCTTAACTTTGTAATTTCCACTTAATACGTTAAGTTCACAAACTCTTCCCTTTTTACCATCTACTTCAACTGATTCACCTAATTTTGGAAAATGTTTTTTATATTCTGTATATGTCTCATCCTCATATCCAAGGCAACATAAAAGTCTACCACATGCTCCGTTTATTTTTGTTGGATTAAGGGCTATTCCTTGATTTTTAGCCATATT
Organism: uncultured Mycoplasmatota bacterium; assembly: GCA_900547225.1. Classification (GTDB taxonomy): domain Bacteria; phylum Bacillota_I; class Bacilli_A; order RF39; family UBA660; genus Aphodocola. Next base: position 110,938 of record URFW01000002.1, read on the forward strand.
TATAGAAACACTATTAAAATTTGTAAGAAAAAGTGAGCAACATAAAGGTCTACCGCATGGACCTAAGCCTCCTATTTCTTTTGCCTTATCTCTAACACCTATTTGTCTTAACTCTATTCTAGTTTTATATTTTGCCGCTAAAAGCTTTGCAAGTTCCCTAAAATCAACTCTTTCATCAGCAATAAATTTAAATATAAGTTTTTTTCTATCAAACGTATATGAAGCCTCAAAAAGTTTCATATCTAATCCTTGTTTATTAACCAATTCCTTTGCATAGTTTAAGGCTTTAACACCATCTCTTGCATTTTTATCATTAGAATTTATATCATCTTTATTTGCTTTTCTTATTACATCCTTAAGTGGCAAAAACACCTTTTCTTTAGGCATTTGCTCTATATTTGTTACAGCTTGTCCAAACTGCATTCCTCTTTCTGTTTCAACGATTACATAATCACCTTTTTTTAATTTAATATTATTCGGTGAAAAGTAATATATTCTGTTTGCATCCAAAAAATTAATTCCTATTACTTTAATCATCTAATATTTCCCCTATTCCAATTAATAAGTTATCCATAAATAATAATATATTAACATTGTACTCTAATTTTGTTATATTTTCCAAGATAAATGATATTTTTTTTGAAATAGTATCATTGTTTTGCGTTTTTATAACGTTTTTTACATCATTGACTTCAAAATACAAACATTTTTCTTTTATGTTATAATTTAGCATATCTTTGTAATATAAAAGCATTACTTTTAAAGCACTAGAAAGTAATTCCTTGCTATTATACACGTCTACAATGTTTGTTTTAACACATGAAAACGCCTTATTGTAATTTCTTTCTAAAGATTTAGTAAAATCAATTATATCGTATATTTGATCTTCCTCTAAATTAGTTAATTCTTTAACAAAGTCTATTCCATATTTAGTTCTAACATTATTAGTTTTAATTAATTGACACCTTGATGTTATTGTTTTTATAACACTATCTAAATTAGTCGTTGTAAAGATTGCTACCGCATTGCTATCGGGCTCTTCTAGAAATTTTAAAATTGCATTCGCTGCTGCTACGTTTAAGGTTTCGGCGTCATTAATTATGTAAACTTCGTTTTTTCCTTCAATACTTTTTGTTTTAAAATAATCCCTTAATTCTATTATTGATTCTTTTTTTATTATTCTATTTATTGGCTCAATTATTTTTAATTCACCATAAGTATTTTCATCTATTCTCTTGCATATATTACATTTATTACAATTTTCTTCATAAACATGTGGACAAATAAGTATTTTACTTAATAAAATAGCATATTCTTCTATTTTTTCCTTATCTTCACCAACTAACATATAGGCTTGTACATTATTATTTGTTTTTCTTATGTTATTAAATATTTTACTTAAAACCGGTTGATTTTTTATAACTAAATTACTATCCATGTACTCACCTTCTTTTAATAATTCAAAAGTAAAAATACTGCTAACCCAATGATTCCTGGTACATCAAATAAACTTGCAACTACTATTGTTATAACATTTATTGGTATCATTAGATTTAATGATGATAAAAAAGTGTTATAAGCAAATAATAAAATCATTCCGACTATTACTTTTTTTACTACTTTGAATATAAATTTTAACATATTTTCACCTCTAATAGAAAATATGTTTAATATTTTATAATTATGATACTTCGTTTCTGTTTTCAACAGCCATTTCAAGAGTTAAAGCATCTAAGTATTCCATATCTGCTCCCATAGGTACTCCTTGAGCTATTTGAGTTACCTTAACTCCAGAACCCTCTAACAGCTTTGTTATGTATAAAGACGTCGTATTGCCCTCTATTCCGGGCCTTAACGCCAAAATTATTTCATTTATTTTTTCTTTTTTTATTCTTTCAATTAATTTACTAATTGATAAATCTTCAGGATTGATACCATCCATAGGTGATATCAAGCCACCCAAAACGTGATATTTACATCTAAAAACACCTAATTTTTCAAATATAAATACGTTTTTTTGACTTTCTACTACACAAATTATATCGTTTTGTCTACTTTCGTCATCACAAATTAAACATTTGTTTGCTTCTGACATACATCCACAATTAGGACATGTTGTAATATTATTTTTGATATTTTCAATAAGATTACTAAATTCCTGTGTTTTTTCTTCATCTAAGTTTAGTAAAGAAAAAGCATATCTTTCAGCTGTCTTCGTGCCTACGCCTGGTAATAATTTAAAACAATCAATTAATTTTTGAAAACTCTTTGGATAATTCATTGTTACCTACTCCTGTTTATAGAAGTCCTCCTAAAGCTCCAGCTTGACTTCCTAATTTATCATTTAATTCTTTTTCTATTTGTTTCAAAGCATCATTTGTTGCTATTTTAATCATATCCTCTAATATTTCTAAATCGTCTTTTTCTAATTCATCAGATTTAATTTCAACAGATAATACCTCTCTTTTTCCATTCATTTTAACTTCCACTAATTCTGATTTTCCAGTAAAAGTCATTTCATCTATTTTTTTCTTGCTGTCCATTATATTTTTTTGCATTGATTGTGCTTGTTTCATTAAAGCTTGTAAATTCATTTTAATTTTCCTCCATTTCAATTAATTCATTAAATTCTTCTACTAAGTTTTTATCATTTATTTTTTTTAATTTATCTAGCACTTCAGACTCATCTATAATTTGTAATTCTCCATTTTTAGCTTTTTCTACAAATTCAGGTCTTACTTTTTTCCAATATTGTTCAGAAATATATACTATTTTATAATTTTGATCATATATTTCTTTTAATAATTCTTTACTATTATCATATTCTTTTTCTATTCTAGAAATACTTGACTCTAATGGTAAAGTTATTATTACTCCTTTTTTTGATGCTGCGACAGGAGTTGCATTAACTAACATACCCGCTACCATCTTATATTTTTCATTTATAAGATATTCATTAATATTTGACCATAAATCTTTTATAAATGTTATATTTTGTTTAGTTGCATTCCTTAAAATATTATTTATTCTAACATTTTTTAATTCTTCTATAACACTATCCGTTTTGTTTTCTATTTTTAATGTTTCACGTGGAACATTAATATTTTCTGCTTTTATTTCATTTATTGATGTTTCACGTGGAACATTGGTATTTTCTACTTTTATTTCATTTGTTGATGTTTCACGTGAAACATTGCTTTCTTTATTAAATATCTTATCGATCATTTGAATCATTTGTACTTCGAACGTTAATTCTTTTTGATAACTATTTTTCACCTTAACCAATGTATCGGATAAATAATCTATTAAATCATACAAATCAGTATCAGACAATTTATCAAATATATTTTTATCTTCATCAAGTATTTTATCTGTATTAATTTTCTTCTTGTATAGTATGCCTTCTCTAATATAATTAATTATTTTTTCACAAATCAACGCAAAATCTTTTCCGTTTGACGAATAATTAGATATTGAATCAAATATCACATTGTATTCTTTTTGCATAATATTTGATAAAAATGTTCTTATTTGTTTAATTGATATATTTCCAGACAATTCTTCTATGTCGTTTGCTGTTATATTATTATTACAAAATGCTGATGCTTGATCTAATAATCCAATAGCATCTCTCATTCCACCTTTAGAATTATTTATTATTTCTTCAATTGCACCATCATCTATGCTTATATTTTCTTTTGAAATAATATTTTCAAGGCATTGTTTCATTTTATCGTGCGATATACTTTTAAAATCAAATCTTTGACATCTAGAAATTATAGTAGCTGGAATTTTTTGTGGTTCTGTCGTAGCTAATATAAATATTATATATTCTGGTGGTTCTTCTAATGTTTTTAATAATGCGTTAAAGGCACCAATTGAAAGCATATGAACTTCATCAATTATATATACTTTATATTTTGACATAGATGGAACTAAGCTAACCTTATTTTTTATTTCTCTTATTTCATCCACACCATTATTTGATGCAGCATCTATTTCAATTATATCAGGGTTACTATTGTTATTAAATGATTTGCAATTTTCACATTCATTACAAGCATCTCCATCTTTATTATTTAAACAGTTAATAGCTTTTGCAAACAATTTTGCACTACTCGTTTTACCAGTTCCTCTAGGCCCTGTAAACAAGTACGCATGACTTAGTTTATCGTTTTTAATAACATTTTTTAATGTTTTTACTATTACATCTTGTCCATATACTAATTCAAACGTTTTAGGTCTATATTTTCTATATAATGTTTGATATGCCATACAACCACCTCTGTTATATATTATAACATTTTAAGTTATGTTTTTAAACTAAAAAAGCAATGTTTCACGTGGAACATTGCTTATCTTTTACTTTTAAAAAACGATTGTAATAGTTCTAAAACCTCTTGACTAGATTCAGTTTCTTCATAAATATACTTTTCTTTGTCTTTTATTATTTCTTTATCTCTTTTAAGTAAATAATGTACTTTTTTTATTCTACTTAATTCTATTGCTGCAGTACACATCGCACAAGGTTCTAATGTTACATACATTTTGCAATTATTTAATCTCCAGTTTTTTATTTTTTTAGATGCTTTTTTAATAGCTAAAATTTCTGCATGCATAGTTGCATCTCTATCTTTTTCAACTTTATTATATGCCTTGGAAAGTATCTTACCATCTTTTACTACAATTGCACCAACCGGCACTTCCCCTTTTTTGTAGGCTTTTTTGGCTAATTTTATTATTTCTTCATAATATTTTTCTTTCATATGATATTTAATACTATGTTTCACGTGAAACATTGCCTTTCATTTTATTTTTATATACCTATGTTTCACGTGGAACATTGCTTTTCATTTTATTTATATATATCTATGTTTCACGTGGAACATTATTTTGTGTAAAATAAAAGCACACACAGAAAGAGGTTATTAAGGCTGCTATCTCTCGATCCTGACCTGGTTCTAACATTCCTGTTGTGCAATATTATTTTATTATATTATTTGAATTTTAGCAAGTTTATTTTGATATTTATTTTATATACCTATGTTTCACGTGGAACATCAATAAAAAAGAGACTATTCACTAGCCTCTTTTGTTTCTTTTTTTGATGTATCATTTGATGTTGTTTCATTTTCATTAGTGTTTTCTTCATCTTTTTCAACCACTGATACAGTTGCAACTTTTTGACCTTCTCTTAAATTCATTAATCTAACACCCTGTGTTACTCTACTCATTCTTGATACTTTATCAGCTGAGATTCTAATAACAATACCTTGGTCAGTAATAATCATTAAGTCTTTATCGTCAGTTACAGTCTTAAATGCTACTATTGTTCCATTTTTATCAGTAATATTTAATGTTTTAACACCTTTACTTCCACGGTGGGTTAATCTATATTCATTTACATCTGTTCTTTTTCCGTATCCTTTTTCAGTAACAACTAATATATCTTGACCTTCTTTAGCTATTTCTGAACCAACACAGAAGTAATCGTTAGATAATTCAATACCCTTAACACCACTTGCGGTTCTTCCCATAACTCTTATTTCGTTTTCGTTAAATCTTATCATTCTACCATTATTTGATGCTATTACTACATCATCATTACCATTAGTAAAGTGAACAGATAATACTTCATCGTTTTCTTTTAGAGTTATTGCTATCTTACCATTTTTTCTAATATTTTCGAATTCGCTAACATCTGTACGTTTTATCAATCCGTTTTTTGTAGTAATTACTAAATATTTATTTTCTTCATCTCCATTATCCAATAAGATATTATTTATTTTTTCATCTTTTTCTATTGGTAATAAATTAATTATTGGTAATCCTTTTGAATGTCTTGAAAATTCTGGTATTTCATAACCTTTAATTCTATAAACTTTACCTTTATTAGTAAAGAATAACACATGATTATGAGTGGTTCCTGACTTAAGTATTTCAACAAAATCCTCATCATTTGTAGACATACCTTTAATTCCTACTCCACCTTTATTTTGAAGCTTATAAGTATCTGTTGGCATTCTCTTTATATATCCCTTATGAGTTAATGCAACAACTATATCTTCAACAGGAATTAATGATTCATCTTCAATATAATCAATAGCTGTCATATCAATAGAAGTTTTTCTTTCATCACCAAATTTGTTTTTAACTTCAAGTAATTCTTTTCTTACTACTGCTAAAACATTTGCATCACTTGATAATATTGTTTTTAATTCTTCGATTAATTTTAACAAATCTTGTAATTCTGCTTCGATTTTACTTCTTTCTAATCCTGTTAATCTACGAAGTTTTAATTCTAGGATATTATCTGCTTGAACCTGTGAAAAACCAAATCTACCTATTAATTTTTCTTTAGCTACTACATCACTTTCAGCTTCTTTAATAATTTTAATAACTTCATCAATATTATCTAAAGCTATTTTATAACCTTCTAATATATGAACCCTATTTTCTGCCTTTTTAAGATCAAATCTAGTTCTTCTTATTATAACTTCTTTTTGATAATCAATGTATTTTGAAATTATGTCTCTTAATCCTAGTGTTTTTGGAGTTCCATTGTCTAACATTAAGAAAATAATACCAAAGTTTGATTGAAAAGCAGTATGTTTATATAAATTATTTAATACAACTTGTGGATTTGCATCTTTCTTTAGTGTAATTGTTATTTTTACACCATCTTTAAGGTCAGTATGATAATCAGATATACCATCTAAAACCTTATTGTGTACTAAATCTGCAACTTTATTTTTAAGTTCTTGAGTATTTACGCCATAAGGAACTTCATCAACAATTATATAATTACGACCATTTTTTTCTTCTATTCTTGCCTTACTTCTTATGGTAATTGAACCACGACCAGTTTCATATGCCTGTTTTATTCCTTTATTTCCAAGGATTACACCTCCAGTTGGAAAATCTGGACCTTTAATGTGTTGCATTAATCCTAATGTATCTATCTCAGGATTATCAATGTAAGCAACACAACCATCTATAACTTCTGATAAATTATGTGGTGGAATATTAGTTGCCATACCAACTGCTATACCCATTGTTCCGTTTACTAATATATTAGGAAATCTTGAAGGTAAAATGGCTGGTTCTTTTTCAGATTCATCAAAGTTTGAAATAAAATCTACCGTATCTTTATTGATATCCCTTAATAATTCTAGTGATATTTTTGATAACCTAGATTCTGTATAACGCATTGCTGCTGCTCCATATCCTTCTATGTTGCCAAAGTTTCCGTGTCCATCAACCAACATATAACGATATGAAAAGTCTTGAGCCATACGTACCATTGCTTCATATATTGAAGAATCACCATGTGGATGGTATTTACCCATTACATCACCGACGATTCTCGCCGATTTTTTATGTGGTTTATCAGGTGTATATCCAGATTCGTACATAGAATATAATATTCTTCTATGAACAGGTTTTAAACCATCTCTTAAATCTGGTAGGGCACGTGATACTATTACACTCATTGAATATTCCAAGAATGATGTTTTTACTTCATCTACTATGTTATTATGTTCTAATCTATCTCTACTATGATCCATTTTAATTCACCCCCTTAGACATCCAAGTTCTCTACGTATACAGCATTTTCTTCAATAAACTTACGTCTAGGCTCAACTTCTTCACCCATTAATTTATTAAATACTTCATCTGCTGCCATAGCATCTTCAACAGTTATTTTTCTTAATACACGTGTATTTATATCCATTGTAGTTTCATTTAGTTCTTCAGCGTCCATTTCGCCTAAACCTTTCATACGCATAATATCATACTTAGTATTTGGGTTTAAGGTTGCTAAATATGCATCTCTTTCCTCTGGATTTAACACATATTTAATTGTTTTACCGTGTTTTATACAGAAAAGAGGTGGCTGAGCTGCATATACGTGTCCTGCTTCAACAATTGGTCTAAAAAATCTATAAAATAATGTTAATAATAATACTCTAATATGAGAACCGTCAACATCGGCATCGGTCATTATTATTATTTTATCGTACCTTAGTTTGCTAAGATTAAAATCTTCACCAATACCAGTACCAAAAGCAGTAATAATAGTTCTTATTTCCTCATTAGATAAAGCCCTATCTAATCTTGCTTTTTCAACGTTTAATATCTTACCTCTTAAAGGAAGGATTGCTTGTGTCATACTATTTCTACCCTTTATAGCACTTCCACCTGCTGAATCACCCTCGACTAAGAAGATTTCACATACAGATGGATCTTTATCTTTACAATCAACTAATTTTCCACCGAAGTTTATAACGTCTAGATCACCTTTACGACGAGTAAGTTCTCTTGCTTTTTTAGCAGCAACTCTAGCTCGTGCAGCAGTCATTGCTTTTTCCATAATTAATTTAGCTTCATCTGGATTTTCAAGTAAAAATCTTTCAAAACCTTCACTAAATACATCATCAGCTATTTTTCTTACTTCACTATTACCTAATTTTGTTTTTGTTTGTCCTTCAAATTGTGGATCAGGATGCTTACAAGAAATAATCATCGTAAGTCCTTCTCTTACATCATCACCAGTAAGTGGTGCGTCATTTTCTTTTAAAAACTTATTTTTCTTTCCATAACTATTAATTATTCTTGTTAATGCTCTTTTAACACCATCTTCGTGAGTTCCACCTTCATGAGTGTTTATATTATTTGTAAACGAATAAATGTTCGATGTATATCCAGTATTATATTGCATTGCAACCTCTACTGAAATATTATCTTCTTCGCCTTCTAAATGAACTATTTGCTCATGTATTGGTGTTTTTCCTTTATTTAAGAACTTAACGTACTCACTTATACCGCCTTCATAAACAAATATTTCTTTTCTTGGCTCTATTTCTCTATCGTCTACTAAAATAATTCTTAATCCTTTATTTAGAAAAGCAAGTTCTCTTACTCTTTGTTTTAGGATCTCATAATCGTAAACAGTAGTTTCTTTAAATATCTCAGGATCTGCTTTAAAAGTTACGGTAGTACCTGTTCTATCTGGTGAGCATTCATCAATTACCTTAAGTGGTGCAACTGTATGACCACCATTTTCAAATCTTATATAGTATACCTTACTATTTTGGTATACTTTTACTTCTACCCAGCTTGATAAAGCGTTAACAACTGATGCACCAACACCGTGAAGTCCTCCAGATACTTTATATCCACCGCCACCAAACTTACCACCTGCGTGAAGTACTGTATAAACTGTTTCAACAGTTGAAATACCTGTTTTTTTATGAATTCCAGTTGGTATACCACGTCCATCATCTTTTACGGTTATTGAGTTATCTTTATTTATAGTTATTTCTATATCATCACAATATCCTGCAAGTGATTCATCAATTGCATTATCAACTATTTCCCATACTAGATGGTGAAGTCCAACTGATGATGTTGAACCTATGTACATACCTGGCCTTTTTCTTACTGCTTCTAGTCCTTCTAGTACTTGTATATCCGAGGCATCATAATGTTCTTTATTTTCTTCCATAAATTATTCCTCCTTATCAAAATTACCATTATCCACAACATAAATATCAGATTTAGCCTTTAATTCATCATTTATGTCTTTTATATCAGTAGTAGTAATAAATATTTGTATATCTTCTTTAAAATAATCTATAATATTATTTTTCTTTATTTCATCTAGTTCACTAAATATATCATCTAGTAAAATAATAGGTTTTGTATGTTTTTCCTTAACAAAAACTTCTATTTCTGCTAATTTTAAACTTAAAATAGATAATCTTTGTTGTCCTTGAGATGAAAACTCTGTTACATCAAGATCATTTAAATACATCTTAAAATCATCCTTGTGACAGCCTAAAAGAGTCGTTTTTTGGAGTAATTCATTCATAAACATAGAATTATACTTATTTATAATAAAGTCCTTTAAATTGGCTTTATTTAAGTCTTGTTCATGTATAAAACTATTATATTTAATCTCTAAATTACCAAATCCTGCAATTTTATCAAAAACATCTTTTAGATAATTGTTTATTTTATTTATAAAATCATACCTAATTTTTACTAATTCTATGTTTTTGATAACAAGTTTTTCCGTTAAAATGCTAAAGTAAGTTTTATCAAATTTAGCATTATTTTTTTGTTTTAAATACTCGTTTCTTTGTTTTAAAACCTGATTATATTCTTTAAGTTGAAAAACATAATCTTTCTTAAACTGTGAAAGTTCTATATTTAAAAATTTTCTTCTAGTAGCAGGAGTTCCCTTTATTATTTCTAGGTCATCAGGGCAAAACATAATAACATTTAATCTAGATAAATAATTACTTATCTTTTTTTGCATAATATTATCAACAGATACCTTTTTTCCTTTTTCATTTAATAAAATAGATAGCATATGGGTATTTTTTGAATCATCAAAAAACGTTCCAGATACCTTAGTATAAAGTGCATCATTCTTTATTAAATTTAATTCGTTATGAGTTCTGTGTGATCTTGTTATTGCAAGAAAATATATACTTTCTAATACATTGGTTTTTCCTTGGGCATTGTTTCCTATAAAAATGTTAATATTTTTATTAAATTCAAAATCTATTTTAGAAATGTTTCTAAAATTATTTAACTCAAGTTTCCTTAAAAACATAATTCAGTATTTTAAAGCCCATTTAAACCACCTACACCTATTTTGAGTATACTACTACATACATACTAATTATATCACAAAATAAGGCTAATTTCTTATAATTTATAAAAAAAGATGCATTTTTTATATACTTTTCATAAAATCATGCATTCTTCTTAGTAACATTGCTTCAAGTCTAGTTGATCTAAGTATCTGATTATCTAAAATTCCATAAGAAATATGGAGTCTAAGCATTTTTCCACAAGAAAACTTAATAACCGAATCTTTTCCATCACCATCATACTCTGCTATATTATTAAAAGAAAGCCAAGTACAAGTAAATGTTCTAGGAGATTTAGTAGGAAAAAAGATAATTCTTTTACTTTCTTCTACTATTATTGGTGACTTATGCGTTATACCAGTTAACGTTTTAGTACCACAAAACCTCCCCTCGTAGCTACTACCAAAGAATTTGCAGCTATCATCTAATATTTTTATAGGAGACTTATTTATAATGTAATCCCCATTTACTTCAATTATTTTACTTCTTTCCTTGCCTATTGGTATTATTGCAAGTGTTTGTGCGTTTATTTCGTATTCATTCATATTCCAAAACCCTTTCCTTTCAAGTTATGCCAATCTATTATCCACAGTATTTTTAAGAATTTTGTCATATTTTGTTACAAAAATTAAAAAACTAGCATTTTAGCTAGTTTAGTATGTTTTTATTGGTAATATAAGTTGTAGTAAAGTATCATCCTTAGAATCTTTAATGATAATTGGCTGTACATCATTATTAAAACATAAAACAACGTCTTTACTTTCAACAGTTCTTAAAGCATCCATCATAAATCTTGAAGAAAATGCTATTTTTATATTTGTATCATTATTTTTTTCAACGTCCATCTTCTCTTCAACACGTCCGATTTCTGGTGAATTAGATGAAACTATAACTTCATTTCCATCGCATTCAAATTTAACTATGTTCTTATCTTTTTCACTAGTTAAAAGTGCTGCTCTATCTATTACATTATAAAATTCATTAGCATTTGCTTTTACTTCTAATTCAAATGATGCTGGTATTAACCTATTAACATCAGGGAACGTTCCAGAAAGTACCCTAGTTTGGAATAAAGTATTATCAAACTTAAATAAAACTTTATTACTAAATACGTGCATCTCTATATCATCATCAGTTTCTTCTAATATTTTAGTTAATTCTATTAAGTTTTTACCAGGTATTACTATGTTTATATCTTCAGATACACTATTTGATAAAGTAACATATTTTTTAGCTAATCTATATGAATCAGTTGAAATACATTCTAACTTATCTTCGTTTATCTTAAAATTAATACCAGTTAATATTGGTCTTGTCTCTTGTGATGATATAGCAAAAGACGTTTTGTTAATTAAGTTCTTAAATTCTGTTTTTTTTATAATAATAGGTTCTTTCTTCTCTTCCATATTTAAATTAGGAAATTCTGCTGCATCCATTGAATTTAAGTTAAATTCAGAGTTTCCACAGGAAATTAACACTTTTATGTTATCTAAAAGCTCAATATTAACTATTCTACCTTCTAATTTTCTTATTATTTCTAATATATATTTACCTTGAATAACTGTAGTACCTACTTCATTTATTTCTTCTAATTTACTTTTATCTATAAATGATTCAATACTAATATCATTATCACTAGCACTTAAAAATAAACCTTCATTTGTTAAATTAAATTTTATACCAGATAATACTGGAATTAAGTTTTTACTAGATAAAGCTTTACTTACAGAATTTAAACTATGAAGTAAAACTTCTTTTTTTATACTAAATTTCATATTATATTTCTCCTTATTATTAATAGTATTTTTATTATTACTGTGGATAATGTGGAAAACTTAAAATTTCTTTATTTTTAAAGGAAAACTAAGTGTTTTTAATCCACATCCAAAGTGGGAAAATTAACCACTATTCCACAAGTCTATTTTATTTTACTTTTTAAAGCATCGATAATATCTTTAAACTGTGGATTAGTTTTTAATTCATTATCAATTTTATCTACAGAATGCATAACCGTTGAATGATCTCTTCCACCAAATTGTATTCCTATTTTAGGAAAAGACTCATCAGTTAAGGTTCTACAAAGATAAATTGCAACTTGTCTTGGAAATGCAATATCAGCTTTTCTCTTCTTTGATTTTAAGTCTTCAACCGTTATATTATAATATTCTGCAACTACTTGCTGTATTTTTTGAATATTATTTTTAACGAATGATGACTTAGATAAATAATCTTTTAAAGCATCAATTGCAAGATTTAGGTTAATTTCACTTGTATTAAACATAGTTGCATATGCTATTACCCTGGTTAATGCTCCTTCTAATTGCCTTACGTCTGAGTCACAGTTATTAGCAATGTATGCTATAACGTCATCACTAATAGTACCGGACATATTTTGTCCAATTATTTTCTTGTGCAAAATTTCAACACGCATTTCGTATTCCGGTGGATAAATATTAACACTTAATCCCCAGTTAAACCTTGTTCTTAACCTATCCTCTAGTTTCTTTAAGTCATCTGGAGACCTATCTGATGAAATAATTATTTGTTTATTATCATCATATAAGTTATTAAAGGTATTAAAGAACTCTTGCTGTGTTTGGGTAGCCCCTCCAAGGAACTGAATATCATCAATTATTAGGACATCTATTCCCCTATACTTATCTTTAAAGCTATCTATGTAGCTGAAATTAGTACCTGTTTCGTCTTTTTTATTTAAGTTAAGAAAATCTGATATAAATTGTTCACTTGTTACGTATAGTACTTTCTTATTAGAGTTTTCAATTATATAGTTTCCTATCGCATGCATAAGGTGTGTCTTACCAAGTCCACTATTTCCGTATAAAAACAGTGGATTATATGTTTTACCAGGATTTTCTGCAACTGATACTGCTGCCATATAAGCAAACTTATTACTATCCCCTACTATAAACGAATCAAATGTATATTTAGAATTAAGATTTGATTTTTCGGGTGTATTAAGTGGGACTCCTATGTTTTCCACAGGAATACTGGTATTTGTTTTTACTTCATCTTCGAATACGAATTCAAAGTCAAAGCTAGTATTTGTTATTTCACTAAATACATCAGATATAGTTTGGTACCAAGTTTCTTGCAAGCTTTTCTTTTGTAGCGGCGAATCAACAAGTATTTTAGCTACATTATTATCAAGTGATACAAGCTTCGTGTTTTTAAACCAAGTATCATATGATAATGAAGATATCTTTGGTTTAATTTGCTCTAGGAAATTATCCCATAGATTATCTATGTTCATAATAACCTCCTTTCCCCCATCAACTAATTAACTAATACACATAAAAAATAGTGTATAAAACCTCGGTTGTTTACATATATTTTACCAAAAAAACTGTGGAAAAACAATGTATAATGATGTAAGAATACTTTTCCACAATAGTTATCCACAGGCAAAACCACCATATTTCAACAAAAAACGACAAAATCCACCTTTCCACAAAAAAATTATACACTTTAAAATTATAAACATTTCAAAGTTTTCCACAGCCTGTTAATAATTAATGAAATTCTTATATTTTATAAGGAAAAATGGTACATACTTGTGGAAAAGTATGTGATTAACTATTTTACACTTAAAATTATAAATTTTAGAAAATGTGGAAAAAGACTTGACAAGAAAATAGGGTATTTAAACTAAATTTTAACCAAGTTACTAATTTTAAACATTATAAACAACTTTATTTTAATATTATTTCTGTACATTAAAAAGGTTGACAATTGGTAAAATAACACTTATAATAGTCGTGTTTAAAAAGAAAAAGACGAAAAAGAGAAATTGGAGGTGTAAAGATGAAAAGACCTTTTCAACCAAATAACCATAAGAGAAAGAAAAATCACGGTTTTTTTGCAAGAAAATTAGCTGGAACTAATGTTATTAATAAAAGAAGAGCAAAAGGACGTAAAAAATTATCAGCATAATTCCACTTATTTAGGTAAGTGGTTTTTTGTTATTAGAGGTGCATTTATGAAAAAAATAAACATAGTTAAGGAAAAAAAAGATTTTGATAAAGCATTTAAATTAAGAAATCAAATATACTCTAAATATGCTTATATATATATTAAGGATAATGAAGCAGAAAATTATAGATTTGGAATATGTGTTTCAAAAAAGTTGGGAAACGCAGTTACAAGGAATTTAATAAAAAGAAGAGTAAAGGATATAATTGATAAATCTAAGTTGCATTTTGCTAATAAAGATTATATAATTGTATTAAAGAAAAGTGCGGTAAGCGCCCAGTATTTAGAATTAAAGGAAGATTTAATTAGTGTTTTAAAAAAATTTGATAGATAGGAGAAAATAGCTAGATGAAAAAACTAAAGAAAATAGGGAAGATATTGATAGTTTTTTTACTAGTTTTTTTATTAACTGGTTGTACTAAACAATTAGTTGTTGAAAAAACAAATGATAAAGGTAAAAAAACTAAAACTGTAGTAAGATATATAAAAGGAAAGAATGCAACTGGTCAGTCTTTAACGGAAAATATAATTTGTAAGCCAACTGAAAAAGAACTTATAAAGGTTTATAAAGATAATAAAGTTAATACTGATAAGTTAGTAGATTGTAAGAACTTCGTACCAAAGGTAAAAGCAAGTGAAGGATTATGGGATAACATTTTTATAAAACCTCTTGCTTGGTTAATATTAAAATTAGGATATTTGGTTAAAAACTTTGGTCTTGCTGTAATACTTGCAGGATTTGCTATTAGATTAATTTTATATCCAGTAACAAATAAAAGTGCAATGCAATCTGAAAATTTAAAAAAGGCACAACCAGAATTACAAAGGCTAGAAAAGAAATATGCTAACAAAATGGATGATCAACAAGCTATGATGGCTAAGTCACAAGAAATGATGGCAATTTATAAAAAATATAATATATCATTATTCTCAGGATGCTTAATTGCAATTATTCAGTTACCATTATTTATTGCTTTCTTAGAAGCCATAAACAGAACTCCAGCGATATTTGAAGGTAAATTCTTAGGATTACAACTTGGAACAACACCTTGGTTTGCTTTATCTAAAGGAAACTTCTGGTATTTGATAATTCCAGTAATCGTATTTATCGTAACTTTCTTCTCATTAAAACTAAACGGAACACAAGCTACTGATAATTCAAATCCAGCTGCAGGTTCTACAAAAATGATGATGAATATGATGGTAGTTGTAATAACTATTAGTTCATTCCAACTATCAACAGCAATTGGTTTATACTGGATAACTTCAAGTTTATTTACGGTTATTCAAAATTTACTAGTAGCAAGGAGTGGTAATAGTGCAAAAATTAAAAAGTCATAAATATGAAGGAAAAAATAGTGAAGAATTATTAAACAAGGCTTTAAACGAACTTAATGCATCAACTGATGAAGTATATACAAGCATTAAAGAAGAAGCTAAAACTGGTTTATTTAAGTCTAAAAAATATGAATTAACAGTTGTTTTAAAAGATGATGTAGTAGAATATATAAAATCTTACTTAAAAGAAATAACTAGTCTTATGGGAATAAGTGTTGAGTTTGAAACACAAAAAAGACCAAATTATATAAAAGTTAATATGATGTCGGATAACAGTTCTATTTTAATCGGAAAAAATGGTAGGACAATGTCTTCACTTCAAGATTTATTAAGACAATCAATTCAAAGTAAGTTAGGAACTAGAGTAAACGTTATTTTAGATGCTAATGATTATAAAGAAAAACAAGAAAAGAACATTGAACGTTTAGCAGTTAAATTAGCTAAAGACGTTGTAAAAACTAATATAGAAGTTAAAATGGATAGGATGAACTCATATGAAAGAAGATTAGTTCATAACAGATTATCTAATTTTAAAGGAGTTACAACAGAAAGTACTGGTGAAGAACCAAATAGATGTGTTGTAATTAAACCTGTGGAGAAATAGAAATATTTCTTCTTTTTATTTTTTAATATGTTATAATACTTCTAACAAAGGGATGTGATTTAAAGTGAATGATACAATAGTTGCAATATCAACAGCACTTGGAGAAGGTGCAATATCTATTATTAGAGTATCAGGAGATGATGCTATAAAAATAATTAATCCTTTATTTGATGGTAAAGATTTAGAAAAAGCATCAAGTCATACGATAAATTATGGTCATATAGTATATAATGATGAAATTATAGACGAGGTATTATTATCAATTATGAAAGCACCTAAAACGTATACAAAAGAAGATGTAATAGAAATAAACACTCATGGATCAATTGCAGTTGTTAATAAAATAATGGAAATATTACTTCTTGAAGGTTGCAGATTAGCAGAACCTGGTGAATTTACTAAAAGGGCATTTTTAAATGGTAGAATAGATTTGACCGAATCAGAAGGGGTTATGGACTTAATAAATTCTGAAACAGAACTAACTAGAAAAATGGCTATTAATGAGTTATCTGGGAATGTTTCTAGGTTAATAACAGATACAAGAGAAGATATAATAAGTTTAATATCTAATATAGAAGTAAATATAGATTATCCAGAATATGAAGATATAGAAGTAGTAACAATAAACAAAATAAGAGAAAAAGTAAGAGAAATAAAAGAAAAATTATTAAAGACATTAAAATTATCAGAGGATGGAAAAATATTAAAAGATGGTATTAAAACTGTTATATTAGGAAAACCAAACGTAGGTAAATCAAGTCTTTTAAATGCTTTATTAGAAGAAGAAAAAGCCATTGTAACAGATGTAAAAGGTACAACTCGTGATATAGTAGAAGGAAGTATTTTAGTAGGTGGTGTAAAACTTAATTTAATAGATACAGCAGGTGTTAGAAAATCAGATGATATAGTTGAAAAAATAGGTATTGAAAAGAGTTTAAACTTAATAGATGAAGCAGAGTTAGTATTACTTATTTTGGATGCTAGTTGCCATTTAAGTGAGGAAGATAAGTATTTGCTAGAAAAAACTAAAGATAAAAAAAGAATTATAATAATGAATAAAATAGATTTAAAGTTAAATAATTCTTATATGGATGATGTTATAAAAATAAGTGCTAAAAATAACGAGGGAATAGAAGATATAAAAGATGCAATAAAAAAATTGTTTAACGTTGGAACATTTATGAGCAAAAACTTAACATTTTTTACTAATGTAAGACAAATATCTTTATTAAAGTCTGCTATTAAATCATTAGAAGACGTAGAACAAGGTATTAAAGAAGAAAGAGAAATAGATATGATTGAAATAGATTTAAAATTGGTATGGGAAAAACTAGGAGATATAATAGGAGCTAATTACACGGAAGAATTAATTGATAATTTGTTTAGTAGATTTTGTTTAGGAAAGTAGATACATTTTAAGAACTTGGATTTATCCAAGTTTTTATTATATGTGACATAATATGAGCTTTTTTTCAAATTACATATATATAATAGATGAATTTGAGGAGGAGCTTATTATGAATTATTACGAAGAAATAAAAGATTTGATAGAAAAAAAGGAAGTAAAAGATGGGGTAAGAAGACTTAGTTATAATAGTGATAAGTTAAAAACTTATTATGAAATAGGCAAGTTATTAGTAGAAGCACAAGGCGGAGAAAAGAAAACTAGGTATGGTGATATGTTAATAAAAAAGTGGTCGAAAAAATTAATGAAAGATTATGGCAAAGGATACTCTATCACCAACTTAAAAAACATGAGGAAATTCTATATAATACAAAAAGGTCAGCCACTGGTTGACCGATTAACTTGGACTAATTGGACATTATTATTTCCAATTAAAAATGAAAATGAAAGAAATTATTACATAAATCAGTGTATTTTAAATAATTTATCTAAAAGAGAACTTGCAAAACTTATAAAAGAAAAGGCTTATGATAGACTATCTTACGCTGATAAAAATAACATCAAGATTATAAATTTTAAAAATGAAGCTAGTTATAGTTTAAAAGATATGCTTTTAGACCCAATTATAATAAAATTACCTAAAAATGAAAACATAAGTGAAAAAGTACTAAAAAAATACATATTAGATGAATTAAGGGATTTTTTCTTACAATTAGGTTCAGGATTTCTGTATGCTGGAAGTGAGTATAAATTAGATTATTATGGAAAACATTTTTATGTGGATATACTTTTATTTAACATTAATTTAAATTGTTATATTCCGGTAGAACTAAAGCTTAATAGTACTAATTATAAAGATGTAAGCCAGGTTCAGTTATATAGAAAAATAATAGATAACACCATAAAAAAGAAGTATCATAACAAAAGTATAGGATTAATTATATCTAAAAAGAATGATAATTTTATATTTGAATACGTAAATGATGAGGGAGTTTATTTAATTAGTTATGATTTAGAAAAAGTTATATAAAATTTTAATAACTAATTAACTTTTTTATCATATTATTGTATAATACCAAAAGAAAAGCAGGTGAAAGTATGAAATATGATGTTATAGTTGTTGGAGCAGGACACGCTGGATGTGAGGCAGCACTTGCGTGTGCAAGAATGAAAAAAAATACGCTTCTTATAACAATTAATATTGATAATATAGCAGATATGCCTTGTAATCCTTCTATAGGAGGTTCAGCTAAAGGTATTGTTGTAAGAGAAATTGATGCATTAGGTGGTGAAATGGGACGTAATGCAGATAAAACTCTTCTTCAAATGAAGATGCTTAATCGCTCTAAGGGACCTGCTGTTAGAAGTTTAAGAAGTCAGGCTGATAAAGTAACTTATAAAAAAGAAATGTTAAAAACATTAAGAAATACAGAAAATTTAACTATTAAAGAAGCAATAGTATCTGACCTTTTAGTAGAAAATAACAAAATTGTTGGTATAACAACTGAAGATGGAGAAACAATTTATTGTAAAGCTTGTATATTAACTACTGGTACTTATTTAAAAGCTGATATATTAGTAGGAGATAAAAGGACTAAAGAAGGTCCACATGGCGAAAAAAGAGCTAATTTTTTAAGTGACAATTTAGAAAAATTAGGTTTTAAATTACTTAGGTTAAAAACGGGAACACCACCTCGTATAGAAAGATCTTCAATTGATTTTAGTGTACTTAAAAGAGAAGACGGAGACGACTGTAAGCTAACTTTTTCATTTGATGATATAGCATATTATGATTATAAAAACCAGGTACCTTGCTATTTAACTTATACTAACTTAAAAACTCATAAAATAATTATGGATAACTTAAATAAATCCGCTATGTATGGTGGTTTTTATGAAAAATTAGGAACAGGGCCTAGGTACTGTCCTTCAATAGAAGATAAGGTGGTTCGTTTTAAAGATAAAGAAAGACATCAATTATTTTTGGAACCAGAAAGCATGTATTATGATGATATATATTTACAAGGTTTTTCAACTTCTATGCCGCACGACGTTCAAGAAGATATGGTTCACTCTTTAAAGGGATTAGAACACGCTAAAATATTAAGATATGCTTATGCAATAGAATATGATGCGATAGATCCACTTCAATTAAAATCATCTTTAGAGACAAAGGTGGTGGAAAACTTATTTACTGCGGGTCAAATAAATGGTACCTCGGGGTATGAAGAGGCCGCAGGTCAAGGTATAGTAGCGGGTATTAATGCTAGTTTAAAATTAGATAATAAAGAACCTTTAATCCTTTCTAGAAGTGATGCTTATATTGGTGTTTTAATAGATGATTTAGTAACAAAAGGAACTATAGAACCATATAGATTACTTACTTCTCGTGCAGAATTTAGACTTTTACTAAGAAGTGATAATGCCGATTTAAGATTAAGTGAAAAAGCTTATAAAATAGGTTTATTAAGTGAAGAAAGACATAATAAATTATTAAATAAAATAGAAGAAATAAAAGAAATAGAAGAGGATATTAAAAATATTACTTTTCCTAAGGAAAAATGCAACTTATCAGAATATTTAAAAAGACCGGAAGTTAAAATAATAGATTATGTGGATAAATTAAATAAAAAATATAGTAAAGAAGCATTAGAACAAGTAGAAATTAATCATAAATATGAAGGTTATATTATTAAAGCTAAAAAAGAAGCAGAAAAAATGATTAAGTTAGGTAAAAAACAGATACCAGAAGATATAGATTATGAAAAAGTTGATAATTTAGCTACTGAAGCAAGACAAAAACTTGAAAAAATAAGACCAAGAACCATTGATCAGGCAACACGTATTAGTGGTGTTAATCCATCAGATATAGCAATTTTAATGGTTTATTTAAAGAGGTTTTATAATGAATAAAGAAGAATTTGTAAAAGAAGTAGAAAAGTTAGGTATAAGTGTAGATGATAAAATACTTAAGAGTTTAAATACTTATTATGAAATGTTAATAGATTATAATAGTCATACAAATTTAACTAGAATAACTGATGAAGAAGAAGTATATTTAAAACATTTTTATGATAGTTTAACTCTAATTAAGGCAGTTAAATTAAATAACCAGACTCTTCTTGACGTAGGAACGGGAGCGGGATTTCCCGGCTTAGTTTTAAAAATAGTATTTCCAAATCTTAAAGTAACACTAGTTGACTCTTTAAATAAAAGAATTATATTCTTAAAAAGTGTTATAGAAAAGTTAAATTTAAAAGGTATTAATGCTATTCATGAAAGGATAGAAGACTATGCAAAAATAAGTAGAGAATCCTTTGATATAGTAACTTCTCGTGCGGTAGCATCCCTTCCTGTTTTATCAGAAATGTGCATTCCTTTAGTTTGTGAGAAAGGATTGTTTATTCCAATGAAAGCAGATGCAAAAGATGAGATAAAATCATCACAAAACGCTATAAAAACACTAGGAGGAGTGTTAAGAGATACCATTTTATTTAAACTACCAAAGGATGCGGGAGAAAGAACTTTAATAATTATAGAAAAAATTAATAAAACAAGTGTTAAATATCCAAGAAAATTTAG
Source organism: uncultured Mycoplasmatota bacterium (assembly GCA_900547225.1). Classification (GTDB taxonomy): domain Bacteria; phylum Bacillota_I; class Bacilli_A; order RF39; family UBA660; genus Aphodocola. The sequence goes on from URFW01000002.1 coordinate 132,521, forward strand.
TGAAATTAAGAAAAAGCCATTGTAATAAGGGCTTTTTTATTATATTATTATATTAAAGATAGGGGATGGCAATATGTTTAATAATGATATGAATAACAATCAAAATTTTAACAATGGAAACAACAATTTTGGAAATAATCAAAACATGAATGGTGGATTTACAAGCGCGCCGGGCTCTTTTAAGCAACCTTGGCAGCAAAATAATGGGTATCAACAACCGGTGTTTGATAACAACATTAATAATAATTTAAATAGTGGTCCTATAAATCAGGCTCCTATATTTAATAATTTTAATACTTTAAATAATGGTTATCCTATGCAAAACCAAAACGGATATCAAATGCCTGGGATAGATTATAATGCTATGCCATCTTTTCAGACACAAACAAATGATATACCACCAGAACTTGGTGAAATAAAAAATTTAAATGAAGCAACAGTAGCGCAGGCTCCAACAATGGATGTTTTAGGACCAATGAACATAATGCCAGATACGTTACCTAACGCTAATACTGACAAATTGGATGCTTATGAAAACGGAAGTTTAAACATAAATAATATGGAATCCCAAATGAATCAGGTGTATCAAGCTCCAACGTTTAATAATGTAAATCCTTCATCTAACTATGAGATGCCAAATCAAAATATGAATATGAACGCTAATGATTCTTACAATAATAGTTTTAATGTAGATCAAGTAAATAATGGCTACCAAGCACCAAACATAAATAATCCATATAATAATATAACACCTAATATGAACCAAGGATTTAATTTTGAAAGTCCAACGTCAAATAATAATTTTGAAAACAATTTTAATCAAAATGTATCTAATAACATACCAAATTATAATCCAGTAAACGGTGCAAGTGAAGGATCAAATTTAGAAAATAATTTAAGTGGTTATAATGAAACTCAGTCATATAACATGCCACAAGAAGAAAATCACGGTTCATATAATTTACCTGAAAATAACGTAAATACTAGTTTAGAAGAAACAAAAGAAGAATTACAAAATAGTAATGAAACTTTAAAAGAACCTGAAAAAGAGGATAAAAAAGAAGATTTAGATGTCGAAACAAAAGAGAAAGAAGAAAATAATGATACAAAATTAACTGATCTTGGATTAGATGAAAGTTATACTGAACCTGATATGTTAGAAATAATGGATATTGATAATGAAGAAAATGAAAAGTCAGATCATACTGCATTAGAAAGTAAAGAATCTAATACTGATGAGTCTATTAATATTAATGAAAGTCAAAATACCAATGAACAGTTACTTGGTTCTGTTTCAAAAAATGTTCAAAGAATAAAAGATTTAATAGAAGAGCTAAAGAATAATGGAGCAGATATAGAGTTGGAAGAATTTGATTTTGAAACGATGTATCAACTAATAGTAAAATTAAACAAATAAGGTTATTATAGTAACCTTTTTTTGGTATAATTATAGTTATGGAGGGATATATTTATGAAAATAGGTATAGCAAGTGATCATAGAGGATTTGAAACCAAAGGAAAAATGACAAAATATTTAATAGAAAAGGGTTATGATGTAATTGATTATGGAACATATAGCAAGGATAGAACTGATTATACAAAGTATGGTTTTATCTTAGGTGAAAATGTTTCAAATAAAACAGTTGAATATGGCATTGCAATATGTGGTAGTGCAGTTGGTATATCAGTTGCGTGTAACAAGGTAAAAGGTGTTAGATGTGGAAAGATTAATACCGTAAAAGAAGCAATTCACGCTAAAGAAAATGACTTTGTAAATATAATTGCAATATCAGGTGAAAGTGATTTTGAAAATAATACTAAAATAGTAGATGCATTTTTAAATGCTAAGGAAAATTTAAGTGATCCAGCTTATAAGTCTAGAGTTGATCAAATAACAAAATACGAGGATACAAATGAATATTAAACTAGTTTTATATTGCATCTTTATTCCGTTTAGTATATGGATAATAACATCTACTAATTTAGATAAGATTTTTAAGAAGAATAGTATTATGCAAATACATTCATTTTATATAGCAATATCACTTTGTTTATCTTATTTACTGGTTAACTTTTTTGTTGATATTTCAAATACTATTGCAAGCCTTTATTAAGGAGGAAAAATGTTCAAAAAGATAATTCTTTTTACTTTGATTATTATTTTAATACCTCTTTTAATAGTAGGTATAAATGATAAAGAAAAGATAATTTATAAAATAAAGTATGGTAGTATAAGTAATAAGACGGTAAGAGTAAAAAGAACAAAGACAAATGAAGTAGTTGAAGTTCCAATTGAAGAATATGTAACTGGTGTAGTAGCGGGCGAAATGCCTGCTTCATTTAATATTGAGGCACTAAAGTCTCAGGCAGTTGCATCAAGAACGTATGCACTAAAAAAAACAGAAGTAAAAAAAGAAGACTATGATGTTTTAGACTCAGTTAGTAATCAGGTATATATAAATTATGATGAAATGAAAGAAAAGTGGCAAAATAATTATGATGCTTATTTAAAAAAAATTAAAGAAGCAGTAAATTCTACTAAAGGAGAAGTAATTTTATATAACAATAATTTAATAGATGCCGTATTTTTTTCAACAAGTAATGGCTATACAGAAAATAGCAAAGACGTATTTTCTAGTGATATGCCATATTTAGTAAGTGTTTCATCAAAGTGGGACGAGACAGAATCCCCCGCATTTTCAAGTACAAAGGAAGTTTCAAAAAGCGAATTTTTATTTAATTTAGGATTTAGTGATAAAGATAATATAGATATAACCGATATAAAAAGGACAGAATCAAACAGGGTAAAAAGTATAAAAGTAAATGGTAAAACTTTTTTAGGAACTAAAATAAGAAGCATATTTGGTTTAAAATCAACTAGTTTTAAAATAAAAATAACAGACGATAAAGTTATATTTGATGTAAACGGATATGGACATGGTGTTGGAATGAGTCAATACGGTGCTAACGGAATGGCAAAAGAAGGATCTAATTATAAAGAAATATTAACTCATTATTATAAAAATTGTGAAATAAAAAAAATAAATTAATGTATAATTTCTCTCATTTGGTAAAAACTTAAAATGAGAGGTGATAATAATGAAAAAAAGAAAACTAAAACCATTTGTAAAAATATCCTTATTATTAGTTGTTTTACTAGTATGTTCTATTGGAATAAGTACGTTAATCAATAATAAAACAAAGACAGTATCAAAACAAAACGATGATTTTACTTACGTAAATGACTACATATTTGATAACTATTATCCAGTGGTAAACCAAGATGAAAAAATAAAAAGACCATACTCAAGTGAAAAGGTAAGTGTTTATAAAGCTTTTTATGAACAAGATGCATCAGAAGAAGAACAAAAAAACGCAATTATATATCATGAGGGAATATATATGCAAAACTCTGGTGTAACATATAAAGCAGATGAAACGTTTGATGTTCTAGCAAGTATATCAGGCACGGTAACTAACGTATCTGATGATACATTACTTGGCAAGACGGTTGAAATAAGAAACTCAACAGAGTTAATTGTACTTTATCAGTCACTAGGAGAAGTTGCTGTTAAAAAAGGTGATACAGTATCTCAAGGTCAAATAATAGGTAAAAGTGGTAACTGCACTTTAAATAATGATATAGCAAATGGCTTACATTTTGAAATTTACAAAAATGGCTCAGTAATCAATCCAGAAAAATATTTTGATAAATCTATAAAAGATTTAGAAAGCAATTAATATTGTGTTTTAAATAATTATATAATTTATAAAGGAGATGATTACTTGGACATAAAAAGTAGAGTAATTAACGAAGCAAATTATATAATTAATACAAAAAATACAATTAGACAAACAGCTAAATACTTTAACAAAAGTAAAAGTACCATCCATGATGATTTACATAATAAATTGAAGAAAATTGATAAATCATTATATGCAAAAGTAAGTGATATTTTAAATTATCACTTTTTAATAAAGCATATAAGAGGTGGTGTTTCAACTAAGCTAAAATATGCTAAGGAATAAAATGAAAAACAAAGATATAGGAATTGATTTAGGTACGGCCAATATTTTGATATACGTTAAAGGTGAGGGTATAGTTCTATCTGAACCAAGTGTTGTTGCAATGGATAAAGATACTGGAAAAGTTTTAGCAATAGGCGAAAAAGCTCATGAAATGCTCGGAAGAACTCCCGGAAGTGTTATCGCAGTTAAGCCTTTAAAAGATGGGGTAATCGCTGATTTTGATAAAACGGAAATAATGCTTGATTACTTCATTAAAAAGATAAAAGGAAAGACTATTTTTTCAAAACCAAGGATTCTTATATGTTGTCCATCTAACATAACTCAAGTTGAAAAAAACGCAATAAAAGAAGTTGCTGAAAGAACTGGAGCAAAAAAGGTATATGTAGAAGAAGAACCTAAAGTAGCAGCTATAGGTGCAGGTCTTTCAATTGATATGCCAACTGGTAATATGGTAATAGATATTGGTGGAGGGACAACTGATATAGCAGTTTTATCTTTAAATGGTATTGTTTATAGTGAATCTATAAAACTTGCTGGTAATACGTTTGATACTGATATAATTAAATATATCAAAAACAAATATAAGCTATTAATTGGGGAAGTAACCGCAGAACAAGTAAAAATAAAAATAGGAACAGTATCAACTAAAGAAAAGGAAAAAAAGATGGAAGTAAGAGGACGGGATTTATTAACTGGTCTTCCTAAGACAATAACGGTAACTTCAAATGAAATTAAAGAAGCTATAAAAGATAGTGCTGAAATGATAGTGCATACCGCTAAACTAGTATTAGAGAAAATTGAACCTGAACTTGCCGCTGACATAATAGATAAAGGAATTGTTTTAACCGGTGGTGGAGCCTTATTAGATGGCTTGGATAAATTAATTGAAAAGGAAATAAAAGTACCAACTAAGGTTGCAGAAAGCCCTTTAACTTGTGTTGCAGAAGGAACAGGAATTATACTAGATAACCTCATATAAAAGAAATTCATGATTTGAATTTCTTTTTTAAATGTATAATTTTTTTATTACCATTAATTTACAACTAAAAATATAAGTGATATAATTACAATCGGGTGAGTGTTAGATGGTAAACTTTATACTTTGCGATGACAATGAGCATATTAGAAAACTTAATGAAGCAATTATTTCTAAGATTGTTATGCCATATGACTTTGATTATGAAATTCACTCTTTTGATAAGTATAATATGAAACTTAAAAATCTAATAAACGAACCAAAAGATTTTAAAATTTATATATTAGATTTAGAAATGCCTGGTAAATCAGGACTTGAAATAGCAAAAGAGATTAGAAAAGTAGACTGGGATAGCATTATTATGATACTAACATCACACGATGAATTAGAGTTAATCATATTAAAGCAAAAACTATTAATCCTAGATTTTGTATCAAAGTTTGATAACTATGAAGAACGTTTAAAAGAAAATATCAAGATGTTTGTTAATAAGATTAATACTCAAAAGGTACTTAGTTTTAAACAACATAATGAACATCATCACGTAAAGTTAAATAATATATTGTATGTATACCGTGATAATGCAACAGAAAAAACGGTAGTTGTTACCATCGAAGATGAATATGCAATAAGGGAGACGCTTTCTAGTATTGCAAATAAGCTCGATTTTAGATTTGTACAGACTCACAGAGCTTGTTTTGTTAATATTGATAAAATAGAAAGCGTTGATTTTAAAAACAACATTATTTATTTAAATAATGATTCAAGTATAGATTATTTATCTAGAAATTATAAAAAGAAATTGAGGAAGATCTTATGAGTGTAGAAAAGGTGTTAGTTAGTGTTATTGCTGCTTTGTTTCAAGGATTAGCGGCAACCATAATAATAAGCAAACAAACCATGTTAAAAAATAAAAATAGAGTTTTAAAATTATTTTTAAGTTTATGGCTATATTGTATTTTTGCATATTTGTTTATACCTAATTCGTTAAGGTTTATTTCTTTTATAACAATAGTTTCCTTAGTGTTATATTTCTTGTTAAAAATTCAAAAGAGTGAAGTATTAATCTTTTCGTTTAATACTGAATTAATAGTTTGTTTTTCAGAAATTTTAATTTCTTTATTACTAGTTTTTTGCGGATTAGAATCAAAGGATATAGTAAGTAATCCATTTTATAATTTGTTAGCAAATGTATTAATATCACTTGTTTCAATTTTATTAATTTATTTAAGACCAATAAAAATATTGTTAGAAAAAGAAATGGTATTAATGACAAAAAGTAAGAAAACGAAAGACTACTTAATTATCTTAGGATTAATTACGTACTTAATATTAGCGAAAAATGGGTTAGAATTTATATTACAATCTAATTACTATATAAACTTGTTATTTATGATTAGTATTATATTAATAATAGTTATAATATTAAAAAACGAATCTAAGTATGAACAATTAAAAGAAGAAAACAGGCAAATGCTTAATTATGTTACGAAGTATGAGAAAATTATTACCGCTCAAGGTAAAACTAACCACGAATTTAAGAATCAACTAATGGTAATTAGAGGATATGCACAGATGAATTCTAATAAAATAATAGATTATATTGATGAGATAGTTGAAGATTCGAATAAGGCTGGTAGTAGTTATTTAATTAGCCAACTTAATAATTTTCCGGATGGTGGAATTAAAGGACTTTTATATTATAAATTATCAATTATGGAAGATGAGAATATAAAGTATTCTATCAATGTTGAAAAGGGTGTTAAAACAAAACTTAAAACATTAAGTATTAATAATTATAAAAACATAACTAAGATATTAGGAGTTTTACTAGATAATGCAATAGATGCTAGTAAGAAAAGTAAACATAAGAAAATAAATATATCCGTTATAAAAGATAATAAAAACATAATCTTTAAAATTTATAATACTTATAAAGGCAAAATAGACATAGAAAAGGTTGGTACCGGTTATACTTCAAAAGGTAAGGGACATGGATATGGGTTAAGATTGGTTAAAGATATAATAAATGAGGATAAACTATTTAATATTAGTCATAATTTAGAAGATAACTATTTTGTATCAAGTTTATATATAAAAAAATAAAAATCAGGATTTCCTGATTTTTTCTTGTTTTAAAATTATCTTTCTATCATTGCTTTTGGCATAGAAGGTTCATCGATCCAAGCTATTATGCATCCTGCTGATGCTGTTGCTGCAACTGCTGCTCCTAATGCTGTTAATACTGAAATAACTGCTGCTTTCATTACTATATCCTCCTTTACTAGATTATTTAATCACTAATTACTTAGTGTTTAAACCATAATTCTTATAATTTTTATAAGGCATTTTAAATGCTTTATATGTAAGTGGAGATATTAATATACATTCTATAATAAGTCCAAATATTAAAACGTTTATGATTAAATTATTTGTTATTAATAATGTTATTATGAAATAACTTATTACAACTATTACTGAAAGAATTTTAAATCTAATTCTTTTTTTCTTTTTGATCAATGGTCTTTTTACTGTATCTGCTGGTGCATAAGCTGCTACTAATATAAAAGCTATTAAATAAAGTAAATATAAAACTACTTTGTCTAGCACTATATATTTAGAAAGAAATGCTCCTCCTAGAAACAATATACTTGAAAATAGTAAGCATATCCATGATTTGTTAGCGTGCATTCCAAATGCAAACATTCTGATAAAGTTAAATGTTATAAGTAAGAATAGTAATTCTTTAGCAATTTTTAAAATAAAAGCTAAAATAAATATTACTATTGTTTTAGTTATTGTTAGATATATACCTTCTATTCCATACATAATTTCATCCATTTTATCATCTGAATAAGAAGGATATTGTTTTTTTATTGCAATTCTAATAGAATTTAGTAAACGTTTTTTCATACTTCACCTCGTTTATCTAATTTATGATTTAATTTTAGTATACTTAAACTAAAAAGATATTTTATTAGTTTTAAATCATAAATAAATAAGCTAAAAATAATTTATTTATTATTTAAAACAAACATTTTTTACCTTTTAACTTCAAAAAATTACCATTTAGCATTGTTTTCATCTTTTTGACGAATAATTTTGTATTATTAAATAGTCGTTTGCGAAATTTGTCGAAATTTGATGAACGTAAATGGTTGAAATCAGGTGTTTACATGCGGTATATTAGTATTGTAAGCAATAAGGGAAGTGAGGTGTACGTATGACGAGATTGGGTAAGATAAAGTGGTTTAATAATGAAAAAGGATACGGCTTTATCGAAGGCGAACATGATGAAGATATCTTTGTTCATTATTCTGCAATCAAACAAGATGGTTATAAATCACTATCTGAAGGACAAATGGTAGAGTATGAATTATTAGAAACTGAAAAGGGATTACAAGCTATCAATGTCAAAGAAGTATCAAATGCTACTGTTAGATAGTAGCATTTGTTTTTGTATTGTGATATAATTTAAGTGTAGGAGGATTGATAATATGAAGTACAACATTCGTGGTGAAAAAGTAGAAGTAACTGAAGCAATAAGATCTTATATAGAAGATAAGATTGGAAAACTTGATAAGTACTTTGAAAACGCTGATAACATAACTGCAAGTGTGGTAATTAAGGTTCGCGGAAAAGAACAAAAAATTGAGATAACAGTACCAGCTATGCATTATACGTTAAGAAGCGAAGAAGCACATTCAGATTTGTATGCAGCTATCGATTTAACAGTTGATAAGCTAGAAAGGCAAATAAGAAAACATAAAACGAAGATCAATTCTAAAAACAAGAAAAACGTAATTCAAAACTTTGAAATTGATTTAGAAGATAAGTTTGAAGAAGATGAATCAAAGGTTTTAAAAAGAAAGAAAGTAGATATGAAACCTATGGATGAAGAAGAAGCTATAATGCAAATGGAAATGTTAGGACATTCATTCTTTGTATTTAAAAATGCTGAAACTAATAATATTTGCGTTCTATATCTAAGAAAAGATGGAAATTACGGAATTATTGAAACAAATTAATAATAAACTTAAAGGAAAATAGTTAAAAATCTTTAATTATTTTCTTTTTTTTGTTACAATATTTTTTAAGGAGATGATTTGAATATATGTTAGGATTTTTAAAGAAAATTTTTGATCATGAATATAAAGAATTAAAGAAGTTTAAATTAATTGCAGATGAAGTATTTGAGTTAGATGATAAATATAAAAAGATGACCGATAAACAACTTCAAGGATGCACTAATAAATTAAAAAAGAGATTAAAAGATGGTGAAACGGTAGATGATATATTACCAGATGCTTTTGCAGTAGCTAGAGAAGCAGCTTACCGTGTAATTGGGGAAAAGCCATTTTATGTACAGGTTTTAGGAGCCCTTGCAATTCATTTTGGTAATATTGCAGAAATGAAAACTGGTGAAGGTAAAACTTTAACTTGCGTTATGCCAGCATACTTAAATGCATTAACTGAAAAAGGTGTTCACGTAGTAACGGTTAACGAATATTTAGCAACTCGTGATGCCGAGTGGATGGGTCAAATATATAGATTTTTAGGATTAACAGTAGCTGTTAACTTAAGAGAAATGTCATCTAAGGAGAAAAAAGAAGCTTATAACTGTGATATTTTATATTCAACAAATAACGAATTGGGTTTTGACTACCTAAGAGATAACATGGTTGTTAACGCTGAGGATAGAGTTCAAAGACCACTTCATTTTGCAATTATAGATGAGGTTGACTCTGTATTAATTGATGAGGCTAGAACTCCACTTATAATATCTGGTGGTGTTATGAAGTCAGCTAATCTTTATAAGGATGCTGATAGATTTGTTAAAACTTTAAGAGAAAATGAAGATTATACAATAGATGAAAAAACAAAAGATATAACATTAACAGACCAAGGAACGGAAAAAGGTGAAAAATACTTTAGAATAGCAAACCTTTATGATATTGAGCATTCTGCATTAGTTCACCACGTTAATCAAGCATTAAAAGCAAACTATACAATGCATAATGATGTTGATTATGTTGTTCAAGAAGGTAAGGTTGTAATTGTTGACCAATTTACCGGAAGACTTATGCCTGGTAGAGCATTTTCTGACGGGCTTCATCAAGCAATTGAAGCTAAAGAAAACGTAGAAATAGAAGAAGAAACAAAGACACTTGCTACCATTACATTCCAAAATTACTTTAGAATGTATGAAAAGTTATCTGGTATGACAGGTACTGCTAAAACAGAGGAAGAAGAATTTAGAAACATATACAATATGTATGTAATTGAAATTCCAACTAACTTACCAGTAATAAGAGTTGATGCAGCTGATTTAATTTATTCAACAAAAGAAGAAAAATATAAGGCAATAATCGCTGAAATCAAAAGAAGACACGAAAAAGGACAACCAGTATTAGTTGGTACAATTGCAATTGAAACCAATGAATTATTAAGTAGTATGCTAAAGAAAGCTCATATAAAGCATGAAATATTAAATGCTAAAAACCATGCAAGAGAAGCAGAAATAATTGCAAAAGCAGGTGAGAAGGGCTCTGTTACTATTGCAACTAATATGGCAGGACGTGGTACTGATATCAAGCTTGGAGAAGGTGTTAAAGAGCTAGGCGGATTATGCGTAATAGGTACTGAAAGACACGAGTCAAGACGTATAGATAACCAGTTAAGAGGACGTTCAGGTCGTCAAGGAGATCCAGGTTATAGCCAATTTTTCGTATCATTTGAAGATGAATTAATGGTAAGATTTGGTACTGATAGATTTAAGTCTATCTTAGAAATGGCTGGTTTAGATAGTGAAAGAAACATGCGTAGTAGAACTATTACAAGATCAGTTGAAACAGCACAAAAAAGAGTTGAAGGAAACAACTTTGATGCTCGTAAACATTTATTACAATATGATGATGTAATGGGTAAACATCGTGAAATAATGTATGCTAGGAGAAATGAAATACTAGACAATGAAGATGTTCACAACTATGTTATTAATACAATGAAAGAGCTTATTGAATTACTAGTAAGAAGACACACTAATGAGCATGGTGTAATTTTAGAAGCTGATTGTAATGAAATAGTTGAATATGTAAATGAAAACTTACTTAATAATTCTAACTTAAAATTATCTGAAATATTAAATAAGGAAATAAATGACATAATTGATGTTATACAAAGCAAGGTATTAAAAGAATATGAAGAAAAAATAAAAGAATTACCTGATGAAATAAGAAAAGACTTTGAAAAAGCTATAAGCTTACAAGTCATTGATAACTACTGGATGGAACATATTAATACTATGGACCACTTAAGAGAAGGTGTTTCATTAAGGGGTTATGCTAATGAGGATCCTCTTCAAGCTTATATAAGAGAAGGATTTGAATTATTTGATAAAATGTTAGATAACATTTGTAAAGATACTACTTTGTATTTATTAAAAGCTGAAATAAGACAAAATTTGCAAGCAAAGCAAGTTAAGGGAAGTACTAACGAAGCAAAAGAACAAGGAGTAAAAAAGACTATTAAAAAGGGTAAGAAAATAGGACGTAATGACATGTGTCCTTGTGGTTCGGGAAAAAAATATAAGAATTGCTGTGGAAAGTAGTATAAAACAAGGAAAAAATTGAATTTAAGAAAGGTAACAAATTTGTTGTTTGTCAACCAATAAATAAAAATGTGGACAAAATCCATTGAAATTAAATGATGTCAGCAAAAAGTAATTTGTTGACATTTTTTATTGAAGGGGATGAAAAGAATGATGGAGTTAAATAATTTATTAAAATCATTAGATATTGATAAAGATTATCACGACAAAATTTTTGGCAATATGATATTTGAAAATTTATATACAAAAGTAGATTTAAATAAGTATGCTGCTATAAAAAATAAAATTTATTGGATGAGCTTATTGATATATAGAATATCTATGACAAACTATTTAAAATCGATTAACAAGAATATTAATTTTGAAAATAAATTTATTAATATCGAAAAAAACAATCTAATGGTTTTTCATTTATCGCTAAACATTACAAGTGAAATTTGTAAACAATTTAGTAATGGTGAAATATATCCATCATATATTTCAATGTTATGTAGGCAAATAATAGAACAAATATGTTTTATTAAAGAAGTTAAAAATGAAAATATAAATTTACAACTTATAGTAGAATCTGCTTTAGAATCGTATAATAAACAATTAGGAGCAAAAAGCTTAAATATACAAGAATTGAATGATAATAATAAAGGATTACTGAAAGTTTTTAAAGGTAAAAAATCATATGGAAAACTTGCAAAAAAATATAAATATGGGTATATGTATAATTTCTTTTCTGGAGATATTCATTTATTATCACAAATTGATAAATTAATACCATTTAATACCAATCATTCAACGCAGTATTATGATATATATTTTAATTGTATTTTAACTTTGTTAAAGGATTATTTCTTGCTCATAAATGATTATAATACTGAAGTAAAAGTAGATGTGACAAAATTAAATCAAATTAATTTTATGGAAATAAAAGATAGTTAATTAGATGGATTAATCAACTATCTTTTATTTTTTATTAGATTGAATTGAAATAATAGTGATTAAAGAAAGGATAAGTGACAATAATGATCAATATTAGAAAAAGGGGTAAAGTGTATCAATATTGCTTTGAAGCAGGGAAGGTAAATGGAAAAAGAAAACAAATAACTAAATCAGGTTTTAAAACTAAAAATGAGGCATATATAGCTGGACAAAAAGCATACGATGAATTTATAAATGGAATAACTAATGTAGAGTGTAATATGTTATATGGAGATTATTTAGACTATTGGATGAAAGAATATTTTGAAATAAACTATAAATATTCTACTGCAAGGAGATATAAAGAATCTTTTAGGAATATTAAAAAGGAATTAGGTAATTATAAGTTATCAATTTTAACACCATATATTCTAAATCAAGCGCTATTAAAGTTATATCAAACATCTGGCACAAGGAACGCATTAAGAAATTATCAAAAGGTTATTAAAAGTTCGTTGAGGGATGCAACTTACTATTTTGGATTTATTAAGAATAATCCGGCTGGTGATTTGGAGATACCTAGAGTATTATCATTTGAACTAAAAAAAACAATATAGGTCACATCTATACTGAAGAAGAAATAGAAATAATTTTGGGCAGATTTAAGAATAACAAAGTTTTTGTATGTGCATTTTTAACTGCTTGCTATACGGGAATGAGAACTGGTGAAGTATTTGCTTTAACTTGGGATGATATTGATTTAGAAAATAGAATAATAAAAATTAATAAGACCGTTTACGCAAAAGATAAAGAAGAAAATGGCAGATGGTATTTAGGTACAACAAAAACAATAGGCAGTAGTAGAGAAGTTTATATTTGTGATACTCTATATTCAGTATTATCTGATTATAAAAATCTACAAGTTAAATATAAAAAAGAATATGGCAAAAAGTATAAAAGATATACCTTAAAAGAAATAAAAAATAAATATGGTAAGTTAATAGAATATAAAGTTATAGAAAGTCAATCTAGAAATAATAAAATTCAAATGGTATTTACTAGGAAAGATGGAACTTATTCAGGAACAGATATTATTAGATATCCATTTAGAATAATTCATTATGAATTAGGAATTCAATGTAGATTTTACGATTTAAGAGGAAGTTTTGCTACTATAAGTTTAAGAGGCGGGTGTGAAATAAAAGATATTGCAGAGGTGTTAGGGCATAAAAGAATAGAAACTACCGAAAAATATTATATTTCAAGTACAAGTGAAGATAAGAAAACGGTTTCAAAAATATTAGAACAAAATCTCAAAAACTATAGTAATCTTAAAATGTAGATAAATTGTTATTTTTATGAAATGATGATATAATTTTATATGAAAAATTTACTTTGGAGAAGAAATATGAGTGATAATTTTAAATATAGTGAATGGAGAAAAAATGAAAATATAAAACGATATGAAATTCCTAATGTTGAAAACTATTTTGAAGATTTAATGAATATTGAACATTCATTTTCAGGAAGAATGGATATACCATTAGCAAACACTTTTATAATGGAAGCGGTTCAATTAGTTGTTAATTCTATTTCTCTTTTTGAATTAGGTTATTTTGATAATGCTTACTATTCCTTAAGGGAAGCTATTGAAATATCAACAACAATAGTTTATTTATCAGATATGCCAGATGAAGAAAGACGAGAAAAAATGGAAGATTGGAAAAATACTAAAGATTTTCCAATGCAAGGACAAATGTTAAATCAGTTATATCAATATGGGATAGTAATATCCGATATGAAAGAGAAAATGGAATCATTTTTTGATGAAATAAAAAATGTTAGCAAAAAGATAAATAAATGTATTCATAAACAGGGGTTAAGATTCTTTTATGTTAGCAGAAATCATCCAATAAATATAAAAAAGGATGATAAAGTATTTATTGAAAATTATGTTGACTTTTTGGAAAAAACTATTGGAATAATTGCAGTTATGAGATTGGCAATAGATCCATATCCTGTATTATTAATGGATGAAGAAATATTATTAAGATGTTTTGATTCGATGACAGAAGCATATAAAAATGAATTTGTAGAAAAATATATTACAAATGAAACATTAAAAGATTATAAAAAAACAGAAATGTACATAAATCACTATAATGGACATATTACCGAAGAAAAAAAGAATTATGCTGTTTTTGATATAATGAAACATCAAGTTATAGATACAACAAAAATAAAAGAGATATTATCGCAAATCCATTTATTAGATAATACGGATAAAATAGCAACATATATAGCATTGATTTCTAAAAAGGTTGTAAAGATATATACTTATGGTGGTCTTCAAATGTATTTTACTGATAGAAAAACAAACAGAAAGGCACTTTCATGGGATGGTATGGAATTTAAACAATTTGAAGAAAGTAATGAAAAATTTAATCAAAATTATGATGAAGTTTTTATATCAGTATTCACTTATAATATAGGAGATAATAAACAAGAATCTTTTTTTGTCGAACATAATGAGTGTTTAAACGATTATGACATTAATTTGATAAAAGAATTGTCTGTAGATAAAATTATGGAAGACCAGGGTTGACACTAAATAATATATTTTATATAATTGTAGCAAGTGAACGGATGTGGACACTGTCCACAATATGTACACGTTAGAGAAATACTTATAGTACAGGTAATATCATAAATACAAATAATATAGATGTTACCTAGTCTGGAAAAGCCTGAAATACAGGTAATATTATAAATACAAATAATACAGATAATATGGGAGTACAAAGTTCATGTGGCTCAGGAAAAAAATACAAACAATGCTGTGGAAAGTAGGCTCGCAAAGCCTTATAAATAAATGGCTTGCGAGTTTTTCTATGATTACAATATTTAGGTAATTTTAGGAATGTCTTTTGTCTTAGATAAGTTGTTGAATAAAAACTTGCAATGTTTCAATAAAAAATTCTCTAAAAATTAATATTTATTACTATCTGATGCAATAAGAGGCTAAGATTTATTCTTAGTCTTTTTATAATTTATGATATAATGAATGTAGGTGATTTTATGTCTAAAGTATCTAATGTTATAACAATGCTAGAATTGTTACAAAACGGAAAAAAATATAGTATTAATGAACTTTCTAAAGAGCTTGAAGTATCAGAAAGGATGATTAGAGTTTATAAAGAAGATTTAGAAAAAGCAGGAATTTATGTAGATACAATTATGGGACCATATGGAGGATATGTATTAAATCAGCAGATTCGTATGCCAATTAGAAAATTTAAATTAAAAGATACAAAATTATTAGATAAATATATATTAAAAGAAAAAGATAAGAAGATAAAAGAAGAATTAATTATGCTTCAAGATAAAATAAAAGGAGTTTATATAGGGAGCAAACAAGAAGAAAAAGAGTTAAATTTAAAAGAAGAAACTGGAAAAAAATACAATTTGTTAACAAGAGCCATAAAAGAAAAAAGAAAAGTTAAATTATTGTATTATTCTTATGGTAAGGGTGAAAATCAAAGAATTATATATCCTGCTGAAATGTTTTTGTTTCAAAATGGTTGGTACTGTGCAGCATTTTGTGAAATGAGACAAGATATTAGACATTTTGAATTGAAAAGAATAATAAATTGTGAATTATTAGATGAAAAATATGAGTAGACGAAATATTGCCTCCTTTTAAGTTATAGTTAACTTAAAAGGAGAATTATTATGGAAAATAAAAAATTTATAAAACTGATATTAAATGATGAATATATTAATTGGATTAATATTTTTATTGAACAATATGGGGAATTTGACGATTGCTATTTTCTGCACAACGGTAGAGAATTTTTAAGCGAAAAAGACCTTATTTTTATTGGTTATATATCAACTTTGTTTGATCAAATTAATAAATATGGATTTAAAAATGGGATTACATTTAAAAATACATTTTGTTATTTGCTAAAATACAATGAAAAATTTTATGAAATTTTTGATAACGGAGATTGTTACTGTTGTAAAATTGGTGAAAAAGATGATAATGTGCCAGTAATAGACTATAATCAATTCAAAAAATATTATCAAAAAAATATGCAAGTTAATTTTGATATTTTAAAAGAAAGAGTTATTGATTCATTAGAATCTACTGATTTGAAATTTATTAGAAAAGAATTATCTAAATTAAGTGGTCCAACATTATTTAGTGGTGTTGGAGGCTCAAGTGTGGTTAGTGAATTTGGAGCAAAGGTTATTAATGCTAAAAACGGTATAGTTTCAATAAATAGTGAGCCAAGAGACTTCTTATATCAAAATAATAAAGCATTTAAAAATGTTATATCATGTAGTTACAGCGGAAATAATTACGGAGTTGAATTATCTTTTGAAAATCAGTTAAAAAAATATCTATTATCCAACAACTCTTTTAATGATAGTGATGTAACTTATTTAAAATATAATACTAATATTCCAAAAGAAAATAGTTTTATTTCTGTTGGTGCTACATTAATTCCGGTAAGCATATTGATGGACTATTATTTAAATGGACAAAAAAATTTGATATTAGATTGTATAGAAGAATCATCATTTGAATTTGATTTAGAAAGTGATATATACGAAATATTTAGTGGTTACGATACAAGTGTGGCATCAAAATATTTAGAATCAACTATGGTTGAATCCGGAATTGGAATACCAATAGTTCATGATAAATATTCTTATTGTCACGGTAGGAGTACACTTGCTATTAATTATAATAATGTAGCTATTTATTATAATAGAAATACTGAATTTGACAGAATCATGCTAGAAGAATTGAAAAAATATTATAGTAGAATTATCACTATTGATTCCAAATTTGAAGACCAAATATTAGATGATTATCAAATGCTTGTGCAAAGTATGTATCTAACAAAGTATATTTCTTATAAAAAAGAAAAAGATTTATCCAAAGTAGAATATTCACCAATAACAAAAAAATTGTATAAATATAATGGTCAAATTTAATTATGATAATTTTTCTTAAAAAAATATAATTTCATATTCTAGATATTTTAAAAGAAATTTTCGTTGGTTATAATTTATTTATATTTTTTATGTATTAAAGGTTTAAAAATTTTAATAGAATTTAAAATGTTAAAAAATATTATGTTTTTTTTGTAATGGATTTAAATAAGAAAAAAAATGTGTTATAATTACAATAGGTGATTATATGGAGATTACAAATAAAGATATAGAAATATTAAATAGAAAGTTTAATCAAATATGGAGGTCTCTTTGAGGTAGAAGAAAAACAAAAAGAGATAAAAAAACTAAATGAAAAATTATCAGAACCAAATATTTGGGATGATAGTAAGAATGCAGAAAAACTAACTAAAAAAATGAGTGAATTAAATGAGATTATTAATCCTATTATTAAGTTGAAAGAAAATATAGATACTTTAAATCAGTTTAAAGAGTTTGATGAAAATACCTTAGATTCTGCTTTAAAAAAAGAATTTGAAAAATTATATGAAAATTCTACTATAGAGTTAGAAAAGCAAGAAACTCTTACATATTTATCTGGAAAATTTGATAATAATGCCGCCATTTTTGAAATACACGCCGGGGCAGGTGGTACGGAAAGTTGTGATTGGGCAATGATGCTTTCTAGAATGTACACAAAATATTTTGATAAAAAAAATTATTCATATGAAGTAATAGATGAGCAAGAAGGCGAAGAGGCCGGAATAAAAAGTATTGTGTACATTGTAAAAGGAGCATATGCTTACGGGTATTTAAAAAACGAAAAAGGGGTTCATAGGCTAGTTAGATTATCTCCGTTCGACTCAAATAACAGGCGTCATACTTCTTTTGCAGCAGTTGATGTTATACCAGAATTTGACGACGATATAGATATAGAAATAAAAGATTCCGACGTTAGAATAGACGTATATAGAAGTAGTGGGGCCGGGGGACAAGGAGTAAATACAACTGATTCTGCTGTTAGGGTAACTCATATACCAACTGGAATAGTAGTTACTTGTCAAAACGAACGAAGTCAGATAAAAAATAAAGAAACAGCACTTAAAGTTTTAAAAAGTAAGCTTTATCAAATAGAACTAAAAATGAGAAAAGAAAAAATAGATTCTATGAAAAGTGACCATAGTGGAATAGAATTTGGATCACAAATAAGAAGTTATGTACTTCATCCATACTCAATGATAAAAGACCATAGAACAGGTTATGAAACATCTAATGTTAATAAAGTTTTAGATGGTAATTTAGACGGATTTATAGAAAGTAATTTAAAAGGAGAAAAAATAAATGAGACTAATAAGAAAAATTAGAAGTAAAAAAGATTCTAAAGTATTAGCGATGATAGAAAAGGCAAACCTCTTTAAAAGATATGTATTTCTAATTATTGGTACCGCAATTTATGCAGCAGCATATAATTTATTCTTCTTTAAGAATAACATAGTATTTGGTGGTGCAAGTGGTATATCAATAATTACCCAAAAGATAATAGATCCTTATGTTATGATACTTATCTTAAACGTCTTTTTCCTAATTTTAAGTTTGTTATTATTAGGAAAAAGAAAAACTCTAGATTCAGTTGTAGGTTCAGTCTTATTTCCACTATTTGTTAAATTTACGGCAAATATAGGAGATTATATTCATATTTCAAACGATAATTTACTTTTAATATCAATAGTAGGCGGTGTGTGTGTAGGTACTGCATCTGGTATTATATTTAAAAGTGGATTTACAATTGGTGGAACTGATATATTAAATCAAATAGTAGCAAGATATTTTAAAGTTTCAATTGGAACTTCTATGCTAATGACTGATGGACTTATTGTTTTAGCAGGTGGCTTCTTCTTCGGATGGACAAGAGTGCTTTATGCATTAATAGTATTATATTTAATTAATATTATGGTTGATAAAGTAGTAATTGGAATATCTAATAATAAAGCTGTTTATATTACAACAAATGAAGATGACTTAGTCTGTGATTATTTATTAAACGAATTAAATTTAGGTATAACGTTAATTGAAACAAGAGGTGGTTATACAAATAAAAAAGATCAATTAATAATGTGTGTTGTTCCAACTGGTGATTACTTTGAGTTAAAAAGTGGAGTAACACAAATTGATCCAAAAGCAGTAATATTAGTAACAGATGCATATCAAACATCTGGTATATACACGGGTAATACAAGTATTATCTAATAAAAAAAGAATTAAAGGAAGGTGCAGTAATATGGAATTTATTAAATTTAGAAATGTTGAAAAAACATACAAAAATGGTGTAAACGCTGTGTATGATATGAACCTTGATATAAAAAAAGGTGAGTTCGTATTTGTAATAGGGGCATCAGGTTCAGGTAAATCTACCCTTATAAAAATGTTATATCGTGAAGAAAGACCAACTAATGGAGAAATTTATGTTGGTGGTATAAACGTTGCAAAAGTAAAAAATAATAAGGTTTATAAATTAAGAAGAAAAATTGGAATAGTGTTTCAAGATTATAAATTATTGCCAAAACTAACCGTATATGAAAACGTAGCTTTTGCACTTGAAATATATGGTCTTCCAACTAATGAGGTAAAAAGAAAAGTATTAAAGGCTCTTGATTTAGTTGGTTTAAAATCAAAAACCAAGAGTTATCCAAACCAATTGTCAGGAGGAGAACAACAACGTGTTGCAATAGCGCGTGCAATAGTTAACTCTCCAAAACTTTTGATTTGTGATGAACCAACAGGTAACCTAGATCCAGATACAAGTTTAGAAGTTATGAAAGTAATTGAGAAAATTAACGATTTAGGTACTACCGTTGTAATGGCTACTCATGATAGAGAAATGGTTAATAAGATGAAGAAAAGAGTCGTTTTATTAGACAATGGAAAACTTGTAAAAGATTATGAGAAAGGAAGTTATACTCATTATGAAAGCAATTAGAATACTT
Source organism: uncultured Mycoplasmatota bacterium (assembly GCA_900547225.1). Taxonomy (GTDB): domain Bacteria; phylum Bacillota_I; class Bacilli_A; order RF39; family UBA660; genus Aphodocola. Next base: position 152,997 of record URFW01000002.1, read on the forward strand.
GGAAGAAACATAAGGGATGGATTTAAAAGCGTAGGAAGAAACTTGAGCTTATCAATTGCATCTATCTCGTGTATTACAATTACATTACTAATAGTAGGAATAGCGCTAATAGCATCATACAACGTAGAAAATATGACTAAATTAGTTAAAGAAGACTTTACGATAGTAACATTTATCGATACAAGTGCAACAAATGAACAAATAGAAGATTTAAAGAAAAACATAGAATCATATAAAAACGTGGAATCTGTTGAACATCAAACTAAAACACAAATAGCAGATGAAATGAAAGATACTTCTGAATCGCTTTCTGCAATTATAGATAGTTGGTCAGATAATACTAATCCTTTATATGATACGTTACTAGTTAAAGTTAAAGATACTGAAAAAATATCAAAAACCGCAGAGCAAGTAAAAGAATTAGGATTAGTTAAAGATGTAAGATATGGACAAGGAATGGTAGAAAACCTTCTTAAAGTATTTAAAGTTTTAGAAAAAGCAATGATAATTGCAATGATAGCATTAGTTTTTGTAACCTTATTCTTAATTACTAACACAATTAAAATAACTATCTTCTCAAGAAAAAGAGAAATAGAAATAATGAGACTTGTTGGAGCATCTAACTTCTCAATTAAGCAACCATTTGTAATTGAAGGATTTTGTCTAGGATTTATAGGAGCATTAATACCTATTGCAGCAACTTTATATGGGTACTCAGCACTATATAAACATTTTAATGGACAATTATTCTCACCATTTGTTAAATTAGTTCCAGCAGAACCATTTATATACTGGGTATCATTAATATTGTTAGGATTAGGTGTTGTTGTTGGTATGTTTGGTAGTTATAGAGCAGTAAGGAAGTACTTAAAGATATAATGAAGAAAATATTAAGATATAGTTTATTACTATTTATATTACTTTTAATACCAATTACAACAGTAAATGCAAAGGAAAAAACACTAGGGCAGTGGAAAACTGAACTAAATAAAATTCAAAAACAATTAGAAGATACAAATAATAAGAAAGCTCAAAACCAAAAAGACATAGATAATACCAATAGTAGAATTAATTCAATTTATTCTCAAATGGAAAAAATTAATAGCGATATAGATAAGAAAACTAAAGAAAGTGAGCAACTAGAAAAAGACATAGATAAAAAGAATAACGAAACAAAAGATTTGATGCGTTATTATCAGGTTTCATCTTCTGGTTCATCAATGCTTGAATACATAATGGGTGCAGAAAGTTTGACGGATTTAATTTATCGTTTATCTATTACTGAACAAATTTCTAACTATAATAAAAAAGTAGTAGAAGAAATGAATAGTATGATTAAGGAAAATGATAAAATAAAAACCGAGTTAGCTAGTAAAAAAGATGAACTTGCTTCGCTACAATCTGAACTTAATACACAAGTAGCTAAGTTAAACGAGACTAAAGCAAGTTTAAATGATGAGGGACATTCTCAGGAAGAGTCTATCAAAGAGATGAAAAACACCATTAAATATCTTGAGGGATTAGGTTGTAAGGATAGCGAAACTCAAACATCTTGTTTAAATAGGAAATATTCTCATAAAAATAATGGTTCATCAGGAGGAAGTGGCGGCAGTTATTTGCCTTCTGGAACAACTTTTTATAGACCAACGTCTTCTGGAAGAATATCAAGTGAATATGGTTGGAGAACGTTATATGGAAAGCCTAATTTACATGCTGCAATTGATATTTCAACGCCTATTGGAACAACCGTTTATGCAGTAGCACCAGGCTATGTTGCAAAAACAATAAGAAGTAATAGCGGCGGCGGCAACCAAATAATAATTCACCATTTAATAAATGGCAGATATTATACATCTTATTATTGTCACTTATCAGCGTTTAATGTATCGGTTGGACAAATAGTTACTAAAGATACTGTAATAGGAAAATCAGGAAATACCGGTAATTCAACAGGACCGCACTTACATTTAGGATTAGCAAATGGTAGGTGGTATGCTGACTATTATTCATATTATGGAAACAATGGTTTTATAGGACACTCATTTAATCCAAGAAATGCTATAGTATTCCCATCAAAAGGACAGAGCTATTACAATAGATAAAAAAGTCTAAAAAAGTCAAGTTTTTAAACTTGACTTTTTTAATGTTTACGTCAAGAAAAATATTGATTTTTGTCGAATTTTTCGGTATATTTTTATAGTAGGATAGCCGGGTCTAAGTAGTTTAGTGGTTATCTAAAAGAAGCATTAAATGTCTTCAATATTTCATACAAAAGGAGGTGAATAACGTGAATCAAAAGAAAAAGAAAGGATTAATAGCTTTAGTAATACTACTTGTAGTAGCTATTGGTGTTGGTTTTGCAGCATCACAAGACGCAGTAAATATTACTGGTACTGCAAGCGCTGTTGCAACAGATTTTGATATTCAGTTTAAAACAGATGCTACTATAACAACCGAAAAGAGCGCTGGTGCTACAATAGTTGCTTCAGGTGCTTATGGTACTGATGGAAATGCTGATGCTACAATGACTGTTTCTGGATTAAAGAACGCTAATGATTATGCAGAAGCAACTTATACTATCATAAACAAAAGTACTGATGTAAACGCTGACATTACAGCAAAAGTATCATCTGCTATTGAAGATGCAGATCATTATAATGTTGAAGTAACAGGTGGTGCAAATGGTGTTGCTCCAGGTGCAACAACTACTGTAACAGTTAAAGTTACACTAAAAAAAGCTTTTGCTGATGATACAGCTGCACAGGCACCAAAATCATTCAAAATTACAGCAACTGGTGTAGCAGCTGAAGAAAAATAATATTTGGCAGAAATTAGTTAAGGAGGAGGTATATTATGGCTAAAAGAAGAGATTCGGCTTATATATACTTTGCATTTGTAATAGTATTTCTTCTCCTTAATCTTCTTGTGCTAAATATTAGTGCAAAATTACAATTGTTACCCATATTTATAATTATATTTTTGTTAAGTTTTATCTTCTTTAAATTTAGAAAAGACAAAACTTATGCAAGAATTCAGGTAACTATTACAATGTTACTTATAGGAATTGTGCAAATAGTTTTATATCTTTTAACCGGCTTTTTAGAGGGCTTTTCTAAGAATGCTATTAGTATGAGTTTTAACCGTTTTTTAACCGTTATTTTACCTATTATATTAATATTAGTAGTTATTGAATTGTTAAGATATATGATATCAGTAAAATTCGAAAAAAACAATTTAATAAGAATACTTAGTATTACTATGTTTGTACTATTTGATGTGACTTTATTTGGCTCAAACGTGAATTTTAATAGTTTGGATTCTGTATTAGAATTTTTAGGAATAACGTTTTTTCCTAGTCTGGTAAGTAATATTGTGTTTGATGATATGGTAGTTAAATATGGATATAAACCAATACTTGTTTATAGATTATTAACAACGTTATGTTATTACATGTTGCCTATCGTTCCTAATATGTATATTTTATTTAGGGCAATTGCAAGAATTGTGATTCCGCTTATTTTTTACTTCATATTATCTTATATGTATGATAGGGTAACGTTTCAAGAAGCATTAAAGGTAAAGCCTAAAATAAGTATTTCATCAATAATTATACTTATATTAGTAATTATTATGGCAGGTTTAATATCTTGCGAATTTAGATATGGTATTTTAACAATTGGAAGTGGTTCTATGACTGGAACTTTAAACAAAGGAGATATTGCTTTTTTTCGAAAAATTTAATGGTCAGGAGTTAGAAATAGGTGACATTATTATATTTAAACGAGGCAAAAGAAATATAGTCCATAGAATCACACAAGTTGGCTTATTCAATGATGAATACGTTTATATAACAAAAGGAGATAAAAATAAAGTAGAAGATAATGGGTATGTTTATCAAAAGGATATTCAAGGGATAGTTCACTATAGGATAAAATATATCGGATACCCATCTATATGGATAAGAAATTTATTTAATTAATGTAATTAAAATTTAAAAAGGAGGTAAAGTTATGGACAGAAAACAAATAAGCAAAGTTATGCAAGAAACAAAAAAAAGAACAAGAACTATTGCTATTTTGATATTTGTTGTAATAGCTGTTTTACTTGCAGCTATAAGCATAATTTTTATCTCTATAAATAGTGAGAAGAATTACTACATTCATTATGATGAAAAAAGTGATTTAGATTATAAGGTATATTTAAAAGAAAATGATTATTTTGGAAGATATCTAGGTAAAAACAATCAATATATTGCAAGCCTAATTGATTATGTGGAGGCAGATTTTAATTACAAATTATCAATCGATGAGAAAATTGATTATTCATATTATTATTACGTAGAAGCAACTGTTCAGGTTTTAGATACTAATGATAAACCATTATATAAAAAGGTTGATAAAGTAGTTGAAAAACAATATTTCAAGGATCCTGTTAATCATGCTTTTGAAATAGATCAAACTGTTAATTTGGATTATAATTACTATAACAATATAGTAAATACGTTTATTAAGAGATATAACTTATCAAATGTTAAAAGTAATGTCACTTTAAGTATGTATGTTGGAATTGAAGGGGAATGTAAAGAATTTGATTCTTCTTTAGCAGACAACGCAGTTATTAGTATGAACGTCCCATTAACAACAAACACTGTTAATATTGACATGAATTATAAATTAAATAATTCTACAAACAAGTTATTAAAATGTAGAGAAGAATCAGTATTAAATAATAAATTACTTATTTTAGGCATAGTTTTATTATTCATTGATTTAGGTGTTTTGGTAGGAACTATTAGATATTCAAAAAGAACTAGAAGCACTTTAACTATATATAATAAAAAACTAAAAAATATTTTTAATAATTATGGTCAATATATATCTAAGATTAAAACGGAGTTAAAATATGAAAAATTCCAAATTGTATTAGTTGAAGAGTTTGAGGATTTATTTGAGGTAAGAAATTCAAGTAATTCACCTATATTATTTTGCCAGGATGAAACAAAAACAAGAAGTGCCTTTGTTGTTCCAACAAATTCTGGACTAGTGTACATCTATTATTATTCAATTAGTAATGTAATTGAGCAAGGATGCAAACATGAAAGTTAAAGATAAATTTTTAAAGGCACGAAAAAAATATAGTGATAGTAAGAAGTGGGCAATTTTTCTTATATTAACTATATTTTTATTGAATATAGGTTATGCAGCTTCAAAGGCCTCGCTTGAAATAAAGGGTAGTGCGAGTGCTGTAAAAATACCAGAATTATTTATCGAAGAAGTAAAAATAATTGACATAAACGGATGTTCACAAAATGAACTTCCCATAACAAATGGAACTACTTTGGATACTAATATAAATTTTCCTTCTAATGAATATTCATATATAACATATCAGGTAACTATTGCAAATGGTACGGATTCTATTCAAAAGTATACAGGAGAAACTTATAATAGCGATACATCAACTAAAAATGTTATTAATTATGAACTTACGGATGGTCTTTCTTCCGGTGAGTATTTGTTCCCTGGGGATAGTACAACATATACGTTAACTTATAAGTATAGAAACGGTGCAAGTACAGGTAATTATGATTTGAAAATGAACTTTAATTTTGAAGATTCCGGTAAGTTTTCCGCACTTTCATATACAAATAGTGTTGATTTAACTAATAAAACTAAAGAAGCCGTAAAAATTAAGGTAATGAATAATGGAGATTCTGCAATCAATTATAATCTCAACATAGATAATACTAAATTTGAACTAACTGATATTAATGGAAATTCTTTAAGTTCTCTTTCTATAAAAGCTCATACTGAAGAAGAAATAACTGTTTATTTATCCAAAAAGTCAGATGTTACATATTACAAAACAGAATATGAAACAAACTTTAGTTTAAGTTATAATGATATTACATTAGATTTTGGAAAAATAAAAATAAAAACAAATACAACAAGTGGCTATGTTGATACAACACCTCCTCAAATAGGGACAGTATCAGTTGATATCGTATATGAAGTTGGATCAATTGATGTTACTTGGTCTAATTTAGATAATAAAAATGAGTCTCCAGTAACTAATTATGTTGTTTTACTTTATAATGATTCGGGAACTCTTGTTACAACCGGAAACACTGGTAATTCAGATACCACCTATAGATTTAAAAATCAAGCACAAGGAAATTATTATGCTGTAGTTTATGGTATAGACGAAGCTGAAAATTCAGGAGAAACTTATGTTTCATCTTCTTCAACATCAACAACCAATGCAAGAAAATCTGTTACAAAAGAAATGAGATGGAAAAGAACAATAACATATAATGTTACAAATATTAGTGTTGCAGGACCTAATGAGGCTAATTTGGGTGAGTCATTTACAGCTACTTTAAAACCGGATAATAACTATAAATATAATTCTGTTCCTTCAGTTACGTCAGATGGTAAAACTTTTAAAGATTATTCAACGAATGCTGATAAATATACTATAACAATAAATCAAGTGACAGGTGATCTAGTTATTACTGCAACAGCAGCAAGAACTGCTTGCCTTGCTAAAGGAACAAAAATATTACTTGCAAATGGCAAATATAAGAACATAGAAAATATTAGATATGATGATTTACTAATGGTATATAATCATGAAAATGGTACATTTACTCCTGAATATCCTATTTGGATTGAAAAAGGTAATTTGTCTAGTAATTATCAAGTAATAACATTTAGTGATGGTACTTCTTTAACAACGATCGATAAACATTCTTTATTTAGTATTGATGACAATAGATATGTTGATGTAACAGATGAAAATACATTTCACGTTGGAACTAACATACTAAAAACAGTAAAATCTAAGAGAGGTTACAAGCTCAAAAGTGTTTCTGTAACTAATATAGAAAAGGTAAATAAATCGATTGATTATTATAACGTTGTATCAACAAAATACTATGATATAATTGCAAACGATGTATTAACATCAGATGGAAGAACAGGACTAGTTAATTTTTATGAGTTTAAGGAAAATGCTGTTTGGTCTTCAAGAAGACAAGAAGTTATAAAGAATAATACATTCTTAAACTATGAAGATTATAAATTTATTCCGTATTACTTGTTCCATGGCTTAAGAGCACAAGATGGAGCGGTTATAATTAAGTATAATTATATGACTAAAGAAGAATTTGAATCTGTGTTTACCGATTTATTATTAAATAAAGAAATGGTATTAGATCCAATAACTAAAAACAAAAAAAGATATTGGATGGTAACAACATCAGATGATAAAGTAACAAGTAAAAATAAAGAAAAATATTTACTGAAAGAAAATAGTTATTATACGTTAGAAAAACCTAAGAAAACGAAAAATTTCAAAGGTTGGTATAATACTGGCGATGGGAAGATTTATAAACCGGGTAGTAAGGTAAAGATATATCATGGTACACATTTTGTTGCATCATATAATAAAAATTAGCTCATAACTACATGAGCTAATTTTTTTAAATAGATCAAATAGAAAAATTATTCTTTAATTATATATTTTATTACTTCTTCTACGCTTTTCTTTGTTCCATTAGTATTGTAATATATTAAAACAGTATCAATAGCAAGTTTTAGCATATTAAAATATATTATAAGTTCGCGTCCTTTAGCAGTATCTTTGTATTCATTAATATATTTTTCAAACATCTTTTTATCTTCATTTGAAAGTGGCTCTATTTCAAAATTATATTTCTTTTCTTTTTTTGCAAATCTATAAAATATCCCATTATAATACTCATCTATAAATGATAAATCACTAATTTTTACTATATCAGGTGTTATTCTACTATTTATATTTTTTACTAGCTTTAAATCAGCTTCATATCTTTTTTCAAACAAAAATTTTAGTCTTTTATTCTCGTTCATTATAACGTCTCCTTTGAATTAACATTTTATATAATAATAGTATAGCACATTATTATAATCTAAGTAATTCTTATTGATTACATATAAAATAAGTGTTAGAATAAGTTAATAGAATTTATTTAATGTTATTAGTATTGCTTGCTGAATTTTTAAGACAGGGCAAGGAGGTTATTTATGTTCGATTTAGTGTCAAAATTTAAGCCATCAGGTGATCAACCAGAAGCTATAAAAGAGCTTTCTAAGGGGATAAAAGATGGTAAGAAATATCAAGTTTTATTAGGAGCAACAGGAACTGGTAAAACTTTTACAATAGCAAACGTTATTAAAGAGGTTAATAAACCAACATTAGTACTCGCACATAATAAAACGCTTGCAGGTCAACTTTACTCTGAACTTAAGGAAATATTTCCAAATAATCAGGTTTGCTATTTTGTTTCGTATTATGACTATTATCAACCAGAAGCATATGTACCTTCAAGTGATACTTATATAGAAAAAGACTCTTCAATAAATGATGAGATAGATGAATTAAGGCATTATGCAACATCATCACTAATTAATTCAAAAGATGTAATAGTAGTAGCATCGGTATCTTGTATATATGGTATTGGAGATAAAGAAGAATATGAAAAACATATGTTAACGTTAAAGGTAGGAGAAGAAATAAATAGAAATGAAGTCCTATCAAAACTAGTTGATATGATGTATGAAAGAAATAACATAGATTTAGCAAGAGGCATGTTTAGAGCTAAAGGGGACGTTATCGAAGTAATACCAGTTTACGAAAAAAGCCATGGAATAAGAATTGAATTATTTGGTGATGAGATAGAAAGAATAACAGAGTTTGATGTTTTAACAGGCGCGGTAGTAGGTGAGAAAAAATTCATTTCAATTATGCCAGCATCACACTTTGTTACAAGTGAAGAAAAATTAAAAAAAGCAATCGTAAACATAAGAAAAGAATTAGATGAAAGATTAGCTTATTTTAGAGAAAACGGCAAATTATTAGAGGCTGAACGCCTGGAACAGAGGTGTAAGTATGACCTTGAAATGCTTGCAGAAACAGGTTTTTGTTCTGGCGTTGAAAACTATTCTAGACACTTGGCTTTAAAACCAGAGGGTGCAACTCCAACTTGTCTTTTGGACTTTTTTCCTGATGATTTTTTAATGGTAATAGATGAGTCACACGTAACATTACCTCAGGTTAAGGCAATGTATAATGGGGATAGAGCAAGAAAACAAATGCTTGTAGATTATGGATTTCGTCTTCCATCAGCACTAGATAACAGACCACTTAAATACGAAGAATTTGAAGAAAAAATAAATCAGGTAATATATGTATCTGCAACTCCTGGGGATGAAGAATTACAAAAAGTAAATAACAAGGTAGTAGAACAAATAATAAGGCCAACTGGACTTTTAGATCCATTAATAGAGGTTAGAAAACAAGAAAACCAAGTTGATGATTTAATAGAAGAAATAGAAAAGCAAATAGAAAAAGGTGATAGAACACTTGTTACAACATTAACAATTCGTATGGCAGAGGAATTAACTTCTTACTTAAAAAATTTAAATATAAAAGTAGCATACTTGCATAGTGAAGTTAAAACCTTAGAAAGACTAAAAATTATTCACGATTTAAGGGAAGGCAAATATGATGTTTTAGTTGGTATTAACCTTTTAAGGGAAGGTCTTGATATTCCTGAGGTTAGTTTAGTTGCTATTTTAGATGCAGATAAGCAAGGATTCTTAAGAAGTCATAGAAGTTTAATTCAAACCATAGGTAGATGTGCTAGAAACGCAGAAGGCAGGGTAATTATGTATGCTAACTTAATAAGCGATGCGATGAGAACTGCTATAGACGAAACGAAAAGAAGAAGAGAAATTCAAATTAAATATAATAAGGAACATAACATAGTTCCAAAAACAATAAAGAAAAAGATAATGGATGTAGTAACGGTAAATGATGAAGCAGGAGAAAAAACTAATAAACGTAATATAAAAGATGTAAAAGAAACTGAAAAAATAATTAAAGGTTTAGAAGAAGAAATGCAAAAAGCTGCAAAAGAATTAGACTTTGAACGTGCTATGGAACTTCGTGATATTATATTTGAAATGAAAGTTAGTTAAAAAGTAGAGATTTTACTTATCTCTACTTTTAATATTTTTACAATACCAAATAACATCTTTTTTCTGATTATCACTAAGTTTATCAAATTCATATATTAATTCATCATTACAAGTAGTATCTTTTAATCTTATTGGAGTACTTATGTTTGTTCTATCTAACAAATAATCAACAGAAGTATCTAAAAAGTCTGCAAGCTTAATTAATGTATCAGCACTAGGAAGAGCTTTTCCACTTTCATATGCACTTATTGTTTCTTGTGATACCTCGGCAGCTATTGATAGTCTTATTTGAGTTATATTCTTTTTTTGTCTTAATTCTTTTAAATTCTTCATAATACTACTTCTTTCTATATTTCTAAAATAATTTTATAAAAAGTATTTGTATTTTATAGATATATGATTTATAATATATACATATACAGATTATATTTATTATATGCAGTATCTTAATAATTATTCTGTAAATATGTAGAAAGGAGTAAGTAGTGCTATGAAAGAAGAGAAAAAAACAGGATTTTCAGTTGCGTCAATGGTATTAGGAATAATTGGAATTTGCTTATCATTTATACCCATAGTTAATAATGTTTCATTTATATTAGGTGTTTTATCTGTTATTTTTGCGATAGTTTCATTAGTTAAAAAGTCAGGCAAGGCAAAGGCAATTGTAGGATTAATATTAGGTATATTATCTGTTGTAATAACGCTATCACTTCAAAATAGTTGGTCAAAGTCGCTAGATGATGTTGGTAAAGATTTGGATAATATGACGGGTGATAACACAGAAGAAATATTAAAAAAAGATGTTGACGTTAATATTGGAAAATTAAATGTTACAACCGATGAATATGGTTATTCAGATTCTGAACTTGTAGTTACAGTAACAAATAAATCTAAAGAGAAAAAATCATTCACTATACATATAGAAGCAGTAGATAATACTGGAAAAAGAATAGATGATGATTATGTTTATGCAAATGACTTGAATTCTGGTCAAACGCAAGACTTTAAAATATTTACTTTAGTTTCGTCGGAAAAATTAGAACAAATGAAATCAGCTGAATTTAAAATTATTGATGTTTCAATGGATTAGAAAAGTTATGTTTTACATAGCTTTTTTTCTTATCATTGCCATAAGTACATTTGTTTGATATAATTGATGTATAAATTTAATAATTTTATGATAGAATATTAAACTGAAGGTGATTTAAGTGGACAAAATTATAGTAAAAGGTGCAAGAGAAAATAATTTAAAAAACGTGGATATAGAAATACCAAAGAATAAACTAACGGTAATGACAGGTGTATCAGGAAGTGGTAAATCGTCCCTTGCTTTTGATACGATATATGCTGAAGGACAAAGAAGATATGTAGAAAGCTTATCTGCTTATGCAAGGCAGTTTTTAGGAGGAACAAAAAAACCAGATGTAGATTCAATAGAAGGTCTTTCTCCATCTATTTCAATAGATCAAAAAACTACTAATAATAACCCAAGGTCAACGGTTGGAACGGTTACAGAAATATATGATTATTTTAGACTTTTATTTGCGCGTATAGGAGTTCCATATTGTCCTAATCATAATATTCCAATAACAAGTCAATCGATAGAAGAGATGACTACGCAAATAATGAATGAGGAAGATAAAACAAAATTAATTATTATGTCACCGGTTATATATGGTCAAAAAGGAACATTTAAAGATTTATTAGATTCTTTAAGAAAAGATGGTTATGTTAGGGTAAAAATAGATGATGAAGTAAAGGATTTAAGTGAAGAAATAACTCTTGATAAAAATAAGAAACACAACATATTAGTTGTAATAGATAGGGTAATTAAAAAGGAAGAAGCAAGAAGCAGAATATATGAAGCCCTAGAACTTGCTTGCAAATTATCTAAAGGAAAAGCAGTAGTTTCCATCCCTGGAAGAGAAGACATTGTTATGAGTGAGTCATTTGCATGTCCACACTGTGATTTTTCTTTAGAAGAACTTGAACCTAGAATGTTTTCATTTAATGCTCCTTATGGTTCTTGTCCTGATTGTAAAGGTTTAGGATTTAAGCAAAAGATAAGTGAACAACTGATAATTCCTGACAAGGAAAAGACTCTAGCAAGAGGCGGGATAGAGCCACTTTCTGGTATGGATGACCAAAATATATACATAAAGAAACTAGAAATAGTTTGCGATAAGTTTGGCATAGATATGAACAAAAAAATGAAGGATTTAACTAAAAAAGAATTAGATATAATTCTTCGTGGTACAAAAGAAGCTATAGAATTTAATTTTAAAACTAGAAGTGGAAACGTAATGAATAGTTATGAGCCTTATGAAGGTGTTTTAAATAACTTAGAAAGAAGATATTTTGAAACTAATAGTGAGTTTATAAGGGATTGGTTAGGTAAATATATGGTAGAACTAACTTGTCCTACATGCTTAGGTAAAAGGCTTAAAAAAAGTGTTTTATCAGTACTAATAAATAAGAAAAACATAATTGATTTAACAGATATGAACATTGATAAGCTTTATGAGTTTTTTGATAATTTAAAACTTAGCAAGGAAAAAGAAAAAATAGCAAAATTATTAATAAAGGAAATAAAGTCAAGACTAGAATTTTTGCATAATGTTGGATTGGGATACTTAACCTTATCTCGTAGTGCATCAACCTTGTCAGGTGGTGAGGCACAGAGAATAAGACTTGCAACGCAAATAGGTTCTCAGTTAACGGGCGTTTTATACGTACTGGATGAACCTAGTATTGGACTTCATCAAAGAGATAACCAAAGACTTATTGATTCATTATTAAAAATGAGGGATATTGGAAATACACTAATAGTAGTAGAGCATGATACTGATACTATGTTACAAGCTGATTATTTAGTTGACGTAGGTCCTGGTGCAGGAGAGCATGGAGGCAGGATAGTAGCATGTGGAACGCCAGAAGAAGTTATGCAAAATACTAATAGTTTAACAGGAGATTATTTAAGTGGTAGAAAGAAAATAGAAGTACCTTTAAAACGTCGTAAGGGTAATGGTAAATTTATCGAAATAAAAGGCGCAAAGGAAAATAATTTAAAGAACATAAACGTTAAATTTCCTTTAGGAAATCTTGTTTTAGTAACTGGTGTATCAGGTTCTGGTAAAAGTAGTTTGGTAAACCAAATTTTGTATAAGGCTTTAGCATTAAACGTATACAAATCAAAAGTGGTTCCTGGCAAATATAGAAGTATAAAAGGTATAGAAGACGTAGATAAAGTAATGGATATAACACAAGATCCAATAGGTAGAACTCCTCGTAGTAATCCTGCTACATATGTTGGTGTATTTGATGATATAAGAGATGTTTTTGCGCAAACAAAAGAAGCTAAAATAAGAGGATATGAAAAAGGAAGGTTCTCATTTAACGTAAAAGGTGGTAGATGTGAGGCTTGCTATGGAGATGGCGTTAAAAAAATATCAATGAACTTTTTACCAGATGTATATGTTCCTTGTGAAGTATGTGGTGGAACTAGATTTAATAAGGAAACTTTAGAGGTTAAATATAAAGGAAAAACGATATATGATGTACTTGGAATGCGCGTTGAAGAAGCTATAGAATTCTTTGAAAATCATCCTAAGATAAAAAGAAAATTACAAGTTTTAATGGACGTTGGATTAGGATACATAAAGTTAGGTCAAAGTGCACCAACTCTATCAGGTGGTGAGGCTTCTCGTGTTAAACTTGCTAAAGAACTTCAGAAAAAACCAACCGGAAAAAGTGTATTTATTCTAGATGAACCAACAACTGGTCTTCATAGTGATGACATAAAAAAATTACTTGTTATTTTAAATAGAATAGTTGATAATGGAGATACTGTAGTAGTAATAGAACATAACCTTGATGTTATAAAAGTGGCTGATTACATAATAGATTTAGGTCCTGAAGGAGGAGACTTAGGAGGACAAGTAGTTTGTACAGGAACTCCTGAGAAGGTAGCTAAATGCAAAGAATCTTATACTGGTCAGTATTTGAAAAGAGAATTAAATAAATAAGAAAATTTTAAAGATTTTCAGGGGGTTTTAAAAAGTTATGGATAATAATAAAGTAGAGATATAGATTATCTTTACTTTATTTTTTTATGATTTATTTAAAATTTTTAGATTAACTTTTCTTTTTATAAGAATGATAAAATATTAATTGAAGGGAGCTGTTATTATGTTAAAACCTGTAAATATATCTTGGACAAAAACAAAGAAAAACGTTGAGCAAATAATATCACAATACATATATTATAGTTTGTCTGTTGATAACAGCTCATCTAGCAACATAGGAGATTCTTATCTTTTAGATGCTCTAGATTTTAATAGTGTTGATAAAACATACATTAAAATATCGCAAGAAGAACAAAAAAGAAGAATAAATTTTGTTAATTATGTAAGATTTTCTTTTAATAAGTTAACTACTGAGGAAAGAAAGATAATATACTGGACATATTTAGATAAGGAAAACAATTATGATGATAGATTTATTGCAAATAATTTGGGCTTTTCTTTGGGATATTATTATATAAAAAAGAAGGAAACATTAATAAGATTCGCATATTCTCTAGGAGTTGAAGAATTAAATGGTAAATAGAAGCTTTGCTAAAGCTCTTTTTTTGACGAAAAAAATTATATATAAAAACATATACGTGTGATATAATTAGGTTGGTGATTATATGAAGGTAATAGTTGTTGATTCCAATAAAAAGAAAAAAACAAATGGTAAAGAAATAGAATACAGATTAAATTTATTTTTAGAGTGGTTAATATATATGTTTGGTTATGCAATCGTTTTACTTATAACATCAAATTTGTTTAGACCGTTATACGTAGAAAACTTCTTATATGGTTTTATAGCAGCAGTATTGATATACATTTTAAATAAAACTGTAAAACCGTTTTTAGTTACAATTTCTCTGCCACTTATTGGGATGTCACTTGGTTTATTTTACTTTGTGATAAACGTAGTTATACTTCTTTTAGTAAGTTTAGTTTTAGGTAAACACTTCTACCTAACAGGCTTTTTTTCTCCGTTTATAGTGGCAATATTTATAAGTGTTATGAATGTTATTATGGAGAATTTAATAATAAAACCATTAATAGAAAGGTGTAAAAGATAATATGAATCCAGTTGCAATTAGTTTAGGACCACTTACAATTACGTGGTATTCTATATGTATATTATTAGGAGTTATTTTAGCGGGTATTGTTATTAATAACGAAGCTAAAAGATATAATATTCCAACAAGTTTTGTTACGAATTTAATATTTTGGTGCGTGATATTTGGCCTTTTAGGCGCTAGAATATACTACGTATTATTTAATTTAGATTATTACAGCACATCTCCAATAGAAGTAGTTAAGATATGGAATGGCGGGCTTGCTATTCATGGAGGAATAATTGCAGGATTAATAACGTTAATCGTATATTGTAAGAAATATGGCGTTGATATTCTAAAGATGATTGATATATCAGTTCCGGGTCTTATCTTAGCTCAAGGAATTGGAAGATGGGGTAACTTCTTTAATGGTGAGGCCCATGGTGGTATTGTGTCTCGTGCATTTTTAGAAAACTTACATTTACCAAAATTTATAATAGATGGAATGCATATAGGTGCACATTACTATCATCCAACGTTTCTTTATGAATCAGTCTTTTGCTTACTATGCTTCTTCATATTGTATGGTTTTAGAAGTATGAAAAATACAAAATTAGGAAATACCACAGCGTTGTACCTAATTTTATACGGAACAATAAGGTTCTTTGTTGAATCTCTTAGAACGGATAGTTTGATGCTAGGCTCAATAAAAATGGCTCAATTAGTTTCTATTTTAATGATAATAGGTGGCATTATTATGTTTATAATAACCAAACTTAAATGTAAAAATTATGATGACGTAGGAGCAAAAGAAAATGAAATCAAATGTTAATTATGACGTAATAATAATAGGAGCAGGTCCAGCAGGCATGGCTGCTTCTATTTACTTAAAAAGAGCAGGCGTATCACCACTTATTTTAGAAGCTAAGGCACCGGGTGGCACTTTAAATGAAATATATAAATTACAAAATTATCCAGGATACACCGAAGAAGATGGGACAACTTTAGCATTTAGAATGTACTCCCAGGTTGAAAAGTTAGAGATTATACTTAAAACAGAAAAGGTAATTAATATAGAAAAAGATGAAAATTTATACAAAGTAATATGTGAAAATAACAATTATTATGCAAAATATATATTAATTGCATCTGGTAAAACTCCTAGAAAATTATTATGTAAGAATTCAGACAAGTACGAAGGAAAAGGTATATCATACTGCACCATATGTGATGGAGCCTTATATAAGAATAAAACTGTAATAGTTTTAGGTGGAGGCAATACTGCTATGGAGTCCGCTAAATATATGAGTAATATTGCAAATAAGATATACATAGTTAATAGATCACCTTTAAGAGCAGATTTAAAAGAACAAGAAATAATTAAAGATGAAAAAGTAGAAGTTATATTAAATGCCACCATAAAAGAGGTAATAGGTGATGAAAATCATATTACAGAAGTTATTTTAAATGATGATAGAAAAATAAAGGCTGATGCTATATTTGTATGCATAGGAAAAGAATTATCTAGCGCATATTATCAAAACTTAAATATTAAAACAGATAATTTAGGAATAATAGTGGATAAAGATATGAAAACAAGTAATTCATCTATTTATGCGGCAGGAGATGTTATAAGTAAAAGTTTATATCAAGTTGTAACAGCAACTGGTGAAGGTGCACTTGCAGCAAGTTCTATAATTAAGAGTTTAAAAAAATAAAAGTCTAATATGTGAAAATTGGACTTTTTTATATAAATAAATTATTAAAAACTCCTGGATATGTTGAAAAAGAAATCTTTATCTGATATAATCATACTAGTTAAGGATGGTGGTAAGATGACATTCTCAAGTAAAATAAAAAAAGAAATAAGTACAACAGAATGTACTAGGGCTGAGTATTTGTCAGAGTTATCTGGTATCATTAGAACTAGTGCAGAAATCAAAATATATAACATAAAGATACAAACAGAAAACAAATTTGTTGCAAACCGTATTTTTGGACTTTTTAAAATCTTATATGATATTAATCTTAATATATCTCTAAGAAAAAATTATAACTTTAAGAAAAACGAAATTTATGTTCTTGAACTTAAAAAAGACACATTAAAAGTGCTTAGAGATTTAGGAATAGTAAGTGAAAAAAATGAGCTTCTTAGAATACCTAGCGAGTCTTTATTATCAGATGAAGAATTAAGAAGGGCATATTTAAGGGGAGTATTTTTAGTATCAGGAAGTTTAAATGATCCAAAAACTTCAAGATATCATTTGGAATTTTTAATAAATGATACAGAGTATGCTAACTTTTTAAATAAACTTTTAAATGACAACAATTTAAATAGTAAGATACTTCATCGTAAAAAAGGTTATATGATATACATAAAAGAAGCTGAAAAAATAAGTGATTTTCTAAGACTTATAAGAGCATATAACGGAGTTATGTACTATGAAGAAATAAGGGTATACCGTGAAAAGATAAATATGACTAACCGTCTTAATAATTGTGAGCAAGCAAACGTAGAAAAGATGGTTGCAACGTCAAATAAACTTATTAAAGATATAAATTATATAAAAGAAAAAGATATGTTTGACTTACTTGATGACAAAATAAAGGAAAGTGCTGAGTATAGAATTAGATATCCAGAAACATCTCTTTTGGAATTAAGCAAAATAATAACTTTAGAAACAAATTCTAACGTAAGTAAATCTTGTTTAAATCATAGATTTAGAAAGATAAAAGAATTTGCAGAAAAGATACGTAATCAAAATTAAATATAAATAACCCTTTAAAAAATATCATTTATTTGATAGAATGGTATTGTTAAAGATAATAAAAAATAAGAAAGAAGTGAGGCAAGTGGGAAGAGTAATAGCATTAGTAAATCAAAAAGGTGGTGTAGGTAAAACCACTACAAGTATTAATTTAGCAGCTTCACTAGGGGTTCAGAATAAAAAAGTATTACTTATTGACTTAGATCCACAAGGAAACGCATCAACTGGTGTTGGTATAAATAAAGGTGATGTTGATAAGAGTATATATGATTTATTATTAGGTAGATGTACTACCAATCAAGCAATTATTAAAACAAATTTTAAGAATTTAAGCATAATACCCGCAACAATTAATTTGGCAGGTGCAGATATTGAATTAATTGAAAAGGCAAAGCAAGATCCATCGTTTCAAAAGAACATGCAGCTTCGTCTAGCACTTGATCCAATAAGAAATTTATATGATTTTATTATAATTGATTGTCCTCCATCTTTAGGTCTTTTAACAACAAATGCACTTACGGCATCAAACTCAGTATTAATTCCTGTTCAATGTGAGTTTTTTGCATTAGAAGGAATTATGCAATTATTAAATTCAATAATGCTTGCACAAAAGAAGTTAAATCCAGGACTAGAAATAGAAGGGGTACTTTTAACAATGCTTGATTCTAGAACTAACTTAGGATTAGAAGTAGTAGAGGAAATAAGAGGTTTCTTTAAGGAAAGAGTATATAATACTTTAATTCCTAGATTAATAAGATTGACTGAGGCACCATCACATGGAAAACCTATTGTTGCATATGATCCAATGAGTCGTGGTACCGAAGCATACCTTAATTTAGCAAAGGAGGTAATCGAACAAGATGAAAGAAGAAACAAACAGTAAAAGAAGAGCACTTGGAATGGGGCTAGAGCAATTATTTAACTCAGAAATGCTTGATTTTGACCAAGTGGAAGAAAAAATAGTAGAGGAGACTCCAAAAGATGAGATAGTAGAAATACCTATTAGTGAGCTTATGAGTAACCCTTATCAGCCAAGAAAGATTTTTGATGAGGAATCCTTAAAAGAACTTGCTGAATCAATAAAAGAACATGGTGTATTTCAACCTATTATAGTTAAAAAATCAGTTAAAGGATATAACATAATTGCAGGTGAAAGAAGAACTAAAGCATCAGAACTTGCTGGTTTAAAAACTGTGCCTGCAATAGTAAGAGATTTTTCTGATGAAGAAATGATGCAAGTTGCATTACTAGAAAACTTACAAAGAGAAGATTTATCTGCAATAGAAGAAGCTAAAGCATATAAATCAATAATAGAATCACTTAGATTAACTCAAGATGAACTAGCTAAAAGGCTTGGTAAATCAAGAAGTCATATAACTAACATGCTTGGATTACTTAGGTTACCTTTAAGTGTTCAAGATATGGTTTTATATGGAAAAATTTCAATGGGACACGCAAGGGTGTTAAGTAAATTAGAAAATAGTGAACAAATAGAAGATCTTGCAAACAAAGTTATAAGTGAAAACCTAAGTGTAAGAGATTTAGAAGTTTTAACAAATGAAAGCTCATATGTAAGATCTGCTCCATCATCAAAACCTAGAAAATCTAAAGAATACAAATACGTAGAAGATGCAATGAAGGAAAAACTTGGAACTAAAGTAGCAATATCAGGAAACAAAATAAAGATTTCATTTGTTACCAAAGAAGATTTAAATCGTATATTAGAAATCTTAAACATAGAAGTAGAATAGGAGAACAATTATGAAAATCTTTGGATTAACAATCGCAAAAGAAATATATATGACAGTAATTATAATAGTAGTAGCATTCTTTTTGGAGAAAGTCTTAAAAATGATGGTAAAAAAGACCTTTAATCCATCTAAAAAACATAAAAAATTTGACTCAAGAAGGGTAAGTACTATAAGAAGTTTGCTTTGCAGTATAATTAAGTATGCTATTTGGATATTTGCAGTACTTTCTTTATTAAGTGTTTACGGAGTAAATACAGCAGCCTTAGTAACAGGACTTGGAGTTGCAAGTTTAGTTATTGGTTTAGCATTTCAAGATATCTTAAAGGATGTTTTAGCAGGAACTTCAATTCTTTTTGAAAACTGGTACGCAGTAGGAGATTTAGTTAAGATAGATTCATTTACTGGAACAGTATTATCAGTGGGACTTAAGTCTACTAGAATACAAGCTTATAGTGGTGAAATAAAAATAATACCAAACAGAAACATAAATGAAGTAATTAATTATAGTTTGGATAAAACACTTGCAGTAGTTGACTTATCAGTATCTTATGAGTCTAATTTAGAGAAAGTAGAGAAGATACTTAAACTTACATGTGCTAATATGAAAGAGAAAATGCCTTTATTAACAGAAGAACCTGAAGTTTTGGGTGTTGAAAATTTAGGTAATTCATCAGTCATATTTAGAATAGTAGGTAAATGTAAGCCAACAAAGCATTTTCTTGTTCAAAGACAAATGAGAAAAGAACTTAAAAATGCTATGGATAAAAACGGAATAAAAATACCATATCCACAAATAGAGGTTCATCATAATGAAAAATAATTATGGATTAAACAGTATAGTTCAAATGAAAAAGATGCATCCTTGCGGTTGTGATACGTTTAAGGTAATAAGAGTTGGTGTTGATATAAAAATAGAATGCACTAACTGTGGGAGAACAATAATGCTACCAAGAGTAGAATTTAATAAAAAGATTAAAAAGGTAATAACGGAGGCGATAGAATGATAAATCCTAAGAAATTAAAAAGATCATCTCATCCAGTAATGTTCTTTATTTATATGTCACTATTAGTTATCATTATAAGTGCTATTGCAAGTGCTTTAAACTTTCAGGTAACATATGATCAATTAACAACAATAGCAGGAGAAGTTGAATCTAAAACAGCGGCGGTAAATTCGCTACTTAGCCTAGATGGAATAAAGTTTATTATGACATCTGCTTATGATAATTTAATTAACTTCGTTCCGTTTGGTTCAATGTTAATAGCATCAATAGCTTTTGGTATAGCACTTAAGTCTGGTTTTTTAAAGACTTTATGCAATAAAATAAGTAAGAAATTTCCAAAGTTTTTGATTATATTCATATTCTCATTGATTTGTATATTAGCGAGTGTTGATAGTAATTTTGGATACGTTTTATTACTTCCATTTGGAGCAGTTCTATTTATGTCTATGAATAGAAATCCAATAGGAGGTCTTGCTCTTTCATTTGCATCAATAGCCGCAGGCCATGGAGCAGGTTTATTTATAACGGCACTTGATTATAACTTAACCAGTTATACTGAAGCATCTGCAAAATTGATGGATACAGAGTATAGCGTATTACAAAGTAGTAACCTAATATTTATAATAGTTGCAGCGTTATTTATTGCAGCAATATGTACGTTTATAACAGAAAAGATAGTATCTAGAAAGCTAGGAAGAAATCAAATAGAAGAAGACGAGGAATTAGTACTTGAAGATACAAAAGAAAAGAAAGGCCTTCTAGCAGCCTTAGTAGCTACCATAGTATGCTTAATTCCTATTATATTAATGTTAATACCAGTAAGTGGTAATAGTTTCTTAGGTTTATTATTAGATAAATCACAAGATGTATATTCCAAGATGTTATTTTCATCAGATGCACTTTTGATGACTAACATGGTAGGTATAATTTCATTTTTATTTGCACTTCAAGGATTTGTTTTTGGTGTTGTAACAGGCACAATAAGAAAAATCAGAGATATGGTTAATTTCTCTACTGATTATTTAAAAACAGTAGGGGGAATATTCGTATTAATATTCTTTGCAGCACAATTAAATGCATTTGTTACAGAATCAAATATTGGTGTTGTTGTAACAGGTTGGTTATCTAACCTTATTGCAACATCTAACTTCTCATTTATACCACTTGTACTTTTAATATTTGTATTTGCTGGTGTATCTAACATATTATTACCTGGTTCAATAGCTAAATGGTCTATTTTAGCTCCTAACATAATGCCAACTGTTATGAAGGCTAATATATCACCAGAGTTTGCTCAATTAGTATTTAGAGCGGGTGAATCAGTAACAAACGTAATAACTCCATTATTTACTTATTTTGTAATATTTATTGGATTTATTGAAGTATTTACTAAAAATAAGAATGAATTTAGTATAAAAGGATGTTATAGAGCAGTACTTCCTTATTTCTTAGGAATAGGATTGATATGGTTGATTATGATTATATGTTGGTATGTAATAGGATTACCAATAGGCCCTGGAGTATATCCTGGATTATAAAGTAAAGATTTTAACTCTTTACTTTTTTCTTTACATAGAAAACTTATTTTATTTTAATAAATGGTTAAATTATATATAATTAAAAGTGGGAAGGTGCATATTATGAATAATAGTAGTTACAATTTTGATAATGCAAAAAAAGAAAATAATCCTTCGGAATTTAAAAGACAGGTTATAAGTTATGCGTTAGAAGAGTTAAAAAATAAATATTTAATAAACGATGATGAAGCAAAGAAACTGCAAGAATTATACGAAAAAGATAGTAGAGATATAAAAGAAATATTTTATGAAATAAAAGCTTTAAATAGAGAAGAAATAGAAAAGAAATTAACTAAAGATAAGCTCCAAAAGGCACCACAAGAAAACAAAATATCAATTGATAACGTAGATGATTTTCAAAATCAAATGAAAACTAAAAATTTAATAAAAATTCACTACCCATATCCATCAGATGAAGTTAAAGTTGTAGAAAATTATTCTGGAAAAAGTGCAAAAGAACTTTTTGAAGCTGCTAAAGATAAAGATGGACTAGTAAGCGTAGATGGATTTGTAAGTTCGGTAGATGTTTCAAAAGATTATATAGAGCCTGATAGAATAGAAGTTAAGCTTCATAATGTAACTGATATTGCAAGAAAAGGAGAGTTTTCTAAATTAACATATAAAGAAAAAGAATGTGTTATTGGACTTGTTAGCTCTATTATAAATGAACTTGCAAAACAAGGTAATGTTTCAAAAGAAGAACTAAGTAAGATGCCGGTTGATAGATTAGTTATTATGCTTAATAAAAATATATTTATATCTCCAGAAGAAAACATTGTTATTTTATGTACAGAAAATGAGCCTACTAAAGATGAAATAATGGCTGTTACTAAGAATTCTGATGGAAAATATGAACTTGAAAATTTAAAAATAGATAATAAAGAAAAAGAAATAGGTGGTCAAGCGGGTGATGATGTTCAAAAAGAAAACGATGATAAAGAAAATGAAAGCAAATTAGAGAACGAAAAAGAAAAGGGCGCATCAATGAGAAAAAAAGCTCCTTGGGAAAGAAGAATGGCCTCATAAATGGTAATTTAATTACCATTTTTTTATTGTTATATTATCTTTAAGATGTTATAATACAAAGTACAAAGGATGTGATTTTATGCCACTTCGAGCAGGTATAGTAGGATTGCCTAACGTAGGAAAATCTACTTTATTTAACGCGATTACAAAGAAAAATATTTTAGCAGCTAACTATCCGTTTGCAACCATAGAACCAAACGTTGGAATGGTAACTGTACCAGATGAAAGATTAGACTTTTTAAATGAGTTAATAGAACCTAAAAGCTTAGTTCCAACAACGTTTGAATTTACTGATATTGCAGGATTAGTTAAGGGAGCGTCTCATGGTGAAGGTCTTGGAAATAAGTTTTTATCACATATAAGGGAAGTAGATGCAATAGTAGAAGTTGTAAGATGCTTTGATGATTCAAACATAACTCACGTAGAAGGTGGTGCAAATCCTCTTCGTGATACGGAGATAATTGATGTTGAATTTATTTTCTGTGATTTAGAAGTTGTTGATACAAGATTAGGAAAAATAGAAAAAAAAGCAGTATCAACAAAAGATAAAGATGCTTTAAAAGAAGTAGAACTTTTAAAAAGAATAAAAGAAGCATTAGAAAATAATATTCCTGCTAGAAAACTAGAATATACTGAAGATGATTTAAAAATTTTAAAAGCTTTTAATTTACTTACTATGAAGCCTATTATTTACGTTGCAAATATAAAAGAAGATGAAATAGGAAAAGAAAATAGTTATGTAAAAGATTTAAAAGATCATGCAAATAAGGATAATGCTGAGGTAATTGTTTTATGTGCAAAAATAGAAGAAGAATTAAGTGGTTTTGAAGATGAAGAAAAAAAGGCGTTTTTAAATGATTTAGGAATAGAAGAAAGTGGTCTTGATAAATTAATTAGGGCATCTTATCACTTGTTAGGACTTCAAACATATTTTACTGCTGGACCTAAAGAAGTTAGGGCTTGGACCTTTAAAAAAGGTATGAAAGCTCCAGCTTGTGCAGGAATTATCCATAGTGATTTTGAAAAAGGCTTTATAAGAGCTGAGGTAATATCTTTTGATGATTATAAAAAGTACAAAGGTGAAAAAGGTGCAAAAGAAGCAGGTAAATTAAGGAGTGAAGGAAAAGAATACGTTATGCAAGATGGAGATGTTTGCTTGTTTAGGTTTAATAACTAAAATAGACGAATATAATTTATAAAAGAAGGTTTACAATAATCTTCTTTTTTGTTATAATACAAGGCGAGTAATGAAATTGCTCTCTTGTCTTTCACAAAAGGATGAAAGACCGATAAGACCAGAAGAGGAGGAAAATAAAATGAAATACGAAATCATGTTCATTGTTAAACCAAACCTTGAAGAAGCAGCTACTAAAGAAGTTGCTAAAAAGTTTGAAAAAGTTTTAACAGATAACGGAGCTAAAGTAACATCTTCAAAAGACTTAGGTCAAAAAGAATTAGCTTATGAAATAAATGGTCATAAAACTGGTTATTATTTCTTAATTAATTTAGAAGCTAATGACGCAAAAGCTATTAACGAATTTGATCGTTTAGCTTTAATAAGTGAAGATGTAATACGTCATTTAATAGTAAAAGAAGACTAAAAAAGAAAGCTGAGGAAACAAAATGAATAAAGCATTTTTAATCGGAAGATTAACTAGGGATCCAGAATTAAGGTATTCATCTAGTAATGCTGCAATAGCAAATTTTTCTATCGCAATAGATAGACAATATACTAATGGACAAGGACAAAGAGAAACAGATTTTATTAATATAGTAGCTTTCCAAAAACAAGCTGAAAATATTAAAAAATATGTTGGTAAAGGTTCTTTAGTTGCAGTAGACGGAAGAATACAAACAAGAAATTATGAAGATAAAGATGGAAAACGTGTTTATGTTACAGAAGTAGTAGCAGACCGTGTTCAATTTCTTGATTCAAGAAATTCTGGTAATACCATTTCAAATAGTACAGGTGATGATAATGTTTCACCTGCTGATTTCCAAACAGATAAGCCTATCCAAGGTGCAAAGGAAACTAATGTTTCTGATGATGTTTTTGCAGATTTTGGTAGTAGTATTGAAATATCAGATGACGATATAGCATTCTAATAAAATATTAATAAGGAGGAATTAACAATGGCAGAATTTTATAGAAAGAAAAAGAAAATTTGTCAAATGTGTGCTGGTAAAAGCGTAGATTATAAAGATCCTGAAATTTTAAGAAAATATATAAATGAAAAGGGTAAAATTTTACCAAGAAGAGTAACAGGAGCTTGCTCTAAGCACCAAAGACATATTGCACAACAAGTAAAAAGAGCTAGAATGATAGCATTACTTCCATTTACAAAGTAATTAATAGAAAGTATACTTTATGTATGCTTTCTTTTCTTTTAAATAATTAATAAGTATGTTATAATAAATACGCAAGATTAATTAGAAAGGCAGGACTAATTATGAAAGTTATATTTATAAAAGATGTTAAAGGCCAAGG
Source organism: uncultured Mycoplasmatota bacterium (assembly GCA_900547225.1). Classification (GTDB taxonomy): domain Bacteria; phylum Bacillota_I; class Bacilli_A; order RF39; family UBA660; genus Aphodocola. Next base: position 178,746 of record URFW01000002.1, read on the forward strand.
AAAGGCTGGAGATATAAAAGAAGTAAAAGATGGGTATGGAGAAAATTTTCTTATAAAAAATGGATATGCAGTTGCATATACCAAAAGAAGTAGAGAAATATTAGACATAAATAATAAAAATAAAGCTTTAGAAGAACAAGCTGAAATAAAAAGATGTGAAAAAATAAAAAAAGAATTAAAAGATAGGGTTTTAACGTTTAAGGTTAAAACTGGTAAACAAGACCAAGTATTTGGTACTATTTCAACAAAACAAATAGCTAATGAATTAGAAAAAATAGGATATAAAATAGATAAGAAAAAAATAGTACTTGATGATGCAATTAGTTCTTTAGGTTATCATGAGGTAAAGATAAATTTACATAAGAATGTTATTGGAATCGTAACGGTAGAACTTATAAAGTAAAGGAAGTGATAAAATGGCAGAGAGAAATATACCACAATCTAAAGAAGCAGAAAAAGCTGTGTTAGGCTCTGCTTTTTTATCTAAAACGGCACTTCAAAAAATATGTGATGAGTTATCACCTGAACATTTTTATAGTGAAGCAAATGCAAAAATCTTTGAGACGTTACAAGAATTAAATGATGAAGATAAACCTATTGATATAACGATAGTTACTAATAAATTAAGTGAAAAGAAAATATTAAGTCAGGTTGGTAATGTTGAATATTTATCAGAGATAATAGATTCTGTACCTAGTGCATCAAATGTTGAGTATTACATAAACATTGTAAAAGAAAAGATGATAGGAAGAAAAATCATAGAAACTGCAACAGATATTGCAAATGATGCTTATGCATCCGAAGATTCCATATATGATGTTTTAGAAAATGCTGAAATGAAGATGCTTAGAATAGGTAATATGCGTAAGACATCAGAATTTCAAAGAATTCAAGATGTTGCTTATAGAGCTCAAGAAAACCTAGAAAAATTAGCAGAACAAGGTTCAGAGATAACTGGTCTTGCGACTGGTTTTTCTGAGTTTGATAAATTAACTGCGGGACTTCAGCCAAGTCAGTTTATTATAATTGCTGCTCGTCCAGCAATGGGTAAAACAGCTTTTGCACTTAACTTAGCAACTTATGCTGCAACACATAGCAATAAGTCAGTTGCGGTATTTAACCTAGAAATGAGCGCAGAGCAACTTGCAAACAGAATATTACAATCATTAGGACAAATAGATGGTGGTAAGATGCGTACAGGGCGTTTAGAGCACAACGATTGGAAAAGATTAAATGAAGCAATTAGCCAACTATCAGATACAAATTTATTCTTAGATGATACACCTGGTATAACAATAGGTGAAATAAGAAGTAAATGTAGAAGACTTGCTAATTCTGATAAGGGATTAGGATTAGTTGTAATAGATTACTTACAGTTAATAACTGGTCCTTCTAAATCAGCTGGAAACAGACAACAAGAAGTATCTGATATATCACGTAACTTAAAAACAATGGCTCTAGAGCTTGGAATTCCGGTAATAGCATTAGCGCAGCTTTCTCGTGCGGTTGAACAAAGAGAAGATAAAAGACCAATAATGAGTGATTTGCGTGAATCAGGTTCAATAGAACAGGATGCCGATATAGTATCATTCTTATATAGAGATGATTATTATAATAAAGAAGCAAGACGAGAAGATAATGCAAGTATTAGTGAATTTATAATTGGTAAGAACAGAAGTGGTCCTACTACAACGGTTGAGTTATTATTTAAAAAAGATACTTCAACATTTGTTAATTTCCAAAGAGAAAGTGGTGAATAAATATGATGAAAGTAATAAAAACGGGGTTAATTTATTTAGCGGCAGTATCAGTTTCCGTACTAATTGTTATGTTTGTTAATTTAGCACATAGATATCAATTAGAACCAAAAGAGGTATATAAAGTATACTTAGACGGTAAGGTAGTTGGTAACGTTAAAGATAAAAAAGAATTAGAAGATTATATAAATGATGAACAAAAAGAACTAAAAGAAAAGTATGACGTTGATAAAGTATACATACCAGAAGGTGTTGATATACAAAAATGCACTACCTATAAAAAAGAGTTATTAACAGCAAAACAAGTAAATAATATAATAAAAAAAGAAAAACCATTTACTGTTGAGGGATATAAGATAACTATAAAAGGTGATTCTGGTACTATAGTTAAAAATGAAGAAGAACAAAAAGGTAAAGGGAATATAACTTTATACGTTTTAGATAAAAAAATATTTGATAAAGCTCTTAAATCAGTAGTTAAGGCCTTTGTAAGTAAAGAAGATTTAAAGAATTATGAAAATGATACACAGCCTGAAATAAAAGAAACAGGTAGTTTAATAGAGGATATATATATAGATCAAAACATAACTATTAAACACGGATATATTTCAACTGATGAAAATATTTTTACGGATGAAAAAACGCTTACTAAGTATTTAATGTTTGGAGAAGTTAAAGAAGATCAATATTACACGGTACAAGAAGGAGATACAATTGATTCAATTGCGTATAAAAATAAACTAGCAACCGAAGAATTTTTAATTGTTAATCCAGAATTTACGAGTGCTAACAACATATTGTCAGTAGGACAACAAGTAAAGGTAGGGTTAATTAATCCAATTGTTGACGTAGTAGTTGAAACACATAACGTAATGGATCAAGAAAGTAAGTTTAAAACTGTACAGGAAGATGATTCATCGCTAGATTATGGAACTGAAAAAGTAGTAACTGAAGGACAAAATGGTTTGGATAGATTAACTACTAAGATAAAGAGCGTAAATGGTGAAACTAATAACGTTGTAATAGTAAGTTCTGAAACAATTACACCATCGGTTGATAAGGTTGTTAAAGTAGGAACTAAGACATCTCCATCTTATGCAGGTGGTGGTACGGCACCAATTATGTCAGGTTCTTGGGCTTGGCCAACAATATCACAGTATTATATTTCAAGCCACTTTGGATATCGTTGGGGTAAAATTCACGAAGCTTTAGATATAGCAGGTAGTGGTGAAGGTTCACCAATTTATGCAGCAGGATCTGGTACGGTTGTTGCATCCCTACAAAAAGGAAGCTTAGGTAACTACGTTACTATTAATCACGGAAATGGATATTATACATTATATGGACATTTGCATTCGAGATTAGTAGTAGAAGGTCAAACTGTTCAAAAAGGCCAACAAATAGGTACGATGGGACATACTGGTTTTGCAACTGGTACTCACTTGCACTTTGGTTTATATAGAAATGGATTACCATATAGAGATGGTATTCCAACGGATCCAATGGTACTTTATAAATAATGAAAGCAGCAATTTTATCAAGTGGAAGTCGCGGTAATAGTGTATTAATACAAACTGATAACACCAAGATCTTAATTGACCTTGGTGTTACTAAATCATATGCGGAAGAAAAGTTAAAAGAATTAGGAGTGGATCCAAACGAAATAAAAGCAATATTAATAACACATACCCACGTGGACCACGTACAAGGACTAAAGGTATTCTTAAAAAAATATCATCCAAAGTTATATGTAAATAAAATAATACTTGCTCTATTAAGAGAGTACATTGATGATTTTGATTATGTTTTATATGATACTCCTTCATTTGATATTGATGATATAACGGTAGATGTCATAAAAACGTCTCACGATGTTAAAGGTTCAGTTGGATTCATAATTAAAAACAAGGATAAATCCCTTGTTTATATAACTGATACCGGATATATAAATAATAGATATTTTGAAAAGTTAAGTAATCATAATTTATATATAATGGAAAGTAATCATGACATAGAAATGCTTATGAATGGAAATTATCCATTTCATCTAAAAAAAAGAATATTAAGTGACAAGGGGCACCTTTCTAATAGTGATTGTGCATATTATTTATCTGAATTTATCGGAGATAAAACAAATACGATTATTTTAGCCCACTTAAGTGATGATAATAATACGTATGAACTTGCACTTAGTACAGTAAAAAATGTTTTAGAAAGTAAAAATAAGAAGGTTAAAAACATACTTATTGCAAAACAAAAACAAAGAACGGAAATGATAGAAGTATGATAAAAATAATATGTGTTGGTAAAATAAAGGAAAAGTATTTAAAAGATGCTATAAAGGAATATCAAAAAAGATTATCTAAATATACAAAGTTAAAGATAATAGAATTGCCTGATTATAATTACGATACTGTAAAAACAAAAATGGAAGAAGGTAAAAGCATACTATCTAAAATAACTGATAAAGATTTTGTAGTTACATTAGAAATAAATGGAAAAGAACTTGATTCTATTAATTTATCTAGTTTTATAGATAAAAATATTTCAAGGAATATAACCTTTGTAATAGGTGGGTCAAACGGTCTATCAGATGATGTTTTGAAAAGATCTGATTATTCCTTATCTTTTTCAAAGTTAACGTTTCCACACCAACTATTTAGAATATTATTGTTAGAACAAATATATCGTTCGTTTAAAATAATAAATAATGAAAGCTACCACAAATAGCTTTTTCTTTTTTTTAATGATATAATAATAACAATAGGAGAGTATTATGTTAGTTGCAATAATAAAAAACATTGATAGAACTTATGAATATTTATATGAAATTCAAGGTAAATTAATATCCTTTCACATTGATAAAGATGGTTTTTCATTATCTAATGATCCTTACATAAATACTATTATCTCTAAATTTAAGTATAACTCATCTTGTGAATATCTAACTGATTTTAAGAATTATAAGGTATATTATGATTCTTTAACTGGTTTTAAGCATTTTATTAGTAATGGAGTTGAAAATTACGAAATGTTTTTTAAATTTAATGGTATTGATGCTAGGTGTTATAAAGATGGCCAAAAAAGGAATATTTATAGTAAATTATTTGCTATATTAGGAGTATCAGTTATTCTTACATATGCTGGTTTTACATCACTTGTTGGATTAAAATATGATACTAATATTTATTATGCAACTCATACATCTCATAATATAACAGAACTTACCGAGATGTATAAAAACGAAAAACTAGATTATAAGGATGCGATAAATAGTATAAATTCTAGTAACTTACCAGATGGGGTTAAAGCTGTTATTTCTGATGAATCGTTTTTAAAGCTAATATTTTCTTATTATGAAAACTCACCTTTAGAATATACTTCTAGTTTAAAATTTAATGATTTAAAATTGGAGAGATTTAAAGAAGATAATAGACAAGATGAAAATACAAAAGGTTATTATGATAGTTTTACACCTAACGTTTTATATTCTAAAGAAGGACAAAGTAAAGATGAGGAAATTCCAACATTAATTCATGAGTTTATTCATTTGCTTCAGGCAGAAGGAAATTCTTACTATTATTTAAATGAGGCAGTAGCAGAATTAATGACATCTGAGCTATTAGAATCTTCTCCTGTTACATATTTTGATGCTATTGAAAACTTAAAATTATTAATAAATATAATAGGTCCAGAACCAATATATGAGTTATCATTTGGTGGTGATGATACTAGTTTAAATAACATACTAAAATCAAATTTAACTAATAAAGAAGTAATTACATTAAAATATTATCTACAAAAAGATGCAGTCGATATAAACAATAATAGTGATATCCATATTGAGATTAAAAAAATACTTTATAAGTTATATAAAAATATGTATGGAAAAGATATAGAAGAAGATCAAAACATAATGTGCATATTAAATGATAATTTAAGTTTAAGTGCTTCTATAAAAGATGAAAGATATTTTTTAGTTCCTAATAAGATGGAGGATGAAGAATATATAAAGGTAGTAGGTGAAGATAAAAAATTATTGGCACAAAAAGGTTTTTTAAGTGAAAAAACATGTTACAAAGAGTTTTCTAAAATAGATTCTAATTATTACAATAAAAATAAAGAATCTAATGATATAGAATTAATAGAAAATTTAAATGAAAATGGAGAAATTATTGGAAAGATAATGACTGATGGATATAAAACTTATTATAAGCTTTTGCTTAGCCCTATTCCAACTAGTCAATATGAGTTTTTTAGCTTTAGAACCCTACCATCACAAACTATTAGTATATCTGATGCCATAAATAAAGGCTATATTGATGCTTATAAAGTATCATATTCTTTAGAAAATAAAGGTTCAAGCTCTTATGAATATGTATATTATGTACCAAATAGTAGAGAAATAGAATTAGAAGAAAATGTATGTACATTTAAAGTTTGTGGTATTAAATCTAGATTTAAAGAACAATATAATAGTTTAATGAAAAAGATGATTGATAAAGATTACCATAAATAATTATATAATAAAAAGGAGATGATTATATGTTTCATAATAGCTGGGATATTGTATTAAAAGATGAAATGGAAAAACAATATTTTAAATATATAAAGGAATTTGTCAAAGAAGAAAGGTTATCTAAAACTATTTATCCACCTGCGAAAGATTTGTTTAACGCATTTAAATTAACTGATTTTAATGATATAAAAGTAGTTATTTTAGGACAAGATCCATATCATGGTGAAAATGAAGCAATGGGACTTTCTTTTTCTGTTAGAAGGGGAGTTAGGACTCCTCCTTCACTTAGAAATATTTTTAAAGAGTTAAAAGATGACTTAAACATAGATAGATGCGATACTGATTTATCTGATTGGGCAAGGCAAGGTGTATTTTTACTTAATACCGTATTAACCGTTGAAAAAGATAAGGCTAATTCACACAAAGAAATAGGCTGGGAGATATTTACTGATTATGTTATAAAAGAAATCAACGATAAACTAAATAACGTTGTATTTATTTTGTGGGGAAGACAAGCAAGGGATAAAAAAAGAATTATTACTAATCCTAATAACTATATAATAGAATCAGCTCATCCTTCACCTCTTTCTGCTTACAATGGATTTTTTGGCAGTAAACCATTTTCTAAAACTAACAATTATTTAAAAGCACATAACAAAAAAGAGATTAATTGGTAATCTCTTTTTAATATTTAAAATCATTATAATCGCTATCAGAACTATTTTTACTATCAAAAAATAATTTTTCTTTTCTTCCCTTTAAAAGACTTATTATGCATACGGGGAAGCATTTAATTACTTTGTTGTATTTGCTAGCGTTATCATTATAGTAATCTTTATATGCACTAAGTAAATCTTCTGTTTCTGCTAACATAAAGGCTATCTTTTTAAAGTCATCACTTTTTTGTAATTCTTCATATTTATCTTTTATTAAGTAAAATTCGTTCATATATACTAGTAATTTTCTGTCTAGTTCCATCATACTTATTTCTTTATCATTTAGTTCATCAAAATTTATATATACTTCTTTTTTTGTCTTGGTAATTTCTTTTATTACATCTTCAGAATCTTTTAACAATTCTTTTCTTTTTAATAAGGTGCTATTTATTTTTTCTTCCACGTTAGCTAACTTAACGGATAAAAAGTTTATTTTATCTTTATAAATGCTAACTATTAGTAGAATTAAACTAATTACTAAAACTGTGATTACAATTAACATTTTATCTACCTCTATTCTAATTAGAATTATAGCAAAAGTAGATGATATTTACAAGATTAATCTTTTAGTTTGCTAAGTAGAATTCTGGACTATAATTTATCTTTTCATCAAAATCAACGTAGTTTAAATATATCATAAGAAGTAGGTACCATCTTCCCGTCTTGGGGTCACTAACTATTATGTGGTCACGTCCAGCAGCTTCTATAATACCAGTAAATGTTTTATCTCTCCATTCTACTGAGTCTGGAAATGACATATAAAATGTTGCAAGTTTGCCTTTGTTAAGCCTTAATATGTTTTCTATGTATGACTGTTCTATGTCTAACATATTGTTAGTAGCGCCAATTTGAGCAAGATTGTTATTACTTTGATTTGCTGTAGTTATGCTAGGCTGTGATGCAACCGATTTCATACTGTTCATTTGAACCCCATTTAAATTAGCATTTGGAAAGCTAGGATTTGGGTAATAATTTGTATTCATAATTTAAAATCTCCTTTTTTAATAATTCATTTAAATATATGATTGAACTAAATTAATTATACATGTTATAATTAACCTGTAAGGAGACGTAATAAATATGAAAGTAAATATAGGGGTGTCTGCAAGACACGTACACGTAACAAAAGAAGATGTTAAAATATTATTTGGGGAAGAATATGAATTAACTAAAAAGGTAGATTTATCACAACCTGGGCAATATGCTTGTAATGAGCAAGTTACGCTAGAAGGAGCAAAGGGAAAGATAGAAAGAGTAAGAATATTAGGACCTGAAAGAGGAGAAACCCAAGTTGAAATATCAAAAACTGACTCATTTGCACTTGGAGTAAAGCCTCCTGTTAGAAACTCTGGTGATTTAGACGGTGCAGCAGAAATAACAATTATAGGCCCAAAAGGAAAAATTACTAAAAATGCCGCTATAATAGCAGCAAGACATGTACATGCAACAAAAGAAGATGCTAAAAAGTATGGATTTGAAGGAAAAGAATTTGTAAGTATTGTAGTAAAAGGAGAAAAGCCGGGAATACTAGAAAACGTATATGTAAGAATAAGTGATAAGTTTTCTTATGAGGTTCACTTAGACACTGATGATGCTAATGCATTCTTAATAAAAAATGGTGATGAAGCAGAATTAATAGTAAAATAAAAAAAGGGATGATAAGAATGAAATATCAATTTAAAACGGGTATTGATAGTAAAGAATATGATAAATTCGTAAGGAATTTTCCTTCTACATCATTTATGCAAACGCCCGCTTGGAGTCTTGTTAAAACAGCGTGGGATAATGATTATGTTGGACTATATTCTGATAAAAAGCTGGTATGCGGAGCAATGGTATTAAAAAGAAACCTATTTTTAGGTAAGAAATTATTTTATATACCAAGGGGATTTGTTACATCATATGATAATGATGAAGCTCTAAAAATATTTGTTAAAGAATTAAAAAATTATGCCAAGAAAAATGGCGCAATAGATATAAAAGTTGATCCATTTATTTGTTTTAGTGAAGATAATATCCAAAACATAAAGAAAAATAAGGGAATAGAGGTAAGAAAAACTTTTACTTTAGATACTGATAAAATAGTTAAAAAATTAGAGAATTTAGGCTTTGTTCATGGTGGATTTAAAAAGGAAGTAAATGCATATATCCAGCCAAGATATACGATGGCTATTTCTCTTAAGGATAAAGACGGTAATTTTTATGAAAAAGAAGAACTTAGAAGAACGTTTCCTAAAAACACAAGAAATTACATAGGAAAGTATCATGAGGATAGAGGAGTTTACTTTAGTTATTCTACAAATAAAGAAGACGTCAAGGACTTAATAAGCGTTCTTCATTGTACGGAAGAAAGACAACATATAGCACTTAGAAGTGAAAAATATTTTAAAAAGCTAATGGATGCTTTTCCAGATAACGCTGTTTTATTTTTTGCAAGGGTTGATATTGATAAATATATTAAGTTTCTTAAAAATGATATGAAAGAACATGAAAACAAAAAGGAATTTTGTTTAAATCAAATAAAAGAAGCGGAAGAAATAAAAAAAGAATATGGTAATAATCCACTTGCAGGAGCAACTATAGTTATGATGCCAACTTGTACATCTGGAATAAAAACCGCATCATTCTTATACGCTGGAACAAACACAAAAATCTTACCATCTCTTAAAATAACTAATGGCCTTATGTTTTACAGGTTATGTTATTGTTTAGATAAGGCTTGTGATTATTGTGATTTAGGTGGTATAGATGGATCACTTGAAGATCATTTATCAACATTTAAATCTAAGTTTAATCCAAACGTACTTGAACTTGTTGGAGAATATGATTTAATAATTAATAAATTTTGGTATAAAGTATTTAACATGCTTATGAGTATTCGTAAATTTATAAGATCAAAGAGATAGCGGAAAGCTATCCTTTTTAAATGCACAAAATTGTCATCTTTTGTCGTTTTTATTTAACTTTGTAAAATTTTGTGATACAATGCATTTCATTAATTATGAAAGGAAAAATTAAAATGACAGAAATGCAATTATGGACATTACTTATGGAACAAAAAATAGATGTTAATACATACAATGATTGGATTGTAAGAATAAAGGCTAAAGAAAGAATGCGAACTAAACCTAATACAAAGGGCTATTCTAAAGTAATATCTAGAAAAAGAAACTTTTAATTAGTTTCTTTTTATTATATAATAGTCTCAGTTTGGAGTGATTTAATGTTTAAAATAGGAAATGTAGAAATAAAAAACAGAGTTGTTTTAGCACCTATGGCAGGTGTTTGTAATAGTGCTTTTAGAAGAATAATAAAAGAAATGGGAGCGGGTCTTTTATATGCTGAGATGGTAAGTGATAAAGCCCTTGTTTATAATAACGAGAAAACTAAAGATATGCTTTATATGACGGAGAATGAAAGACCTATTAGTCAGCAGATATTTGGTAGTGATAAAGAAAGCTTTGTTGAGGCTGCAAAAATAATAGAAGAAAGTATGCATCCTGATATTATAGATATAAATATGGGATGTCCCGTACCTAAGGTAGCAGTTAAATCACAAGCGGGTTCTGCTCTTTTAAAAGATCCAGATAAAATATATGAAATAGTAAAGGCTGTAAAAGAAGCAGTAAACGTTCCAGTAACTGTTAAAATAAGAAGTGGCTGGGATAAAAATAGCATCAATGCTGTTTTGGTTGCAAAAACTTGTGAGAAGGCAGGAGCTAGTGCAATTGCAGTGCATCCTAGAACACGCTCCCAGGGGTATAGCGGTAAAGCTGATTGGAACATAATAAAGGAAGTAAAAGAAGCAGTTAATATTCCGGTAATTGGTAATGGTGATATTTTATCAGCTAAAGATGCTAAAAAAATGATTGATGAAACCGGATGTGATGCCGTAATGATAGGTCGTGGGACTTTAGGTAATCCTTATTTAATAAAACAAATTGTAAGATATTTAGAAGATGGTGTGCTTCTTAAAGATGAAAGTCCAATAGAAAGGATGAAAACCTGCTTAAAGCATTTTAATTACTTACTTAAAATAAAACCAGAAAAAGTTGCAACACTTGAGATGCGTACACATGCTGCTTGGTATTTAAAAGGACTTCCTAATGGAGTAAATGTTAAAAAAAGATTATATGAGCTTAAAACAAAAGAAGAATTTATAAGTGCAATAACAGAATATATGGAAAATCTTTCTTAAAATATGTTATAATTAAATTGTAGGACAAAGTTATGATATGGTGCTTTTGTCATAATTTTGGCCAAAAAATGAAATAAAATAATATTTAGGGAGGAAAACATAACAATGAAGAAATATAATTTGTTCAAAGTTCTAGCAATCACCGTATGTGTAGCTTGGTTATTAACTTTATTTATTCCAAGTTCTTATGCTGACTATAGTGGTAACATATCAAAGGGTGCAGTTGCTGGTGTTGGAGTATGGTCTTTACTATCTAACTTAAGTGTTTCAATTTCATATTTTAATGGAATTGCGGTATTCATAGTTGCAATAGCTTGCTTCTATGCAGTATTAAATAAGTTAGATGTATACAAAAAATTCGTAGATCGTACAGCTTCAATTTTTGAAGGAAAAGAAAGATTATTAGTTATTATAACCATAATCGTGTTTGGTATTTTAGCTTGTGTAGTAAGTGATTGGATGATACTACTAGTATTTGTTCCATATATATACCAAGTTATGAATAAGTTAAATATTGATAAGAAAGTTATATTAGCATCTACAATTGTAGCATCATTAATTGGTTCTATGTGTGGAATTTATAACAGTACTTTATTTAGCACACTTTCATTAAAGGTTAACACTTTACTATTAGTTAAAGTAATCGTTTTAGTTCTTTCTTTAGCAGTATTAATTTTCTTTACTAAAGCACCTAAAAAAGCTAAGAAAATAGAAAAGAAAGAAACAAAAAAAGAAGAGAAGAAGGAAACTAAAGTAAAAGCTTCTACAAAGACTACTGCTACTAAAAAAGCAGCTAGTAAGAGTGCGCCTAAAAAGGTTGCTTCTAAAACTACTAAAAAAAGTGCTACTGGAAAGAAGGTGGCTAAGTAATGAAAGATACTAACAGAAAAGTAAATAAAACTCTATATGCAGTATTAACTCTTTTACTAGGTACCTTTGGTATAAATAAATTTTATGCTGGTAAGATAAAATCAGGACTTTTAAGCATATTATTCTGCTGGACAGGAATTCCTACAATTTTATCAGTAGCTGAGTTTATTACCGTATTAACTGAAAAAGCAGATAAAGATGGACAAATATCTGTTACATCTGAAAGAAGAAGTAACGTATTATTTGGAGTTAGTTTAGTACTATTTGTATTATTTGTTCTAGCTACAATAATACCTTGGGAATCTTTATTTACTAAATTTACAGCATTTTCTGATTTTAATACAACTTTATCAAAAATTAAAATTGGAAATTATGCGGTATTTAGTAATATAATAGGCGCTCCTGTTTCAGTAAATGCTACAACAGGTTCATCAAGTGGTGTAATAAATGCAATTGGCTCTTGGACTATGACTGATGTCGCAATATTATTATTTGTTTTAGCAGGTGTTATAGCACTATGTTCTAAAATCAAATTCAATGATTTTGTTGAAACAGTAACAGGTGGAATTAAGAAAGTATTACCTGTCGCAATAACTGCAATGCTTATAAGTATCGTATTAGTCATTATGGTAACATCTGGTGTAAACGTAACTATTACAAACTGGATAGTATCATGGGCTAAAGGATTTAACATTGCAACTATATCATTAGCATCTATGGTAGGAAGTGTGTTAACTAGTGATTTCTATTACTTTGTATCAACTATCGCTCCAGTATTTACATCAGCAGTAACAAACTCTGATTTATACGGAGTATTAGGATTAATAATGCAGAGCGTATTTAATCTAATGATGATAATTGCACCTACTTCAGTTGGATTAATAATTGGTTTATATTACCTAGATATTCCATTTGGAAAATGGTTCAAATACATCTGGAAGGTATTACTTGCATTATTTGTAATAGTAATAGTTGCAGCAATAATAGTATTTGCATTAGTATAAATATAAGAAAGGACAATAAATGTCCTTTTTTTGTGTATTAAAATTAAATACTTTACTCATAACAATCATAGAATGTTTTAGAAAGGAGACTTTTATGTTTGTTAATTTTAGTGAGGAAGTAAGACATATATTAAAAAATGCTGAAAAAGAAAGAGATGATTTAAACCATCCTTATGTTGGAAGTGAACATCTTTTTTTATCTATATTAAAAAACAGTAAATTAAAAGATATACTAAAAAAACATAAAGTAACATATGACAAATTTAAAGAAAAATTAGTTAGTTTAGTAGGGGTTGGAAGCAAAAAAAGCAAGTTTGTTTTATATACACCACTACTTAAGAGGGTTTTAGAAAATGCTGTTATAGAAGCTAGAGAAGAAAATAACAAAGTCGTTAATCCTGAGATAATTATAATTTCAATATTAGATGAGGAAGATGGAATAGCATATACCATTCTTAAGAGTTTTAACGTAAACATAGATAAATTATATTATGATTTAAGAATAAAGAAAAATAATAAGAATAATAAAAGAAAAAAACTTCTTCTTGATGAACAAGGAACTGACTTAACTCGTCTTGCTAAAGAAAAAAAGTTAGATCCAGTAATAGGTAGAGAAAAAGAAATTGATAAGGTGGTAGAAATATTACTTAGAAGAAAAAAGAATAATCCTATTTTGATAGGGCCAGCGGGTGTTGGTAAAACAGCGATTGTTGAAGGAATAGCAAATTTAATGGTAAGTGATAAATGTCCTTCGTTTTTGAAAGATAAAAAAATAATTTCTTTAAATATATTTTCATTAGTATCGGGTACTAAATATCGCGGCGAGTTTGAAGAAAAGATGAAGACTTTGATTAAAGAACTTGAAGACAATCCAGACATTATTTTATTTATAGATGAAATTCATACTATGGTAGGAGCGGGAGGAGCAGAAGGAGCGATTGATGCCTCAAACATTTTTAAACCTGCTTTAGCTAGAGGGGGAGTTAGAATAATAGGAGCAACAACAGAAGATGAATATAAAAAATATATAGAGCCAGATTTAGCACTTGCAAGACGTTTTCAAAGTGTTCTTGTAAAAGAACCTGATACAAAAAGTGTTATAAAAATACTTGCTGAAATAAAGCCTTTATATGAAAAATATCATAATATAAAAATTGATAATTCTTTAATAAAAGAAATAGTTTACTTATCTGATAGATATCTTACTAATCGTTTTGAACCGGATAGATCAATTGATATATTAGACGAAGTATGTGCAAAGGCAAGCATACTTGAAAGTAAGCCAGAAAAAATGATAAAACGCTTAAATGAAAAATTAAAGAAAACATCATATAATAAAAATAAGGCATTATCTAATAATGATTTTAAAAAAGCATATCTTTATAAAAGCATGGAAAATGATATCAAAAAAGAGTTAGAAAAGATAACTATTTATAAGAAAAAAGTAACTAAAAAAGATGTGTTAGACGTAATAAGAAGCAAAGGTAATATAAATGGTATTGGCGATAAAATGGTAAGAAGAAGATTTTATAATAGTTTGGAAAGTAATTTAAATAAAATGATAATTGGCCAAGAAGAAGCCGTTAAAAAAATAGTAAATTCATTAAAAAGAAATGATTTATCAAAAAATAAAAGATGTTATTCAATAATAATTACTGGTCCTAAAGGAACTGGTAAAACTCTTTTAGCAACCGAATATTTAAAACTTATTAGTAATTTAAAAGACATAGTTAAAATAGATTTATCAGAGTATAAGGAATATCATATGATAAGTAAGTTAATTGGTACAACTGCAGGTTATCTAGGCTATGACAATAAAAATAATGTATTTGAAAAGGTAAGAAGTAATCCATCAACTACTTTTATTGTGGAAAACTTTAGCCAAGCTTGCACAGAAGTTAAAAGCTTATTTGAAAGAATACTAAGTGATGGAAAGATAGAAGATGCAAGTGGTAAAAAGATAGATTTTACTAATTCTGTTATTATATTTGAAAATAGAAACTTAGAAAATGAAAAAAAATTAGGATTTACAAACGATGATAAATCAAACCTAAATTTACCAAGTGAGATAAAAGATAAAGTATTTGATGTTATAGAGTTAAAAAAACTAACTAATAAAGATAAGGAAGAAATATTAATAAACAAAATAAATAATCTTATAAAAAATTATGATGATGCAAAGGTAAAACTTCCAGCTCATTATAAAGAAGAAATATTAAAACTTATTAGTTCGTCTAAGGATTTAAAATCACTTATAAATGATTCATTAATAAAGATTGAAAACCAGATAACAGATGGTTTAATTAATTATAAAAGTGACATAGAACTCAAAATATAAGCATAAAGTGATATAAAGGTGATATATCACTTTTTAATTTTTTTAATTTATTGTATAATAAAAATATAAAAAATTAATTTTATTTATGGTTAGGTGACTTATGAAAGAAGAAATGATTAATAAGAATTTTATATATAAAAGGGGAATTTATTGTTGTTCTAAACCTAAGGTTTTATACGAACAAGGAAAAGCCAAGGTAAAAAGAAGACAAATAAGAAATGATAATAGGAAGTGATAGTTATGAAAATATATAATACGTTAACAAGAAAAGTAGAAGAGTTTATTCCAAATGATAAAAAAAAGGTTAATATGTATACTTGTGGACCTACCGTTTATCATTATGCACATATAGGAAATCTTAGAAGTTACATTATGGAAGATATCTTAGAAAAGACACTTATTTATAATGGTTATAATGTTAATCGTGTTATGAATATTACGGATGTAGGACATTTATCAAGTGATTCTGATACTGGTGAAGATAAGATGGTAAAAAGTGCCAAAAAGGCACATAAAAGTGTTTTAGATATTGCTAAGTTTTACACGGAAGCATTCTTCGAAGATTTTAAAAAGCTTAATATTAAAAAACCAGAAACAGTGGAACCTGCAACTAATCTTATAGATGATTATATTCATTTAATTAGTGTACTTTTAGAAAAAGGGTATGCATACGTATCTGGTGGTAACGTATATTTTGATACATCAAAACTTGATGATTATTATGTTTTAACAAACCATAAGGAAGATGAAATGGTAGTTGGTGTACGAGAGGGAGTTGAAAGTGACTCTAACAAACGTAACCAGGCTGATTTTGTTTTATGGTTTACTAAGTCTAAGTTTGAAGATCAGGAACTTAAATGGGAATCCCCTTGGGGCTTAGGATATCCGGGATGGCATATTGAATGCTCTTGCATTAGTATGAAGCATTGCGGAGAGTATCTTGATATTCACTGCGGTGGTGTTGATAATATATTCCCACATCATACAAATGAAATAGCACAAAGTGAGGCTTATTTAGGTCATAAATGGTGTAATTACTGGGTACACTGTGAACATTTAAATGATAAAAATGGTAAGATGAGTAAGAGTAGTGGAGACTTTTTAACCGTATCATTACTGGAAGAAAAAGGATATAATCCACTTTCATACAGATTAATGTGTTTACAATCTCATTATAGAAAACAACTTGTATTTACTTATGAAAATTTAGATAATGCAGAAAAAGCATATAAAAAGTTAAAACAAAAAACTTTATCATTAGATAATGACGGAGTAATGGATGAAGATGCGTTTGACAAATATAATAAAGAGTTTATATCTTACATAAACGATGATATGAATACATCTAGTAGTTTAACGATTTTATATGATGTGTTAAAAGATGATTCATTAAATGATACAACTAAAAAAGCATTAGTTGAGTCATTTGATAAAGTTTTATCGCTAGATTTATTAAAACAAGAAGAAATAAAAGTAGATGATGAGCTTATAAAATTTGTTAAAAAACAAATAGAATTAAGACTAGAAGCAAAGAAAAATAAGGACTTTCTAACCGCTGATAAAATAAGAGATAAATTATTAGAAAAAGGTATTAGTCTTAAGGATACTAAAGAAGGAACTACTTGGTCAAAGAAATAGAGTTATTATGAAATTTAATTTAAAAGAAAAACATAAATCAAATGGAAATGGGCGAAAAAAGATTAATGCTTAAAGAAGTTTATGATGAGCTAAAAGTAAAAGGCAATTTAAGAAATTATTCTTTGTTAGAAAAGATAGCTTCAAATTATGATGAATATATGTTAAAAAAGGTTTCTGATATAGTTTTACAAGATAATAAGGTAATATTATCTTTAATAAAAGAAGCTATTTTGGAAAACGTTAACTTATATGATTTGCATTATTTTAGTAATTTAAATGATAAATTAAAAAAATAAATAGAATAAAAACAGTTAAATAATTGCATACTAAAACTGGTGATATTATGTATTATTTAAACTGTTTTTTTGTATACTCTATTTTAGGACACTTATTAGAAACCATAACAGCATTAATAACTAAAAATGGTTTTAAAAGTGGCTTTTTATATGGATGGTGGACACCTGTTTATGGTATTGGTGCCGTAACTATTTTGTTTGTGTCTGAATACCTTTTTAAGAACCTTCATATGCATAGATTTTGGGAAACCGTTATTATGTTTTTTGTAGTTGGTATAGTATTATCCAGTATAGAGGCTTTAGGAGGGGTTTTAATAGAAAAATTATTTGGAGAAGTATTTTGGGATTATTCACAGCAAAAATTTCATATAGGCCATTATATATCTCTTGAAATGACTTTAGTATGGGGAGCTATTAGCATTATATTTATTTACATCGTTCATCCTCTATTAAAAGGTATTATTAAAAAGATACCATCATTTATAACAATTATCCTTGTGGTACTATTCTTATTTGATTGTACTAAGACGTTTATAGATAAGAAGAGTTAATCTAAAACTTGTTTGTCTTAATTTGAAGAATGATTTATAAAAAAATTCAAAAAAAGCCAATATTGAAAATAAAGCCATAATAGATATCACAGATATTACTAAAGAACAAATTGAAACATTAAAATAAACGTAAGGTAATTTTAGTCTTACGTTTTATAATATCTTATCAACTAAACCATATTCTAATGCATCAGAAGCGTTTAAATAGTAGTCTCTTTCAGTATCTTTTTCTATTTCACTTATGTCTTTACCTGTTTTATCTGATAATATTTTATTTAATTTATTTCTTAAATATAAAATTCTATCAGCTACTATTTTTATTTCTGTAGCTTGACCACTTACTCCTCCTAAAGGTTGATGAATCATAACTTCGCTATTTGGTAGTATAAATCTTTTTCCTTTATCACCGCTTGCTAACAAAACTGAAGCCATGGAAGCTGCCATACCAATACATATTGTTGATATTGGACTTTTTACAAACCCCATTGTATCATAAATTGCCATACCAGATGTAATACTTCCTCCTGGACTATTTATGTAAATACTAATTTCGTCATTACTTTGTGAATCTAAAAACAAAAGCTCACTTATAATAGCATTGGCAACCTCATCATTTATTTCACCACCAATAAATACAATTCTATCCTTTAATAATCTAGAATAAATATCATATACTCTTTCTCCAATAGAAGTTTTTTCTATAACGCTTGGAATTAAATTCATAATTTTATCACCCCTATAATAATATTATGTATAGTATAATTATATTTATTATCAAAATATTGTGACATTTTCCTTCATTTTTGGTAGAATATTATTAGAATAAAGGGTGATTATAATGGCTAGTATAAAAATTAATTATAAAGATGAAACGTATGACTATGAAAGCGGATTAAGTTTACTTGAAATATCAAAGGATTTTGAAAAAGAATATAAAGGTAAAATCATAGTTGCAACAGTTAACAATAGATTAACTAAACTAGATACTAAAATAACTAGAAGTTGTAATGTAGATTTTTTTGATGTTTATAGTTTATATGGTAGCAGAACTTATATGAGGGGTTTATATTTTCTTTTTGTAAAAGCTGTTAAAGACGTATTAAACGCAGATGTTAAGTTAATGTGTTTTATAGAAAGAGGAATATACTGTGAAGTTTTAACAAATAATCTTATTTCAGAAGTAACGGTAGAAAAAATAAAAATAAGAATGAGAGAACTTGTAGAAAGTGCTATTCCTATTACTAAAATAATGGTATCAAGGTTAGATGCAATAGATTATTTCTTTAAGGTAAATCAGCATGATAAAGCAAATTCATTAAGATTCATTAGTAACTCAACGATAAGTTTGAATAAGCTAGATGATACATTAGATTATTTTTACGGAGTTTTACCTTGTAACACAAGCTACCTAAGTAATTTTAATGCTAAGTATTTAAAAGATAATAAGATAATGCTTTTAGCGCCCGTAACGTTTAAACCTGATGAAAAGATAAAATTTAATAAATGCGATAAGGTGTTAGAAGCTGTTGAAAGGCAAATAAAATATTTACAAAGTATAGGTATTAATACTACTGTTGAGTTAAATTGTAACATTGCAAACGGAGAATATGGCGACATAATTAGAATGTCAGAAACGTTTCAAAATGATAAATTATTAGATATCGTAGATAAAGTTACTAAAGATAAAGATATTAAAATGATTCTTTTAACAGGTCCTTCTTCATCTGGTAAGACAACAACATCTAAGAAGTTAGCGTTATTCTTTAAAATGAAAGGATATAAACCTATACCTATATCAGTTGATAATTTTTATACTGATATGAAAGATAGGGTGTTAGATGAAAATGGTAAACCTGAAATAGAAAGAATAGAAGCATTTGATACAAATCAGTTTAATAAAAAGATATCTGAATTATTAAATGGAAAAGAAGTTATTTTGCCAAGATATAATTTTATTGAAGGAAAACAAGAATTTGATGAAAAAAACAAGATAAAATTAGAAGATAAGAGTATTTTGATAGTAGAAGGAATACATGCTTTTAACGAAAAACTAACTGAGATAATTCCAAGCAAAAATAAGTTTAAAGTATTTGTTTCACCGCTTACACCATTAAACGTTGATAATCATAACTTGTTTAAATCAACGGATAACAGGCTTTTAAGAAGAATTGTAAGAGATAATAGAACAAGGGGAGCATCAGCATCAGATACTTTAAAAATGTGGAAAAAGGTAAGAGAAATAGAAGAAGAAATGATATTTCCTTACATGAAAGAAGCAGACGAAATATTAAATACGTCATTAGTTTACGAATTAGGTGTTTTAAAAACTTATGCTGAACCTTTATTGTTTTCTGTATCAGAAGATGATCCAAACTATGATGAAGCTCTTAGATTAATTAACTTATTTAGAGTCATACTTGGAATACCTAGTGAAGAAGTTCCGAATGATTCTATAATTAGAGAGTTTATTGACGGAAGTTGTTTTAAAGATTTATAAATGGTACAATATATAAGTAGGATGGTGATGATATGGCTATTAAAGTAGCAATTAATGGATTTGGAAGAATAGGAAGATTAGTATTTAGAATAATGGAGGAAGATCCTTCATTTGATGTAGTTGCAATAAATGATTTAACTAATGCAGATGAGCTTGCTTATTTACTTAAATATGATACTTCTCATAGAAGATATAAAGTGGGCGAAATTACAAGTGATGATGAAAATATAATTATAGGTGATAGAAAGGTAAGAATTTATGCTGAAAAAGATCCTGCAAACTTACCTTGGGGTGCACTAGACATTGACTTGGTGTTTGAATGCACCGGCTTTTTCACAAGTAAAGAAAAGGCAGAGGCACATATAACAGCAGGAGCTAAAAAAGTCATTATATCTGCTCCAGCTAAGGGAGATTTAAAAACGATAGTATATAACGTTAATCATGAAACTCTAACTGGTGATGAAAAGGTAATTAGTGCAGCAAGTTGTACAACTAATTGTCTTGCTCCTGTTATGAAGTTATTATGCGATAATTATGGTGTAGAAAAAGGCTTTATGACTACGGTTCATGCGTATACTAATGACCAAGCAACTTTAGATGTTGCACACAAAAAAGGTTATATGGCAAGACGTGGTAGAGCAGCTGCCGCAAATATTGTTCCTGCATCAACTGGAGCAGCAAGTGCAATTGGCAAGGTAATTCCTGAACTTAAAGGAAGATTAGATGGTACTGCAATGCGTGTTCCAGTAACTACTGGTTCTGTTGTTGACTTAAGCCTAGAATTGTCTAAAAATGTAACTAAAGAAGAATTAAATGAGTTATTTAAAAGCAACCAAAACGAAACTTTAGGTTTTACTATGGATCCAATTGTTTCAAGTGACGCTATTGGTATGCATTACGGAAGTTTGGTTGACGGACTTTTAACTAACGTAGTTGAAGTAGATGGCAAACAGTTAGTTAAGGTAGTAGCTTGGTATGATAATGAAATGAGTTATTCGGTACAAATGGTTAGAACTGCAAAGTATTTTGCAAATAAATAGACACTAGAAAAAACTAGTGTTTTTTTCTTTTTTTCATGTTATAATCAATATGTAAAATAAAAGGTGGTGTAAATATGGACAAAGAGTTCGGATACGAAGATGAATCGAAAAAGAAGTTTCAAATAAAACGCTGGATGGTAATTGTAGCTGCGCTTGTCTTGATTTTGATAATTGTTCTTGTATTAGTTATAGTTCATATTATAAAAAGTAAAGAACCAGAATATACCTTAGATGATTTTAAATATTTAGAAAACAGAATGGTTGAAGAGACACCAACTTATTTATCTCAAAAAAATATAGAATTAACTAATGAAAAAATCAATATTAACCTAAATGAGTTACTTGATACAAACGGTGGTTCAATTAGTTCTAAACGAGCTAAAGCCTCTAAAATTTGTAAGGGTTATGTAATTGCGTTCAAAGAGGATACTGAAAGCTATAATGCTTATATAAGTTGTGGAAAGTATTATACTACTTCTGGTTATGTAAGCAATAATGATAAGGAAATAAAAAAAACGACAACGAAGAAAGACACTCAAAAACCTTCCATAACAATAATTGGAGAAAAGGAACTTACAATTAGACAGGGGACTGAGTATAAGGATCAAGGTGCACAAGCAACTGATAATATTGATGGCGATTTAACTTCAAAAATAAAGGTTTCAGGGTCGGTTGACATTAATAAGGTTGGAACATATACACTAACATATACAGTAACGGATAAGGCCGGTAATCGCAGTGAGGCAACTAGAAAGGTAATTGTTGAGGAAGTTACAACAACAACTCAGCCAAAACCATCTACAACTACTAAGAAGTCATCATCAAATGGCACGCAAAGAAGAACTACTACAAAAAGAAAAGTTGTAACAACTACTCGGAGAAGAATTACAACACCACCAACGTTAACACTTAGAGGACAATCATATAAAACTTTGAATGTTGGACAACGATATGATGATCCAGGATATTATGCTGTTGATGCTTTAGGTAATGACATATCTTCTAGAGTAAGAATTTCTGGTGGAGTTAACACTTCTGTTGCAGGAACATACACCGTAAGATATTCTGTTACGGATTCATTTGGAAATTCGGCTAGTAAGGTAAGAACTGTCAAAGTAATTTCTAATTATATTAAATTACAAAGAATTACGCTTTCTCCAAATTCCATCACTTTAAGAGTTGGTGGTACACAAACTTTAACGGTTGGTTTCTCACCTAGTAATGCAACTAATAAATCAATTTCTTGGAGTAGTGAAGATCCATCTGTTGCAACCGTTTCGAATGGGGTTGTAAGAGGGGTTAGGAAAGGATCAACTTCAATAATTGTTAGAGGAGCAGATGGTGCTAGCGGCAAAACAATGGTAATAGTAAAATAGGAAATTCATTTCCTATTTTTTTCTTATTCATGTTATAATTAAAATGGAGGCTTTTTATGAAGAAGACTATAGAAGATTATGATTTAAATAATAAAAAAGTAATTATTAGATGTGATTTAAACGTTCCTATGAAGGACGGAGTAATTTTAGATGATAACAGAATAATAGAAAGTATTAAAACGATTAAATATGCTGTGGATAACAATGCTAAGGTTATCTTACTTTCTCACTTAGGAAGAATAAAAACAGAAGAAGATAAAAAAAATAACACGTTAAGACCCGTTGCTAAAAGATTATCAGAAACTTTAGGCATAGATGTTAAGTTTATTAGTGAAACACGTGGACAAGTTTTAGAAAATGCTGTTAATAATATGAAAGAAAAAGATGTTATATTGCTTGAAAATACCCGTTTTGAAGACGTTCCAGGCAAAAAAGAAAGTACAAATGATAGTGATCTTGGAAAATACTGGGCAAGTCTTGGGGATATATTTATAAATGATGCTTTTGCAGCAGCACATAGAGCTCACGCATCAAACGTAGGAATAGCTAAAAATTTACCATCTGGTATAGGTTTTTTAATAAAGAAGGAACTAGATATGCTAGGTGGTTTACTAAATAATCCATCAAGACCATATACGGTTATTTTAGGTGGAGCAAAAATGAATGACAAAATAAAAGTAATAGATAAATTAATAGAAAAAGCTGATTATATGTTATTAGGTGGTGGAATAGCTAATACGTTTTTAACGGCTAAAGGCTATGACTTAAAAGCATCCATATATGATAAAGAAAGCTTAGGTCATGCTAAAGAATTATTACTTAAGTATCCTAATAAGATAATCCTTCCTAAAGACGGATATGGTTCTTCATCTTATAAAGATGGTTTAGATGTTAAATATGATCATTTAAATAACGTATCAGATGGTAATATGATATTAGATATTGGACCTTCTTCCACCGAATTATTTTCTTCATATATAAGAAAAAGCAAAACTGTTTTTTGGAATGGACCAGTAGGAGTTTCAGAGTTCAATAACTTTTCTTATGGCACCAAAAAGTTATGTGAAATTTTAAAAGAAAGTGGAGCAACAACCATTATAGGCGGGGGAGATTCAGCAGCAGCGGCGATAAGATTTGGTTATAAAACTTCTTTTGCTCACATATCAACAGGTGGCGGAGCTTCACTAGAATTTATAGAAGGAAAAAAATTACCTGCTATAGAAGTTATTCAAGATAAATAGGAGTATTTATGAAAAATAAAAAGTTAAATATTGGTATACTTTTTATAGCGCTAGCATTAGTTTTATATTTTACTTTAAAAGATGATTTTAACGGTATAATAAAAGAACTATCAAGTGTTAATATATGGATATTTCTAATGGCTATAATAGTTTTTTTAGCATCACTACTTTTTAAATCAGCCTCACTTAAAACATTCATATGTGAACATAATAGTTGTTACACTTTAAAAAACACATATCAATTAACATTAATAGGACAATTTTTAAATGGTATAACTCCGTTTCAATCAGGTGGGCAACCATTTCAAATATACTTACTAAAGAAAGACGGAATAAGAATATCTGATTCAACAAATGCGATGATAAAAGATTTTATTGCATATCAATCCGCTCTTATTATGGTTGGGGTTGCCTCTATTTTATTAAACCTTAAGTTAAATCTTTTTTCTAATAACGTATATTTAAATGGATTTATATTTTTAGGATTCTTCATAAATTTAGTTGTAATGGCACTTTTATTATTTATTGTGCTTGCTAAAAAGGCGGGAATTAGTATTGCAAATAAGATAGTGCACTTTATATTTAAATTTAAAGTGATAAGAAAATTCGGAACTACTGAAGAAAAAATAAAAGAAAGCATTAAAAATTTTTACAAAACAGGAGCATCAATTAAGGGTAATAAAAAAAACTTAATTAAAGGAATAATTTATAACATAATAAATCTTACGTTGTTATACTTAGTGCCATTTGTTGTATTTAAGGCTCTAGGGGTAAAAAACATTAATGTAATATCTTCTATTGTTGCAACATCATTTGTTATGCTAATTAGTAACTTTATCCCAGTTCCTGGCGCAACAGGCGGAATAGAATATAGTTTTATGCAGTTCTTTAAAGGATTTACAGGTGGAGCTGTTTTAGCAGGAGCAATGCTTTTATGGAGATTTATAACTTATTTTATGGCAATGATTACGGGATTTATTGCACTTATGTTTAAAAGGAGAGTTGATAAAGATGAGAATAGGATTATTCACTGATACGTATCCACCATTTATTAATGGGGTATCGACTAGCGTCCTAATGTTAAAGCAGGGACTAGAAAAATTAGGTCATGAGGTTTACGTGGTAACGGTAAATGATGAGTCATTTTCATACAAAGAAGAAGATGGCGTACTTAAAATACCAAGTTTTCCAATTGGGCTTATGAACTTTAGACAATCTGGAATATATCCACTTAAGGCTCTTAAAATAATAAAAAAGTGGAAATTAGATATAATACATTCACATACTGAGTTTAGTATTGGAACCTTTGCAAGGCTTATATCTAAACAACTTAATATACCACTAGTCCATACGTATCATACGATGTATGAAGAATATATATATTATATTACTAAAGGTTATTTTGATTCTGCATCTAAAAAGTTAGTTGAATACTTAACTTTATTCTTATGTGATAAAACAATAGATGAACTTATCGTTCCAACTGAAAAAGCTAAAGAATTATTTAAAGATAAATACAAGGTTAAAAGAGATGTATACGTAATACCATCTGGTATTGATACGACAAGATTTTATAAGGAAAACATAGATAAAAATGAGATTATAAACCTAAAAAAAGACTTAGGACTTAAAAAGACTGATTTTATAGTACTGTATGTAGGAAGAATAGCTAAAGAAAAGAGCATAGACTTTTTAATAAATAATTTTAATTCCGTGTTAAAGCAAATACCTAAGGCTAAGATGATAATAGTAGGAGATGGACCAGACATTAAAGATCTAATTGATTTAGCTAAAAAAGAAGGCCTAGAAAATAAGATAATTTTTGCGGGTAAAGCACCATGGACTGACGTACCAAAATATTATTCGTTGTGTGATGTTTTTGTAACGGCATCAAAAACAGAAACGCAAGGACTTACTGTTATGGAGGCTATGGGAGCATCAAAACCGGTTGTTGCAATAAGAGATGAATCATTTGAACTTATGATAACTGATAAAAAAGATGGATTATTCTTTGATGATGAAAAAAGTTATGTTGATATGATATATGAAGTATACAAAAATAAGAAGTTAAGGGATGAAATATCTTTTAATGCAAGACTTACGGCAGATAAGTATAGTCCTTATAACTATGCTAAAAACGTTCTTAAAGTTTATGAAAAAGTAATTAGTAAAGATACTAACGTAGTAAAAAAAGTTGTTCATAATGTAAAAAATATATTTACAAAAAGTGGTGGTAAAAAATGAAAAAATTAGTAATATGTAATCAAAAAATGTTTTTAAGTTACGATGAGGCTAAAATATTAAAGGAACAAATGGATGATATTGATTTATCAAACGTGGACTTAGTTGTTTGCCCTAACTTTTTAAATATGGATGTTTTTAGTGGATATAACTTAGGAGCTCAAGATTGTCATTATGAAGAAAGAGGAGCGTATACTGGATCTGTTTCACCTTATGATTTGAAATTAAGAGGCGTAAGTTATTGTTTGACAGGACACTCTGAAAGAAGATGTTATGATTCTAATAAGGATATTAATCTTAAAGTTAAAGCAATCTTAAGAAATATGATGACTCCAGTTATATGTATTGGTGAAACAAAAATAGATAGAGACTTAATGAGAATTAGTGAAGTATTAAAAAAAGAGTTAACTTCTGCGGTTAGTGACATAAAGTTAGATTCTGCCGATGAAATAGTAGTAGCATACGAACCTGCCTGGGCAATAGGAGGAGATATTGCACTAAAGAAAGAAGAAATAGAAGATACTTTTAAATACATAAGAAAGATATTGGAAGAAAATAATATAACTAATTATAAACTTATTTATGGGGGAAGTATTACACCTTCAAATATCAAATCTATATTAAGTGATAATATAGATGGATACTTACTTGGTTCTTCATCTGTTTCATATGATGAACTAAGTAGCATAATAAAGTGTATAAAATAGTGTAAACTAGGATAAAATTTGACATTTTATCCTTTTCTTATGTGGTAATATTGTGGTACATTATAATTGTAATAGTAAAAGGGGATGATTTAATGCAAGATAACTTATTAAGAAGTAAAGACGCTAATGCTTTAAACTTAGTAGAGCATGAAAATCCTCACCAAAAAAGAATTCTAGAAATAGAAAATACTATTAATACACTTTTTGATATTAGACTTAGTTTAAGTGTCAAAAAAATAGTGTCACCTTTTATTAAAAAGGGTGAATTCGTAAAAATAATTGATGATGCAACTAAAGGTGCGGATGCTTTTGTTAAAGCAGAAATTGATAAGGTATTTGACGAATACTTATCACCTAAAAAAGAAACATTATTTAAAAATCCTATACCTAACAAAAAAGATATATGGAATAACACGCAACGTGATAATGATATAATATCTATTTCAAATGCGGAAGCTAAAGCAAATGATAAATCTTTATCGTTAGAAGAAATGATAAATGACGCATTTAAAGATGCTGGAAGAGAAAAAGGTTCTTCAAAAAGTTTAAATAATGGGCATTTTAAGAATACAGAATTACAAAAAGATAATTAAAAATTAATATTTAAGGATGTAGTTTATACATTCTTTTTTTATTCGACACCATTCGATAAATTAATCGAAAAGAGTGTAATATAATTGATTTAGCAAATGAGAAAGGAAGAGTAAAAATATGAAAAAGGAAGATAATAAAAGTAATAAAATAGTAAGGGTTTTAGCAGTAGATGATAATGAAAGTTTAATAGGAATGTTGGAGGAGTATTTTAAAGATCACGAAAAAATAAAAATAGTTAATCACGCGTATAATGGGCTTGATGCTATAAAGGTAATAGAGGAAAATAAAGATAATTTTGATGTTTTATTATTAGATTTAATAATGCCTAAAAAAGATGGAATATACGTATTAGAGCAGTTAAAGAAAAAGAAAATAGATAAACCTGTAATAGTTGGAACATCTTTTAATGCGGATGAAACAATTGCAAGAGTATCTAAGTATAATCCAAAGCACTTTATTTTAAAACCATTTGATATGTTTGATTTAGAAAATAAAATACTTGACGCAGTAAGTTTTAAGTTAGATAAAACATCGAAAGTAAACGTATATCATAATAACTTAGAAATATCTGTAACAAAACTATTGCACGGATTAGGTGTTCCATCACATATAAAAGGATACCAGTACAAAAGAGAAGGCGTAATTTTAATGTATGAAAAACCAGATATAGTAGGTGCAATAACAAAAGAGTTATATCCTGAAATTGCTAATAAATACGATACTACTGTATCACGTGTTGAAAGAGCAATAAGACATGCTATTGAAGTTAGTTGGAATAGAGGAGATATAGATCTTATGGAAGAAATATTTGGCCATAGTGTAGATTATGATAGAGCAAAACCAACTAATAGTGAGTTTATAGTTACTGTATCTGATAAGTTGAGATTGGAATTTAGTCCTACAAAACAAAAAAGTAAATCCTAGTAACTTTTTTGTTTTTTTAATAATTTTTTAATAAATAGATGATATACTATAAATATATGGAGGTATTTTATGGTTATAGATAGTGGAAATGGAATGTCTAAATTCTTTTCAAAAGTATACATGTGGATGTTTATTGGATTACTAGTCTCAGGGGGTGCAGCATATTTTACGGCACATAATATGGCTATGATGAAGTTCGTTTATGGAAGCTTTGGTTTTATATTATTACTTGAACTTGTTGTTGTAATTGTATTTAGTGCACTTAGAAAGAAAGTCTCACCATTAGTTGCTAAAATATTATTTTTGGTCTACTCATTAATAAGTGGTCTTACTCTTTCTTCTATATTTTTAGTATATAAATTAGGAAGTGTAGGAATGGTATTTTTATCAGCAGCACTTATGTTTGCGTTATTAGCAATATATGGATACACAACAAAAAGTGATTTGTCCTCATTTGGAAAGATACTTATATTTGCACTTATTGCAATAATTATAATGTCAATCATAAACATATTTGTTAAAAGCTCTGGATTAGACTTATTCTTATGCATTGTTTCTATATTAGTATTTTTAGGCCTTACAGCGTGGGATATGAATAATTTAAAAGCAATGTATAACTATTATGCATCAGATGAGAAAGAACTTTCTAAAATAGCTATATATGGTGCGCTTGACTTGTATTTAGACTTTATTAATATATTCCTAAACTTATTAAGTTTATTTGGAAAAAGAAATGACTAGCGAAAGCTAGTTTTTTTAAAAGATGAATAATTATTTAAAATAGTCAAAGATTTATTCTTTTAAATGTGATATAATCTAAAAAGAAGAATAAAGAAGGGATGATATAATTATGGATAAAAAAGATATAAATAATATTTTCTCTTCTGAAGATCAAAGCCTGCTTGACTGCTTAAGTGCTAGTTATCTATCTATAGAAGATGTTAAATGGCTTAAAAGTAAGAGATGGTTTAAAAGGTTTATAAAGATATATTCTAAAGAACTTAAAAAGAGATATAAAAATAAACCAGTAATAAAAAAAGAAATTATACCAAAAGAAGAAGATATAGAAATACTAGATTTTACTAAGACCATAAGTATTCCTAAAAAAGAAGTAATAGAAATACTAGACTTTACTAGAACAATAGATATAACAGATACGAAAGATATAATAAAATCAAGTGAAATTGCAAAAAGAAAGGTAAAGAAAGAAAAGATGATATGGACTATGGTAATAGTAGTATCATCTGTTATACTTATAATATTATTAGTAGTGTTAGTTAATTGGGGATTAGAAAATAAAAAGACAGATGATATGTTATCAGACGTTTATGATGCAGCGGAAGTAAAAGAAATTACTACTACAACAAAAAAAGAAGAAAATACATCCGTTACAACTACTACATCGTTATATGACAAATATGAAAGTATGAATATTTTGGAAGTTAACTTTGATAATTTAAAGAGCATAAATCCAGATACTGTAGGCTGGATAAAAGTGCCTGGCACTAAAATAAACTATCCTTTTGTACATACAAAAGATAATGAATATTATCTAAAACATACATTTGATAAAACAAGTAACAAAAAAGGTTGGGTATATTTAGACTATAGAAATAACATAGATAATTTAAGTAAAAACACAATTTTATATGCTCATGGGC
This sequence comes from uncultured Mycoplasmatota bacterium, assembly GCA_900547225.1. Taxonomy (GTDB): domain Bacteria; phylum Bacillota_I; class Bacilli_A; order RF39; family UBA660; genus Aphodocola. Next base: position 208,914 of record URFW01000002.1, read on the forward strand.
TTGTTAATAACCAAATGTTTGGTTCCATGAGAAGAGTTGTAAAACAATCTTGGTATAACAATAAAAATAATCATATAATAACAATTGCAACTCCAAGAGGTAATCAAAAATGGCAGGTGTTTTCAACCTATACAATAGAACCTGAAAGTTACTATATAACAACTTCTTTTAAAGATAATGATGAGTTTAATAACTTTATTAATACTATAAAACAAAGAAGTGTGTATAATTACGGAGTAGAAGTAAATGCAAGTGATAAGATACTTACTCTATCTTCGTGCTACGATGATAAAAAAAGAATGGTATTACATGCTAAGTTAATAAGTAAATAAAAGATGGATATGTTAATTTATACATATTCATCTTTTATTTTGAAAAAATGTGTGAATCAAGATTGAAAGAATAAGAATTTTGTGATAATAAATTGATTGTTTAATAATGTAAAAAATAGTATAATATCTATTATAAATTAACTAAAAAATTGGCAAGCGTGTGGGGGATAAATATGGATAAAAAATTAATTGGAAATGAAAAGAATATTTTATTTTATAATGATGAAGAGGGAAATACAAAAGTAGAAGTAATATTAGAAAACGAAGATGTATGGCTAAATACGGAAGCATTAGCAGCACTATTTAATGTTAAAAGGCCTGCAATAACAAAGCATATTAATAATATATATAATGATCAAGAACTTGAAGAAAATAGCACATGTTCCAAAATGGAACATATGGGTAATGATGGAAAACAAACTTATAATACTAAGTATTACAACCTTGATATGATCATTTCAATAGGTTTTAGAGTTAACTCTAAAAAAGCAATTAAATTTAGAACATGGGCAAATAAAATAATTAAAGGTTATATGGTTCAAGGTTTTGCATTAAATGATGAAAGATTTTTAAAAGCAAAAAAATCTGATCAAGAGTATTTTAAAAGATTACTTGAAAGAATTAAATTAATTCGTACAAGCGAGAGAATGTTTTATCAAAAAATTACTGATATATTTGCTGAATGTTCTATTGATTATGATAAAAATAGTGATATCGCAATAACTTTTTATAAGACTATTCAAAATAAATTTCACTATGCAATTACTGGAAACACTGCTGCTGAAATAGTTTATAACAGAGTGGATTCTAAAAAAGAAAATATGGGACTTACTACTTGGGAAAACTCACCTGATGGAAAAATTTTAAAATCTGATGTAATTATTGCCAAGAACTATTTAAATGAACAAGAAATTAAAAATTTGAATAATTTAGTAAACCTATTTTTGGATATTGCTGAAAATAATGCAGAAAGAAATATAACTATGTATATGGAAGATTGGAAAAATGAAGTAGAAAATGCTTTGAAAGTTTTCCATTATGAAGTTTTAGAAGGAAAAGGAAAAATTTCGCATAAACAAGCAACTCAAAAAGCAGAAAATGAATATGAAAAATATAGAGTTATACAGGATAAAAATTATGTGTCAGATTTTGATAGATTGCTAAGTGAAACAAAGCAAATCGAAAATAAATAAATTACAGATTATGACATTTTTACTAAAAAGATATTTAAAATTTGGATATATAACTTGATTAGTATATAGTTTATTTATACTGCTAACAGCATTTATTAAGTTATATGGTATATCCTCTTTAAGTCCACGTTTTCTGCATCTATATGTAATATGTTTTTTCTTTTTGACCACTTCATCCATACACAAAATATATATCAATACCTAATATTAAAAATATTCTATATAAAGCACCTAAAGAGAAAGTTTGGTGTTTTTTACTTTCTTTTTTCTATACTTTTTAACGTTTCTATTAATTTATATATAACTTTCATCATTTGTATTAAAATTCATCTCATTTACCACCTTAATATAATTATCTAACAAAAAAATCACCAATAAATCTATTATTTATACACAATAAATGTCAAAATATACTAAAAAACATAAAAATAATACAATATACGACAAAAATATGGTATGATGATTACAAGAATAGGAGTAATAGTTGTATGAAGAAGATATTTAGATTAAGCAGTATCAAAGAAGTATTAACTATTGTAGTAAATAAATTAAAGAAGAATAAAAAGAAAGTAGTAATAGGATTAAGCGTATTTTTAGTAGTATTTATATCCGTGTTTTCATTTATTAACTTAAGATATCCAACAAAAATAAATGCCTATATAGCACATGTTATAAATAAGGGAGAGCCTGCAAATAGTTATTTTGATGATGAAGTCTTTTATAAAGCAATAGTAGATGCTTATAATAAAGAAAATAAAACAAGTTTGTCATATATAACTAGTTTAACTGATAAACAGTTAAAAAGTATTAAAAGTGTTTCATATTCAGGATATAAAAAATCATATTCAGAGAAAATAAAAAGTGCAACAGGGATAGAAAAATTGACATCTTTAACATCCTTGGATTTGGAATTCAACAACTTAAGTAATATAGATTTAAGCAATAATATATCCTTAACATACTTAAATTTAATTAATAATAAAATAAGTAATATAGATTTAAGTAAGAATACATCCTTAACAGATTTATATTTGAGTTCCAACAAACTAAGTAGTATAGATTTAAGCAGGAATACAGCGTTAACATACTTGAATTTGAGTTCCGACAACTTAGGAAGTATAGATTTAAGTAAGAATACATCCTTAGCACACTTGCGTTTGGGTTCTAACAACTTAGGAAGTATAGATTTAAGCAAGAATACATCCTTAACAAAATTGAATTTGTACTCCACCAACTTAAGTAGTATAGATTTAAGTAAGAATACAGCTTTAAAAGAATTGAGTTTGGGTTCTAACAACTTAGGAAGTATAGATTTAAGCAGGAATACAGCTTTAAAATACTTGGATTTGAGATACACCACTAGCCTAAGTGGTATAGATCTAAGCAAAAATACATCCTTAAAAAAATTGGATTTGTATGGAAACAATTTAAGCAGTATAGACTTAAGCAAGAATACAGCGTTAACAATCTTGGATTTGTCTGGAAATAATCTAAGTAGTATAGATTTAAGCAAGAATACAGCGTTAACAATCTTGGATTTGAGTTACAATAGCCTAAGTAGTATTAAATTATATGATAATTTTGATATTTCAAAAGTAAACAAAACCATAGGAAAACAAAGTGCATATCAAACAAGCATTGATTTAGGCAGTAATAGGATTATAAATTTAACTAAGGATTATAAATATTATTATTCAAGTAAAATAGTAATTCCTAGTGAAGTAGATGTACAAACATTCACATATAATTTAGGATTACAAAATTTAACAGCAAAAGTATTTAATAATGCCGAAGAAATATCTAGTGGCAAAGTAAAAGAAGGTTACACATTAAAATTATATTATGAGGATATAGAAGTTGATAGTGTTCCTATAAAAGTATTTGAAAATTCAGTTTTTGATGATGAAGTCTTTTATAAAGCAATAGTAGATGCTTATAATAAAGAAAATAAAACAAGTTTATCTTATACAGCTAATTTAACCGACGAACAGTTAAGTAATATTAAAGACGTTTGGCATTCAATTGATAATTCTGAGAAAATAAAAAGTGTAACAGGGATAGAAAAATTGACATCTTTAACAGACTTGGATTTGGACTCCAACAACTTAAGTAGTATAGATTTAAGTAAGAATAC
>URFW01000003.1 GCA_900547225.1 uncultured Mycoplasmatota bacterium
TACATATGTGATTATTTTGGTTGGTTAGAAAAGAAGGAGGATGTATTAAAGGAAATAAGAAAGTATCTAGAAGAACATCTTGGTATAATAAATTATGCAAAAATTGATGATAGAATGCAAACAACAGGTGGCAAGATAGGAAACTATTTGAGTGGACATAAAGAAGAAATAATAAAGATGTCAGATAAAAATAGCGATGCGAAATACATATGTGAATATTTTGGTTGGTTAGAAAAAAAGGCAACAAGAGAAGAAATACTAAAAGAAATAAGAAAGTATCTAGAAGAACACCCTGGAATAACAAATTTTGGAAAAATTGATTATAGAATGCAAACAACAGGTGGCAAGATAGGAAACTATTTGAGTAGACATAAAGAAGAAATAATAAATATGTCAGATGAAAATAGCGATGCGAAATACATATGTGAATACTTTAATTGGATGATTTATAGTGATTCTGAATATAATCCCTATGATGATAAATATAAAAATACACATGAGAATATTATTGATGATAATATTAAGTAATTAAGAAGGAATATAATGTTCCTTTTTTTAGTGTTTTACAAGTTTAATATAAATGAATATTAAAAAATTCGGATGATTTAAATAATTAAGCTTATATTAATGCGTAAACATAATATTTTTTATAATAATTAGCACTCTTACTTGACAAGTGCTAATTATAGATATATAATGTATTTAGTGCAAATAAAAGATGCATAATATTATTTATAAGGGGTGATATTTATGTTTAATATGAATGAAGAAAAAGAAGAAAATGTTTTAGAAAAATATGGTAGAGATATTACTCAATATGTTAAAGATGGAAAGGTTGACCCAGTAATTGGTAGGGATGAAGAAATACGTTCTATAACACGTATTTTATCTCGTAAGACAAAGAATAACCCAGTTTTAATTGGTGAACCAGGTGTTGGTAAAACCGCTATTATAGAAGGCCTTGCTGGGCGTATTATAAAAGGTGATGTGCCAAGTAGTTTAAAGGATAAAACCATTTGGGAACTTGATATGGCAGCTTTAATTGCGGGTGCTAAATATCGTGGTGAATTTGAAGAAAGACTTAAAAATGTTTTAAATGAAGTTAAAAAGTCAGAAGGTAACATAATTATGTTTATCGATGAAATTCATATGATAGTAGGTGCTGGTAAATTAGATGGTGCAATGGATGCTGGAAATATGTTAAAACCAATGCTAGCTAGAGGAGAAATCCACTTAATTGGTGCAACAACTTTAAATGAATATCGTAAATATATTGAAGATGATGGTGCCTTAGAGCGTAGATTTCAAAAGGTTTTAGTAAAAGAACCAACTGTATCAGATACAATTACTATACTTAGAGGTTTAAAGTCTAGGTTTGAAGTTCATCATGGTGTATCTATTTCTGATGCTGCATTAGTTTCTGCTGCAACACTTTCAAACAGGTATATAACAGATAGATATTTACCAGATAAAGCAATTGATTTAATAGATGAGGCTTGTGCAACAATTCGTGTTCAAATGGATTCAGTTCCAGAAAACATAGATAGTTTAACAAGAAGAATTATGAAACTTCAAATAGAAAGAGAAGCTATTAAAAAAGATAGGGATGATATTAGCCGTGAAAGAGTAAAAGAACTTGATTCTAAAATAAAAGAGATGAAAAGTGAAGAATCTTATTTAAGAGGTAATTGGGAAAAGGAAAAGGCTGTTCAAGTAGATATTAAAAAGACTAAAAAAGAGTTAGAAGAAGCAAGATTTAAACTTGAAATGGCTGAAAATAATTATGATTTAGAAAAGGCTGCTGTATTAAGACATGGTACTATTCCAGAATTAGAGAAAAAACTTGATAATTTAAAGAAATCTAATAATAATAAAATACTAAGTGATAGAGTAACCGATGAGTTAGTTGCATCTGTTATTTCAAGATGGACTAATATTCCAATTTCAAAACTTACTAAAGGTGAAAAAGAAAAGGTTTTAAATCTTGAAGAAAACATGAAATTAAGAGTCAAGGGACAAGATGAGGCTTTAAAATTAGTTAGTGATGCTATTATAAGGTCAAGATCTGGTATTAAAGATGAGAATAGACCAATTGGTTCATTTATGTTTTTAGGACCTACTGGTGTTGGTAAAACAGAAGTTGCAAGAACACTTGCTTATGAATTATTTGATGATGAAAAACACATGGTTAGAATTGATATGAGTGAGTATATGGAAAGTCATTCTGTATCTCGTCTTATAGGAGCGCCTCCAGGATATGTTGGTTATGATGAAGGAGGACAATTAACTGAAAAAGTAAGAAGAAATCCTTATAGTATAGTTTTATTTGATGAAATAGAAAAAGCTCATAGAGATGTTTTAAACATTCTTCTTCAAATACTAGATGACGGAAGAATAACTGATGGACATGGAAGAGTAGTTGATTTTAAAAACACTATTATAATAATGACATCAAATATAGGTAGTCAGTATGTCTTAGATGGTAAAGTAGAGGAAGATATGATGAATGCTGAATTAAAAAACTACTTTAGACCAGAATTCCTAAACCGTATTGATGAAATAATCGTCTTTAATGCATTAAGTAAAAAAGTTATTTATGAAATATTAGATAAGTTAGTAGATGATTTAAATAAAAAAATAAAACATCAAAGAATAAGTATATCTTTAACAGAAAAGGCTAAAGAATTTATTGTTGAAAACGGATATGATCACAATTATGGTGCAAGACCACTTAAGAGGTATCTATCCAAAAATCTAGAAACATTACTTGCTAAAAAACTTATATCAGGCGATGTTATATCAGGTGATAATTTAACAATTGATACATTAAATGATGAATTAGTTATAAAAAAGTAAGAGTTACTTAAAAAGGTAACTCTTTTTTTGAATAGAATTTTATTATTTAGAGCATAACCTTAATAGTAAAAGAGGTGTAAAATATATCTTAAAAATGTTTTAATTACATGCTTTTATGTTATTATTATAATAGATTATGATAAAGGAGTTGATAATATGGCTAAAAAGGAAGAAAAAAATCCAGTTGGAAGACCAAAGTTAGCTGATTCTGAATTAATAAAAGATTCTTGGTGCAAGATAGTTGCTAGTTTAGTAATTGTTTTTGTACTTACAATATGCGGATTAGGTGTTCTAACAGCTAGAACTCCACTACAAGTGTTAACTTTTCAAAATCCAAATAAATTACAAGGTAGTGTATCTAAAACAATAACTTATAAAAAAGTTATACCAGCATCTAAAGTAAAAGTTATACCAGCAGAGCACGTAGAAACTAAAAAAATAAATTCAGATGGAACGGTAACTAGGGTAATACCAGCTATTAAAACAAAGACTATAAGTGTAAGTAAATAAGCATCATTGATGCTTTTTTCTTTTGCATATAAAAAATAAATGCTATAATATACAAGGAAGTGATATTTTTGAAAAGCGTTAAGAATATTTTATTTATTTTTATTTTTTCATTAGCATTGTTTTTTTCATTTAATATAAAAGCTTATGCAAAAGAGGCAAACGTGTATGTATTTTATGGAAAGACTTGTCCTCACTGTGAAGAAGCGATGAAATATTTGGATAAGATTAAAAATAAATATGATTTAAACATCATTAAATATGAGGTTTGGTATGATCAAGATAACCAAACATTAATGGATGAAATAGCAGACTTTTTAGATGTTAATGCAAGCGGAGTTCCGTTTGTTATAATAGATAATACTCCTATCTTTGGATATTCTTCTGGCGTTACAGATGATACATATAAATATCACATTAAATTAGCTAAAAGAAAAAATTTCAAAGATAAAGTTGGAATAAAATTAGGCATTGTAAAGGGAAGTTTAACGGAAGATAAAATAGCAGATAATAGCACGCAAAAAAAGAGTTATGAACTTTCTATTTTTCAGGATAAAAGCATAGATTTTGAAAACATAAACATTTATTTATCAAGCATTATATTAGGACTAATAGATGGAATAAATCCTTTAATGTTGTGGGTTTTTGCTGTCATACTAGCTACTATACTAGATGAAAAAAATAATAAAAATAAGATTATTTTATCAGTTGTTTTATTATTTTCTTTAAATGCATCTTATATTATATTTATTAATAATGGTAGTTTTGATAATGTTATTAACTATGCTTCATTAGCAAGACTTTTATTATCCGTAATACTAATTTGTTTTGGTACAGTAAAACTTATACTTTATGCAAATTGTTTAGATGAAAAACCAAACGTAAAAGAAAGTAAGATGGAAAACTTTTTAAAAAATAATAGTTTGTTAATATTATCTATCATCATGATAATATTTGGTGTATTATCTAATTTTGTTAGAATATTAAACGTAAGTGATGCATCCATTTTATTTAGTGATTTATTAAAGTTAAATGGTTCGTTAAATAAGATGTCAGCTATAATTTTATATGTATTATTTTCGTTTATTGTAAATATTATAATGTTTTTGATATTGTTATTATTGGTGAAATTATTTAATAAAACTAAAATATCTAAAGCATCTAAATTAATTAGTGGAATACTATTTTTCATAATAGGAATTCTTATGATTGTTAAGTATTAAAAATATATTTAAGGAAGTGGTTTATATGGGAACTTTATTTGTTGTTGCAACTCCAATTGGGAATTTAAATGATTTTTCAAAAAGAGCAGAGGAAACATTAAGACAAAGTAATTTGATATTAGTAGAAGATACAAGACAAACTATAAAATTACTTAACCATTTTGATATTAAGGTAAAAATGCTTTCTTATCATAAATTTAACGAAAGAGAAAGAGTATCAGAAATAATAAAACTTTTAAATGAAGGTAATGATATATCATTAGTTTCTGATGCTGGCACACCTTGCATATCAGATCCAGGCTATATATTAATAAAAGAAGCTTTAGAAAATGATATTAAAGTAATTGGTATTCCAGGTTGTAGTGCTGTTATAACATCTTTATCAGTAAGCGGACTTGATACTTCATCGTTTGCTTTTTATGGCTTTGTTCCAACTGAAAATAAGGCAAAAAAAGAATTATTTGAACATATAAAACACGCATCTGTTAAAACTAAAGTAATTTATGAGTCACCAAAAAGAATAATAAAGTTATTAGAGTACATAAAAAAAGAAATACCAGGATGTGTGGTTAGCGTATGCACTGAACTTACTAAGGTCCATGAGCACACTATTCATGGTAAAATTGAAGAAGTATATGAAAAAATGAAGGATGACCCTAATAGCCTTAAGGGTGAATACGTAGTTTTAATTAATAATGAAAGAGAAAAAGAAAATGAAAGTGACGTATCAGTTGAAGCATTATTAGTTGATTTAATTATTAAAAATAAATGCTCATTAAAAGAAGCAATAAAACTTTTAAATGAAGAAAATAAAGATCTTAGCAAAAAAGATATATATAATGCAAGTTTAAATTTAAAAAACATACTAAAAAGATAGCAAAAATGCTATCTTTTTAATACATATGCTTTATAAAACATATTATTTAAATTGTCGTCAATAAATCCCTCTTCGATAGATAACTGATTATTTTTAACTAAACTATCCATAAATTTTTGGACATTTTCATCTCTTTTTAATGTTTCTTTATTATTTTCGCCAGAAATTAAAAAACAACAAGGAACACCCATGCCAGCCCAAGCTTTAAATCTTTTGCCAAGACCATTTAATTTTTTAGTAGTTATAAAACATCCTGCATTATAAATATCTTTTATCATTTTTGGTGTTATTAAATAATCATATATGCCATATGGATTATTATATGTGGTTTTAGTAATTGTTAATCTACCTAAAGTTTTATCTTCTTTTATATTAGGCGTTATTATATTAGCAGACCTATCTTTATCTGTATAGCATTGTGAAATGGTAGGTGATAATACCCATTTTCCGGAACTATTTACATATCTTAATTCATCGTTAAATTCAGTTATCATATCAGTTTCAATTATGCTATATAAAAGATTTGATAAAATGATTTTTTCTTCTTTTAATTTTTCTAATTCAGATTTATTTAAACTTCCTTTAAAATATTTGCTACACGCATTTGTGTAAGACACTTTTGTCATCTCCTTTTTTAGGCGAACGTGAAAAATAATAACACAATTATACTAACACTGTCAAGTTATTTTTTTTGTCATATAATGTAATATGAGAAAATATATTTTATTTAATTTTTTAGTTCAACTTATTATTCTTTTTATATCATCTAATTTATTTTTTGAAAGGCAAGATGTTAAATTTGTTTATTCACTTGGAATAATCGGCTTAATTTTTGTTCCGACTATTATAGAATTTAATTTAGAAATTAAAATAAAGCCACTACTTCATTACTTCATAACTACATTTTGTTTACTATTATTCATAATTTTAATTGCATTTTAATAACTTTGTTATATAATTAAAGTATAAGATTAAGATAGGAGACATTATATGAACAGTAATTACAATGATATAATTGATATTATTTTAACGTTTACGAGTGATGAGGAACTTTCAGGCGATATTGCGGTATCAGGTAGTATAGTGCCTTACTTAGTAACTAACAAGGAATTTTTAGAATATCACTCTGATTTTTATATACTAGTTAAGAACAAGAAAATAAACTTAGTTAGAGATAAGATAAAAAAACTAACAAAGGAATATGAATTTGACTTTATATCTGATTCTAAAAAGTATTCAAAGGAAGATTACGGTTTTAAAGTTAAGTATCAAGGTACAACGGTTGGCTTTTTTCCATATTCTTTAATTGATAATAATTTAACTATAAAAACTTATGCAATAAATAAGGATAATACTAAGATAAGTCTTAAGAAAAAAATTATTCCTGACGTTAAAAAAAGTAGCGTAATAAGATTAATTAATTTTTCTAAACAAAAAATAAGAATAATGAGCCCAGAATTTATTTTAGCGGATAAAGAAACTAAAGAAAAAAGAATTGGTAATCCAACAGATGAAACGATGTACTTATTAAGTAAAATAAGTGATGAAAGTGTTTTGAAAGTTATAAGGGAAAGCATAAGTAATATGGAAGTTAAAATAGATACAAAGGAAACTAAGAATAACGATTATATATTAGTTATCATTTTAGTAGCATTATTTATTCTTCTTTTAGTAGTTGCGTACATTTGTTTTAAAAAATAGTCCCGAATAGGGATTTTTTTAGTATAATAAGAGTAGAGGTGATAGAAATGAAAAGAATAATATTTCACATAGATGTTAATAATGCATTTCTATCTTGGTCTGCGGTTGAAATGTTAAAAAATGGTAGCAAATTAGACATAAGAACCATACCCGCGGTAGTTTCTGGTGATGAGAAAAAAAGAAGAGGGGTGGTTGTTGCAAAAAGTTTTCCTGCAAAAAAGGCTGGAATAGTATCCGGAGAGCCACTTTATATGGCAAGAAGAAAGGTTGATAGGCTATACGTTGTAAAATCTGAAAGACAAAACTACATAAAATATTCTGATGCTTTTTATAATATACTATGTAAATATACTCCGGTAATAGAAAGGTATTCAATAGACGAATGCTTTATGGATATGACAGGAATGGAAATGATGTTTGGTGATCCTGTTAAATTGGCTTATAAAATAAAAGATGAGATTTATGATACACTTGGATTTACGGTAAACGTAGGTGTTGCAAATTCTAAAGTGTGTGCAAAGATGGCTAGTGACTTTGAAAAACCAAATAAAGTTCATACTTTGTTTGATTATGAGGTAAAGAAAAAAATGTGGCCTTTAAAAGTAGATGATTTATTTATGGTTGGTAAAAGTTCTAGTAAAAAGTTGCATGAACTAAATATTAATACAGTAGAAGATTTAGCAAAAGCAGATATAAATATGCTTACTAGATATTTTAAATCTATGGGCCGCATGATGCATGAGTACGCAAATGGTGTAGATGATTCACCGGTTGAAAGACCACTTCCTAAAAATAAAGGAATAGGAAACTCGACGACACTTCCTAAAGATGCAACTGATATTATGACGCTTAAGAAGGTAGTAAAGAAATTATCTTTTATGGTTGGAATAAGGTTAAGGGAAGAGGAAAAGTATGCAACTGTTATAGCAGTTCAACTTAAAAATAATAATTTTATGAATTTTGTTCATCAAAAAAAATTGGTTAATCCGGTATCTTCAGATGATGATATATATGAGAATGCTTGCGTTTTACTAAAGGAAATGTGGAATGGGGACCCTATAAGGTTAGTTGGATTAAGAGTAAGTGATTTTATTGATAAATCATATGAACAAGTATCGTTATTTGAAAGGGTAGGAAAATCAAATGAAAGAGATAAGGTTCAAAGGGCAATGGATAAAATCAATAAAAAATATGGTAATAACACGATTAAAAGTGCGGCTTTGTTTGAAGAAGATGATTAAATTGGTATAAATATTTTAACTTATACTTGATTTTATTTTATATGTTTGTTAGAATACTATTAGCGTTTTAGAAAAAAATGCTAATAATTTATATTTTGGCGGAGTTGGTGAAGTGGTTAACACACTGGTTTGTGGCACCAGCATTCAAGGGTTCGATTCCCTTACTCCGCCCCATTGTGTTTATAAGGTACCGTTTTGGTACTTTTTTTATGCCACAAACCTTATAATATATTGCAATTTATTAATCAATTATCTGATATAATATTTATAGTTAAAGCTTATTGAAATGAGGTGTTATTGTGAATATTAAAAACATACAAAAAGTATTGTTAGAATGCTACTCAAAAGATTTATGCTATCCTAAGGTTCAGTGTGATTGGAATGAAAATAATAGATGCTTTGGAATGTGCGCAATAACATCACTTATTATTAATGATTATTTTGGTGGTGATATTTGCAAAATTTATGTTGATGGAATTAGCCACTATTTTAATTTAATAGAAAATAATATTGTAGATTTAACCAAAGATCAGTTTAACCGTGAAATGGATTATAAAGATTATAAAATTATGGATAGAGAAAAAATATTAACTGATGATACAAAAAATAGATATGTAACATTAAAGGCAAGGTTAATAAATAAGTTATTAAGACAAGTTGATAAAAAGGTATATTCTTGTAAGTCTTGCGATAAATTAGTTGATAAGTTTCCTGATGATGTAACAGTATTTCTAGGCAAAGATAATGACATAGTTTTAGTTGGAGAGGCTCCTGCGAATAATGGATGGAGAAAAAGTCATAAATTGTGGATTGATCTAAATGGTAAGGTATTACCTAGCGGACTTGTTTTACAAAAATTATTTGATATTATTGATAGAAATATTTTTGAAACTACCTTTTTAGAGTCAGTAAAGTGTTATCCACTTGAAAGAAAGAATTTGAAAACTTGTTCTAGTAATTGTAAGAATATAATGTTAGAACAATTGAAAATATTAAATCCTAAATTAATTATTACGTTAGGAGAATTTCCAACTAGAAATTTACTTGATTTTAAATTTAATAAGTTTGCGGATGTAGTTGGTAAGATATATGAAGTTAACGACTACAAATTATTACCTATATATCATCCAAGCCCAATATCTCCAAAAAGTTATACGGGTAACATTCCTATATTTGAAAAATTAAGAAATATGTAGTAATTTGTATGAATATTTGATATAATAGTTTTATATTTAAAGGGCTAGTACAGACTTTAGTTTGTATTAGCTTTTTTTAGTAGTGTAAAGGAGTAATTGAAGTGAAAAAAGTAGTAATAGGAGTATTTATTTTTATCTGTATATTTTTTAGTATAGATAAAGTTCTAGCAGGAAGAGGTTGTTGTTCACACCATGGAGGTCAGGCTTATTGTAGTGGTGGAAGATGGGTTTGTAAGGATGGAACTTATAGTCCAACTTGTACGTGTAGTGGTGGTGCTGCATCAGGTGGAAGCTCATCTTATAGAAGAAGTGTTACAACAACTGCTAAAAAAGTTTATGGATGTACGAATAGTAGTGCCATTAACTATAATTCATATGCAGACGTATCAGATGGAAGCTGTAGATTTGAAAAAACTGAAACATCAACGGAAACGATTGAATATGAAACAATAACTAATGGTGATAAGACAAATGGAAGAAAAGAAGTTGTAGCTAGTGGTAAAACAGGAGAAAAGAAAATCATAAAAAAAATCATAACTGATGAGACCGGGCATGAAGTATCAAGCGAGGTAGTTAAAGAAGAAGTTACAAAAGAACCAGTAAATGAAGTTATAGAATATAAAGAGATAAAAACAACTACTACAAATAAAAGTATTTCTGATAAAAAAGATACTGATGAATCATCAAATAAAACAATAATTTTTGAAATAATTTTAATTATAATTTCTGCTATTTATAGTAGTAAAAATAAGGATGCTAATACAATTATAAATAAAATAAAGAAAACTAAGTCTTGGCTTAAAGTAGTTTTATATTTCTTATACTTTATATTTGTTATACCTCCATTTATAGATATAGTGTTAATAATAATTAGCGAAATAAAAAAAGCAAAAAAGTAAGGTTCACATTAAGTGAACTTTTTTGTATAATAAAAAAGGTGAAATAAATGAAATTGGATGTTTATAAAATAAATAATGCTGTGGAAAAAATCAAAACAGGTAAAAATACACAGTTTTTGGATGGAAGAGAACTTAAAATAGTAACAGGAAAGTTAAAAAAAAGTGAGTATAACGTATATTATCCTTATAAAGATAGTGAAAAAGTAATGTTATACACAGGAAAAGTTCCAAAAGTTAAGTTATTTAAAATTTATACTGTGGAAAATATTAGACATCAAGATATTTTAGGTAGCTTATTTGCACTTAACATAGATTCATCATACTTTGGTGATATAGTACTTTATAATGATTACTATTATGTTTTTGTTAGCGAAGATTTGGCATTATACATAAAAGATAATTTAAAAATGATAGGTAATAAAAAAGTTTCATTAGAAGAAGTAAATTTAAGTGTGTTAGATAATTATGAAAGAAAGTATGAAGAAAAAGAAATGATAATATCAAGTTTAAGAGTTGATAATGTTGTATCTGGCATAATTAATACATCAAGAAAAGTTGCGCTTGATAAGATAAAAAATAAAGAAGTAATAGTTAATTATGGCGTTATGAATAAAAACTCATACATACTAAAAGAAAGTGATATATTTAGTATAAGAAGATACGGAAAATATAAATTTGTTGGAATAGTTAAAAGTACTAAGAAAAACAACTTTATCGTTAGATATTTAAAGTATATTTAAAAAACTTACACAAAAATAAAAAATGTGTTATAATTAACTTCGCAAATGAGTTGCTAAAAAAAGCGTAAATCCGGTTTGTTTAGCAATTCTTTTTTATGTAAAGGAGGAATTTATTTTGAAAAAAGAATTAAATTTAGGAAAGGACAAAATTGGTAGTCTTTTACTTGCGTTTTCAGTTCCTTGCATAATAAGTATGCTTATAAACTCTATTTATAACATAGTGGATCAAATCTTTATTGGTCAAGGAGTTGGATACTTAGGAAATGCTGCAACTAACGTAATATTTCCAATTGTAATTTTTTGTAACGCAGTGGCAGGTTTAATAGGAAATGGATGTGCTGCTAACTTGAGTTTAAGACTTGGAGAAAAAAAGGAAAAGGAAGCTAGTAAGTCAGTTGCATCAACAATTGTATTTACAATTATATTAGGCGTAGTAATAAGCTTAATTTTATACTTATTACTAGATAAATTAGTTTTATTTTTTGGATGCACAGAAAAAGTACTTCCATATGCTATTTCTTACGGTAAAATAATACTTTTAGGTGCTCCTTTTATGATTATATACTCAGTATTATCACAAATAATAAGAGCGGATGGTTCTCCTAAGTACTCAATGATATTACTAGTTTTAGGAGCAGTTATAAACTTAATATTAGATCCAATTTTAATAATGGGATTTAATATGGGTGTTAAAGGTGGGGCTATTGCAACAATAATAGGTCAGATAGCATCGGCTATTATGGCACTTATGTATATTAAAAGATTTAAACAAGTAAAAATAGATAAAAAAGATTTTAGGATAAATAAAAGTATATTTAAGGTAATGGGATATGGATTATCTAGTTTTATTACTCAAATGACTATCTTAGTTTTATTTATATTCATGAATAACATAATGACAAAATATGGAGCATTATCTAAATTTGGTAGTGACATACCACTTTCAGCATACGGAATAGTATCTAAATTAAATAGTTTATTTGTCTCTTCTGTTCTTGGCGTTTCAATAGGCGCACAACCAATTATTGGATATAACTATGGAGCAGGGAACTATAAAAGAGTTAAAGAAACCCTTAAAAAAGTGCTAATAATTAACTTTTTAATAGGAATTATATTTAATTTATCATTTCAACTATTTCCAAAGTTTTTAATAGGAATATTTGGTAGCGCAAATAATAGTTTATATGTTACGTTTGCATGTGATACATTAAAAATATTTCTTATGGTATGCTTTTTAAATGCGTTTGAAATGACTACTAGTATAGTTATTCAGTCACTTGGAAATGTAAAAAAATCAACTGCAGTATCATTTATTAGACAAATTATGCTTTTTATTCCACTTGCCATTTTATTAACTAGTAAGATAGGTTTATATGGAGCATTATATGCTGGACCAATTGCAGATACTATATGCTTTATATGCGTTATATTTATATTTTTTAGTGAGTATAAAAAGCTTGGTAATATGAGCGAGGAATCAGAAAAAGATACAAATGAAAAAATTACATCTAAGGGTAAAAATAAAGTAATTATTACCATAAACAGAGAATATGGTTCTGGTGGTAGATTTGTAGGAAAAATAATAGCAGATAAATTAGGTATACCATTTTATGATAAAGAGTTGATAAATGAAATATCAAAGGAAAGTGGATTATCTAAAAAATACATAGAAGAAAATGAACAAAAGAAACATTCTCTAGGAAGCTCTATATATAATAATGAAGATGCTTTATTTATCGCGGAAGCTAAAGCAATTAAAAAACTAGCTTCAAAGTCTTCTTGCGTAATAGTTGGTAGATGTGCAAATTACATATTAAGCGGTAAGAAAAACGTTTATAAAGTATTTTTATACAGCTCTTTAGATAATGAAATAAAACGTGCAGTTAAATATTATGGTTTATCTAAAGATAAGGCAGAAAAACAAATTAAAAAGATTAATAAGCAAAGAGAAAAACATTATAAGTATTATACTGAACATAACTGGAGGGATTTTTCTAACTATGATATTTGTTTAAACGTAGATGAAATAGGAGTAGAAAATACTGCAAACATAATAATTGATATGATTAATAAAAGATAATGAGATTTTATATATAAGAAGTCTTTTGAGTAATGTCTTCTTTTTTAACTATTTTGCATAATTTAAAAGTCTAATTTGACTTTTTTATTTGTTTTTGCTATTATATTCAGCATTAAAAAAGGGGTGTTTTTAATGGAATTTTCAAGAAATATGGATAAGGAAGATATAGAATATGTTAAGTTTATAATGGAATATGGTGATGGCTATAGTCCACTTCTTTTACAGAATTTATGTATGAGTTTTTCTGATTCTAAGCATAAGAAAGATGACTATGTAGCTTGTGTAAGATCGTTTTTAAATCTTGATTTAGAAGAAGGAGATAGATATAAAGCATATTTTAAATTTTTAAAGGAGAACTTTGATCTTACTGGTAATATTTTAGAGATAGGAGCAGGTACGTTTCCTACTTTAGCTCACTATATAGATAAAGAACAGCAAGTAAAAGAAAGTGGAAGTATAGAAATATATGATCCACTACTTGTCACGATGAATTTAGGAAATATAATTGCTAACAAATCATTATTTGAAGATGATAAAAAGGCAAAAGATAAAGATTTATTAATAGGAATGACACCTAGGGGTGCTACTGAGGTAATAGTTAGAACTGCTAATAAATATAAAATACCATTTAGTATTTTAATGTGTCCTAATATTAAAAAAAGTAGTAAGTATGATGAAGAATTGGATGCTCTTTTAGAATTGATTAATAGTACTAAAAATGATTCTTATAACGTAGGTGTTTCATATTTAGATAAAAACTGTTATTATCCTTATCCTATAGTATATAAAAAATAATAAATTAAAAAAGGAAATAAATTTGCTTATTTATTTCCTTTTACTATGTCTAAAATTATTTTACTTACATCATCTTTTGTTGATATGATATTTATTTTTCCACCTTTTTTATTTAACTTATCTTTTATAAGGTCATATACTCTGTTTTTAATACCACGACTTCCATCAACAAATGTAACATTACCTAAAACCTTTGTAATAGCATTTTTTGCAAGTGGGAAATGAGTACATCCTAAAACCACAACTTCATATCCTTTGTAGTCTTTTAATAAATCATTTAAATAGCTATAAGTATCCTTATTATTTTCTATTAATGAAGCAAGTAGAGGAGCTTCAACTAAAACACAGTTTTTTGTTTTATAATTTTTAAATAACTCTTTAAATCTTTTACTTTCTCCAGTACCTTTAGTAGTTAATATAATTGCTTTTTTATCTTTGTAATGATCATGAACTACTTTAACAGCAGGTTCTGTTCCAACAAAAGTTATGTCCTTATATTTCTTTCTAATATCATTTAATACAACTTCGGTTGTAGTATTACAAGCACAAACTATTAGTTTAGGATTATACTTAATTAAATTATCCACAGCACAACATACTATATCAAATAATTCTTTTTTAGTTTTATTACCGTAAGGATTATTTTTGCTATCTGCATAATATACGTAATTTTCGTTTGGTAACTTTTTAATTACTTCTTTTAATATTGTAGAGCCACCAATTCCCGAGTCAAAAAAACATATTGGTCTATCATCCATATTTACACCTTCATTTATTTGTTAAATTCAAAATATTAATTTATGCTATAATTATAGATGAAAATGAACAATATATCAATGTTTTAGGAGGATTATATGAAAGTATTATTAGTAAATGGAAGTCCACATGAATTTGGTTCTACAAATAGAGCATTAGAAGAAGTTAAAAGTTCTCTTAGTAAAAATGGCATAGAAACTGAAGTTTTTTGGATAGGAAATGATGCTATAAGAGGATGCTTGGGATGCGGTTCTTGCATTAAAAGTAAAAGATGTTTTATAAATGATAAGGTAAATGAGTTTTTAGAAAAAGCTAAGTGCGCAGACGGATTTGTTTTTGCAAGTCCCGTTCATTATGCTGGACCTACTGGTTTTATAAAGTCATTTATGGATAGGTGTTTTTATGCTAAAACAGATATCTTTAAGTATAAGCCAGCTGCAGCGGTTGTATCAGCAAGACGCGGTGGGTGTGCTAGTTCTTTTGATGATTTAAATAAATACTTTCTAATGTCTAACATGATAGTTGTTGGAAGTAATTATTGGAATCAAGTACATGGTAATAATAAAGAAGAGAGTGAAAAAGATTTAGAGGGACTTCAGACAATGCGCATTTTAGGAAACAATATGTCTTGGGTGTTAAAGTTAATAGAAAACGGTAAGAAAAACAACATAGATATGCCTCTTTTGGAAGAAAAAATTAAAACTAACTTTATAAGATAAAAGAATTCTAACTATTTTAGAATTCTTTTTTGCTTCTTAAAATAAGCTTCTTATTGTTTAGTAATCTTTTGTTATTAGGTTCCATCTTTATTGCTATATCAACCCATTTTAAGGATTCATCTATTTCTCCTAAGTAAAACGTACTTATAGAAAGTAAGTCATATATTGTGTAATCAAAACTAAAGGGTTCATTTATGTATGTTTTTTCATGAGTCTTAATATCTAGTGCCAAAAGGCAATATTTTTTAACAGCACTAAAGTTATTAAGCTCATACTCTAAAAATGCCATTTCAACATATGCATCTCTTAAATAAGGAGCTTCATTAATTGCCTTATTAAGCCACATTTTAGCTTCTTCATATCTTTTTAAATATTTGTAGCATCTTGCTATAAAACGCATAGAAGCTGCTCTTTCATCTTTCCATGTTGCAGACTTTAGTGAAAGATGATAAATAAGTGTATCTATTGCTTCATTTAATTTTCCATAATACATATATTCTCTTCCTAAATAATGAACGTTTCTATCATTATAAGGATCTTCTTTTACAGATAATTCTAATAAAGGAAGATAACTACTTCTTGATTTAGAACTATCTGGATAATGATCAACTATTATGTCATTTGTAGTAGCCCAAACTTCATTGCTTCCAGTATATTTTAAAACTTCATGAACCGGATTTATCCATTTAAAATTTTTTCTCGCATGTATTTTCTCATAGTAAAAACTTACCTTAGGGTTCTTATTTTCATCATGACTCCAGTTATAAATATATCTTACGTGATTTACTTTTTCATTTTCTAATATTTCTTCTAGTTTTTCTCTCCAATTAGGACTTATTACTTCATCAATATCTATACATACACATATATCAGCATCGAGTGGTACTAACTTTAAAGATTCATTTCTTGCAACATCAAACCTCCAAGGTTTTATTTCTTTAGTAGTTACTTTAGCTCCTAATTCTTTTAATATTTTAACAGTATTATCAGTTGAACCAGTATCTAAAACGTATATGCCGTCAGCACTCTTAACTGACTCATACCATCTTTTAGCAAATTTTTCTTCATTTTTACTTATGGCATAAACATATATTTTTTTCTTTTTCATAAAAATATCCTTTCTTTTATTTTCCTAAATATTCTATGATTAATGTTAAACTAGAGTTTGTAAAGTAAGAATCAGAATCAATGTTTTGTAAATCTGGTGTATTAAGGTAAATATTTCTTTTTGACAAATTAGATAGTTCATATAAGTCATTAGTACTATCTATAGATAAAATTCCTTCGGCGTGAATATGTGAGGTCTCTTCATTTCTATAGAAGCTACTAGCGCCCACATAAATATTATCAGTTCCAACCTTTCTAAATGCAAGAGTTGCAAAATCTATCTTTGGATCAAATTTTTCGTTAAAATATGGAACTCTTACGTATGCATTAAAAGATATTTTATAATATCCTTCTTTATTAAACTTAATGGTATTATTATTAGAATCTAACTCTACTATGTTATTTGTATCAATTTCTTTTCTTTGAAGAGGA
Organism: uncultured Mycoplasmatota bacterium; assembly: GCA_900547225.1. Classification (GTDB taxonomy): domain Bacteria; phylum Bacillota_I; class Bacilli_A; order RF39; family UBA660; genus Aphodocola. The sequence continues at coordinate 17,130 of URFW01000003.1, forward strand.
AGTCTTTCTCCTTTTAATATTTCATATCCATCATCTGGATAATCTTTGTTAAAAGCAACTATGTATGCAGCATTTATTTTATTTGGAATGTTTTCACCATCTAATCCATCTTTTCCTTTTGGAATCATAAAGGTTAAAATATGGTTATCATTAACTTTATTATCAATTACTTTTGCACTAGTATTAGAATCTACTGTTATTGTATCTTTAATTGTAATTGTTTCTGATTTAGCTAGAACGTATCTTGGCCTATTTAATTTATTTTTATTAATTTCGTTAATAGCATTATTTAATATGTTGCTACCACAATTACTTTTTTTTATAAAATTTTCATTCATATTAATTATCTCCTTTCTTTAATATATTATTAGTTAACAAAAAAAGTAATAATTTTATATTCCTATATATTGCTTTAATTTAAATATAATAGTTTTTTTGTTATAAATTAATTACACTTATACTTAAATAATTAATAAGCTATAATGATTAATTTAAAAAGATAAGGAGGATAATAATATGTATAAATGTAATGATGATTATGAAAACATAAAAAGAAAAATAGAAGAGGAAAGAAAAAAATACAAATTTTGTTATATTAAAGGTCCGACAGGGCCAAAAGGGGATAAGGGTGATATTGGACCTAAAGGAGAAAGGGGTCTTCCAGGTCCTACTAGTATTGATGTTGGAATAACAAAAACAGTAGAACCTTACGAACTTGCCAAAGTAGAAAATGTTGGAACAAAAAAAGATGCTATTTTAAACTTTAAAATACCAAAAGGGGATAAAGGAGATACAGGTCCTAAAGGAGAAAAAGGACTTACCGGTCCAAAAGGAGATAAAGGTGATACAGGTCCAAAAGGAGATATGGGAGAAAAAGGAGAAAGAGGAGAGCAAGGACCTTCTACTATACAAATTGGAAATATAAAAACAATAGAACCAGATGATAAAGCAGAAGTTATTAATGTTGGAACACCAGTAGATGTAGTTTTAGATTTTAAGATACCAAAAGGAGATAAGGGTGATATGGGTCCTAGGGGACTTCCTGGTGAAATTGGAAGAACAGAACATATTGCAATAGATGAAACAGAAACGTTAGAACCTGGAGAAGATGCAACTGTTATGGATACATTTGAAAATTGGGTACATCATCTTTCTTTTTCAATTCCAAAAGGCCAAAAAGGTGATACGGGTCCTAAAGGAGATATAGGTCCAGCAGGCCCGCCAGGAAAAGATTTTACATCTTCATATGGAATAAGATATTCTAATACAGAAACACAAATAAATTTACCTCAAGCTGTTGATACAGCACTTCCACTACCTGAAAAAGGAGCAGCATTGTTTACCGAATACATAAATGATAATTCAATTAAAATAAAAGAAAATGGTGTTTATTTAATATCATTTTCACTGTGTGGTGCAACAAATGAAGATTGCTCTTTAACTACTTCTGTAAGGGCGAACGGGTTATTACAACCTGCTACTAATATTACTAGTGAATTTCAAGCTCAAATAATTAATTGCATGAGTGGTTCTACCATTGTATCTCTTAATCAAGATGACCTTATTACGTTAAATATAAAACCATCTATGACTGTTAATATGATATTTAATGGAAGTACAAGTGCAATGTTAAGTGTTGCAAAAATACATTAAGAGTAGATTAATTCTATTCTTTTTTTATGCAAATTAATTATTTTAAAATTCATTTAAAACATAACTTATAAAGAAGGAGGAAGATAAAATGCAAATTATAGATGATAATACGGTTGTAGTTTATAGTAGCAACGAACTAAAACAGGCTTTAAGTGAAGCAAATAATTATAATTATGTTTATTTAGGAAATGATATTAGTCTTGAAAGCGGTTTTACAATAAATGCTAATAAAATAAACATAACAATAGATGGAACTTATAATAATGTTAAGTATACTTATACTAATTATTTAACTAATGATTCGGATGTTATAAACGTTAGTACCTCAAACAAAAAAATCACTTTAAAAAATATGAATATAATAAGTTCACATACTTATGGAGTAGTTTATGTTCCATCTCATCCAAACTATTCTAACTTAACTGTTTTTTATAAAAACGTTAATTTTAATGGTGTAGAGCTTTCATGCAATTATTATGGAATAACTAAGATTGTTGACTCAAATATAACAGGTGAAGATACAAATTCAGTTACCGTAAGAAAAATATGTGATTCTAATAGAATTATAATGGGGGGAAATACAACAATTACAAGTAGTTCAAATACTAATACTATTTTCTTTTTTAATGATGTTATTCCATCTTATATTAAAATAGTACCTAATAGTAATGTTAATATTACAACAAATAGGGAACTTATGAATGGTACTAATAGACTTGATTTAATAGTAGGGCATGGCTCAACTTTTCTATTAACTACTGGAAATGGGTTTGCAATAACAACAACACATGGTGCTAGAAACGTTTTAATAGAAGAGATGGCTAATTTTACCTTTATAGAAAAAAGCCATCAAAGAGTTCCAATGTGGAATGTATTTGGGGATTTTAAGGTTTTAGAAGGTGCTAGTGTATCAGTTATAAATACGTATATGAATACACCAACAGATAATTATAATATTTATTTTAAAGGAACAAATCAAAAGTTTATATTAGATAATCCAAAATACGTAAATATTTATACTAAAAATGCAAATGTAGTTTATACGAATAATCCGGTTGAGTTTTCATTTAAATTTAGCAGGATAAACATGTGGATATATGCTCTTGATTATAATTTGGCATGTACACTTGATGATGCGCCAGCTTTTTCTTGGTTTAAAGAAAATACGCCTTCAAAAATAACAGGTACATTAAATAAAGATAATACGGTTATTTCATCTCATAATTTTACGGATAGTGAGTTAGCTCTATTACCAGATATAAGTAATTTCTCATTTCAAAGTAAAAAAATATTAACGATAGGAATGCTAAAGATGAACGTTCATCCACTTACTGCTACTACAAATGCTATATCAGGTCATACAATACCTTATTCTAATGTAAAAATAGAGTATGATAATAAGAGTTTAACGCTAGAAGCAGATGAAAATGGTTTATTTGAAACTAATATTAATGATAATATTTTAGATAATACAAGAGTTAAAATAACTGCTTGTTTAAATGCTTGTTTTTCAGAAAAAAAGGTAATAACTCCTTTTAATGGTGAATTAACACTTCTAAACGTAACAGATAATATTCCTTTTAGTATGATGCCATCATCTATAAATCCCGTTGTTTTACCTAAAAAAAATAAAACAGTAATAACTGTAGTTGATAGTAGAGTAAATAGTACTAGTTGGAAACTTTATATAAATTATATAAATCCTATGATTGAAAAGGAAGGAAAAGTATTAATAGATTCACTGTTATTTAAAAAGTTTGATAATGAAAAAATTAATATAAATGCAAATAAAAAAATGATATATCAATCAAATGATAACGGTGGAAATATTTCAGTAAGTAATGTTACTTTTTCTACTGATAAAGGATTGCTTTTAAAACCTAGTAAAAGTTTGTTAGAAGATGAAGATTATTCTACTTTAATAATTTGGAGTATAGAGGAGTAATGCCTTTACAGAAAGGTATAATTATTCATAAAATATACCGTGATGAGGTGAATTATGGCAAAAGAATATATTTATGTTAAACTTTATAATAATAATGGTCTAAGTTCAAATAATGTAAGAGTTAAATTAAAGAATAAATGTAATAAGATTGTTTTTGATGGAAAAACAAATTATTTTGGAAAGATAAAAATACCAGTATGTAATAATAAAGTATATAAATTAATTGTCTATTATAATTTAACAAAAAAAGTAATACCTTTAATTGCAAGAGCAAATGAGGTTTATTGTATAAATATTGGTAGTAATAAAAATAAAAAACATCTTATTGCAATTTTATTAAAGGATAAGAATTATCCAAATATAAGAATAGAAGGAGGCATGATGACATTATGTCAAGACACACAATCCCTATAACGAATGGCAAAGGAAGTATTGAACTTGTTACTGGAACTTATAATGCACAAGCAGTAGCAGGAGGGTATGACGCTTCAACGTTAGATCCTAAAAGCGTTACCATAATAGATGGAACTGATACATATGCTTTTACAATAAGTGCAAAAGGTACGTTAACACTTCACGTAACGGATACGGGAGAAGCTAGTACGGGAGTACAAATTGTTGGTGCAAAGTTCATAAGAACAGATAGTACTGGAACAATAGTAGGAAAAGAAATAACAACTAATGATGATGGTAATGCGGTATTTGAAAATGTTCCGTATGCACAAACTGGAAGTAATACAATTTATTATAAACAAATATCTGGAGATGGTGGACATACATTTGATGATACAGTAAAATCAATTACAATGACACAAGAAAATGAAACAGTTGAAATTAAAAACCCAGATGCACCAATTAGAAACTTTACTTTAATGGATGCAAGTTTTCCAAACATCCCAGTTATAGATGGGCAAATAATACTTGATGATAATTAAAAGAAGCATGTTCAAAATGCTTCTTTTAAATGTAAATGTTTAATTAATATGAAATGTTATCCTTAGATACTTCTATTACCGGACGAACACCAACTAAAACATTAGTTCTTTGTACTTCTATACTATGAACACGCCTTGCTGTTGCATAAATTATCCAACTATGGCTTGACATAGTATTTCTAGGCGTTTCTAACCAATATCCATCAAATTTAGAATTATCCTTTTTTGAAAAATTAGTATTTTCAACAAGATAAAGATGATCATCTAATTCTCCATTTTTATATCCCACCTTATAAATAATGATTATATTACCATTATCATTTCTTAATCAGCAGAACTGTAATTTAAAGTAATATTACCAAATGCAACGTTAAAGTCACCATCTGCTCTATTTGTACCAGCTTCATATTCTAGAGTAATAACTACTGCTTCGCCATTTTCTTTAGCTAAGGTATGACCAGTTATAGAAGCTTTGCCAGTTGATGTTTCAAGTTCATTTCCAACTTTTACTTTAACAGAAATCTTTTCACAAGCTTTTTGAACTAATTCATCACTTGTTCCAGCAGATGCAGTACAAACTTTAGTAGCGTTTTGTCCAGTTATGTTTTCAAATACTATACTTTTTAAGAATGCATTTAACTCACCAGCATTATAAGCATAAAATTTATACACAGCTGTTTGTCCAGGTTCGGTAAAAGTTGCACTTAAATTTGAAATGGTTGGATCGTTACTATTATCAATTATACCGTTTGTTGCAACAAGGCTGTTTGGTGTAACAACTGGAGTAATTTCAGTAACTTCAGCTTTTGATTCAGCACTAGAGAAAATAACGTTCATAGTACTATTATCTGGTTTTACATTTGCACTAGATTGAATGTTTAAAACATTAGAAAATGATGCAAAATCAATAGATAAACCAATAACTCCAACGATTAAAGCAACTATTGCTATTACCTTTGCCTTTTTATTTCTTTCCATTTGCCTATCATCCTATGTTAATAATTGTAGCATAGCTAAAATAATTTACGCTTTAATGACTTTTCGTTATAAATTTGTTACAATATATGTAATGATAGTTTACTAGGTGGTGCGGTAGTTGCGGAAGGTGGTGAAATTGATAATGTTAGTCAGAGAAAAATTGAGTTATGATTATTATATTAATTGGAAACCAAAAAGCAATATGTATAATAAAATTGATAAAGATATAACAAATGATTTATTAATAAAAATGTATAATGAATATATAGTAAAATTAAGTGAATTTATTAAAGAACTAAACAAGATTAAAAAAATATAAAAAAACTAGAATTCAAACCCAATTATAGGCAAATTGGTGGATATAAAAGATGCGTTGTTAATTATCCAGATAAGGTATGGAACGAAAAATATGAGCAATATATTCAAGCGTACAAAGAATTAATGGTGGATTTTTTATATTATTCTCCCGATTTGGATTATGATGATTTATCAATCAATGAAATAGATATTTTAAAAGAAAGGGCTTCATTTTTAGTGACACGGGCAGAAATTAATATTAATGATTTAATGTGATTAATTGAACATAGGAAAAAAATTGAAAAGGTGATTATGTATTATGAAAGATGAAAGATATTCAATAATTTATAGTAGTAAAACAGGAAACACAAAAAAACTTGCAGAAACAATTTATAAAATTTTACCTCGAAATGAGTGTGATTATTATTGTGCAGCAGATAAAATTGATTATGAATTAAGTGATGTGATTTATATTGGATTTTGGACAGAAAAAGGAGATGCTGATTCTTTAACAATAGAATTTTTAAAGCAATTAAAAAACAAAAAAATATTTTTATTTGGAACAGCAGGATATGGTGAAAGTGAAAAATACTTTAAAAATATTATAAATAATGTAAAAAGAAACATTGATAGTAGCAATATAATAATAGGAACTTTTATGTGCCAAGGTAAAATGCCTTTGTCAGTTAGAGCAAGGTATGAAAAGATGAAGCAACAAAACAACTTATCAATAAACGTAGATAACTTAATTACAAACTTTGATAAAGCTTTATCACACCCAAATGAAAAAGATTTAAAAAAATTAGAAAAAATTATAAAAAGTATTTATAGTTAAAATTATAATTTTTAAAAAGGAGAATTGATATGAAAAAGATAGTATTTGTTATTTTACTATGTGGGGTTATGGTTTTAGCAATGACAGGTTGCAAGAATGTAAAAAATAAACTTGATATAGGAAATAAGTCTGATATTAAGGTGTCACAAAATGATGTTATAATGACTATTAAAGATGGAACATTAACAAATAAAAGTGTAACTTTAATTTTAACTAATAATAGTGATAGAAAGATTCAATATGGAAGTCCTTACGAAATAGAGATTAAAAAAAATGGAGAATGGTATAAAATAAATGCTAAATTAAACTTTACTTTACCATTATTTATTCTTGAGTCTAAAAAGAAGAATGAATTTAAACTTAACTTTGAAGAAGGATACGGAAAATTACCATCTGGGACTTATAGAGTTATAAAAAAAATTGATAAAGAAAAAGAAGATGGATTATTTGATAGTTTTTATGTATCTACTGAATTTACTATTAAATAAAGTTACAAACTAGTTAAAAAGTAAATTTAATATTAATTTTGGAGTAATAAATTATGAAAAGATGCACATGGTGTAATTTAAATAATGAAATTTATGTTAACTATCATGATAATGAGTGGGGAGTTTTAAATCTTGACGATACTTATTTATTTGAAATGCTTATATTAGAATTATTTCAAGCAGGATTATCTTTTGAATGCGTTTTAAATAAAAGAGAGTATTTTAAAGTGGCATATGATAATTTTGATGTTAATAAAGTTTCTTTATATAATGAAAATAAGATAAATGAACTTATGAATAATAAAAATATAATAAGAAACAAGCTAAAAATAAAAGCTAGTATAAATAATGCTAAAATATTTAATAATATAAAAAATGAATATGGATCATTTCATAATTATTTAAAGATGTTTACTAACGATAAAATTATATATGAAAATGATAAAACAACATCAAAATTATCGGATGCTATTTCAACTGATTTAAAAAGAAGGGGTATGAAATTTATTGGAAGTACAATTATTTATGCTTATTTGCAAGCAGTAGGGATTATAAACTCACATGATGATGGTTGTTATAAACATGCAAAAAAGGCTTCTTAAAAGCCTTTTTAATTATGCTAATTTTACTATGTTTAAATAAGCACTTGTTCCACTTGTTGGAGTTACTGTTGCGTTAGTGCTAGATTCAAGTGCTAGAGCTATTTCATCACCATTTTGAAGTGTTACAATAATACTTCCTTGAAGTGATTCATCACTATTAGCAGTTACTTCTTTTGTTATTGTAGAACCTGCTATTTGTGTTGTATTTTTTGTTACGTCAAGTGTTAATGTTGCAGCTGCATTAGATGAGCCTTGGAATAGATAATCTATTTTATAAGTACCATCAGATGTTATTGTTAATGTATTAGCATTATTACCTGTTATGTTTTTTAATACTCCTGTTGTTGTAAGAGGTACTACAGTTTGTGTACTTGCTGTTAAGTTTATGGTGTTTTCAGTTGCATCATATTTACTTGCAAATGCATCAAGTGCATTTGATGCAGCAGGCCCAGTAGGACCAGTAGGCCCAGTAGGTCCGGTTTCACCTTGTGCACCAGTATTACCTGTTAAACCTTGAATGCCCTGAGGTCCAACAGGCCCAGTAGGTCCAGTAGGCCCAGTAGGTCCGGTAGGTCCAGTTGCTCCAGTAGGTCCAGCGGGACCTCCTGCAGGCCCAGTAGGCCCCGTTGGCCCTGGAATGTATCTTGGACAGCAACATTTGTTTTTTTTCATTTCTAATAAGGCAGCATTTAAAATATTACCTTCATAACATTCATTATTCATATCAATTTTCTCCTTCCAAAGTATAATATGAACTCAAATAAATATTGCTTATTATGTTTGCTTTAGAATGTGTTTTACTTTTCTCATATAAGATGTTATATTAATAATAGATTATAGAAGAGGTAGTGTATGAAAAAAGGTAAAAAGATATTCCTAATAATTTTGGCTATAATATTTATAATTATGTTTTTAATAGGTGTTATGGTAGTAAAGGACTTAAAAGAAGAAGATAAGTTAAGAGATGATATTTCTAGCATAAATGAACTTATAAATAGTGATAATCCTGATGATAAATTAATTAACAAAAAACTAAAAACTTATGTTACAACAGGAGACAACTTATCACTAGAAAAAGCTGTTAAAAGATATTATTTAGATTCTTATGACTTGGTTAAAAAATATAATAATATAGTCAATGTAGAAAAAATAAGTAATCTTGTATCAATAAATAATTTTATGTTTGATGGAAAAGATTTTAATATTTCAAAAAATTATATTAATGATATAAATAATAACTTAGATGAAGTAGTAAATGAGGTTAGTGAACAATTATCAGATAAAAATAGAAATAAATATTTTGAAAAATATAAATTAGATTCATATTATAAAGATTTATATAATGAGCTTACTTTATCATTTGACTACTTTGGTTCAGAAAAGAGTTTTAGAAAAAATGTTAATGAACTAAAAGAACTTGTTGGTTTAATTAGTGATACGTTAAATTATTTATCCGATAATAAAAGTCATTGGTTGATATCAAATGATACAATTATTTTTGATTCAAAGGAAAAACTAAGTGAATTTGGAATACTATTATCAAAAATAGAGGATAATAATGAGTATATAAATCAAAAAGAAATCACTAAGCAAGATGAAACATTATAGGCATAAATTAATTGGTTTATGTCTTTTCTTGATATAAAAATAAAATTGTGATATTATCTAGTTGCAATAAAAAGGAATGATTATTAATGAAAGATATTATATTAGATACTTTGTTAGATTCTGTTAAATTATTACCATTTTTGTTTATTACATTTTTAATAATGGAGTATATAGAACATAAATTTAGTAAGAAAAGTAAAGAAAAAATTTCTAAAGCAGGAAAATATGGGCCTGTTGTAGGAAGCTTTTTAGGAGCTATCCCGCAGTGTGGTTTTTCTGTTATGGCAACTAATCTTTATGCTACTAGAATAATAAGTGTTGGAACACTTATTTCTATTTACTTATCAACTTCTGATGAGATGCTTCCTATTTTAATATCGGAAAAGGCTGACGTGCTTATAATAATTAAGTTTTTAATTATTAAAATAATAATTGGTATGTTATGTGGTGTATTAATAGACTTTATTTTAAGGAAGAAAAAGAATTATAAAAAAGATAAAATTAAAGATTTTTGTGAAGAACATCATTGTAATTGTTCACATAGTATAATAAAGTCAGCCTTAAAACATACTGTTAGCATAACGTTATTTTTACTTGCTATAACATTTATTTTAAACTTAGGATTTCACTACCTAGGTTATGATAAAATAAGTAAATTATTTTTAAAAGATAATTTGTTTGGATCATTTATATCTAGTCTTATTGGCCTTATACCAAATTGCGCATCTAGTGTTATGTTAACTAAACTTTATTTAGAGGGTGTTATTTCTTTTTATTCTTGCTTAGCTGGACTTCTTACGTCAAGCGGAGTTGCATTACTTTTACTATTTAAGGTAAATGAAAATAAAAAAGAGAACCTTAAAATATTATTAACCGTTTATTTAATTGGTGCTTTATCAGGTTTTATAATGGAATTGGTATGCTCTTTATTTTAACTTCTTTATATAAGAAGTTTTTTTATGTTATAATAACTATAGGAGATGATACAAATGAAATTAGTATTAGTAAGACATGGTCAAAGTGTTTGGAATTTAGAAAACAGATTTACTGGATGGACTGATGTTGAATTATCGAATAATGGTATTAAAGAAGCTAAAGAAGCAGGAAAGTTATTAAAAGAAAATGAATTTACGTTTGATGTAGCCTACACATCCGTTTTAAAAAGAGCAAATGAAACTCTTAATATAATACTAAAAGAATTAGGAGAAGAAAACATTCCTATACACTATAGCTGGAAGTTAAACGAAAGGCATTATGGAGCTTTACAAGGGTTAAACAAGGATGATACAAGAAAAAAATATGGAGATGAACAGGTTAAAATATGGAGAAGAAGTGCATTTGTGAGGCCACCATTGTTAAACGAAGAAGATGATAGGTATCCAGGTATGGATGATAAATATAAAGATTTGAAAAAAAGCGAGTTGCCACTTGGAGAATGCTTAATGGATACCTTAAAAAGGGTAATTGACTATTATGAAACAGAAATAAAAAAATCATTATTAAGTGGTCAAAATGTTATTATAGCAGCACATGGTAATAGTCTTAGAGCTTTAATTAAGTATTTAGAAGACATATCAGACGATGATATTATGAACGTTGAAATACCAACTGGGAAACCTTATGTTTATGAATTAGATGATAATCTTAACATTATAAATAAGTACTATTTATAGTATTTGACAAATTACATTTAACTGTTATACTTTAAAAAAGAGGTGGAAAAATGGCTAATCGTAAAAAAAGTAGAAATAAAAAAAATAATAATAATAAAAAAAATATTATAATAGTTTTATACATTATATTAATAGTTGTAATTATAATGGTATTATCTGCGGTACTTACTAAAAGCAAAATTACATGTACTAAAAGCGTAAATGGCGATGTTTCTATAGATAGTAATGCTATATTTTATTTAAAAAAAAATAAAATAAAATATATTGAAGTTAGTAAAAAAATTTCGGTGAAAGATAATAATTCTATTAATTATTTAGATGCAATTAAAACATCTTTAGAAAATAATTATAAGAAAGAAGGTATTTCTTATAAAGCTTCAAAGTCTGAAGGCAAGTTAAATGTTAAATTAAAATATATAAAAGAAAAAGAATATATATTAGATAATTTATTTATAGAAAAATCTAATGATGGAATAAATATTAATTTGCTAAGTGAAGATAAAGAAAATAATTATGGCACTATTGATTTATCTAAAGAATATAGTGAGGAAAAAATAATAAAAATATTAAAAAAAGCTGATTATACATGTAAAAAGTGAAAAAAAGTTAAAAACTCGAAAAAAGTCGAAAAAATGCTTGATTTATTGATTAAAATATAGTATCTTATTAGTGGAAGTACTCAATAAGAACTTCCCTTATTGTTTAAAGGACACGGATCTTACCCACTGTGTTCTTTTCTATTTGAAAAAAATCATACATTAACTTGTATGATTTCTTTTTCTTTTATAAACTTTACCTCCTTTTAAATCAATGTTAGACTTCTTTTCTAAAAAGTCAGTTGACGCTTGTTTTAAAATTTCCATACTACTACTTTACCTTTTATACTATTTATAAAATAGAATTGCTATATATTATACGTAATATGTTATAATATTTTTATAGAAAGGAAAATACTTATGAAAAAGATATTTATAGCATTATTAACACTTATAATTACGGTTTTAATATGTTTATTATCAGTTAGTTTTTGTATTAAAGATATAATAGTTGATACTTTATCTAAAGAAGTTGTTTCTTTAGAAATAAAAGAAAAGGTTACAAGTGAAATAAAAAAAGAATATACTGATATAGATTATGATACCTTAAGCAAGGTAGGAGACTCCATCCAAACTAGTAGTGAGGTATATAATATAACAGATAAGTATTTTGATAACATAATAGAATCTGTTATTAAAGGTGATGATGTAGACGTTCCTAAAACAAAAGAGGAAATATTAAACTTAATAAATGAAAATGAGGGTATACTAACAAAAAATGGAATAGAAGTTTCTGATTCTAAAAAAGAGGAAATTGCAAGTGAGCTATCTGATGGTGGAAAATTAGATAAGATATATAAAAACGTTAGAAATAGTGTTAAGAAAAACTTAAGTACTAAGGAAATAGAACTAGTTAAAATGTATGATAGGATGACTAAACCTTTATTTAGATGGATTATCATAAGTATTATCTTAATTGCAACCATATTAATTGCGTTTTTAAAGAAAACTTATTACAGATGGACTCTTAACCTTGGCGTAAGCTTCCTATTATCAGGGATAGTTTTAGCTCTTTTAACTCCTTTAATAACGGATGATTTATCTTATCGTATAACTGAAAAAGTAATAGGAAAAGCATCTAGTATAAATGTAAATGCTTTAACTAATATTGGATACGGATTTTTAGCTATATGTGCTTTATTAATAATAATTTATGTTATTGGAAATAAAATAACGGGGTATAAGGAAAGAAAAGAAAATTATTAAACGAAAAAGATGCTACAGACTAGTTATAGCATCTTTTATTTTTTTAAATACGTTGCCTAATTTATCATAGATTACTATATCTGCTTTATAATCGCTTTTTGTTTCTTCTTTATTAATTAAGATGATATGTTTTCCATTAAAATAATTAATTAAAGAAGCTGCCGGGTATACCAAAAGACTAGTTCCTCCAATTATCAACGTGTCAGCTGATTTTATCTCATTTATAGCCTTATCTAATGTTTCATAATCGAGTGGTTCTTCATACAAAACAACATCAGGTTTGATTATGCCACCACAACTGCATAATGGAATTTCTTTGCTTTCTAAAACGTATTTTAAATCATATTTTTTATGACACTTTGTGCATGTATTTGAGTAAACTGTCCCGTGAAGATTTAAAACGTTTTTGGAGTGTGCCATCTCATGTAAACCATCTATATTTTGAGTTATTATAGAAGATAGTAATCCCTTTTCTTCCATAAGTGCAAGTGTTTTATGAACTACGTTTGGCTTATATCCTGTTGGGTTTAGTTTTTCTTTATAAAACTTGTAGAAATATTTTGGATTAGTATAAAAGAAATGATGGGATAAGATTTCTTCTGGAGGAAATGCATATTGTTCACTATATAATCCATCCTTACTTCGAAAGTCCTTAATTCCACTTTCTGTTGATACTCCGGCACCACCAAAAAATACCGTTTTTTTAGATCCTTTAATTATCTTTATTGTTTTTTCTATATCATTCATAATTATCACTACCTAATTTTATTATATAATTTAATAAATTATAAGTAAAGCGTTTAGATATAAGACAAACACCAGGAAATGTTGGTATAAATGAAATGCATAATTTGAATTAATAAATACAAAATTAATTGACTTAAATATTTAAATATGTTAACTTAAATTCAGTAAATAAAGAAAGGTGTATGATTAATATGAAAATAAGATTTACTAACAAATTTATATTATGCAAGGTTAATCACGCACTATTTATGTAACTTTTTTATAAATATGAGTGTTTGTTTAATCTTGCTTAGAAAAATAAAGCAAGATTTTTTCTTGCCTAAAAAGGGAAGGTGATTTTAATGATGGAAAATAAAGATAAGAAAAAAAGTATAAAAGAATTTAAAAATATATATAAACTTATAAAAGAAGATAAAGGAAAGCTGATATTTGCATTTATTTGTGTGTTCTTAAGCTCTATGCTTTCAATAACAAACGGATGGTTGCAAGGTAAAGTAACTGAAGAAATAGTAGCTAAAAACCTAAAAACATCACTTATTTTCTTGCTTATATATTTTATTATAGACATATTATTTAATAACTTTTTAAGTAATATAGGTGTTATGATTTCAAGCAAGATAGAAGCTAAACTCTCTAAAAAATTAAGTATCATGGTTTATAAAAAATCTCTTAACTTGCCAGCTTATGCTTTTGAGGAAAAAACAAGTGGTGAGTTAATAAATCGTATAACATCTGATACAGAAACTTTATCAAATACGTTTAATAGTATTATTCAAACTCTTATAAATGCATTTGGATGTTTACTTATATTGATTTATATATTCTTTAATTCAATTGTTGTTGGAATGGAAATAGTTATATTTTTAATAGTTATTTTTGCAATAACAAAAATATTTAATCCTAAGATTAAAAAAATAAATCAAGAATTAAAGGCTAAAAAAGATGATTATACTGCACTTTCTGCAGAATCTATAAGAGGTATTAGAGAGATTAAAACTTTAGGTATAAAGAAAAATTTAATAGGTGAAATATCATCTTTAAGAGAGTTGATTTATAAGAAAGATACTGAAGATATAAATTTACACAGAACTTATTCAATTATTATGTGGGCAATCAAAATATTATTAGAGTCACTTGTATTTGCAACTTGTGTTATTGGTATTTACCTAGGTAAAACATCACTTGGATTTTTTATGGCTATGACTTGGTATGTTTACAAATTTACTTGGCTAATTGATAATTTAACTAATATGAATAGAATGTATCAAAGATTATTTGTATCAATAAGAAGAATAAATGAGATAATAGATAATACGTTATACGAAGATGATAAATTTGGCACTTTATCTTTAAAAAACATAAAGGGTGAGATAAGGTTTGATAACGTATCTTTTGGTTATCCTAATGAAGATGCTACTTTAAAGGATTTTTCTGTTTCGTTTGCGCCTAATAAGAAGATAGCGGTAGTAGGTAAATCTGGACAAGGTAAGTCAACACTATTTAACTTAATAACCAGAATATTTGATGCAACAAGTGGGAATATATACTTAGATGATGTTAATTTAAAAGATTTAAGTGAAGAGTCCTTAAGAAGAAACATATCTATAATAAGACAAGAACCATTTTTATTTAATAGAACTATTAAAGAAAATTTTACAATTGTTAAGCCTGATATTACGCTAAAGGAAATAAAAAAATATTGTAAGATGGCATACTTAGATGATTATATTGAAAGTCTTCCTGATAAATATGATACTAAGTTAGGTGAAGGTGGTGTTAACCTATCAGGTGGTCAAAAACAAAGGCTTTCAATTGCAAGAGCACTTGCTAAAGAAAGTAAAGTAATCTTATTTGATGAAGCGACAAGTGCACTAGATAATGAATCACAAGGCTACATAAAGAAAGTTATAGATTCTTTAGTAAAAGATCATACGATAATAATAATTGCACACAGACTATCAACAATAATAGATTCAGATATTATATACGTTGTTGATGATGGAAGGGTAAGTTGCTTTGGAACGCATGAAAGTCTTTTAAAAACAAGTAAAATATATAAGAGTTTATATGAAAGCGAAGATAAAAATTAATCTTCGTTTTTTTGTATATTTACGCTTTATTTTACATAAAATAAAATGTATAAATATTTTTAGCACTCTTACTTGACAAGTGCTAAAAATAGTGGTATAACATAATTAGAAAGGAAGATGAGATATATGAGTTTAATCCCAAGAAATTATTTCGGTGATATTTTTGAAGACTTTATGCCAAGTACAAAGGAAGATAATATGAAGTGCGATATTTATGAAAAGGACGGTGCTTACAATATTGAAATGGACGTTCCAGGATTTAATAAGGATGAAATAAAAATCGAAGCTAAGAAGGATTATTTAACTATAACTGCTGAGAAATCTGATGAAGTAAATGATGAAGATAAGGACAGAAACTACATTCATCGTGAAAGAAGTTATGGTAAGTATCAAAGATCTTTCTACTTACACGACTTAGATTCTGATAAAGTTGATGCAGAATTTACTAACGGAGTACTAAAAATTACTGTTCCTAAAAAAGACGAAGCAACTGAAAAAAAATACATCGAAATTAAATAATAACATGAAGGTGCTAGAGGTAGCATCTTTTTTTGTTGTAATTTGATAAAAACTATGCTAGAATATGTAGCTGGTGTAGTATTAAGTAGTAAAAATAAAAAATATTTTAGATGAAGTTATATATGGAGATATGGGGGAATTATGGCAAAAAAAGAAAAAATAAATAAGGAACAAGAAGAGCTAAAGCAAAGAAGGCAGTATAATATAGATCACAATTTACCTTCTGAAGAATTAAAAGACATAAGAAAGAATTTGTGGTTACACAATACTTTGTATAAAATAATGAGTCTTTTTAACACAATTAGTGGATTTGAAAAAGATTTTGAAAGATATAAATTTAATTTTAATGGTAGACCAATTATTTTTGCTTTTAATCATGTTAGAATGCAAGATATAGCAATTGAAATGGAGGCCATAAAAAATCATATGGTATTATTATCTGGTGATTTTAAAAACGTCCATCCGGATATTTCAGGTAAATTATTAGAAAAAAATGGTGTAATTTATTTTGATATGAAAAATCCATATGATAGCTCTGAATTAAAAGAACAAAGAAAATATTTAGAAGAGATAGAAAGCTATTTAAATGATGATTTAAGTGGAGTACTAAAAGAAGAATATAATAGGGCAAAAGGTGAATATGAAACCAATTTGAAATCACTTATAAACGATAGACATAATGTTAAAAAGGTTATAAATGATGTATTACAATCTGGGTATAATATGCTATGGTTTTATGAGGGATCTTGGAATTTATCTGAAAATAAACCATATTATGAAGGTTATAATTACATGGTAGAAGCTGCATTAAAAAACAATGCAATAGTAATTCCTGGAGCATTTGAAATAATAGATATACCAGGTAAGAGAAAAAGACGAGCAATAGTAAGATTAGGAAAACCAATTGACTATACCAAAATGTATGATATTAATACTCTTACTAAAGAAGAGAAAAATGAAGGATTAGATTTAATAAAAGGCCAAATAGGAGGATTGTTATTTGATATATGGGATAAGTACTCAAATGTTTCAAGAGAAAATTTAGAAGAAAAATATGTCAAAACTCTAACAACTAAAGATTATTTTGTGCCTGATTATAAAAGAAAAAGCCCACTTATAAAATGTTTTGAAGAATATATGAACAAGGTATTAAGTGAGTGGAAATTTAGTCTGGAAGATATAGAAGAAAAACATTTTGTTGATAAAAACATAGTAGAACAAAGCAAGGCTTTTGAACACCTTGATAACTTAAATTTAAATAAAAATAATGCATTTTTATTATCAAAGAGAAATCATCATTAATTTGATGATTTTTTATTTGCAAAGAAGCTTATTTTCATGTTATACTCTAGTTATAAAATAGGAGGCTTTTATGAATAACTTATATTTTCCAATATGTGCAGTACTTATAAACATTTTAATTGTAGTAGTATTTTTTAGTAAAAAAAGAATTCATAGTGATGAAACAAGAGCATATTCTAACCTTATAATAATTGCGTTGTTAGAATCCTCTTTAGCGTGCCTTTTAGTGGTATTAATGAACCTATATGGAATTCCTAAGTATATCTATAACATCCACAGAATAGATTATATTTTAATATTGTTTTGGGTATGGGCGTTATTTAACTATGTACTTATAGTTTCTGTTTATAATAATAAAAAGTTAAGAGGGGTAATTCAAAAGTCTACTTTTATAGTAAATATTTTAGTTTCAATTTGCTTTTTCTTTTTAAACGTTAATGTTATAAACAAAGATGGAATAATTGATACTAATGGTAGTGCGATGAACTTACTTGTAAGCATGTTAGGAATTTACGTGATATTAATCTTGCTTCTAGTATTTAAATCATTAATTAAAAATATTAAAAGTTCTAATAACAAAAAATTTATACCATTATTTTTTCTGGCATTATTAGGAATATTATCTCTTGTAATTAGAAGGTTTGCACCGGAAATATTATTAATTTCATTAGTTGCAGCATACGCTGATTTAATAATGTTTTTTACAATAGAAAATCCCGATGTAAAAATGATATATGAGCTTAACAGAAATAAAAAATTATTAGAAAGCATGAGTGAAGAAAAATCTAACTTTTTATTTAGTATGACTCAAGATACTAAAAAGCCTATTGATAATATTTTGGAAGTAAGCAAAATACTTTTAGACGATAAAAATAAGGAAGATATGAAAACAGGTATTAAAGTTATAGAAAATAATGCTAGAGGACTTAAAAACATCATTAATAACGTATTAGATATTTCAAATATATCATCTAGTAAGTTAGTTGTTTCAAACGAAACTTATAATGCTATTTCACTTTTAAATGAATGTATAAAGAAAATAGAAAAAGATGTTAATAAGAACGTTACAATAGAAACAGAAATAAGTAAGAACATACCAGATGAGTTATATGGTGATAGCGTTAAGCTAAAACAAGTAATAATGAGTATTTTAATTAATGCTTCTAAGTATACTAAAGAGGGCTATATAAAGGTAAGTGCTAATGAAATAGTTAAGTATGATGTATGCCGTTTAATTATTGAGATAGAAGATACCGGATGCGGAATGAGCGTTGATAAATTAAATGAACTTTTAAAAACTAATACTGATTTAGAAGATACTGACCTTTTAAAACTTAATAGTTTGGATGTAGATTTAAAACTTGCTTTTAAAATAATTAGAAAATTAGGTGGTTTTATAAATATTAGAAGTGAAAAAGAAAAGGGAAGTACGTTTACTATAATTTTAGACCAAAAAATAAAAGTTAGTAAAGATTATTATAGTGAGTACATCTTTAATAAGAAAAAGGTAATGGTTGTAAGTGATAAATTGCAAACTTTAAAAGATATAAATACTTTAGCTAGCAAGTATGACATAGAACTTTTAACTACAATGCATAGTAGTGATATTATAGAAAGAGTAAAAGATGGTGAGAGTTTTGACTTAATTCTTTTAGAAGATGATATGAAGCCTATAAGCGGTTTTGGTACGCTTGGAAAACTTCAAGAAGCAAAAGAAGGATTTAATGTTCCAACCGTTATAATGCTAAACAAGAACAAAGAATCAATAAAGGATCATTATGTTGAGGATGGATTTAGTAATTACATAAGAAAACAAAATCTAGAAGAAGACTTCGATAAAGTAATAAAAAAATATATATAAATAAGGTGCTTTTAGTATCTTATTTTTTCTTTTGTTATGATATAATCATTATAGAATAGGAAAAGAGGTTAGGTTATGACAGAACTAGAAAGATTAGATGGCTATTTTAGAGCGGCTAATTATATATCGGCTTGTCAACTTTATTTGCTTGATAATCCACTTTTAAAAAGACCACTTAAAGCATCAGACATTAAAAAGAAAATAGTAGGTCACTGGGGAACTGTTCCAGGACAAAACTTTATTTATACTCATCTAGACAGGGTAATTAATAAATATGATTTAGATATGATTTATATATCAGGCCCAGGTCATGGTGGTAACTTTATGATTGCTAATACCTACTTAGAAGGTAGTTATACCGAAAAGTATCCTAATATTACTCAGGATGAAGCAGGTTTGCAAAAGTTATTTAAACAATTTTCATTTCCAGGTGGTGTTCCAAGTCATGTTGCACCAGAAACTCCGGGTTCAATTCATGAAGGAGGAGAATTAGGTTATTCACTTAGTCATGCTTTTGGAGCAGTTTTTGATAATCCAAATTTAATTGCAGCGTGCATAGTAGGAGATGGAGAAGCAGAAACAGGGCCACTTGCAACAAGTTGGCATGGAATAAAATTTTTAAATAAGAAGACTGATGGTGCAGTACTTCCTATACTTCATTTAAATGGTTATAAAATAAGTAATCCAACTATTTTCTCTAGAATGAGCAACGAAGAACTTGCTAGTTTCTTTTATGGATGTGGATATAAAGCTTATTTAGTAGAAGGCTCTGACGAACTTTTAATGCATAAAAAAATGGCATCAACAATGGATGCGGTAATTAATGATATTAAAGAAATCAAGAAATCAAATGATGATGAAAAGCCAAGGTGGCCAATGATTATTTTAAGAACTCCTAAAGGTTGGACGGGTCCAAAAAAAGTTGATGGTAAAAATATAGAAGGCTCTTTTAGAGCACATCAAGTTCCTGTTTCTATGGACAAAAAAGAACATATTAAAATACTTGAAGATTGGCTTAGAAGTTATAAACCAGAAGAATTGTTTGATTCTAATGGAAAATTAAAAAAAGAGTATGAAAGTGTTTGTCCAAAAGGTGATAAACGCATGGGTTCAAGTTTATATACTAATGGAGGTTACTTAAGAAAAGATTTAATTATGCCTGACTTTAGAAATTATAAAGTTGATGTTCCTTATCCAGGTAGTGTTAAAAATCAAGATATGCTTGTATTAAGTTCATTTATAAAAGATATATTTTCTCTTAATAATGAAAACAAAAACTTTAGAATTTTTGGACCAGATGAAACCATGTCAAACAGGTTATATGATGTTTTTGATGTAACTAATAGAGATTGGCAACTAGACATAAAAGAAAATGATGAATATTTATCTAAAGATGGTAGGGTAATGGATTCAATGCTTTCAGAACATATGTGTGAGGGAATGCTAGAAGGTTACCTTTTAACTGGTAGACACGGATTTTTTGCTAGCTACGAAGCGTTTATAAGAATTGTTGATTCAATGGCAGCACAACATGCTAAATGGCTTAAAGTATGTAATGAAATTTCTTGGAGAAAACCTATTTCATCACTTAACTTTTTGTTAGCATCAAACGTATGGCAACAAGATCATAATGGTTTTACTCACCAAGATCCAGGCTTTATGGATCATATTGCAAATAAAAAGGTAGATGTTATTAGAATATATTTACCACCAGATGCTAACTGTTTGTTATCTTGTATGGACCACTGTTTAAAAAGTAAGAATTACGTAAACGTTGTAATAGCATCAAAACATCCATCTTATCAGTGGCTTAATATGGATGATGCCGTAAGACATTGTACTAATGGTATTGGTATATGGAATTTTGTTAGCAACGACGCTAATCCAGATTTAATAATGGCTTGTGCAGGTGATACGCCAACTATTGAAGCAATCGCAGCAACAAAGATACTAAAGTCTTATTTACCAGATTTAAAAATAAGATTTATAAATGTTGTTGACTTAATGAAGTTAGATTCTACAACTAATCATCCACATGCTTTAAATGATATAGCATACGATTATTTATTTACTAAAGATAAACCAATTATTTTTGCATTTCATGGTTACCCAACATTAATTCATGAATTAACTTACTTTAGACATAATCATAATATACATGTTCATGGATATGTTGAAGAAGGAACTATTACAACTGCATTTGATATGAGAGTTAAAAATAAGATAGATAGGTTTAACTTAGTAATAGATGCTGTAAATAACCTAGATTTAGGTAATATAGGTGAAAAAATAATTAGTGATATGAATAAAAAACTAGAAGAACATAATAATTATATTAAAGAATATGGAGAAGATTTAGAGGAAATAAGAAATTGGAGGTTTTAACACAAATGTTAAAATAAATTGACAAAATTCCACCTTAAATTGCTAGACTTAAATAAGACTAAATGGTAATCTATTGTCATCAAATTTAAATTTGAAAAAAGGAGAAAGTATTTTATATGAAATTTTATGAAAAGTTAATTATATTAAGAAAGAAAGCTTTGTTATCTCAAGAAGAACTTGCTGAAAAACTTGATGTTACAAGGCAAACCATTTCAAAATGGGAACTTGGTCAATCAAAACCTGATATTGATAAATTACAAATGATGAGTAAGTTATTTGAAGTTGATGTTAATACACTTACTAATGAAGAAATATCTTTAGAAGATAAGGTTGAAACAAAAGAACATAAAAATAATAAAAAAGAAGATGGTGATAGAAAGTTTATTCTATATATATTAATAATTATTTTTATAGCATCACTAGCATTTTTAACATATAGAGTAGGAACTGATATAAAAGCTAAAAAAGATGAAATAAAAGAAGAATTAAGAAAAGAAAAAGAAAAGGCCGAAAAAGATGAAAAAGAATTTAAAGATAAATTTAATAAAGATATGGAAGAATCAGATTTAAAATTTGATAAAAATAGTTTTAATAGTAATTATACTTTTTATTCGGGAACTCAGCCAGGACAAAGTGTATCAATGTTAATCGATAATATAATAAATAAAAATAAAACTGAGAAAGATCATTTAGTCGAACTTACATTTGATAATACATCATATGGAACTGATTCAGATAATATTAAACAGACAAAAAATATGATTCAAACCTTTAAAGGTTATGATATTCAGTATTATGAGGTATCTATGGATTATGATGATAATGGTTATGTAAATAAAGTAACCATAGAAACTAGATAGCGAGGTGGAATAGCAATGATAATAAATATATGTTTAATAATAGTTATAATAATAACAGGAATTCTACTAATAGATTATAACCGTTTTGTAAGAAAAAATAATAAGGTTAAAGAAAGACAGTCACATATTGATGTTTTACTTAATCAAAGATTTGATTTAATACCAAACATAGTAGAAACAGTAAAGGGCTATGCAAAACACGAATCAAGTACTTTAGAAGAATTAGTTAACTTAAGATCATCGTATAACAATAAAGGATTTAGTATTGAAGAGACAGAAAAAGTAGATAAAAAATTTAATAACATAATGATGCTGGCAGAAAGTTATCCTGATTTAAAGGCTAATACTCAGTTTCTAAGTCTTCAAAATAGTTTAAATGATATAGAAAATAAGCTTAATTATGCTAGAACTAGTTACAATGATGCGGTAACTTCATACAATAACTTGGTTGAATCTGTGCCATCTAATATAATAGCTAAAATGTTTTCTTTTAAAAGAAAAGAATTATTTAAAATTGATGAAGAAAAAAAGGCTAATGTAAAGGTTAATTTTTAAAAATGAAAGTTAAGTTTGGGCTTAACTTTTTTTATGTAGTTTAATTTTAGTGTTAATTATATAATATGTAGTGTAGGAGATGATGTTATGAATAGTATTTTTAAATCTAATTTTGTGAAATTATTGATAAGTATTTTAGCCATTGTTACAACTGGTACTTTAATTTTTATATCTATTAATAATAAAGATAAGAAAACAGATTGGAAAGATAAGTATGTTATGTATTTAAAACAAAAGATATTTAACAATAATAATGAAACGTACGTGTGGCTTAATAACTTAAGTAGGGAAAATATTCCAAGTTTAATTGTTAAAACTAAAAATGATATACACGTTGTTCAAATAAGTAATGGTTATGCCATAGAACCATTTACATATAATGATGCAAGTTTATGCTATATTTATTCTAAAGAAAGAAAAGGTTATAATTGGTATGTAAGACATATGGAAGATGGTTATGTTACGTATACTGATATTTCTTATATGTATAATCCAAACAAGCCAAATTATAGTTTCGTAGATTATAATAACTTTGATAATAACTATGTGTTAGATAAAAAAGAAGTTTCATACTACAAATTAGAAAAATCAAATTTTGAAGAAGAATTTATTCGTTATGCAGATAATTATAAACCTGAAAAAAATGTAACTAATTCTATAGATACTAGCAAAACGACAAGTACTACTACGAAAAATAGTACTTCAAAAGTTAAAGAAAGTACCCAAAAAATAATAAATTACAGGTAGGAAGTTATAGTTTGCAATACGGAACGTATAAGGGTATTGATTATTATTACACGGATGATGTTAATTCAAAGTATGAAATAACTATTAAAATTAAAAGTGATAACACTTATGAGATTTTATCAAGTAACTCTAATGCTATAACAAACTCTAACGGCAAAATAGAAATAATTAATAATACTTTTGGAGGAAGTAATAATAAGGCTATTAGATTAGGTGATAAATCATTTATCGTAGATAGTAATAATACAATTACTTTTTCAGCAGGTAGTGGCTCATCATTGTTTTTCCTTCTTTTTTTTATAATTAGATAGGCATTATATCATTATTATTAACATTATAAATTAACGTTTACAAGAGTCTGAAAATAGTCATTTTTTTAAACTTTCCTTTTTTGCTTGTAATTCTACAATTCAAAAAACTTTTCTCATTATGATGTTCAGATTACAAGCATTTATCAAAAAATAATTAACATAATAAAAAAGCTCGGAATATCCGAACGTCTTTATTTTTATAAAAGTTTTTCTGTCATATTGTATTTGAAAAGTCAACTGTTATTTGTTGAAAATTATGATTTTTTCTTATTATGTTGTCTTTACTTTATCTATTTTATTTCTTTAATATTATTTAAAATTCCATTATAATAATAGTCTTCTTGTTTGAAAATAAAAAGTGGCGTAGTATCATTATTTATAAAAATCAGATAAACAAAATCTCCTTTTTCAACCTTTCTAAAAAAATCTGAATAAACAGGAAAATCTTTATTATATACTTTAGAATATTCTTTTAATGTTAGATAATGTTCTTTATCTGGATATTCATTGTCTTTGCTTAATGTTACCTCAATGTTAGTTATTTGATCTAAAACTACTTTATAATTCCTATTTCTTATTTTTTTTATAATTTGCTTTTTTTTATTCAATTTAATCAAAGGTAATAAATTAAACATTAAAGAAAATAAAATACAGAATATAAAATCACAGATTAAATTAAAAGTACTTAATTTATTAATATATATAAACGGTGATAATACTATTATTATTGATGCTATAACAAAGATTACTGTAAAAATAACATCTGTTTTATATCCTGTTTCACTTTCCAATAATTTTTCGTTAATTTCTATTTTTTCTTTTTCTCTCATATTTACCTCACTTTATTTCATTAATCCAATTAGGATTATATTTCAAATTTAATTCTTTATTAGTAGTTTTATTATAATACTTAGTAACAGATTCTTTAACTTCAACACCTGGTTTAAAACCAGCATTAATATACATATAACAAGCAATTATAATTGATATTAAAGAATAATTATCATTTTTTACATATATCTTATAATTATGTAAATCGTTATATATAATTTGCTCTGTATCTATTTGAGCTACTTGAATATCATTCATATAAATTGGACATTTAGATTCAGTTCCTAATCCAATACCATATTCTTTATAAATCTCATTATTGTAAATTAATTCGGTATATTCATAATTACCAAATAAACCGGTTTTTTTATTTGTTTGGTATATTTCTCCAACGTTCTTTTCAGATACAATTATTTGATATGGTCTGAACTTTTTATTTTTTGTTTTTGTAAATAAACCACCCGTATATTTTAATTCAAATGGTATATTATTAAAATTACCAATTAAAGAAGATTCCATTGAAGCTAACTTTCCTTTAACGTTAATTGAACCTAATATATTACCATTAGAAATTATTTCAAAATCTGCTTCATACATTTCTTTATTTTTTTGTCTTATATCTATCATCATAAATTATAACCTCCAATTTTTAAATTTTAATCCATCATCCGATAACATAAAATCTGTAAATACTGAAAAACTATCTTTTTTTATTTTACACTCATTTTTATTCTCCTAATATAATTTTATTATACATTATAAATAGGATGTAAATCAATTTAAAAATATATGTTAAAGTTAATTCCTTTGTTATATAATATTAATAGGAGAATGTTATGGAAAAGATATTTGATTATGTTAATAAATATGGAAATTATGATTTTGATGAAAAAGTACTTGGTGAACTTGATATGCTTATATTTTCTCATCTTTCTTACCTTGACTTATCAAACTTTAAGGATGGATTAATCTATGATATAGGATCAAGTTTAAAAAATTATGATGCAAATAATTTAGGCGATTCAGTAAAGACAGCCTATAAGTTGTTATCCTTAATATATGATAAAAAAAGATATAAAAACATAACCATGTTTAACTATAAATACATATTAACAGATGATGTTCAAGTTGGCATATTATCTTTAAGACTTTTAAATAATGATATTATAATAAGTTTTGAAGGAACTGATAACACATTTATAGGTTGGAAGGAAGACTTTGCACTATCTTATGAATATCCAACTAAGTCACATCTAATCGCAAGCAAATACGTAAGTGATACATTAAATAAAAATAATTGTAACATTTATTTATGTGGACATTCTAAAGGCGGGAATTTAGCATTGGTATCAGCACTTAGACTTCTTCCGTCTAAAAAGGGTAAGGTAAAGAAAATATATTCATTTGATGGACCAGGGATCCCAGATGACATATTTAAATCCATGGATTACAATATGATTAAAGATAGACTTATTAACATAATACCTAATTATAGCATAGTTGGAGTTTTATTAAATCAGGAAAACTTAAATGTAATAAAAAGTGATGCAATAGGAATTATGCAACATGAAATATCAAGTTGGAAAGTAGAAGATGACCACTTACTAAGATGTGAAGAATCTAGCTTGAGCAAGGAACTTGATGTTTCAATAAAAGTTTGGCTTATAAAAACAACTCGTGAAGAGCGAAGACAAATAATTGATGAAGTATTTGATATCTTTGTTAAGTCTGGTATAAAAACAACTGATGATATAAAAGAAAATAAGATAAAATCTGTAAACATGCTTTTAAAAAATTTAAATGGTTTTTCAAAGGAAACAAGAACTTTATTTAATAATTATATGAAGATGTTAATTGGTGAAATGGGTACGAATATAATAAATGATAAAAAGAAAGTTATTAAAGAAAAAATAAGTGAGTTAAAAGATAAATACGATACTTAATATAAATGATTTAAATGGTAAATACACTTGTAAATAGTGTATTTTTTTTCTATAATATCATTGAGATGAGGTGTTAACTTTGAAAAAAACGGTACTTATAACAGGAGGTTCTAGAGGAATAGGTAAGGAAACTAGCATAGAATTTGCAAAAAACGGATATAACGTTGTAATAAATTATGTGAGTGACGAAAAGTCTGCGCTTTCCTTAAAAGAAGAATTAGAAGAAAAATATGATTCTGATGTTATGCTATGTAAGTGTGATGTATCAAATGAGATAGACATAAAAAAAATGGTAAATGATGTAATTAATTATTATGGAAGGATAGATGTACTTATTAACAATGCTGCTATTGCTTTAGATTGTGTGTTTGAAGATAAAAAGGTAAGTGATTTTAAAAAAGTATTAGATATTAATTTAATTGGCCCATTTACTTTATCAAGAGAAGTTGGGAAAAACATGCTTGAACATAAAAGTGGTGTAATTATAAACGTATCTTCTACCAACGCGATTGATACATATTATGAATATGGCTTAGATTATGATGCATCAAAGGCAGCACTTATTTCTCTTACTCATAATCTATCTAAGCATTTTGCTCCTTACGTAAGAGTAAATGCAGTGGCACCTGGCTGGGTTAACACTGATATGAATAGAAACCTAGATGAAGACTACATAAAAGAAGAGGAAAAAAACATTTACTTAAAGAGATTTGCAGAAACTAAAGAAATAGCTAAAGTTATATACTTTTTAGCAAGTGATGATGCAAGTTATATAACAAACGAAGTAATAAGGGTAGATGGCGGATATAATCACGGGTAAATTATATAAAAATAGGAGTTGATATAATATGTATAATGAATTTGGTATAAGTGATAAAGCAAAAAACTTGGTATTAAAAGCAGAAAAAAGCCTAACTGAAGAATTTAAAAAAATAGATGATATGTGTGATATAAATAGTTTGAAAGTTTTAAAAGCATTTAGTGATAATAAGATATCAGAAGCACATTTTGGAAGTACAACAGGGTATGGTTATGATGATATAGGCCGTGATGCAATAGAGCGTGTTTTTTCGTCCGTATTAGAATCAGAAGATGCCATTGTTAGAAGTCAGTTTATCTCTGGGTCACATGCACTATGCGTTTGTTTATTCGCGTTTTTAAGGCCTGGTGACTTAATGCTAAGTATAACAGGTACTCCATATGACACTCTTCATGAGGTAATAGGAATAAAAGAAAATAAAAGTTCTTTAAAATCATTTGGCATTAAATATGATGAAATAGATTTATTAGATAATGACTTTGATTATGAAAAAATAGAAAATTATATCAAGAATAATAAAGTAAAATTAATAGAAATTCAAAGAAGTAAGGGATATTCTACTAGAAAAAGTATCGTTATAGAAAAACTTGAAAAAGTAATTAAATTAATAAAAAAAATAGATGATGACATAATAATAATGGTTGATAATTGTTATTGTGAGTTTGTTGGTGATAAAACGCCAACAAAAGTTGGAGCGGACATAATAGTTGGTTCGTTAATTAAAAACTTAGGTGGCGGAATAGCTCCTAATGGAGCTTACGTAGCAGGAAAAAGGAAACTTATTGATTTGGTAGGCGAAAGACTAACACTTCCTGGTGAGGGAAGAGAAGTTGGCCCAACTCTTGGAATAAATAAACAAATATTACAAGGTATTTTTATGTCTCCTTCTGTTGTTGCATCAGCTCTTAAAACGGCTGTTTTAACAAGTAAAGTACTAGAAGATTTAGGTTACAACGTGGAACCTAAATACAATGAAGAAAGAGCAGACATTGTTCAAAATATAGTATTTAATAACGAAGAAGACTTAGTTAAATATTGTGCGGGTATTCAAAGCGCTTCTCCAATTGATTCATTTTCAAAACCTCTACCTTGGGATATGCCAGGATACGATGATAAAGTAGTTATGGCAGCGGGCACTTTTACGCAAGGCTCTTCAATAGAACTTTCTTGTGACGGACCTATAAGACCTCCTTTTATAGCATATCAACAAGGAAGTCTTACTTATCCATATGGTAAATTAGCAGTAATGCGTGCGGTTACAGAATTATTAAATAAAAAATAATTTATTTTACGCTTTTATTTATAGTTTCAAAAACACGTGTTATAATAAATTGTAAGGAGTAAGAAATGAAAAATAAAAATGATATTATAAAAAACAAGGGATTAATCTTAATAATTATTTTTTCTTTTTCTTTGATATTTTCACTTGTATACGTAAACTTTTACGCAAGTAATATTTATGTTAAAGACTTTAAAAGTACCGAGAAAATAGAAGTGTTTAAAAAATATAAAAACAGTAAGATAACCGCTTGTTATGGAACTAGAATAAGATGCAAGAAAATTACTTACAAAATAAAGGGGAGCGTTAATACTAAAAGAATTGGTACTTATAACGTAACTTATAAGATTGATTATAAAGATAAGCACGTATCTAAAATTAAAAAAGTTACCGTAGTTGATACTAAAAAGCCAGAATTAGTAATTGAAGGTTCCTTTTTAAACGTTTGTCCAAACGGAAAAACAAGTGATGTTAAGATAAGTGCAACTGATAATTATGATGGTGACATAACAAAAAATGTAAAATATAAAATAGAAAAAAATAAAATTAAATATAGAGTATCAGATTCATCTGGTAATATGGCAAGAAAAGAGTTTGATGTTAATATTATGGATAATGAAAAACCTAGTTTAATTTTAAATGACGAATCTATTATATATTTAAGTGTGGGTGCAAAATACGTAGAACCAGGCTATGTTGCAATTGATAATTGTGATGGAAACATAACGGATCAAGTTTTAGTAAGTGGTGCAGTAGATACTAAAAAGCCTGGAACTTACGTTTTGACATACAGCGTAAAAGATGAAGAAGGAAATTTAAGTGAAGCAAAAAGAACCATAAAAATTTTCCCTAAAAATAACTATAAACCAGGAGTTAATACCGCTAAAACAATTTATTTAACGTTTGATGATGGACCTGGAGCACATACGGCAAGACTACTTGACATACTTAAAAATTATAATGTTAAGGCAACCTTTTTCGTAACGGGATATAATAACAATTACAATGATTTATTAAAAAGGGAAAAAGAAGAAGGTCACACGATTGGTCTTCATAGTTATTCACATAATTATAGTCTTATTTATACATCAATTGATGCTTATATGGAAGATTTATTAAGTATACAAAATAAAGTTAAGGAGTATACTGGCGAGGAATCCAAAATAATAAGATTTCCAGGAGGTAGTTCTAATACGATAAGTAGAAAATATAGGGCCCATATAATGAGTGATTTAACAAGTAAGGTAGAATCCCTTGGATTTAGATACTTTGATTGGACAATTGTATCAGGTGATGCTGGAGATACTAAGGATTCAAATAAGATAGTGTCAAACGTAACTGGTGGGATTACGGAAGATGGGTTAAACGTTGTTTTAATGCACGACATAAAACCTTATACGGTAGATGCTATTGAAAGAATAATTACGTTTGGTCTTTCTAATGGATATACGTTTGCACCTCTTACGATGGATAGTCCGGTTGTGCATCAAAAGGTTAATAACTAAGAGAATTTATTTTATTCTCTTTTTTTGTAGTTTAAAGTTTATTCATAAAATGATTAATTGCATTAAATATTAGTGAAATAAGGGGGAAAATTTATGCAAAAAAAAGGAATTGACATAAGTCACCATCAAGGAGACATCGACTTTGACAAATTAAAAGGAAACATAGATTTTGCAATGGTAAGAACAAGTTATGGTTCGTTTTATGAAGATAAAAAATATAAAAGAAACATAAAAGAGTTAGAAAGAGTAAAAATTCCGTACGGATTATATCACTTTTCTTATGCAACAAATGTAGAGTCTGCAAAAAAGGAGGCTACAGGTTTTATAAACATAATAAAAAAATATAATCCTTTATATCCAGTTGTAATTGATATAGAAAGCTCAAGCAGAACGTCTAACGTTAGGAATGATACATTAGTTGATATAACATCTACCATATGCTCTATGATAGAAAGTGCCGGATATTACGTAATGATATATGCTAATAAGGATTATTTAACTGGTAAATTAAATAGTTCAAAACTAGATAGATATGATAAGTGGCTTGCCGAATGGAGTAGTAAACCTACGTATAATAAAAACTTTGGTATCTGGCAGTATTCATCTAAGGGAAGCTTGCCTGGAATAGTAGGGAACGTTGATTTAAACATCGCTTATAAAGATTATCCTAGTATAATTAACAATAAAAAACCAGATGCATCATCTAGTGATAGAAAAAAAGAAAGTAATTCCGTTATAAATTACGTGGTTAAAAAAGGAGATACGCTAAGCGCTATTGCAAGTAAAT
Source organism: uncultured Mycoplasmatota bacterium (assembly GCA_900547225.1). GTDB lineage: Bacteria > Bacillota_I > Bacilli_A > RF39 > UBA660 > Aphodocola. The sequence goes on from URFW01000003.1 coordinate 48,488, forward strand.
ATAACACCAATTATAAATCTTTAGCAGAGTATAACAACATTAAAAATCCTAATAAAATTTATCCTGGACAAATAATAAAAATACCAAATAAAGAGGCTTCTGCTCCAACAACTTACATTGTAAAAAAGAAAGATACATTAAGTGCTATTGCAAGTAAATATAATACTACTTGGAAAAAACTATATGAAAAAAATAAAAACGTAATTGGTAAAAATCCTAATAAAATATATCCAGGAATGGTATTAAAAATATGATTTTGGTTAACACTACATAGTGTTAACCTTTTTAGTTACTATTGACTTTGAAATAAAATAAATGTATTCTATATTTAGATAATAAAGGAGAGAAGATTATAATGAAGAAACAAAGTATAGCAATTATTGGCGTTATAGCATTCGTTTTAGCAGTTGTAGTTGGATATGCATTATTTAGTGATAATTTAACTGTTAGTGGTAGTGCAACCGCAACCGGAGATTTTGATGTTGAGTTTACTAGTGTAGGAGAAATTACTAAGGTAGGTTATACAGCAGTTGATGCAACTGAAATAGCAAAAATTTCTGAAGATAAAAACACGTTAACGGTAACTGTTAATAAGCTTGATTATCCAGGTGCTTATGTAACAATTCCTGTTACTATAACTAATAAAGGTTCAGTTTCAGCCAAATTAAAAAACATTAATGAAACCGGGTTAACACAAGATAATAGAGCAATAAAAGTTACATATACAGGTGTTGCAGCAAGTGATACGGTAATAAAAACTAATGATACTCAAGCAATGAATATTAAGGTAGAATGGGATCCATCTATAAATACCGGATCATCAGACGTAACTTTCCAAATCACTTTGGAATACGAACAAGCAAAGTAAAAATAGGTCATCCTATTTTTTTTAATATGTGAGGTGGATAAAAATGAAAAAACAAAACATGATAATAATAGTCGTGGTTGCTTTTTTGCTTACGATAACAATTGGTTACGCATTATTTAGTGAAAGTTTGAGCATCAATGGAACAGCTTTAGCAGAAGGAACTTTTGATGTTGAATTTACTTCTGTTGGAACACCTACGTGTATAGGTTTTACCGGAACATGTGATTCTAATACATTAACTGGTATTTCATCTGATAAAAATACGTTAAACGTGACCGTTAATAAATTGGAATTTCCAGGTGCTTATGTTGAATTTCCTGTTACCGTAACTAGTAAAGGTACTATTCCTGCGGTTTTGGAAAGTATTTCAGAAACAGGACTTGAAACTGATGATACCATAAAGGTAACATACACCGGTATATCCGAATTAAAGGGCCAAAAATTAGAACAAAACGGGACTCAAACTTTTAGTATTAAAGTTAAATGGGATGAAAATTCTAATAAATCTTCTGAAAACGTGCAATTTTCAATAAAAATGAATTATAAACAAATTGCAGAATAGTTATTGCTTAGAGGTGGAAGTAAATTCCGCCTTTTAAATTGAAAAAAACTGCTATTTATGATAGTATTTATATGTAAAAATAGAGATAAATATGATATGACATAGAAGGGGTAATTTATGGAAACACATTCAAAAAATAAAAAAAGTTTAAAAATTATTAGTGTTATAGTTGCAATATTGGTGTGTTTAATGAGTGTTGGTTACGCCTTTTTTAGTGATTCTTTATCTATTAATGGAGTTGCATCAACCGTTGATTACTATAGTGGTACAATGCTTCCAACAAACCCTATTATGTTAAAACCTGAAGATAATTTATATAGTACCTATGATACGTCTAGAAGTAAACTTTCTTTAAGGGAAGAACACTGGGTTGGAGACACTTTTATAGTAATTTGGAACAAGGGAGTAGGTATTTCAATATCAAGAAAGACAATTACTTATACAATTTCATTTTCTAATCCAACTGAACTTCCATATACGAATGGACAAGTTACTACTAAAATAGAAAATAATGGTTTAGGTTATATAAAAAGTGCAACAGGATCACTTTCTAAAACTACATTACAGCCCGGTGAGGCAGTAGAAGTTAAACTAACTATTACATCTAATTTTTTATCAAGACTAGATGATCAAGATATAACTGCTACAATTTCATATGAACTTCAAGGGGAGACAAAGTATTTTTACTTTGTAGTTAAGTATCGCGGTTGGGATAATGATTAGTATATTTAGGAATAAGGGTGGTGAAAGAGTGAAAAGAAGATTAAAAATAATTTTATTGTCGATATTAATTTTAATATCGGCAGCACTTGAGTTTGCGGGCTTATCAGCTCATTTTGGATCTTCTTATTCTTATGTTATAAAACCAATTATTTGGGTGTTTATTGGCATAATAACGTATTTTTTCTTTAATGACGATGTTATTCCAAATCTAAAGCATAAAAAAGAAGTAGAGTTTTATACAATAGTAACAACACTTATATACTTTGTAATATATTTTGGTTTAGGTTATATAAAAGGTTTTGCACATAATCCATATGACTACACGCTAAAGGGAGTATTAAATAATTTATGGGTGTTTGTTCCTGTTGTAATTGTAAAAGAATACGTAAGATATTACATGATTAATAATACTGGTACAAAAAATATATTATTACATGCATTATTAATTTCTATTTTACTTACTATGATAGATTTAAATATATACAAGCTTAACTCTTATTTTTCAACGTCACTAAGTGTTTTTGAATTTATAATTCAAAACTTTATCCCGAAATTGATAACAAATTTATATTTAACATACATATCATACTATGCTGGATATAAAACTACAATTATTTATGCTTTCATACCACAATTTTTGTTGTATGTTTTACCAATACTTCCAGATTTGGATATGGCAACAATGTCTATTCTAAATTCATCTATTCCATTTTTCTCTTATGTTTATATAAATTATATTATAAATAAGCTAGAGAAAACGTTGGATAGGAAAAGAAATAAAGTGGTGGGTATAAAAGGATATGTATTAATGATTTTATTTGTTATCATCATGATTTTATTTGGGCTTGGTATATTTAGTGTTCAACCGCTTGTTATTGCAAGTAATAGCATGTTACCTAGCATAAGAAAGGGAGATATTGTAATAATAACAAATAAGAACACCAAAAAAATAAAAAAAGGAGAAATAATAAGATATAGGATTGATAATTATTATGTTGTCCATAGAGTTGTTTTAATAAAAAAAGATGAAAGAGGAAACAGAACGTTTATAACTAAGGGAGATAACAATAGCAACATTGATCTTTTTGCGGTAAAAGAATCTCAAGTAGATGGGGTTGTTAAAGTGGATATTCCTTATTTAGGTTACCCGACTTTATTGTTTAATAAACTACTAAATACTGGAGTAGATAAAAGGGTTATAATTGATAAAGGAAGAATAAATTAATTGTAAAATAATGACAAATAATATCATAAATAAACATAGTTTGTCTGATATCATTGAAGTTTATATTAATTGTTGTTATAATTTTTTAATAGGAGCATATGAAAATATATGAAAAAACAAAATCTGTTAATTATATTGATTATTTTTTCTTTGCTTGTTATACTTATTGGATATTCGGTTTTTAAAATGAGTGCTAATATAAGGAATGTAATGACATCTAATAGTGATATAAACGTAGAGTTTAAAAGCATCGGAAAAATATATGAAAGTGGAAGTGTTGGTGCTGATGCAGTTATATCAAAAGATAGAAAAATAATTTTTATAAACATTCCTAAATTAACTTATCAAGGAGCTTACGTAATTATACCAATAATGGTAGAAAACGTTGGTACAACACCTGTAAGATTAAGTTCTATTTATGAATATGATACAAAAGATAGTGACACAATAAAGGTGTACTATGATGGTATTGCAATAACTGATAAGGTTTTAAATCCAGGTGATGTTGAGGAATTTAGAGTCAAAGTGATATGGGAAAATAAACAGGATAATAAACCAATTAAAATGAATTTTTACTTAAAATTAAATTACGTTCAAGAATAGGAGGTATATGACATGAAAAAGCAGAGACTTCATGGTAAAACTATAAAAAAAATCGTTGTATCTATTTTATTAGTTTTTGCTTTGGTTGTACAGTTTGCTTTTTTAAGCTATTTATTTAAGGCAATATCTCCAAATAATGATAAAAGTAATGTAATTATGGATTATACATCAAGTGGAAATTTAGATTATAAGGTATATTTGAAGCAAAATGATTTTATTGATAGTACTTATCTGAACGCTGGTGAAGCTTATGTTTTGGATTTGATTGATCACATAAAAATAATTTCACTTTATGATTTTAAATCAACAAATAAGACAAGCGTGACAGGAACTAATAAACTAATTTCAAAATTAAAAGTATATTATAAAGAATCAACCGACAAAAGTAGTAATCCTGAAGTTATGACTAAGGAAAAAACATTAGATGAAAAAGTAATGAGTTTTAATGACAATAAGTTTATTTCTTCGGGTGAATATGATTTATACTTGGATGAATATATAAATATAATTAAGGAATTTCAAAATAAAGTTAAGATAGCAGTAGATGGATATTTAGAAGTATCTGAAGTAAATAGCTTTTCTGGCAAAGTAGGTGGTGCATCTTATGGGGATACATATTCTAATACAATAAAGATACCTTTATCATCTTCGGTTGTTAAAATAGAAAGTGATGCATCAAATCCAAAAACAAAATCCGTATACGAAAGTGACCTAGTTAAAACTAATAAAATAGTTTTGAACTATATCGTAATAGCAAACATAGTTACTTTCATAATAATTTGTTTCTTACTTAGAAAGTTATTTACGTTTACTAATAAAACTGAGTATGAAAGAGAACTTAATAAGATACTTAAGAATTATGATGATATAATTGTAAATACTAGAACAATGGTTGATGTATCTGATTATAAGTTAATCAAAATAGAGGATTTTAAAGAAATTCTTAATTTATCTAGGGAACTTTTATTACCAATTATGAATTATGAAATAGAAAAAGGAAAGGCAACGTGTTTTTATGTTATTAAAGATGATATACTATACACTCACTTAATTTATGATAAAAATGCGGAAGAATATAAAAATAAAATATATAAAGAGGGCTATTAGCCTTCTTTTTTATAAATTATATTGTTAAATATAAAAAAATGTATTATAATTATTTTTGTAAATTGCCCTGTAGCCAAGTGGTAAGGCATCTGACTCTGAATCAGACATGCACTGGTTCGAATCCAGTCAGGGCAACCAATTATGTATGGCCCGTTGGTGAAGGGGTTTAACACATCGCCCTCTCAAGGCGACATTCACGAGTTCAAATCTCGTACGGGTCACCAAATTTGAATTTTAAAGGTTAGTTTTATTGACTAGCCTTTTATTTATCTTAAATTTTTGATATAATTTAAATGTTTAAGAAAGGAATGATTTTATGACTAATAAAGATTTAGCAAACTTGATATTTCCTAATATTACAAAAACAATAGAAGATTATGAAAAAATGTATCCGGAAAGAAACTTACCAGATGATGCGATAGTAACTCGTGCTGCTCCATCTCCAACAGGATATACCCATATGGGAACGTTATTTCAGGCCTTTGTTGCAAGGAAAGCTGCAAAAGATACAAATGGTGTATTTTATATAAGAATAGAAGATACTGATAGAGAAAGATTGGTTAGTGATGCGGTTGATGTTATCACAACTGACTTAAAATACTTTGAGGTAACTCCAGATGAAGGAGTAATATCAGGTAGTGAAGAAAAAGGTGCATATGGTCCTTACACGCAAAGTAAGAGGAAAGAAATTTACCAAACATTTATGAAATATTTAGTTGAACAAGGTCTTGCATATCCATGCTTTTGTACTAAAGAAGAAAAAGAAGAGATGACATCATCTCAGGAAAAAAGAAAAGATAGAATAGGATATTATGGAAGATATGCTAAATGTCGTAAGATTCCTGTAAGTGATGCATATGAAAGAATAAAAAATAAAGAAGCTTTTACTTTAAGATTAAAATCTCCTGGTGATTTTAATAAGAAAATAATCGTTAATGATTTAATAAAAGGAAAAATATCTTTCCCAGAAAATGATATGGATATTGTAATAATGAAACAAGATGGACTTCCAACTTATCATTTTGCACACTTAGTAGATGATCATTTAATGCGTACAACCCATATTATAAGGGGAGATGAATGGTTATCATCACTTCCAACCCATATACAATTATTCCAAGTATTTGGTTTTAAGCCTCCTAAGTATGCTCACATATCTCCAATTTTAAAGGAAGATAACGGAGTTAAAAGAAAGCTTTCTAAGAGAAAAGATCCGGAAGCACAAATGAGTTACTATAGGGAAAAGGGAATTCCAGTAAAAGCTGTTGAGTTATATTTAATGACACTTGCTAACACTAACTTTGAACAGTGGTGGGATGCTAATAAAGATAAATCATTAGATGATTTTAAATATGATTTTAAGAAGACTAGTAAGTCTGGAGGTTTGTTTGACGTCGAAAAATTGCATAACATTTCAAAGAATTATTTAGCAAGGATAAAAGCAACAGAATTTTATGATATGTTAGTTAAATATTCTAAGGAATATGATAAAGATTTTTATGAATTGATAACTAAGTATAAAGATTTTACAATAGGGCTTTTAAACATTGAAAGAGAACAAAAAAAGCCAAGAAAAGATTATGCTTCATTTAGTGAAGTAAAACATCTTGTTTGGTATATGTATGATGAATTATTTGAAAAAAAGGAAAAGGATTATGAGTTTAATGGTATAACTGATAAAGATGAAATACTAAAAATAATGAATACATACGTAAATGAGTATTATAATGAAGAAGATGAACAACAAGAATGGTTTGAAAAAATAAAAGATTTATCTGAGGCTTTAGGTTATGCAAGAGAAGTTAAAGAATATAAAGTAAATCCTGATAAATATAAGGGACACGTAGGAGATATTTCAATGGTAATTAGAGTCTCTCTTACAACAAAGAGCATGACACCTAATCTTTATGATATTATGAAGCTACTTGGAAAGAAAAGAATATTAAATAGAGTAAAAGAATTAGAAAAAAACATCTAATTCTTTTTAATTTTTAAAATTTTATAATTTTTTTAGGGATTTTTATTTTTTTTAGGGGGTATTTTAAAAAAGTGTCTAACTATAGATATGAGAGGACCTAATAGTTTGGGTAGTTATGCTTTCCACTTTTTATTTTTCTAAATAGAAAGTGGGGTGATAATTATGAAGAAAGAAAATAAATTTCTTAAGATAATTATTGTTCTTTTAATTTTTCTATTAGTGCTACTAATATTTAAAATATAAAAGAAACAGCATATACCCAAATAGTTAAGGGGGATATGCTGTTTCCATGACAAACTTATGGAAAGCAAACTAACCTTTATTGTTAGGTTCTTTCACTAATTAAATTATACATAATTAGTTTATTTATGTAAATAAGAAAGTGTGCAATATATGAAAAAAATAAATTTAAAAAAATTTGAAAAATTGGATAAATATCAATTCAAAGCGGTAACTTCTAAGAGAAATGTTACTCTTGTTTTAGCGGGTGCAGGTTGTGGTAAAACATATACAATAACATCCAGGGTAAGATATTTAATAGATTATTTAAATGTTAATCCAAAAGACATTTTATGTATTTCATTTACTAATGATGCGGTTAATAAACTAAAAGATGACTTAAATCATGAAATAGATGTATTAACATTTCATAAACTAGCACTTAAAATAATAGGAAGAAAAAAAGAAGTTTTGTCAGAAGATATGTTAACTGACATAATAATTAATACTTTTTCTAATGATAAATTATTTGGATTATATAATATGGGTAAACAAGATATGTATACTTTAATTAAAACCTTTATTAATCTTTTTAAATCAAATAATTATAAACTAGATAAATTTTATACATTTATAAATAAATCTAATGCGAAAGATAAGATTTTGTTAAAAGAAATAATGAAGTGTTATATATGTTATGAGTCATATTTAAATAAAGAAAACTTAGTGGACTTTAATGATATGATAAATCTTGCAATAGAAGGGTTAGAAAACTCAAACTTAAGATATAAACACATTATAGTAGATGAATATCAAGACACATCCTACACCAAATTCTTATTGTTAAGAAAACTAATAAAACTATCTCATGCTTCTTTTTTTGCGGTTGGAGATGATTTTCAATCAATCTATATGTTTGCAGGTTCTAACATAAAGATGATTACGAATTTTAGAAGATATTTTCCGTTTTCTAAAATAATAAAACTAAAAAATACTTATCGTAATTCTAGTGAATTAATTAAAATAGCAGGAAGATTTATTATGAAAAATCCATTTCAAATAAAAAAGAAGTTAAAATCTTCTATAAGTGTTAAAAATCCGGTACAAATAGTTTATTATGATAACTTGAATAATTCTTTAGAAAATGTAATTTCAGAAGATAAAATAGATGATTTATATATTTTGTCTAGAAATAATAAAGATTTAGATAATATTAAATTAGATAATGTTAATTGTAAAAAAATTAGTGTACATAAATCTAAAGGCTTAGAATCTGAAAATGTTTTTTTAGTTAACGTAAGCTCATCTAACAATGGTTTTCCTAATAAATATGTAGATCATAATATACTAAAATACGTTAATAACTATAGGGAATACTATCCTTATGAAGAAGAGAGAAGACTTTTTTATGTTGCACTTACAAGATGTAAAAATAAGGTGTATTTATTTGTTCCAATACATAAAGAATCTATTTTTATTAAAGAAATAAAAAAATATAAAGGCGTTACCATAAGACAATCATGTGTTTAAAAAGTAAAATATTGTCACACGAAAAAAATTATATTTATTAAACATACTTACTACTATTTATTAGGAGGTTATTATGAATAAATATAATAAAAACGGACTAAGTGATAAAGAAGTTATTAAAAGTAAGGAAAAATATGGTACTAATGAAATTAAAAAAGGCAAAACTAATAGCTTTCTATCTTTATTAATAGAGTCTTTAGGAGACCCTATAATTAAAATATTGTTAATTGCACTTGCGATAAAAGTGGTTTTCTTATTTAGAGACTTTGATTGGTTTGAAACACTTGGAATTTTAATAGCAATCTTTTTAGCCTCTTTTATATCAACTATTTCAGAGTATGGAAGTGAAAAAGCCTTTGAAAAACTAAAAGAAGAATCATTAAAGTTAAAATGTAAAGTTAAAAGAAATGGGAAAACAACAGAAATTTCATTTGATGAAGTTGTTGTAGGGGACGTTGTTTTATTAGAATCAGGTGATAAAATACCTGCAGATGGTGTTGTTATAGATGGTTTTTTATATGTTAATGAATCATCCATAAACGGTGAATCAAAAGAGGTACATAAAGAAAAATATTCATATGGAAACATAAAAGATGAAAACAAGTTATATAGAGGTTGTGTCGTATGTGAAGGTGCCGCATTATCAGTTATAACGGATGTTGGTGATAATACTTTCTATGGCAAGATTGCTAGGGAGCTTCAAGAAAAAAAGAACGAAAGTCCTCTTAAAATAAGGCTTAGATCACTTGCTAAAGTAATTAGTACGTTTGGTTATATAGGAGCTTTTTTAGCATCTGTTTCATATCTTTTTTCCAATATAATCGTTAGAAATAATTTTAATTTAGGATTAATAATGGATACCATAACAAACATTCCGCTTATGATGAATTATGTTATATATGCTCTTACGCTTGCGGTTACCATCATAATTGTTTCTGTACCAGAAGGGCTTCCAATGATGATAACCCTTGTTTTATCATCAAATATGAAAAGAATGCTTAAGAATAATGTTTTGGTAAGAAAAATGGTAGGTATAGAAACAGCGGGATGTATAAATATATTATTTAGTGATAAGACAGGTACAATAACAACTGGTAATTTATCTTGTGAAAGTATATTAGATGGTAACTTAAGTGTATATAAAAAAGAAAATGAACTTAAAGATAACACATACTCAAAAATATTAAAAACATCTATGGTAGTAAACAATATGTCATCATACGATAATGATAAGGTAATAGGAGGAAACATAACTGATAGATGCTTATTATCGTTTTATAAGCCATTTAAAATAGATGGTATAAAAATAATTAAACAGATACCATTTAATAGTAAAAATAAATATATGATTACCGTTATAGATGATAAAATGATTAGAAACTTAATAAAAGGTGCACCAGAAGTATTATTAGATAAATGTAAATATTATTATGATAAAAATGGTAGAAAAGAATTATTCTTAAATAAAAGTAAGATAGAAGAAAAAATAAAAAACGCTACATCAAATGGAGTTAGGGTAATTGTTTTAGCAAGTAGTGATAACATAAATGCTACTATTTTTAATGACTTAGTTTTTGTAGGGGCAATATTTATTAAAGATCCGGTAAGAAAGGAAGCAAAAGAAGGAATTAGGTTAGTTAGTAATGCTTCTATTAAAACGGTTATGATAACTGGTGATAATAAAAATACGGCAGAGGCTATCGCAAGGGAAGTAGGGCTTGTAACTGATAGTAGTGATGTTATTATTACGTCAGAAGAGTTAAACGCTTTAAGTGATAGTGAAGTAAAAAGAATGCTTCCTAAATTAAAAGTTGTATCACGAAGTCTTCCACAAGATAAATCAAGACTAGTTAGACTATCAAATGAAATGGGACTTGTAACTGGCATGACAGGGGATGGGGTAAATGATGCACCAGCACTTAAAAGAGCGGATGTAGGTTTTGCCTTTGGCTCTGGTAGTGAAGTTGCAAAAGAAGCAAGTGACATAGTAATACTTGATAATAACTTTTTATCAATTGCTAAGGCGGTTTTGTTTGGCAGAACCATATTTAAAAGCATTAGAAAGTTTATTATATTTCAGTTAACCGTTAACTTATGTGCACTTAGTATATCAATAATAGGCCCTTTTATCGGTGTTGAAACTCCTGTTACGGTAATACAAATGCTGTGGATAAATATGGTTATGGATACGCTTGCAGCCCTTGCATTTGCATTTGAACCTCCTTTGCTAGAATACATGAATGAAAAATCTAAGAAAAAGGATGAAAGTATAATTAATTCTTATATGGTAAGTGAAATAGTTATAACCGGAATTTATACTACATTACTTTGTATTTTGTTTTTAAAACTCCCATTTATTAAAGAATTATTTTTAAGTGATAAATCATTTATGACAGCATTTTTTGGCCTTTTCATATTCGCGGGCATATTTAATTGTTTTAATGCTCATACAAGTAGAATTAACATACTTGCTCATTTATATAAGAATAAGATGTTTATAATTGTTATTTCCTTTATTGTAATAGTTCAAATAATTCTTATGTATTATGGTGGTGATATGTTTAGAACAAGTCCTCTTACGTTAAAAGAATTTATAATTATGATATTAATATCACTTTCGGTAATACCAGTTGATGTGCTAAGAAAGATTGTTTCTAAGAAATATGGTAAAACTGGAAGCGTGTGATTTTGACTAAAACAAGAAAAAATGATAATATATGCACGTAAGAGGTGATATATGTGAATCCTGATGTTGATTTAAATGATGTAGAAGCAAGAGAATATATAGCTTTATTATTTGATGGATATGAAAAAAGAAAAAAAGAAAAAAAGCTATATAAACATGATAATGTTCCTGAAATTATAATAAAGACATATTATACTTATGTAAAAAAACCCTCATTTGACAGACTTCTTTATAATTTTAAGAGACGATATTTATATAATGAGAACAAAATGGAACAGGTTCATAGCATAGAGGAACAAAAAGGGTTATCTTGCGTGTATGATTATGTTAATAAAAGAAAGGATGTAGAAAATATTTCGATATATGATTTATCATATATTCATGAAGCACTTTATTCAAAAGCAAAACACCCAGAGTTTGGAGGAAGGTATAGAAACCAAGATATTTATTTATTAAGTGAGGATGATGGCATTATTAATGGTGGTAACGTTGAACTTTGTCCTTACTGGAATATAACACATGAAATGAATCTTTTAAGACCAGAAGTTGATGAATTAGTTAAAAGTGGTATTAGATTGGGACAAAATTCTGATCCAAATGAAATATTAAAGTATATAAATGATTGTGTTATATTAAAGTGCAAATTAATAAAAATACATCCGTTTAGAGATGGCAATGGAAGAAGTATTAGAGCATTTATTAATCTTTTATTTAAACTAGCTAATATACCACCCGTATATATAGAAAATAAAGAAAAATATAAATACCAAGAAGCAATGAATAACGCACTTGTATTAAATGATTATACCGATATTTTTGATTTTTATAATTTTAAGATTTGTGATTCTATAATGGCTTTAGATCTTGCAGTGAAAAATGATATATCATTCAATGATTATGAAGAATCAAAGAATAAGGTGAAATAATAATGAAATTATTATTACATACGTGTTGTGCACCTTGTAGTGTGTACTGCATAGAAGAATTAAAAAAAGAAAATATTGATATAACAAGCTTTTGGTATAATCCAAACATTCATCCATATAAGGAATATGAAGCAAGGCTTGAAACGTTAAAAAACTATGACGAAAAAATAGGTATACCATTAATAATTGATGATTATTATGGCCTTAGAGAGTTTTGCAAAAACGTAGTAGATAAGTTGGATAATAGATGTGGTTATTGCTATTTATGTAGATTAGAAAAGACTGCTAAATATGCTAAGGAAAATGGCTTTGATGCTTTTTCAACAACCCTTTTAATTAGTCCATACCAAGACCACGAATTATTAAAAAAGACAGGAGATATGTTATCTAAAAAGTATGGTATAGAATTCTTATACAAAGACTTTAGACCGGGATTTAGATATGGTCAAAATAAGGCTAGAGAATTAGGACTTTATATGCAAAAATACTGTGGATGTGTATTTAGTGAAGAAGAAAGGTACGAAAAATTAATAAATAAAAATAAAAAAATAAACGATAGTTATAAATAACCCTTAACTAAAAATAAAATATTTGTTATAATTAAATTGTAAGAGGTATTAATATGATAGTAAATGAAACATTTAAAAATTATTTTGTTATGAATTTATTATCTAATACTATTACTATATATTTTGATTTAAAGAACTAACACTTTTTTTGTGTTAGTTTTTTATATTTTGGAGGGAGTAAAATATGAGCAGTAAGTACGAAGATGAACTAGGTCTTATCGTAATGGATAATTGTAAGGAACTTGGCAATAAAATAGACCAAAATATTATGCAAAGAAGGAGTAAAAAGGATAGTTTTATAATACCTACAAACTTAGTTAGGTTTAATAATGGTGAAGGTAAAGCAGTTATAGAAGATTCTGTAAGAGATAAGGATTTATACATTATATCTGATATAGGGAATCATAGCATGACATACAAAATGTATGGGTACATAAATCATATGGGCCCTGATGAACATTTTATGGACATTAAAAGGGTTATATCTGCAGTTAGAGGACAAGCAGATAGGGTAACTGTTGTTATGCCACTTTTATATGAATCAAGGCAACATAGAAGAAAGGGAAGAGAATCACTTGATTGTGCACTTGCACTTCAAGAATTACAAAATTTAGGAGTAAGTACAATAGTTACTTTTGATGTTCATGATCCAAATATTCAAAATGCCGTACCAACTAGTATGTCATTCGAAAATTTTTATCCAACAAATACCATTTTAAAGGAGTTTATAAAAAATGAAGAGTTTGATCCAGAAACAGTAAAATTTATAAGTCCGGATACAGGAGCGATGGATAGAGCTAAATATTATGCTAATATGTTCCAGGCGGATGTTGGTATGTTTCACAAAAGAAGGGATTATAGCAAAATAGTAGATGGTAAAAACCCAATAGTTGCGCATAACTATTTAGGAGGTAATTTAGAAGGTGAAACAGCGATAGTGGTAGATGATATGATTGCATCTGGTACATCTATGTTGGAAGTTGCAGTGGATTTAAAGAAAAGAGGGGCTAGAAAGGTGTTTTTAATATCAACTTTTTCTATGTTTACTAATGGGCTTGAATGCTTTAACAAAGCTTTTGAAGAAGGCTTATTTGAAAAACTTTATTCTACTAATTTGACATACGTAGATAAAGATGCTCTAACAAAACCTTGGTATGAACAGATAGATTGTTCTAATTACGCATCAGATATAATTAATACTTTAAATACAAGTGGTTCTATTTCAGAACTTAAAAATGGTAAACAAAAAATACTTACTATGTTAGAGAATAAGAAAAATGGAGAATTATAATTTAAATTCTTCATTTTTTGTAGTATAATTAAGTGGTAGGAGGGATATTATGACATTATTTTTATTAATTTTAATTGCAGTAATGACATTAGTTACTATGGTATGCTCAATAATTGTTACCATCATAGAAGTAAAAGATAAAAAGGCTCAAGATCTTGTAAAAAAAGCACTTGGAATAACTAGTATTGTACTTTTAGTAGCTTTGGTTATAGGTGCTTCTGTTGGAGTTTCACATATGGATAAGACGAAAAGTAACAATAAAACAACTACTACCGAATCATCATCAGATTCTAGTCAAACCGCTTTAGAACAAGCAGGATTTAACAAGGTTAGTATTGATGAATATTTAAATCTAATTAAGAGTAGTGATAAGCAAATTATCTTAATTGCAAGACCTACTTGTGGATATTGTGAAAAATTTACCCCAATATTAAAACAAGCTATGGAAGATATGAATTTAACTATTAACTATGTTAATACTGATAATTTCTCTAGTGATGATTGGTCTAAATTTCAAAATTCATTTGATTATTTAGCGTCTAATGAATGGGGTACACCACTTACTTTAATAGTACAAAATGGTGAAATTGTGGATAAAAACAATGGTTATGTTGAATTAGATGCAATTAAAGAATTTTTTACTAAAAATGGTTTAGGTAAATAATTATGAAACAAGAAGTTTATGAAAGTTGCAGAAATTTTATAAAAAAATATCCTAGAACAGTTGCTTTTAGAATAAAAAAACATTCATCTGTTGTAGAACAACATATAAATGATGATGAAGTTGTTTTGTATAGTTTTGTAGGTCAAAAAAACTCTAATTTATTGCAACCATTTTTTACAACAGTAGTGGTTTTTACTAATAAAAGAATGCTGCTTGGTCAAAAAAAATATTTGGGAAGATATTATTATACTTCTATAACACCTGATATGTTAAATGATTTTGAACTTAAAACCAGTTTGTTTTTTGGTTCTGTAGAAATAGACACGGTGAAGGAACATTTTTTTATAAATTGCTTAGATAAAAGATCACTTCCATCAATTGAAGATGCTTTATCTAAATATATGGTTAATGAAAAGTTGAAATATTTAAAAAAGAACTTATAAGAAGTTCTTTTAATTTACAAAAATTTAGTTATAATATATAATTAATGTGAGGTGGTTAAACGTGATACGAAAAAGAAAACAAGAAGAGGAATTTTTAGAAAAAAGTAATAGAGCCTTAAAAATATTAAGTGTCATAACAGGGCTAATCTTGACATTATTTTATTGCATTAATGGTGGTTTTTATTCTTTATTATTTGATCTTAAAGAATCTAAAACCGTAATTGTCTATGCTGTGGTTATAATATTGCTTTTGGTGTTATTAATATTATGCAATATGACTGACGAATCTGAGAATTTAACTGAAAAACAAAAGGATAAAAATAGTTATATTACTGTTGGTATCATTATTTTGATATTATTCTTTGCAATATTATTGATATTTACTTTGATTGATTTTTTCTTGCCATTAATAGTTTTATCTATAATTTTAATAGTAGCTTATTTTCTAGTTACTAAATTAATTAAATTTTTAGTAAAAAAGTATGGTGTTAAATAAACTTATAAAGATTATAGAAAAATAGAGAAAATCGCAGAACTGTTTAGAGTTGAGGAACAATTAGTAAGGTGCAGAATAAATGAAGAGATAAGAAGTGAAAATAATAAAAAAGAAATATATATAGATGAATCAACTGTAAAACCAAAACCTGATGTGAAAATTAAAAAATAAATTAATTTAAGAAAAGAATAATATAATTAGATTATAAATTTTTTCTATCTAGAGGGGATTAAATTGCTAAAAATATAAAAAATACAAAAAGAAAATTAAATTATTTTAGTAATTTTTTCTTTTTTTGTATAAAAATAAAAACTTACGAACTTTTAAGTCCGTAAGTTGATTTCAAATGGAGCCCTTATGGTTCTGGTAAAACAACCATTAAAAGCAACAATTTATAGGTAGTAATAACTACTAACTAAAATTAGTATAACATGGTTTTAGTAAAATTAACCAACATTTTAATATTTTAAGTAAATAAAATGATATAATAGGAACTGAAAGACAAATAGTAATTTGTATAAGAAATTATATTAGTAAATGAAATAAATTTAATAAAAAATTAATTGTTTTTGTATATATATATGTTATAATATGCTAAAGGAGAATTTATAAATGAGAGGTTGTAATAAAAAGAAAAAAGCAAAGTATATAGTAATAGTTTTTTTTGCAATAATAATACTTGGAAGATTTTTTATACCTTGGGCGATTGAACCAGAAAATTTTAGAGATACAAAAAATAAAATAAATAGTTTTATAAACAGATATACTATACCAGATTCATATAATGCAAAATCATTGATAGCGGTTGATCTTTCAAATAATAACGATTTTGTTTCTAAAAGAGCAAATGAACAACAAACTCCTGCAAGTTTAGCTAAATTATTTGTTATTGACTATGCAACAACACTCGTTGATTTAGATGATGTAGTTTTGGCAAAAAATGAAGCAATTTCATTAACAAAACAAGGTTCATCTGTTGCAAACATTAAAGAAAAGAAATATTATGTTAAAAATTTATTTGCTGCAATGTTAGTACCATCAGGGAATGATGCAGCCTATGTATTAGCTGATTATTGTGGAGGCATTATATCTCCTAAAGCTACTACTAGCAAAGAGCGAATAGAAGTCTTTATGAAAAACTTGAATGAATATTTAAAACAAAATGATTATAAGGATACTATTTTATATGATCCAAGTGGATTTGATACAGAAGCCCATACAACTGTATTAGACTTAAAAGAAGTTGTAATGGATTTATTAAAGAATGAATGGTTTAAGGATATAGTTTCTCAAACTTCATATACAGCAACTTTACCAGATGGTAGCATGCAGACTTGGAAAAATACAAATACATTCCTTGATCCTACATCAGAATATTATAACAAAAATGTAATTGGTGTAAAAACAGGTTCTTTATCTGATGATTTTAATTTAGTAGTATTATATAAAAAGCATGGAAAAGAATTTTTGATATGTAGTTTAGGTTCACAATCTAATTATTCACGATATGATGATGTTAATTATGTTTTAAAAACAATAGATGAATCAGATTATTTGAAAAAGTAAGTTAAAATAAAGGAGATGATTATTATAGAAGTGATATATAGCATTTTATGTGCTGTTTTACCGTGTACTATTTACTTTACAGCAAGAAAAAGGAAAGGGTATCATTTATCAATTTTAGCAATGCTAATTTTCGTTTTATATCTTTGGAAAGTATATGATTTAACTGGTGCAGGAGGTTTAACAAATATATTTTATGCACCAAAAGGTGGAGATAATACATCAATTATTCAAGCTAATATTAATCTCATCCCTTTTAACATCATAGAGAAAACTTTTTACTTAAATATTTTAATGCTTGTTCCTTTTGGATTTTTAGTTCCTTTTATTTGGAAGAACTATCGTAAATTTTATAAAACATTATTTTTAGGGGCAGGTTTTTCATTAATGATAGAAATATCTCAATTAATCACGAACCGTACAACTGATGTCAATGATTTAATTGCTAATACAATGGGTGCATTAATCGGATATATTATTTGGCAAATAGTTTCATTATGTTTTGGAGAGCATTTAAAAAAGCCTGTAAAAGGTAAGAGTGATGTAATATGGTATATACTTTTAAGCTTTTTGGGTATGTTTTTCTTATATTATCCTTTTTGGTTTGCTTGGAATATTGAACCGCTTATTTTTCAATAAAATAAATTTTCAAAACATATAAATTACAATTTATCGTTGAGATCAACTTTAATAGTTGATCTTTTTTACTTTTTATAAATAGGATGATTTCATATATAAATATTAGTATATGTGAAAAAGCAGGATAAGAAACTTGTGCAACTATACTAAACTTTTCCTTATTTCATAAGGGTTTAGTGTTACACAATACTGATTTCGTACTTACGAAATTCAACCTACGAGGTAGGTTGATATTAGGTTGATATGAAAGTTAAACCTTATAAAATAAAGCATTTAATATTTATTAAATCATCCTACTTGATTATTTTTTGTAAAATTTATAGGATGATTAAAGACTAACATAATTTTGGCTATGTTAGTCTTTCTTTTTCTAATTTATCAAATAGTTTCTTATAAATTTCTTTCCCATCTTTATCTTTAAACATAGATAAGTCTAAAGTAATAACGCCTAATTTAAAATCATCTTTTTTTCTCTTATCTCCAATACCAATTAATCTAATTATTTTTTCAACATCGTTATTTTGAGTATAATTAAATCTATTTTCTTTTTCATCAATTTCACTTATATAATAGTTTAATTTATAATCTCCAACATATTTTTCTAATCTTTTAAAATAATTTTCTGCTTCTTTCATAGTTTTAAGTTCATGATTTAGTTTTAGTGGTATTCCATATTCATCTTCATACATATACACATTACAAGGTGTATTAAATTTATAGTGATTATATATCATATCCTCTAAATAATTTTTTCTAAATTCAATATTAGATATTTCAAATTTATTGTTTTTCTTTTCAATAGTTATATTATCAATATATTTACCAATTATTTTTTGTTTATCTTCTTTTGATTTATTAGACCAATTATTTAAAACATCTGGGTTAGTATAAAATTCTATTTCTTGTATATCTTGTATAATTAATAAATCATTAAGGGTGAAACTTAAATCCTCATATTGTTTTTGTCCTTTTTGCCTTTTTTCTAAATCAGATTTTTGATATTCGATATGTTTTATTTCTTTATCAAAATCTTCTAGTTTTACAACACCTTTAATATAAGCTGTTTTAATTCTATCTAGTTGTTTATCTAAATCTTTAATTTCTTTTTTATAATCTTCTGTTTTATCTTCTAATTTTGATTTAATAAATGGCGTATAGTAATTATTAATAAGGTCATCTTGTTTAGCAAGTTCTAACATAAATGCTTTTAATTCTTTTTCAATATCTATTTCATTGAAATAAGTTTTACAAGTATTACATTTATAGTAATAGTATTTTTTACCATTAGTTTTTGTAGTAGCATGACCACCTAGAAAATTACCACATTTAGAACATTTTAACTTATTAGTAAATAAATAAGTTGCTGTTCTTTCATAATGTCTAGCATTTCTTAATTTTTGATACTGACAACTTTCCCATTTTTCTTTTGAAACAATAGGTTCAATAACATTTTCATAATAAGTTGGGTGTTTTGTTCTTTTGC
Source organism: uncultured Mycoplasmatota bacterium (assembly GCA_900547225.1). Classification (GTDB taxonomy): domain Bacteria; phylum Bacillota_I; class Bacilli_A; order RF39; family UBA660; genus Aphodocola. The sequence continues at coordinate 68,063 of URFW01000003.1, forward strand.
CATTTACATAATCGCCTTTATAAAGTTCATTAGATAATATCTTTTGTATTGTAGAATCGTACCAATTAGTTTTTCCTAATACTTTTTCTTTATTATAGATATTAGCAATTGCTTGATGACTTTTACCTTCTAAATATAAATCAAATATTCTAACTATTATATCTTTAGTTAGTGGATCAGGTACTAACTTTTTGTTTTCTCTTTTAAAACCTAATCCAGTTCTATTAGGAATATGACCGTTTTTAATTGCACCTGCCATACCAAATTTAGTTCTTTCAGAACACTTTTCAATTTCATTTTGAGAAACACTAGTCATTATTCTCATAACCATACGACCATTGGATGTAGTAGTGTTTGATTCATCAGCCATACAATCTATATCACATTCATAGTCATTAACAAATTTCATTAATTTTTCAATGTCATATACAGAACGAGTTAATCTGTCTAGTTTTAAAGCAACAATAACATTAATATTACCTTTTTTAACATCTTCGATCATTTCTTGATAAGCAGGTCTTTTGTCATTTTTAGCACTTATTCCTGCATCTTGATACACTTTATAAATATTATATCTTTTAAATTTACAAAACTCTTTTAATCTTTCTTCTTGTTCTCTCAAACTAAATCCTTCTCTTGCTTGGTCAAAAGTAGAAACTCTAATATATATACCAGCACTTTTGATTTTTTCATCCATATTCATATCAACTCCTTTTCTAATAAAAAAAGAAGCTAAAAACACTAGTTTAAACTAATATCTTTAACTTCCTATAAAATTCAATATAATATTTTGTTTGCTTTTTCATGTAGTACCTCACTTTCTAATAAAAGACTAGATACTGCTTCCTTTATTGGTTTTATATTGTATCATTTATTTTTAGTTTGTCAAACCATATTAGTTCATTTTTAAGTATTGTTCTAAATCTTTAAACTTAATTTTGTTATTATAACCGTTTATAAAGACATTTTCACTATCTTCAAATATTAAGTAGTCATTGCCTTTAACTTTCAAAATATGGGGTTTTACATAGGCTATATTAGTATTTTTAAGATTTATAATATATCCATTAGTAAAGGAATATTCCACATAAGCAAACTTACATATCATTTCAATCTTTCTTTTTAATTCTTCACTTATTACAAGTTTTTTAGTTTCTATTGTCATAACTCATCACTTTCCTTTCTTAAATAACAAAAAAACTAACTATTTCTAGTTAGCATTTATTACTTAAACTCGAAAAGTTCGAGTTTCCTATCAATCTGGAGCAAGTGAGGAGAATCGAACTCCCGTCTCAGCCTTGGCAAGGCCGCGTACTAGCCGTTGTACTACACCTGCAAATAAATTGGAGGGGCCAGCCGGATTTGAACCGGCGATCGTGGAGTTGCAGTCCAATGCCTTACCAGCTTGGCTATAGCCCCATTTCTTTTCGTGCAACCAAATTATAACATATAATACCAGTAAATAGCAATAGTAATTTTTTATATTTTATGCAAAAAAATATAACAAGTTGCTATTTTTTCTAATAAAAAATTCATATTTTGTAAATAATATTACTAATAATGAGCCTATATAATCAATTTAACCTTGCAAGGTTAATAGTTTTTGGCCTATTAAAGATAAAATTGTAATAGGTGGTACAATTATGAAAAAAAGAAAGGTAATAGAAGCTATTGCAGAGAAAATTAATAATATAGTAAATGAAAGTAACGGAAAACTTACGGTAAATAAGATAGCATCTAAAAGTTGTCTTACCCAAAGTACTGTTCAACATATAATGGATAAAAGTTACAAGGATGTTAAACTATTAACCATTGTAAGATTATGTGATGGATTGGGACTTACTTTAAAAGAATTTTTCTCTGATGAACTTTTTGATAATATAGATAGAGATGACTAAGTTAAAAGACTTAGTTTTTTTTTATTAGAAGAATATGATATAATTAACCTTGTAAGGTTAACTTTTTGGAGGTAAGTTATGTCAACAGAGTTTAAACTATATAACGTAAATGACGAAGATTTATATAGAAATAAGTCACCAAAGGAAAAATTTGAGATACGAAAACAAATGATTGTTATGGCAAAAGAAAGGGGAATTAAACCAACAGCTAGATATTTTAATACTTATCCTGCAACTGTTAGGAGAATAATTAGGTTATATAATGAAAAGGGAGAAGAAGGACTTATTACTAAAAGATAGTAAGTTTTTTTATTTGACATTCATTTTAAAAATGTGTAACTAAATATTTGAAAAATTCATAATAAATAATATAATAATATTATAGGAGATGAAACTTATGAAATATATTATAGATACAGATCCAGGGGTTGATGATGCAATTGCAATTATGTTAGGTATAAAAAATAAATTAGACGTAATAGCATTTACTTTAGCAAGTGGTAATATTCCAGCTTCTAAGTCGGAAAAAAACATAAAAATAATTCAAGAATTTTTAGGAACTAATATAAAAATGTATAGAGGCAAAAAAGAAAATAAATGTAATCATGAAACAGCTGAGTATGCACATGGTAAGGATGGATTAGGATATGCTGTTTTTACTGATTCTATGATAAGGGGCAAGTTTTCTAAAATGAAAGCTGAAGATTTGATAATCAAAGCATCTAAAAAGTATAAAGATGATTTAACGATTATTTGTCTTGGACCTTTAACAAACATAGCAAATGCCTTAAAAAAAGATCCTAAATTAGCTTATAGAGTAAAACACTTAGTTATAATGGGAACGACTTATGATCCAGAAGTTAAAAAGCCATACTTAGAATTTAATGTTAACGTGGATCCAGAGGCTGCAAAAAGTGTTTTAAAGGCACCTTTTGATGATATAAAACTAGTTACTCATGAGATAGGAGTTAAGTCATTTATAGAAAAAGACTATGTTTTAAATTTACGTAATTCCGATAATCTTTTATCAAGATTTGTTGGTTTGATATCGGAAAAATACATAGAATTTAGTTATGAACATTATGAAACTATAGGTCTTGGTACACCTGACCCTACAACGATAGCTAGCGTAATAGATCCAAGTATTGTTACGTTTAAGCCTTGTAATGTAAAAATTATATCTAATGGAAATGGAAAAGGAGAGTGCTTTATAACGCTTGCTGATAATAGTAACGTTAAGGTATCAACCGATTTTGATTTAGAAAAATTTAGAAAACTATTTAAAGAAACATTTAACTAAGACATTTTTTAATGTCTTTTTAAATATACTTAATTAGGTGATTTTTTTGACTGATGAAAATATTTATTTAACCGCATATATAAAAGGTGATATATCTTCACCTAATTTAAATGGAATAGCATATTTTAAACCTTTTAAAGATGGGGTAATGGTAGAAGTAGAAGTGTCTAATCTTCCTGGATATAAATCATATGAACTTTTTCCAATTCATATTCATGATGGTAAAAACTGTGACTTATCAAGTGATGGTACGTTTTTAAACGTAGGAAAGCATTATAATCCAACCAATACTAGTCATCCTTATCATGCTGGAGATATGCCTTTATTATTTTCTAATAGTGGTTATGCATATATGAAGTTTTATACAACCAGATTTAAAATTTATGATATAGAAGGCAAACTAGTTATAATTCATGAAGCTACAAGTGATAATAATGCTAAAACTTTTGGAAGAAAAATAGGGTGTGGAAAAATAGTTAGGCATCATATATAAAAAAATATCAATTTGTATTTGATATTTTCTTTTCTTTTAAACACTTTATAAAAATAATTGTTAAAATTATAAATATAGGAATAGCAATAAAAGGAACATAATAATTTTTTATAATCATAATAGAGTGTGGGATGTTTCCGAATAATGTATTAGCACTTATAATTGATATTATACTTATTAAAATAATTAAAATATAGTTAGTTTTTTTAGAAATTTTAAAAGTTTTTAAATATGTATTAATTCCAAAAAAGGATGTGTAACAAAGAGCAAGTATATAAAATAACCATCTAAATGCTAGTAAGTTTTCTATGTGCAGTCCAGATGATGTTATTCCAATTTTTTTAAGTAAAATATATTCTGGATATCTAAATAAAGTAGCCATATTAAATCCAAAACACGAAACTACATAAAACATTACAACAAGTAAAGCTATTTGAGATATTAAATAGAAAATTAAAAATGTTTTATTAAATCTTTTTTTATCTATTATTTTATCTTTGTTAATTGTTAAAAGTAAAATAGATAATAAAGCTGAGGAACAAGCTTCATATATAGCGGCATCTATTATTTTAAATACATATTTTTTATTTATTATAATAGGTAGTATATTATCTATTTCTATATAATGAAAAAGTAGAACTTCTATTATAATTACTAAGATTAAACTTATTATAAATGAGATTTGTGATATTCTAGATATTACTTCTATGCCCTTTAAGCTGATTATAAAAACGGTTATTAAAATAAGTATTCCAACAAAATAAAAAGGTGTGTTTTGTAGGTATTTACTTGTTACAAATATAACTGATGCTCTAATTGATACGATAAATAAAAACAAGTAAAATAAAAATATTAATGCATTAAATATATTTGCTATTGGTTTTTTAAAAAGTTTTTTATTTTTTTCAAATATATTAAGATTTGTATGTGTATTATTTATTTTTAAATACATTAGTATGGGAATAAGTCCTATTATAGCACCAATTATAACTCCTATTAAAACGCCATTATTAGCTTTTCTAAGCAATATTACATCACTTAGACCTATATACATACTTAAACATATTAAAGTTAAAAGCATGCTTATTTGAGTACTTGATACTTTATTATTCATAACTATTTTCCTTTCTAACTGATTTTATAGAAAGCTCAGTTGATTTTATTTGTACATTAGTATTAAATTTAAAACTTATTTTATTTAATATATCTTTATTTTTATACCCTAATTTTTTAGTTTCTTTGTATTTTTTACTATAGAATTTTTCTGCATATTTAAGTACATCAGCTTTTTCTTTAACATATAGTTTATCTATTGTTTTATTCATTAAGGTATTAATTCTATTTTTTGCTTTAATCTCTAATTTTTTTATTACTTTATCATTATTTAAAAAGTCTGATTTACAATTATATTCTAAAAGATCAGCATCAATTTTTGTTTTAATATTTACTATTGGATTATTATTTTCATAATAAAGATTTTCTTTAAAATTGCTGTTATTAAGTCTTAATGTTGCGTAATTTTTACTGTCGCATTTAACATTTACGTAAGTCTCTTTAGCAACATTAGCTAAAAAATTATATCCAACACTTTCATTAGTAGTTAAATATCCTTTAAGTTTATTATTTTTAAAGTATCCAAGGGTATCAAATGTTAATTTGGTATTAGGATTACTTTCTTTTATATTGTCCATCTTTTCACCATTATTTATCTTTCCTTTTATTTTTACAGATGGAATAATTGCTTCTGTTTTTGAATTTGATAAATCAGATATAAATTCATCTATTGTAACAACTGTTAAAATACCACTAAAGTTATCTGCAACCGACAAAGTTGATCTTAGGTTTTTAGAAGGTAATGTTTCAAGTGGCGTTATTACCTTTAAAATGCTAGATGCATCTTTTTCTTTTGAAACCATAACTGCAGAATCTTTTTCGGACCCTGGGTCTCTCATAAAGTAATCTAGATAATTAAGGGGATTTTCTTTTTTTAATAATTCTTCACTTATTACAACAACTTCATTATGACCTAAGTATAATTCTTTTGGAGAATCAAGCATTATTTTTTCAAGGGCATCATATATTGTTTTTCCACTAGCTTCATAAAATGTTATTAAACTACTATCTGATTCTTCATCTTTTTTAGCATTCATTATTTGTATTCCTACTTTATATTTATTTACACTTTTTCCTTTATTTTCATCAATTGATATACCTGATACTATTGCATAATCATTTATTTCTTTGTAATTAAAACAACCACTTAAGGTAAATAGGATAATTATAAAAACTATTGAATTAAATATCTTTTTCATCATAATCCTCCTTAGTGTATATGTTTTTAGGATTTAGTTTAACATCTTTAAACTCTAGTATTGCATCTTTTTGTGCTTCTTTATTAAATGGTTCAAAAGGAGAGAGGTAAGGCTTTCCACAAGATTTTTGTGATGCTAGTATTGCAATCATTATAATAAGACCAAACATCACGCCAATAAAACCAAATAGGGATGCTAAAATAATTAATATAAGTTGCCACCATCTAATTGAATTTATTAATTCTATTGATGAAAAGGCAAGGGATGCAACTGATGAAATACCAACTATTATAATCGTAATAGGTGAAACTATTCCAGCTTCAACAGCAGCTTGACCTAAAACTAAAGCACCAACTATTGAAATAGAACTTCCACCTTTACCAGGAAATCTTAAATCACTTTCTCTTAATACTTGAAACATAAAACTCATAACTAATATTTCAAATACCGTGGTAAATGGAACGCCATCTCTTTGAATTGAAAAATTAATTAAAAGACCACTTGGTATAGCTTCTAGATTGTAAGCCATAAGAGAAATGTAAATAGCGGGCGTTAGAAGACTTAATAACATAGATACAATTCTTATTACTCTGCTTGCAAATGCGTTAAGACTTTTTTCGTAATAATCATCTGGTGTTTTAAAAAAATCAATAAAGGTGCAAGGTAATATTATAACTTCATTTGAGTTTTCACACATAAGAACGCATCTTCCCTGAAGAAGCATTTGACACGCTAAATCAGGTCTTTCAGTTGGAAGTGTAATAGGAAATATCGCTCTATTAGAATTACTTATGGCATCAATTATATAATTAGAATTTCCTACGTAATCGATTTTTATATTTTTAATTTTTTTATATATTTTATCAACTAATTTTTTATCACATACACCATTTAAATAAAAAAGAGCAACTTTTGTTTTACTTTTTTCACCAACAGTTACTTCCTTAATCCATAAATCTTCCGTTTTTAGTCTTCTTCTTATCATTCCGATGTTTGATTGATAATTTTCGGTAAAGGCATCAAGCGGTCCTTTAAGACTTTTTTCATTTTCACTTCTTTGAACACTACTTGTTAGATTAGCTTTATTTTCAAATGCAATAATTTTCTTCTCATCATCGAATAAAACTAGTGTAAAACCATTAAAAAGATAATATAAAGCATCTTTTATTGTGCTTATTAAGATAGCAGTATTATTTGGAATATAATTTTTAATGTATGAAAAGATATCTTTATCTAAAAGTTTATTTCCTTCTTCATCTAATCTTCTTAAGATAAAATCATTTATATCATTTTGACTACTTACACTATTTGAATATATAAGTGTAATTATTTTATCCCCAATTGGGTAATTTTTGTATGTTACATCAGGTGCGTTTCCAGTTCTTTTTTTTATTTCTTCAATTATTTTTTCTTTTGTTTTTGGTATTGTCATATTATCCCTCTTTTTTAAATAGTATTAACTAAATTTTAAAAAAAATTCAAAAAAAAGGAGATCACACGGTTTCCCATGCAATCTCAAAAAGAATAAAAAGGGGTTGGCTAGTTGTGATACTAGCGCCAGCTATGGTTTTTCCAGAGCTGGTGCCATTTATACTAATCGAAAAGGGTGTAAAAGTCAACCTTTTTTTATTATTTTTTTAAAAAAGTTTAACGCATGATTGATTTTTCAAACATTCGTTTGTTATAATTGTATTAGAAAGAAAAAATGGTGATATCATGGAACTTGAAAAACTAGATAAGATAGGGCCTAAAACTGCTAAAACATTGAATAATTTAGGAATATATAGCCCAGAAGATTTAATAAGAAATTACCCTTATCGTTTTTTAATTTTTGCAAAAAGAGACATTAATAATCCTAAGTATTATGATGAATTTGTAAGTGATGGGATAGTAGAGTCTATGCCAACTTTAAATTTTTTTAGAGGTAAAATGAATAGGTTAACTTTTAGGTGTAATGTTCAAAATAAAATAGTTAAAGTTGTAATATTTAATAGAGCCTTTTTAAAACCGAATATTTACCCGGGACGTGAAATTACCGTAATAGGTAAGTATGATCCTAAAAAGGAACTAATAACCGCTTCAAATGTAAAAATAGGTGCTTTAAAAGATGGATTTGAGATAGAGCCAGTTTATCACTTATGTAAAGGTATTACATCTAAACAGATGAATGTGTTTATTAAGAAAGCTTTAAATGTAATTAAAGAAAATAATAATATCCCAGAAAAATTAATTAGTAAATATAATTTAATTAGCGAAGATGAGGCAGTTAGAATAATTCATAATCCAAAGGATGAAAATAGTTTAAAGACCGCACTTAAAACGCTTAAGTATGAAGAGATATTTACCTATATGAAAAATATTAAATTGTTAAAGAAAAAAAATGAGATTCATAAAGACGTTTATAAAAAAGAAGTATCTTTAAATATGGTTCATGACTTTATTAATTCTTTGCCATTTAAATTAACTATTGACCAAGAAAAGATAGCTTTTAAAATGCTTGATGAAATTTGTGGTGACACATTAATGAACAGACTATTACAAGGAGATGTTGGTTCTGGTAAAACAATTGTAGCATTTATCATTTCTTATGCTTTATATACCGGTGGATACCAAACTGCTTTTATGGCACCTACTGAGGTTTTAGCACGTCAGCATTATAAGAATGCTTGTGATTTATTTAAAGATACAAACTTTAAGGTAGGCCTTTTAACAGGTAAAATGACTTTAAAAGAAAAAAGGAAAGTATATGAAAAGATAGAAAAAAATGAAATAGATATGTTAATTGGAACGCACGCACTAATAAGTGATAAGGTGGTGTGGAATAATTTGGGTCTTGTCATAACAGATGAGCAGCATAGATTTGGAGTTAATCAGCGCCAGACTTTAAAAAACAAAGGTTTAAACGTAGAGGTTTTAATGATGAGTGCAACACCAATTCCAAGAACTTATGCTTTAACTATTTATGGAGACACTGATACGTCAAGTATTAAGACAAAACCAAGTGGTAGAATCCCAGTTATTACCAAGGTAAAAAAAGAAGATGAAATAAAGGATGTTTTAGAGGGAATATATAAAGCCTTGAAAAATCAAAATCAAGTATATGTTATTGCACCTATGATAGAAGAAAATGATGATAGTAATTATGCTAACGTGTATGATTTAAAGCATAAGTTTAATCTCGCTTTTAAAAATTATAATGTAGAAGTATTACATGGGAAAATGACAAATGAAGAAAAAGAAAAAGTAATGGATGAGTATGCTAAAGGGAATATAGATATTCTTATATCAACTACCGTTATTGAAGTTGGAGTAGACGTTAAAAACGCAACTATTATGGTTATTTTTGATGCTGATAGATTTGGACTTTCTACGCTTCATCAATTAAGGGGAAGAGTAGGTAGAAATAGTCTTCAGTCTTACTGCTATTTAATAAGTGATAAAGATACTAAAAGACTTAAAATAATGGAAGAAGAAAATGATGGTTACAAAATAAGTGAAGCAGACTTTAAACTAAGAGGACAAGGAGATTTATTTGGAAGTAGGCAAAGTGGGGCTTTATCATTTAAATTGTCAGATGTAAGAAAAGATTATGATTTGTTAGTAAAGGTAAGAGATGACGTTAATGAATTGGTTAAATAGAAAAGAAGGGATGAATGTTAAAATGTATCATAAAATTTTAAAAGAAGTTATTAATAAACTTAATCAATATAAACTTGCAAGTTACATTAGTGATGTACAAAATTGGATTAATTCGCTTAGTAGTGTAGGACTTAAAAACTTTTTGAGTCTTGATATTTTACCTACAAGTTGTATTTTGTCCAATAATACTATGCTTATTAATCCTGTGTTTTTGGAAAGTAAATATTTTAGTCAAGATAAGGATTTAATAAATAAGGCTTCTTTAGAAGATATAAAAATATCTCTTTTAAAGTTGGCTGGAAATAAAGAATCTATAAGAAGTTTATACCATGAGGCTGATATGCTGTTGATATATAATTCTAAAACGAGAGATAAACTTATATCCTTAACTTTTTTGGCACAAAATAATGCTTCATTATTGAGCGAATATCATTTAATAGACATGAATTTAATTTCAAACAGCAAGATATATGATACATTTACATTTTTCTTGATAGAAAAAGAGGCGACTAATAAAGAGTCACTTGATAATCCGGATCATGAAAAGCGAATGCAATCTATTATTTTTAAAGATAATCAATCCTTTGAGAAAATGGAAAATAAGAATGTTAATATTAAAAATTAGGGTGTTGATATAATATTATTATTAGGGGTTTACAAGAACTCCTTTTTTTCATATAATTAAATATATAAAAATAAAAGGAAGTACTTGGAGGATACTTATTTATTTAGCGCCAGACCCAAAAGAGGGTGACGAGGACTATGGTTATCGAAATGTTCGGCGGATGCCATAGCGGATTTGTGAATCGTAAGAAATACTTTTAAAAGATAAAATCAAAATTATAACAGAGGAGTATTTCACACAGTTGTTTTTATTATACATTTTTTAAAAGGAGAAAAATAATATGTGTGGAATAATAGGTTACGTAGGGAGTAATGGAGGCTCTGTGCGTGTTTTGATTGACGGCTTAGAACGTCTTGAATATAGAGGATATGATTCAGCTGGAATTGCCTTTATAAAAGATAATGGTATAGAGGTAATAAAAAAAGAAGGAAAAATAGCAAACCTTAGGAAAGATGTTAACTTTGATGTTAAATCAAACCTTGGAATAGGACATACAAGGTGGGCTACTCATGGGAAAGCAACATCTTCAAATGCTCATCCTCATAGAGTAGGAAAAATTACTATAGTTCATAATGGAATAGTAGAAAATTATGATAAATTAAAAGCGGATTTAAAAAATAAAGGATATGAGTTTAAGTCAGAAACTGATACTGAGGTGGTTGCGGCCTTAATAGATTACGTTTATAAGACAGAAAAAGATATGTTAAAAACAATTAGAAAAGTAAAAGAGATGTTAGAAGGCTCTTATGCTTTAGGTATTATTTGTGATGATGAAAAAGATGTGTTATACACAATAAAAAATAAAAGTCCATTAATAATTGGAATAAATGATGATGAAAATTATATAGCATCAGATGTTCCTGCAATACTTAATAAGACAAAAAAACACATTGTTTTAGAAGATGGAGATTATGCTAAAATAACTAATGAAAATGTAAAATTATATAAAGATGGTAAAGAAAAAGATTACGAAATAAAAGAATTTAATTTTGATAATAATGCAATAGATAAACAAGGTTATGATCATTTCATGTTAAAAGAGATGCATGAGCAGCCTGAGGTGTTTAAAAAAACTACTGAAAAATACATATCAAATGGTATGGATAGCTTGATAGAGAAAATGCCGGATTTTTCTAAATATGGAAGAATAAGAATAGTTGCGTGTGGTAGTGCAACTCATGCTGGCTTAGTTGGAAAACAAATGATTGAAAAGTATGCTAACGTAGAAGTTAGAGTAGATACTGCAAGTGAGTTTAGATATGGGAAGCAATTTTTAAAAGATGATGAATTAGTAATTGTTGTATCACAATCGGGAGAAACAGCAGATACATTAGAAGCTTTAAACATTGCAAAGAAAAATGGTAATGATACATTAGGAATAGTTAATGCTAAAGGAAGTACTATAGCAAGAGAAGCTAAAATGGTGCTTTATACAGAAGCAGGGCAAGAAATAGCAGTTGCAACAACTAAAGCTTACTCAGCCCAAGTTGCATTATTATCTTTAATAGCGCTTAACTTATCTTATAAAAAGGATTTAACCAATAAAGATGAGATTATTGAAATATTAAAAGATGCTAAAAAACTTCCTGATTATATAGAAGAGTTATTAAATAGAACAGATGTTTATAAAAAAATAGCAGAAGATATAAAAGATCAAAATGATATATTCTTTATAGGTAGAGGTGTTGATTATGCTCTAGCAGAAGAAGGTTCTTTAAAATTAAAGGAGATATCTTATACTCATAGTGAAGCTTATGCTGCTGGTGAATTAAAGCATGGTACGATATCACTAATAGAAGATAAAACTCCTGTTGTTGCGGTAATAACGGATGAGAGAATAGCACCTAAGACAATTAGCAATGTAAAAGAAGTAAAATCAAGAGGTGCAAACGTAATATGTATAACTAGTTGTGATTCTCTTGGAGAAGATGTTTGTGATGAAAAAATAGTTATACCAAAGGTTAATTATTTGTTTGAACCACTTCTTGCGGTAATTCCACTTCAGATGATTGCATACGAACTTGCTAAGATAAAAGGCTGCAGTATTGATAAACCAAAGAACTTGGCTAAGTCTGTTACGGTTGAGTAAAATAGACACAAAAAAATCATTGACAATTTGACTAAAAGTCTATATTATTATAATAGCGTGATGATATCACGCAAGGTACTTTTACGATTTAGTTGAAAGTACAACCAAAACCCCCTTGGAGCCTTAAGGCTCCTCTTTTTTTATTAAAACAATCATATTATGTTATAATTGATGTAAGGATAGGTGATTAAAATGAAAGATAAGGATTTAATAAATGGTTTTAAGGATATAAGAATAGTTGATAATTTCTATCAAACATCAAGTTTCTTTCCAATGCCAACAACGCTTATTTCAACGTTAAGTACTGATGGAGAAACAAACTTAGGGGCATACTCGCTTTGTTTTCCATATTATATTGCGGGTAAAGATTATTATGCAATGGTTTTATGTTGCAGAAATTCATCTAATACTTGTAAAAATATATTAAGAACGAAAAAATGCGCAATTAATTTTATAACAGGAGAAGCTAAATATTTTAATGAGGCTGTAAGACTTGGTTATCCAGGTGAAACAACTAGTGAAAAAATGAAAGATTGTATATTTACATTAACCGATGGAAAAAGAGCATTAAGTGATAGTAAAAATTCTTATCCAAAAGTTATTAAGGAAGCTTATCAAGTATTTGAATGCACCTGGGTATCAGAATTAGACAATGCATCAAATGATAAAGTAATGGATGAATATAATGCACCTTTTCATGACTTTAATGGTATAACAAGTAAGTTTGGAGCACATTTTATTTTAAAAATAGATAATATACTAATAAAACCAAAACAATATGAAGCGATAATAAATGGTGTTAAGGCATCTAGTTTTCCTAATATTCCGGTTGATTATGGATATCGTGATAATAAATATTTTTGGTATGTTAAACCAAGAAGAGCTAAAAAACGTGCTATTCCAAAATCTAAAGGAATAAGCTTAGATACTGTTAAATATGCTGCTTCAAGAGTAGATGATAAAGTAAAATTTACAGATGATGCTTGTAAAAGATTGATTAAGGTTCCAAGAGTATTTTTAAATACGGTTTTAAAGGGATGCGTATCTTGGGCAAAAGAAAATAATGTTACATTAATAACAGAAAAGGAAATGGAAATAATTCAAGATAAAAGAAGTAAAGAAAAAAGATAGGAAAAGAATTTATGAATCAAGATAAAATATCAAAGTTAATAAAAGACTTGCGAAAGAAGAATAATTTAACTCAAAATGAGTTTGCCAAAGAATTTAACGTTACGTATCAAGCAGTTTCAAAATGGGAAAATGGTAAAAATCTTCCTGATATAAACGTATTAAAAGAAATATGTGATAAGTATAACTTAAACATTAATGACTTTCTAGAAGGAAAAAGCGTTAAAAATAATAATAAACGAAACAAAATAATTGTCATTTTAATTATGATTATACTTTTATTAATTTCGGTTTTTTCCATTATTTTTAGCATTAAAAAAAATAGTACTTTTGAATTTAAAAAGCTTCATGCTGAGTGTGAAGATTTTAATATAAAAGGAGTTATTGCGTATAACAATATATCATCATCAATATACATATCAGAAATTTCTTACTGTGGGAAAAAAGACAAGAAATTATACAAGAATTTTAAATGCACTTTATATGAAATGGAAGGCGACATAAACAAAAGAGTTAGTACGTTTGAAAAATCTAATAAAGAAGGTTTAAAATTAGATCGTTACTTAAAAGACGTTTCATTTAATATAAAATACGATAAAGTATGTAAAAATTATAAAAAAGGAAGCGTTTATCTAGATATTGAAGCAACTGGCATGGATGATGTTATAACAACGTACCACGTACCTTTAAACATAGATGAAAATTGTGGTAAGTAAAACTAAACCTGTGCTTTAGTAAATTAAACTGCCTCTTTATTGAGTAATATGTTAAGTTATAATAAAATTATCTTGTAGGAGGGATAATAATGAAGAAAATAAAAAAACAAAAGAAAACACCAGTAGTAATTTTAGTTATTATATTAATTATTTTAGTAGCTCTTATTTTTCTTCAAATTAGAAACATTAAGTTAACTAATAAAAATAAAATAAAAGAAACTAAAAGTATGGTAACTAATCAAGCAGAGTATGAACGAGATTTTGATAGTAAAGGTTACACATTTGATAATCCAAAGGTTTTGTTAAATCCTTATAAGGTATCTCCTTTAACAGCACTTGTTATGTTTGAAACTGGAAATGATTGTTCTGTTAAAATAACAATAAAAGGTAAAGATGATTTAACAACTTATACAAATACTTTTTCTAAAGCAAAGTCTCATTATATTCCAGTATATGGATTATATGCAGATTATGAAAACAAAGTAATACTTGAATGTGGTACAAATAAAAAGGAACTTACCATAAAGACAGATAAACTGCCAGATAATTTTGTATTACCAACAAGTGTTAAAAAGGATACATCAAAACTTACTAATGATTTATACTTTTATACACCATCAGCTAAAGGATATACTTTGGCATATGATGTAAATGGGGATGTTAGATGGTATTTAACAAGTTATGCTTTGTGGGATAATACAAGACTTAAGAACGGTCATATGTTAATTAGCACTGAAAGATTAATTAATACTCCATATTATATGACTGGTTTATATGAAATTGATTTGTTAGGTAAAATATATAATGAGTATTCTATTAAAGGTGGATACCATCATGATTATTTTGAACTTCCAAGTGGTAATCTTTTAGTAGCAAGTGATGATTTTAATAATAAAAATGGTACGGTTGAAGATTATGTTGTCGAGTTAGACAGAAAAACAGGAAAGATAGTAAAAACATTTGATTTAAAAAACATTTTAAACATGGATGATGGTAAGAGCGAAAACTGGATAGAATATGACTGGTTTCATAATAATTCAGTTTGGTATGATGCTAAAACAGATTCTATAACGTTATCTGGAAGACACCAAGATGCCGTTATTAACATAAGTTATAAAACAGGTAAATTAAACTGGATAATAGGAGATAGTACCTCTTGGAGTAAAGAATATCAGAAGTATTTCTTTAAACCTATAGGTGATAACTTTGAGTGGCAATGGTCGCAGCATGCTGCTATGATAACACCTGAAGGATATGTATTCATATTTGATAATGGAAACAATAAATCAAAGATTAAAGAAAACTATGTATCAGCAGATAAGTCATATTCAAGAGGCGTTATGTATGAAATTGATACTAAAAATATGACTATAAAACAGGTATATGAATACGGAAAAGAAAGAGGAAGTAAGTTTTATTCTCCTTACATATCAGATGTTGATTATATAGATAGTAATCATTATATAGTTCATTCTGGTGGTATTGTAGAAGTTGATGGCATTCAGTCTAACAAGCCAGCAGGATTAACAAGTGGAAATACTAAACTTACATCTGATACAGTAGAGGTTTTAGATAATAAAGTTATATTTGAACTTGTACTTCCAACTAATAATTATAGAGTAGAAAAAATGAGTTTATATAGTAATTCAGATGAACTAAAAATTAAAAGTGCAAAACGTCTAGGTTCTCTTGGAAAAACAGACGTAACTAAAAGTGAAATACTTTCATTATATAGCGTTAAAAAACAAGATAATGAATATAAAAAACACAATATAAAACTTGTTAAAGAAGAAGATAGACTATCTGTTACAGGTAAGTTTAAAAGAGGATCTGATGTTAACGTAATACTATATAAAAACTTAAAATCTTCATATTATAAAATAAACGTAAGTAAGCATCCTTACACAGCATTGTGTGTTGATGTGTTTACTGAAGAAGAAAATAAAAACGGAATAACGGTTACTAAATATATTAATAGTGAAGGTTTAAGTGGTACTTATTCAGTTTATATTAGTATTGATGGTAAAGTTTATAATACAAATAAAAGCGTAGAGTTTTAAAGAGCATAAAAGCTCTTTTTATTTGCTTTTTTCTTTGTATAGTTTATAATTAGTTTATATGGAAGTGAAAGTTATGGAAAAGTATAAAGAAATAGAAAGAAGTATAATAAAAACATATAGAAAAGAGATATGGAGTAAGTTTGTTAAAGCAGTAAGTGACTATGAACTTATTAAAGAAAATGATAATATTATGGTTTGTATATCTGGTGGTAAGGACTCTTTTTTGCTTGCCAAGTGTATAGAAGAATTACAAAAACATGGACGCTTTCCATTTAAAGCGCACTACGTTGTAATGGATCCAGGATATAATGAATTAAATAGAAAAATGATAGAAGATAACGCCAAAATATTAAACGTTCCAATAGAAATATTTGAAAGTAATATATTTGATACTGTAAAAGATATAGAAAAAAGCCCTTGCTATTTATGTGCTAGAATGAGAAGAGGATATTTATATAGTAAAGCTAAAGAATTAGGCTGCAATAAAATAGCGTTAGGACACCACTTTAATGACGTTATTGAAACAACTCTTTTATCAATGTTTTATGGTTCGGAAATTAAAACAATGATGCCTAAACTTCATAGTGATAACTTTGAGGGATTAGAACTTATTAGACCACTTTATTTAGTTAAGGAAGATGCTATAATTACGTGGAAAAATTCTAACAAATTAACGTTTATAAACTGTGCTTGTCGTTTTACTGAAAATTGCACGATACTAGATGATGGAACAAGTAAACGAAAAGAAATGAAAAATTTAGTTAAATCATTAAAGAAAGTAAATCCTAACGTCGATAATAACATCTTTAAAAGTATGGATAACGTAAACTTAAACTGTATTTTAGGAACTAAAAAGGATGGGACATATAAAAGTTTTTTAGAAGATTATGATGATAGAAAATAGTTGATTATAAATTGGATGGTGATGTGATAAAATGAAAAAATATAATGTAATAGTGGTTTTTAATAAAAACTTAAGTAAAACTTTGATGTGTAAAAGAGCAAAAGAACCATATAAAGGTATGTTTAACTTAGTAGGTGGAAAAATTGAAAGAGAAAATGATGGCGTAAATGAAGCCTATAGAGAACTAAGAGAAGAAACTAATATTAATTGTGATGATATTACATTAGTACATTTTATGAATATTGAATATGTAACTTTAGATAAATATCTTGAAGTATATTATGGCATATTGAATAAAGACGTAAGCTTAGTAGAAGAAGTAAATAAACTTGAATGGATTGATATGAATGATAACTTTTTTGATATGAGAAAATATGCTGGAGAAGGTAATATAGGCCATATAATTGAGGAGATAAAAATTGAATTAAATAATAAAAATTAGAAAGATATATTATGAGTGATAAACGTGATGGAAAGTGGTAATTAGAATTTTAAATTGGATAATAGAGGTGGTAAAATGAACATTATTTTTATGAGACATGGAAATGCAACTGATAATGTTAAGGAAATAATTTCTGATAAAGAAATTTATTGGTCTACTTTAACAGAAGAAGGTAGAAAAACCGTTTTACAATCCATAGAGACACTACCTAGTAAAATTGATAAAATCTATGTTTCACCACTTCCTAGAACAATTGAAACCGCACATTTAGTTTCACAAAAGTACAAGACTTCAGATTTTATAATAGAAAAAAGAATACGTGAGATAAATAATGGGAAATATTCTGGAATGAAAAATAATGAAGACCTTGATAGAACAAGAAAAATGCAGATTGCTGGAGATTATTTCATTAGATTTGGAGAGTATGGTGAAAATAAGTATGATATAGAACTTAGATTATGTAGCTTTTTAAAAGATGCTTATATGAATAATTTTTCTAGTAATACAATAATGATCATTTCTCATGGTTCAATTACTTCATATATGAAAAGGATATTAAAGATTAAAACTCCTCATATTAAAACAGGTAAGATAGAAGAATTTACCAATGTCGATTTTAATCCACTTTTTAAACATATTAAAAAATTAAATGATATTAAGTTAGTAAAAATAAGAGAACGAATTAATCAAATTAATTCGTTAAATATAAATATCAATTTAAAAGAAAACTTAATTAATATGGTTAAAAAAGAGTTTAATAATGTAGAATTTTCTGATGACTATTTTTCAAGTTTTATATCTGGACTAAATGAAAAAAAGTTAAGTATTAAAAAAAGTGCAAAATTTGATAGTGGTATTATCTTAGTTTGTTTTTATGATAATTTTGAAAATTTTGCTAAAAGATGGATAGAACATTATATTAGTATAGGTATTAGAAATTTTGTACTAGTTAATAATAATTCAACAGATAACTCGTCAAAAATCTTAAATAGTTATGCAAAAAAAGTTAATATCTCATTTTGGAACATCAAAGAAAATTGTAACTGCATTAAGCTTTGTGGGTTAAAACAACAGATTTTAGAGTTTTATGGCACTAATCATAAATTCCTAATGATTAATCAAGATGAATTACTTATATATGAAGATTTTTTACACACTAAATTTGAAGACTTTATTAGAAATAAGAAACTTACGTGTATAAAAGCATTGACGCTTGATGTTTATATGGTTAAAAAAACTTTTAATGATAGAAAGGATGATCTTGAATTTGTTGATAAAGGAACATATAGAATTGATGATAGGGTTCCTTACAAGAAAGAATTTTATGGAGGTCCTATATATAGAGTTTTTAAAGAAAAACAAAGTTTACAAAAAATCCCATATGTTTTATACACGGGCAAAGAAATATATGTAAATGATCATTACTACTATCCTTGGAATATAAATGAAAAAGCAAGTTTTTGCTCATATTTATTACGCTATAAATTATTTAAAGATGATAAAGATAAAACATCATTTTATAAAGAGGGAATCTCGGTAGCAGTAGGTGATATCTCCTTTAATTTTAAATAATAAAATTATAGAGACTAACTTAAATGTTAGCCTCTTTTTTTACTATATTAATTATTACTTTTATAACTTCTTTTTTCATTATGTCATAATTTATTTTCTTATGCCTATGATATACAACTTCATGGCAAAAGTTATCTAAGATGTTTGTTATTATGTGAACTTTTTCTAAAGGATTAGAAATATTTATATTGTTTTCTTTAAGCAAACCAACTATTTTTTCTGTTGTTTTAATATCCTGCATCTTCAAAATGTTAGAAACGTCAGTATCTATATGACTCATTGCAAGTAATTCTTCGTGAGCTTTTTTAGACATAGTATGTGCTTTAACTAGTTCATCTATCATTTTATTTACCGTTTCATCTATGTTTTCTAAATCTACTTTTTTACTTTCTAAAACACTTAAAATAGGGTACATTATTTTCTCTGAATAATTTTTAACACCTTCCATAAAAATGTCTTTTTTATCAGTGAAATATTGATATATAATTCCCGTTGATACATTTGCATATTTAGCAATATCATTGGTATTTGTTTTATAGTATCCATTATCACACATTAACTCAAAACCTTTTTCTATTATCTTTAATTTTTTTTCTACTGAGCGTTTTTGTTTAGGTGTTCTAACCGGTTTCATAAGACCAAGTCCTTTCTTACACCATTATACATTTCAAAAGGTAATAAATCAATTACTAAAATGTGATAAATTATTCATATTTCGTTGACTCATAAAATAAATAAAAGTATAATAAAATTGAAATGTGATAAAAATTTCATATTTAGAAAGGGATAAATCATGAAGAAATTAATTGAACTTAAAAACGTTACTAAAACATATAACGTTGGTGAAAAAAAACTTAATGCCTTAGATAATGTATCTTTTGATATTAATAAAGGCGAGTTTGTCGTAATATTAGGGCCTTCTGGAGCGGGGAAATCAACTTTATTAAATCTTTTGGGAGGTATGGATACCGTAACTAAAGGAACCATAAAGGTAGATGATAAGTTAATCTCTGGCTATAACGATGATAAACTTACCCTATACCGCGCAGAAAACGTAGGGTTTATATTTCAATTTTATAATATTCTTCCAACTCTTACGGTACTTGAAAACGTAAAATTAGTAAATGACATAGTAAAAAAGCCTAAGAACGCTAAGAAGATACTTAAGGAAGTAGGATTAGAAAAACACTTAAATAAGTTTCCAAACCAACTATCAGGTGGTGAAATGCAGCGTGTTTCAATAGCGCGTGCAATAGCAAAAGATCCAGTTTTGCTTTTATGTGATGAACCAACGGGTGCGTTAGATAGTAAAACAGGAGCGGAAGTACTTAAACTTTTAAAGAAACAATGTGATTTAAAAACGGGAGAAAATACCGTTATAATAGTTACTCATAACTCGTTAATTGCTGATGTAGCAGACCGTGTTATAAGACTTAAAAATGGTAAAATAGAGTCAAACAAAGTAAATAAACATCCAAAAAATATAGATGAAGTAGTGTGGTAATATGTTAAAGAAGAAAATGATAAGGGATGTTTTAAAAAATAAATCCCAGTTTATCACGATACTATTAATGGTTATGGTAGGTGTAATGGTATATGCAGGAATAGAGGCATATATGGATGGTATGACTGATACTGCAAATAGATTTTATACCAAAAATAACTTACCTGATGTAAACGTAATTGGTACGTCTTTTACGAAAGATGATTTAAATGACATAAAAATCATAGATAACGTAGTAGACGCTGAAAGAAAACTTACGTTAACTATGAATGATGCTAAAGATAATGATAAATCATATTTGGTTAATGTTATAGAAGAAAATAACATATCAAAGTTTTATGTAAAAGATGGCACATCATTTGATAAGAAAAAAAATGGTGTATGGTTAGATTACTTTTATGCGAAAGAAAACAACATAAAAGTAGGAGATGAAATCTCATTTAAATATGAAAAGTACGTGTTTAATGAAAAGGTAAATGGTCTTATATATGTTCCGGATCATGTATATGATGTAAAAGATGAATCACAAATAATGCCTAATCATAAAACTTATGGATTTTTATACATGTCATCAAATGAACTTGAAAGGTTTATAAAAGATGAGGCTAAGAATAAGTTAAGCAGTAAGTTAGGAAAAAACTTAAGTGATGAAGAGTTTAATAAATTAAATCCTACGTTTAACTTTGAAGATAACATACCATATAATTACGTAATGGTAGATGTAAAAACAAAAAAAGATGTAAATAAAGTAAAAGATGAAATAGAAAAAAGAGTAGAAAATGCAAAAGCTACTATATCTATTGAAAAGACATCATCGTACGCTATGTATCAAGGTGAGATAGATGAGGGAGCGGCATACGTTGGAATATTTTCTGGATTATTCTTATTTATTGCGATGCTTTCTGTTATAACAACAATGACCCGTATTATTAAAAACCAAAAGTTAGAAATTGGTACCCTTAAAGCTTTAGGATTTTCTAAATATAAAATAACAAGGCATTATGTTGGATATGGCTTTTGGGTTGCTTTATTAGGTGCATTACTTGGAATATTACTTGGTAGATATTTTTTAGGAAGCGTATTTTTAAATATTGAAATGTCATTCTTTGAAATGCCAGAAGGAAGGGTATTTATTAAACCACTTACTTATGTTGCCTCGTTATTAGTTGTTATAGTAACTTCTATAATTACGTTTTTAACTTGTTATAAAGAACTTAGAAAAAAACCAGCCGACAGCCTAAGAAATGAGCTTCCAAGCGTTAACGAAAGAAGTCTTAACATAACAACTAAAGGTATTTTTAAGAACATGAGTTTTTCTAGTAAATGGAACTTAAGGGACATAATAAGAAATAAATTTAGAACCATAACTGGTGTTATTGGTATCGTTGGATGCTGCACGTTAATAGTTTGTGCACTTGGTATGCTAAACAGCATGAATAACTTTATTAAAATACAGTTTGATGATTTATATAACTTCGATTATAAACTTAACTTAAAAGAAAATGTAAAGCAAAGTAGAATAGATGAATTAACGAATAAATATGGTAATAATACTAGTATGACCCTTAACATTGAAATAAAAGATGATAATGATGATAGAGAGGCTAATACATTATTTGTAGATGATTCTAACGGATATGTTCGTTTTGCAAATAAAGATTATAAGTTTAAAACGTTAGATAGAAATGACGGTGTTTACGTAACTTATAAATTTAGCGATAAGTATAATTTAAAAATAGGAGATAAAATATCTTGGCATAGTTATGGAAGTAAAACTTATTATAAATCAAAAATAGTAGGTTACATTCGTGATCCAGAAGTTCAAGGTGTAACTGCTACTAGATCTTATATAGAAAGTATGGGAATCAATTATAAACCTGATTCAATTTATACCAATAAGGATTTAAAAAAAGTTAAACAAATAAATGGTGTAAATGTAGTTCAAGGAATAGATGAACTTAAAACCGCAATTAAAAGTATGCTATCAATGATGAGAGAGATGATTATCATAATAATATTATTTGCTATTTTACTTGGAGTTGTAATAATTTATAACATGGGAATTCTTTCATATTCAGAAAAAGAATATCAGTTTGCGACACTCAAGGTATTAGGCTTTAACTCTAGAAAAATAAAAAATATATTTACTAAGCAAAATAGTATTATATGCATAATATCAACTATAATAGGACTTCCTTTGGGATACTTTTTAACATCATACCTATTTAAAGTATGCTTAGATGAGAACTATGATTTTGGAGTTTATATAAAACCTATAACTTACGTTTTAGCATTTATTGGTACGTATTTAGTATCATACTTTGTATCTAAGTTTTTAGCTAGAAAAGTAAACAAAATAGATATGGTAAGTAGTTTGAAATCTAATGAATAGTTTAAAATAAATACCAATTTTAAAGTTATTGATGTATAATAATTAGATAGAAAGGGAATTTATATGATAACTATAAAAGATGAAAGAGAAATAGAGCTTATGAGACATGCTGGAATGCTTGTTTCAAAGATGCATAAATATTTAAAACCATTTATAAAAGAGGGCATAACAACTAAAGAACTTGACCGTTTAGCAGAAGAGTTCATAGTGAAAAATAAAGGGGTTCCATCATGTAAGGGATATGAAGGGTTTCCAGCTACTTTATGTACTAGTGTAAATGATATGGTAGTTCACGGTATACCAGATAATACTAAATTAAAAAATGGAGACATAATTACAATTGACGTTGTAATAGGTTATAAAGGATATCAAGGAGATGCTGCTTGGACATATGCTGTTGGTAATATATCGGATGAAAAGAAGTATTTAATGGAACATACCGAAAAAGCTTTATATGAAGGTGTAAAAATGGTAAAACCAGGTAACCGTATAGGAGATATATCACATGCTGTTGAAGTGTATGCAAGAAATCATAATTTAGGTATAGTAAAAGAATTATGTGGTCATGGTATTGGAACTGATATGCATGAGGCACCTGATATTCCAAACTATGGAACAAAAGGTACTGGCCCTAGATTAAAGGAAGGCATGGTAATATGTATTGAACCAATGCTTAACTATGGTGGAAAAGATGACATATATTTACTTGATGATGACTGGGGAGTTAAAACATTAGATGGTAATCCAGCAGCCCATTTTGAACATACCGTTTTGGTTACAAAAGATGGATATGAAGTGTTAACGCCTAGATTAGATTAAAAAACATTTTGCAATTAGTGCAGAATGTTTTTAATGTTTACAGAAATTTACGCTTATTTTGTTTATAAAATGGTAGAATGTTGACCATGAGTTATAGTGGTGTTATTATGAGTTTATAAAATAACATGTAGTATTGGTTATCTATGAATTACAGTCATAAAGAAAAGGAGAATTAAAAAAATGAGATGTACTAATTGTGGTAGTAATTTAAATTGGAATGACAGAGTTTGTCCTAATTGTGGAGTTGCTATAGCAAACAACCAAAGCTTTGATGCAAATAATACTTTTCAAAATAATCAAACTCAAATGTCATCAAATATTAACCAGAATATGGAAGGTGGACAAAGTATAAATCAGACGGACTTTTCAAACAATAATTTTCAGTCTAATTATGTAAATTCAAATGAATCACTTACACAAAATATTAATGCAGAACAGCAAAATAATATAGATCAAGGCTTGGATTTACAACAGCAACCTTTAAATACTAAGAACAATGATTCAAAAGTATGGTTAATAATTTTAATAATATTAGGATCTTTATTTTTGATTTTTGGCGGAATAGCTCTTGTTCTTGTAGTGGCACAAAAACAAGTAAATAATCAAATAACTGATTCTAGAACCAGGCGATATTTTGAAGATGTTGTGATTGTAAGAAGAGCTGCTAGAACCGCTTGCGCTAATGATGGTTTAAATACAATTGAACAATATATAGAATCTGATGATTTAAATGTTGAAATTCTTAATAACAATGTAATTGTAACAGCTAAAAATGATGGAAAGTATGTTAATCTTAATACTAAAGTATTAAAATCGGAAAATTCTAATGGTATAAACGTTAGTGATGCAAGTGCTAAAAATAATTATAAAGTAATCATTGAAAATCCATGCAATTATTAATAATAAGTTAAAATTAACTTATTATTTTTTATAAAAAAAGTACTTTACATAGAGCTAGGTCTAGGTAGTATATTTAAATTATAAGAAAGGATGGTAATAGATATTAGATAAGGTAAATAGTCCAAGTGATGTAAAGATGCTTAATAAAGATGAATTAAACACTTTAGCAGACGAAATAAGGAAGGTAATAATTGATAATTCTGATATGATTATAAGTGTTGGTTATTGTGTTAAATCAAAAAATGGTATTATATTTAGAAAATTGAGCAAATAAGATTTTAAGGGATTACATGGCTATGCAGTTAATAAAAAATATTATAAATTATAAGAGATAAAAAAAGATGAAAAAATTAGTAGTATATTATTCATACAGTGGAAATACTAAACAAGTAGTATATATGATAAAAGAAAAAAAGAACTTTAATGTTTTGAAAATAAAACCAGTAAACGATTATTCTGATGATTATCAAAAGGTAGTGGATGATGAGGAAGCTAAAATGGATATGAATGAGATAATTGAAATTAAGGACATTAATGTTAATTTAGACGAGTATGACAGAATATTACTTGGAACAGGTGTTTGGTGGTACAAGATAACTCCTGCAATTAGGAGTTTCTTAAATAAGTATGATTTAAAGGATAAAGTAATAGTTCCTTTTATAACTAATGGTGGGAAGCATTAGATGACGTTAAACGTTATGTTAAAGAAAGCAATATAAAAGATGCTATTACAATGAAAAATAGTAATAAAGTTAAATCTTGGATTGAAGGGCTGTAAAGAGAACTTTTTAGTTCTTTTTTGTATGCTTGCAAAAAAAGCTAAAACATATTATAATTATATTATAGAATATGGAGGGTATTATAGTATGAAAGAATTAGAAAGTTTGAAAATAGTTAATCAAGAAGGTAAAGAAGTAGAAATTAAGGTTATTACGATTTTAAAGAAGCCAGATGGATCTAAATCATTTTTAATATATACTTTTGATGACAAAGCGGATAACGTTGATATATATGCATCTGTTATAACCGAGAATAATGATACATATGTTTTAGATGCTATAACAGATAAGGAAGACTGGGAGTTAGTACAAAAAGCTATTAAAGAACTATCTGAAGAATAGGAGTTTTGATATGAACACAGAATATTATAATGAACTTAAGGACAAAATAGAAAAATGGAATTATAAAAATGTAGGTGTGACTTCTGCTGAAAGAAAAATTTCACTTACAAATTTAATGAATTCTAATTTTACAGCGTATGCAGATAAAAATGTGGCTGCTATAATCGCATTTTATGAATACACAAAAGATAGAGATGAGTTTGATTATCTAAACGAACATTATACCAGAATATTATCCAGTTATTTTTCAAGGGAAAGCATAGATAAAGATTTTGATTATTTGATTTCACCAGAAGGAGAAAAGACGCTAAAAGCCTTAGTTTCTTTAGGAAATGATGATGTAAGAGAAAATCTTATTACAATAGCGTACCGTAGGGCATTAAATAACCAAACGTATAAGCCATTCTATGATTCTTTATGCCAATTATATAAGCAAAATAATATAAAAATAGGCAATATTTTGGATCTTGAACTATCAAAAGATGATAAAATTTATTCAAAAAAAACAGAAGATTTATTGAAGTCTTTAGAATCTTTTAATAAACCTGTAGAAGTTCAAAAGTTTGAAGCACAAAAACCAGACAATCATATTTTAGAAAGCTTTGAAGCCAGAGTAGAAGAAGCTAAGAAAAACATAAATGATGTTATTGCAAAAGATGGTGCAGAACCTATTTCATTTGATAAACCTTTAGATAAATCAGTCAATTTAAATTCTTTTTCATCTGATGATGTTAATTCTGAAGAAAGAGAAAAAAGATATGATGAAATGTATGAATTAAGAAAGCAAGCAAAGGAAAACGTTGATAATATTGTTCATAATAATGCTAAAGAGTTAAACGTTTCTGATGAGGCCGTTTCAAACGTAATTAAAAAATCGGGATTTACTCCATCAAAGATAGATACTGACACGATTGTTATTAGTGAACTTATGGAGTCAAAAATTGCATCTAGAGAGTCAATTGCTGAGTTAACTAAAACACAGTATGGTAAATTTATAACAAAATTATTTGATAAATTACAGTTTAAAGCTGCAATGAAAGAGTTTACTGTGTCAGAACTAGATAAAAAGAAAAAAATTATTGTTAAACCTGGTACTCAATTTCAAAGAATAGCAAAGGCTGAAAAAAGATTGTTATCTGTTCAAAGATTATCCCAAAGTATAAAGAAGATGTTTGTTGATACAAAAAATAATGTTACTATGACAATTAAGCATATATTTGATAAACAAAATAAAAATACGGACGCTATTGAAGAAACAAATGAAAATTCAATATCTGATGTAGAAACTTCAAGTAAAGGATTTGACTTAGACATAAATAGTAGTGAAAATAAAGAAAAATTAAGAGAAGCAACCGATTTAAATAAATATAAAACCAATATACCTAAATTAAAAACGCTTAGTAAATCTGAGGTGATTGAGTTGCTATCATCTATGCAGAATAAAAACGTAATAGGTGATTCTGGTGCTCTTGTGACATCTAAGGAAAATCATGCTCAATTAGAAACAGCAAGACATATTTAAATGGTATTAATAATGATATTTCATACATAATAAAAATGGTGGTTTATTATGAAGAAGTATCTTTTTTTGTTGTTTTTAATTGGTGTTTATGTACTTATTTTATTTAATAATAAAGATAATAAAACAAGTAATGTTGTATCTTATCTAGATAAAAATAGAGATGGGGCTATATCTGTTAAAATAAATTTTAAAGACGGAATAAATAGTAATAATTTAAAAAAGTTATTTTATACATATGACAAAGATTATTATATATATAACATATATACTGATAGAGAAAATATCAAGGTTAACTGTGATTCTATTGATTGGTGTATAGATAGTGTTTATGAACAAAAAGATGATTACTTTAATAAATCTAGATTAACTAGTGGTTTTAAAGTAGATTCTATTAGCTTGTTAGCTTATAAAGAAGATATAATACCGTTTATAAATGACAACAATTTAGAGTGCGAAATAAAATAAGAAACGAAATTTTAATCGTTTCTTATTTCTATTAAAAATGGTGCGTTTTTATTATTTGTATTTTTATATATAATGTAGTTAATATTATTTTTATCCAAATAATTAATTATGGCTTTAGATTCTTTTATACCTTCTTTATGAGGATAACAAGTAACTAGTATAATTCCTTTTTTGTTAAGCATTTTAATGCTTTCTTTAATAGATTTTAAACTGGTTTTGGCATTTGTCATAACAACTTTATTAAAATTAGGCAAATATCCTAAATTAAACATAATAAGACTAACTTTTTTATCATATTCTTTTAAGTCTTTTCTTATATTTTCGTTGCTATCATTTATTAAGGTAACATTACATACGTTATTATCATCTAATAGTTTTTTTGTTCTTTTAATAGCTTCTTTTTGAATATCGAAAGCAAATACCTTTTTAGATAACTTAGATAGTCTTAATGTATCAAATCCATTACCACAAGTAGCATCAACCGTTATATCACCAGTTTTTATAAACTTTTCACATATTAAATTAACTCTGTTTAATATGCTCTTATTAAAACCTTGGTAAGTTCCACGTTTTTTAAGTTCCTTATCTATGTCATTTAAAACTGATACCTTTTTAAGAGTCCAAATAGGTGCTACTAAATCATCTTTAGCACCATCTCCGGTTAATCTATGAATAGTTATGCTATCATTTAGTTCTTCTATCTGATCACATACTATTTTTACATATTCTTCTTTTGTTAGAATATGAAAATGATTTTTGTTATACATTTTTTCTAACTCTGTGTTTTTAAGTATGTGAAGCATATGTATTTTAATTCCATCTATTTTTAATTTATTTAAGTGTCTTACGGTATCCATCATCATATCATAAGTTTCGTAAGGAAGACCATTTATTATGTGAACTACAACTTTAATATTATTTTCCTTTAGCTTTTTTACGCAGGTATCAAAACATTTTAAATCGTGACCCCTGTTTATTAATTTAAGAGTTTTATCATGCATACTTTGAAGACCAAGCTCTACCGTAAGATATGTTCTTTTATTTAGTTCCTTTAGATACTCTAAACATTCATCTGTTATTGCATCTGGTCTTGTTCCGATATTTAATCCAACTACGTTAGGAATTTTTAATGCTTCTTCATACTTTTTCTTTAAAACAGAAACAGGAGCATAAGTATTTGTATTAGCCTGAAAATACGCAATGTATTTAGTATCAGGCCATTTATTATTTAATTTTTCTTTAATTTCAATAAATTGCTCTGTTATGCTTTTGTTTTTATCTCCAGCAAAATCTCCAGATCCTTTAACAGAACAAAAAATACATCCCGAACCATTTTTAAAATTAGGACAAGAAAAGTTACCATTTAAACTTACTTTAAATACCCTTGTATTAAAAGTTTTTGTTAATTCATAATTAAGCGTATGATACATTTTATTATCTAAACTATACTTAAACATTTTCATTCACCAATAAAAATTATAACATGAATTAAAAAATGTATAAACGGTTATTATAGTAAAAAGAAAGACTTTAGTATGGTTAGAATTATAAGAAAGTTATTAAAAATTTGCTTTTTTTTAAAAGAAATGTTATATTATCACTGCAGTAAATAAAAAAATATATATTTTTTATGGGGGAAATATGGAAAAAATGACAGGTAAGCCATCGATAGATAAACCATGGCTTAAATATTATGATGAAGAAGTATTAAATAAAAAATTACCGGAAAAGACGATTTATGAATATATTACAGAAAATAATAAAAAATATCCAAATAGAATTGCCTTAAACTACTTCGGTAAAAAAATAACCTATGGACAATTGTTTAAAAATATTGATCAAACGGCAAGGGCCTTTAGAGCTTATGGTATAAGGGAAGGGCATATAGTAACTATTTGTATGCCAACTATTCCAGAAACCATATATGTTTATTATGCGTTAAGTAAAATTGGTGCGATAGCCAATATGGTTGATCCTAGAACAAGCAAGGAAGGAATAGAAAATTATATTAATGAGGCAAAATCAAAAATGCTTATTATGATTGATGTTGCAGCTGATAAAGCAAGGGATGCAAAGAAGAAAACAACTATAGAAAAAATAATTACAGTATCTCCAACTGATTCTTTACCACTTGGTATTATGTTAAAAAAAGCTTCTAAAGATATAAATAGTATATATGAAGATAAAAAAGAAGCAGCTAAAAGTAAACATGAAAAAGAGCCAAAGAAAAAAGACATAATATTAGACTACTTTAACGATATGAAAAAAAATGAAAGTAGTTTTTCAAAAAGTGGTGAATGTATACCTTGGTCTAAGTTTTTTAAGGCAGGTAAAAAGGAAAATTATGAACCATATCCAAATTATGAAAAAGACAAACCATTGTTAATAGTACATACCGGTGGAACAACTGGCCCATCAAAGGGTGTTGTATTATCTAATTTTAGTGTAAATGCTGCTTCGTTTCAATGTGAAAACGCAGGTTATGATTTTAAAAGAGAACATAGTTGGTTAAACATAATGCCACCTTTTATAGCATATGGAATTGGTAATGGATTACATTTACCTCTTTCTTGTGGTATGGAAGTAATTTTAATTCCGCAATTTGATCCTAATAAATTTGATGAATTATTGCTTGAAAATAAACCAAATCATATGGTTGGAGTTCCATCTCATTATGGCAATATAATACACAGTAAGAAATTAAAAAATGAAGACTTATCTTATGTAATTGCACCAACTGTTGGTGGTGACAAGATGGATGAAAACTTAGAGAAGGAAACCAATGAGTTTTTACGTGAACACAATTGTGAATATAAGGTTGTAAAGGGTTATGGTATGACGGAGGTTAATGCTGCCGTAGCGGCATGTACATCAAATGAAACAAATAAAATAGGAAGTGTAGGAATACCATTTCCTAATACAACTATATCCATTTTTGATCCTAAAACAGGAGAAGAGCTTGGATATAATGAGAAAGGTGAAGTTTGCATAACTGGACCTAATACTATGCTTGGTTATTTTAACAATGATGAAGAAACAAATAAAATTTTAAGGAAACATGAAGACGGTAACGTATGGGTTCATTCTGGTGATATTGGATATATGGATGCTGACGGAAATTTATACATTGTAGATAGATTAAAAAGAATGATAATTAGACCAGATGGTTTTAAAATATTCCCAAGTCTAATAGAGGATGTAGTAGTTAAACATCCTTCGGTTCAATCTTGCAAGGCTGTTGGATTAAGAGATTTTTCCTTTTCTCAAGGAAAGCTTCCTAAAGTTCACGTAGTATTAAATGAAACAGATCGTAATCCAGAGGCTATAGAAAATGAAATACTTATGCTATGTGAAGAACAATTGCCAGAATATTATTGGCCGTGTGAAATTGAGTTTAACGAGTCTTTACCTTTAACTCCAATTGGTAAAATAGATTATCTTAAATTGGAAAAAGAAGATTATGAAAAACAATTAGCAACTACTAAAAAACTAGTAAAAAAGTAATGAATATTGTATATAAGATAGGAACAACCTATCTTTTTTGTTATATATTTTATTAATTTACACTATCATATATACATGATATAATGTAAGTGTAGTATAGTGGTAGTAAATATTTATGATGGAAGTGATGACATGATAATTGGAATAACTGTTATTTGTTGCATGCTACTTTTTTGTTTACTTGTAGGAACTGTTTATTTTTCAAAGAGTAAAATAAAAAGCACAGAAAATAAGTTGTATAGCAGGCTTGTTATTATTACTATGATAGGATTGGTAACTGAGCTTTTATGTTTTTATTTTGTAGCACATAAAGATGTTTCTAACGCATATAAAATTTTAAATGAGATAGTAAATAAAGGATTTTTAGTTTATTTATTATTGTGGGAGTTTTTGTTTACCGAGTATATGTTTTTTATATCTTTTGAAAGTAGGTTAAAATTTAATAAGAAATTAAAAAATAATAAGGGAAAAATAATTGGCGTTTTAACAGTAATGTACTTAATAATGTCTATAATCATTATTAATTTGCCAATATATTATTTTAATGACGGAAATTATATATACTCCTATGGACCCGCAACTAATATATTACTATTAATGGGAGGTATATTTATAATTGTTGATATTTTTAGTGTTCTATCTAACATAAAAAATATAAAAGATAAGAAGTATTATCCTCTTTTCATGCTTATTATAATGATGGTATTTGTATTTATAATAAGACAGATTAATCCAGGTATAACAATTATTAATTCGGCTTTTGCTTTCGTTACGGTACTTATGTACTTCACAATAGAAAATCCGGATTTAAAAATGGTAAATGAATTACTAAGAAATAAAGAGCTAGTTGAAAAGCAAATGGAAGATAAATCTAGGTTTTTATTTGAAGTGACAGAAGATATTAAAGAACCGGCTAAAAATATTTTAATGTTATCTGATAGCTTTTATAAATTAAATGAAAAAGATCAAAAAGATGCCATAAAAATCATTAGAAATAGTGCAAACGGAGTATTATTTAAAATAAATAATGTGTTAGATATATCTTCAATGGATGCAAGCAAAATTAAAATATTTAACAACGAGTATAACGTTTATACCTTGTTTGAAGTGGTAGAAGGTATTGCAAAAACTTTAAATAAAAATGAAAATGTATCATTAAAATTCGATATAAATTCTAATATACCAGCTATTCTTTATGGAGATGACGTAAGATTAAAACAAATTTTAATATCAGTTTTAACTAATAGTATAAATAACACCAAAACTGGTTTTATAAATGTAAGTTTAAGTGCGATAGTAAGATATGATGTCGCAAGATTAATTATAAATATAGAAGATACTGGATGCGGAATGAGCATAGATAAAGTAAATACGATTTTAGATGATAATAGAGAACTTTCTAATGAAGAAGTTGTAAAACTAGATAAACTTGATATGGATTTAGTAGCGACAATTAAGTCCATAAAGTTATTAGGAGGAAGCTTTAACATAAAAAGTGAAGAAAATAAAGGCTCAACTTTTACAATTATAATAGATCAAAAATGTGATATAAAAGAAAAAACAGATGTAATGAAAGACATAGAAAAATATTCATCAGATGTATTTGGCAGAAAAAGAGTACTTATAGTTGATGATGATAAAGAAGAGTTGTTTAAAATTTCTGATACATTATCAAAATATAACGTTGATATTAATACTACTATGAGTGGTAAAGACTGTATTTATAAAATAAAATCAGGGGAAATATACAACTTGATAATAATAGATGATGAGCTTAAAAATGAATCTGCATTAGGAACTTTAGAAGAATTAAAAAAGAATAAGAAGTTTAATTCTAAAGTTATTGTTATGTTAGGAATTGGTAAAAAACACTTAAGAAATTACTATATAGAAGATGGATTTACGGATGTAATAATAAAAGAAAACTTAACGGATGAATTAATTGAAAAAGCAGAATCAAACTTATAAGTGACAGTTTGAAAAATAAAACTTAAATCATTAAAGCCTTGAATTTAAAAACAAAATATAATATACTATTAAGTGTTAAAGCGTTGATGAAGAGTATTAGGTTATTTATTTCTTTAAAGAGAACTTATGGTTGGTGTAAATAGGTAAGAGATGATTGCTGAACTAGCTTCGGAGTTATTATGTGAAACATGAGTAATATAATACGGTTTACCTCGTTACTGGTAATTTAAGCGTATACTTATTTAAGTATAAATTAAGGTGGTACCGCGGTTATTAATTATTAAATCGTCCTTTGTTAAAGGATGATTTTTTTTAAAGGGAGGCTTATTATGGTAGAAGTAGCTAAAACAGTGTTAGAATTTTTAATAGTATTTTTAATTGTTTATTTTGGTACATATTTATTTTCTTTTAAAAAGATTAAGAAATATAACAGGAATAAAATGCCTGCAAATATTAAATACCTGGTTTTTAAATATAATATTGATGTTGTAAAATTAGGTTATAAAAGAGTTTGCAAAACCCTCTTGCTATTTGATTCATTAATAGTTGCAATACTTTTTACATCAACGAAAATGATTGATAACATATATATAAGATTATTAGTAGCGTTTATATTGGTATTTCCACTATTCGCAGGAGTATATCATTTAATTGCAATGTACTATAAAAAGGAGAGTGAAAGATAATGGAATATAATTTTAAAGAAATAGAAAAAAAGTGGCAAAAATATTGGGAAGATAATAATAGTTTTAAAGCCGTAACTGGTGATAAAACAAAGGATCCTTACTATATATTAGTTGAGTTTCCTTATCCATCAGGAGCAGGATTACACGTTGGACACGTAAGAAGTTATACAGCGCAAGATGCAATTGCAAGAATGAAGAGAATGCAAGGCAAAAACGTTTTATATCCAATGGGATGGGATGCTTTTGGAGCGCCAGCAGAACAATATGCAATAAAAAATCATATTCATCCTAAAGAAGCTGTTAAGGAAAACATAAAAACTTTTAAAACGCAAATGAAAACACTTGGTTTTTCATTTGACTGGTCACGTGAGTTTTCTACAACTGATCCAGAATATTATAAATGGACACAGTGGCAATTCCTACAATTTTATAAACATAATATGGCTTATAAAGATACCATTCCTGTTAACTGGTGTCCTACTTGTAAGACTGTTTTATCAAATGAAGACGCAGCAGGCGGAGTATGTGAAAGATGTGGTTCAGCAGTAGTTCAAAAAGAAAAGAGTCAGTGGATGCTTAAGATGAGTAGTTATGCTGAAGATTTACTTAAAGGCCTTGATGATACTAATTTTGCTGAAAGAGTAAAACTAGGTCAAATAAACTGGATTGGTAAATCAACTGGTGTTGAAGTTGATATAGATATAGTAGGTGGTGGGAAGTTTTCTATCTTTACTACTTGTATAGAAACTATTTATGGTATTACTTTCTTTGTAATTGCACCAGATGGAAAGTTAATAAAAGAATTAATGCCAAGGGTTGAAAATAAAGAAGAAGTAGAGGCTTATATTAAAGAAACTTCTATGAAATCTGATATGGATAGAACCGAATTAAATAAAGGAAAGAGTGGTTGCCTAGTTAAGGGTATTGAAGCTATAAACCCAGTTAATGGTAAAAAAGTTCCTGTATATTTAGGAGACTTCGTATTAGGAAATTATGGTACTGGTGCGGTTATGGCTGTTCCAACTCATGACCAAAGAGATTTTGAATATGCAAAAGAACATAACATAGAAATGATTCAAGTAATTGATGGACGTGATACAACACTTTGTGCTTTTGAAAAAAATGATTACCTAGGTAAGGGTTGTAAACTTATAAATTCTTGTGAATTTGATGGTCTTACTGTCGAAGAAGCCAAACCTAAAATTACTGAGAAGTTAGTAAATATGGGAATTGCAAGAAAGGTAAACAACTATAAAATGAGAGACTGGATTTTCTCTAGACAAAGATTCTGGGGAGAACCAATTCCAATGATTAACTGTCCTAAATGTGGATGGGTTCCAATGGATGAAAAAGACTTGCCGCTATTACTTCCTGATATTGCAGA
Organism: uncultured Mycoplasmatota bacterium; assembly: GCA_900547225.1. Classification (GTDB taxonomy): domain Bacteria; phylum Bacillota_I; class Bacilli_A; order RF39; family UBA660; genus Aphodocola. The sequence continues at coordinate 103,506 of URFW01000003.1, forward strand.
ATATGAACCAACTGATGATGGAGAAAGTCCGCTTGCTAAAATAACAGACTGGGTAAATTGTAAATGTCCTAGATGCGGAGCTGATGCAAAACGTGAAACTGATACTATGCCTAACTGGGCAGGGTCTTCTTGGTATTTCTTAAGATTTATGGATCCACATAATGATAAGGCTTTTGCTTCAATGGATGCTATGAAATACTGGAACAGAGTAGATTGGTATAATGGTGGTATGGAGCATACTGCAAGACACTTACTTTATGCTAGATTCTGGGTACAATTCTTATATAATATAGGATTAGTACCACATAAGGAAATGATTTGGACACGTGTATCTCACGGAATGGTGTTAGGTTCTAATGGTGAGAAAATGTCTAAGAGTAAGGGTAACGTAATTAATCCTGATGATATTGTAAGTGAATATGGAGCAGATACTTTAAGAGTATATGAAATGTTTATGGGAGATTATAGACAAGATGCACCTTGGAGTACTGAATCATTAAGAGGATGTAAGAGATTTATTGATAAAGTAATAAGATTATATGATAAGTTAAACGATAAAGAAGGCTTAACAAAAGACTTTGAAGTTATTCAAAATAAAACAATTAAGGCTGTTACAACAGACTTAGGAAGAATGGGTTATAACACTTATGTTTCATCTCTTATGATTTTAACAAATGAGTATGATGCTAAGGAATCTATAACTAAAGAAGACTTTAGATTATTACTTACTTTAATGAATCCGGTAGCGCCTCATATAACTGAAGAATTAAACGAAATGATGGGTTATAAACCATTATGTGAAAGCAAATGGCCTACTTGGGATGAAGATAAACTTACTCTTAAAACATTTGATATAGCAGTTCAAGTTAATGGTAAATTAAGAGGAACTATTACAATTAACATAGATGATGCCGTAGATGTTATAAAAGAAAAAGCATTAAGTAATGATAATGTTAAGAAACATACTGAAGGAAAAGAAATAGTAAAAGTTATAGTTATTAAAAACAAAATAGTTAACGTAGTTGTAAAAGGATAGCTTATGCTATTCTTTTTTGTTGATAATACAAATAAGATATGCACATTTGTTGACTTTGATAAGACTTTTTGATAGTATATAAACCTGTTAAAAAGGAATGAAATTGTTATGAAAAAATATAATAATAGAAAATTATCAGATAACTTTTACGAAGTATATATAGGAGATAAAAGAAGAGATGTTAAAAACAAATCGGCTTATATTTTATCTTGTGCTTTGTTTTCTCAAATTTTATTTGGTAATGAAAAGTCTTTTAAGTTTTCTTTTATAGTATCTAGTATATCTGGAATTATAACAGTAATAAGTAACACGATGTTTAACATTAATGAAGATGATTATAAAGAAAGCATAGAAAATCTTGATAACGTGACTAAAGAACTTATTCTTTTTGGATATGATTTAGATGATGATGCATTATATAATGGTACTATTTATACAGATGGAGTAATTGAGTTTTCTGATAAATACGATAATAATTATTATGTTTATGAAAAGGAAGAAAACGGATATTATAAATATTACACACTTGCAAATGGAGATTTAGATGCCTGCCTTAAAGATGAAATGATGCATAATGATATCACGAAGGTAATAAGAATAGGTCTAAATAAGAGTAAACAAGATAAGAAATAAGTCTTATTTTGTTTTATTTTTATGATAAAAATGTTATAATATGTAAAGAAGATTTAACCATAATAGGAATAGGTGATTAACTTGGATATAAATGGACAATATGTAAATTATTTAGATTACGGAAATAAAAAGAAGGACGCTATTGTATTGCTTCATGGATGGGGGCAAAACATAGAAATGATGCAAATGCTTGGAGAGCCTTTTAAGAATGAATATAGAATTATAATAGTGGATTTTCCTGGCTTTGGGTTAAGTCCTGAACCAAAAAGGGTAATGGATGTTAATGATTACACCATTTTAATAGAAGAATTATTAAAAAAGTTAAAGGTTAAAAATCCAATATTAATAGGGCACTCATTTGGTGGTAGAGTATCAGTTAAGTTTGCTTCTAGAAATGATGTTAAAAAAGTAATACTTCTTTCTCCAGCACTTAGAGGACACGACAAGAAAGGACTTAAAACAAAGATTTTAAAATCATTAAAAAAAGTTCCAGTTATAAAAAACTTAGAAGGTTGGGCTAAAAATCATATAGGTTCAAGAGATTATAGGGCAGCAAGTCCTATAATGAAGGACGTTTTGGTTAAGACAGTTAATGAAGATTTATCAGAGGATGCTAAAAAAATAAAGGCTCCGGTAATTTTGATTTATGGAAATATGGATAGTGAAGTTCCAGAAGAAGATACAAAAGAATACGAAAGATTAATACCTGATTGTGGTCTTATCCTGTATGATGGTTGTACGCATTATGCATACTTAGAAAGACTTAATCAAACAATAAACATAATAAATAATTTTATAAGGTAAGGATGTGTAAGAAATGTTTTATATAAGTTTAATACCATTTATAGTTTTGCTTATTTATGATTTTAAAAAATCACTTCATATGGCACAGCAAAATCTATATAATGATGATCATAGGTTTTTAAAATGGACAATTAAGGATATGAAAAGCTTTAAGACGCCTCTTAAGTGCTCACTAGTTGTAATAATTACGTATTTATTACTTATTTTACTTAAATTAGATTCAAGGATAATTACGGAAATTTACTTTTTTGTTGTATCTTTGATTATCTTAATTATAAAGATAAAAGAAGACAAGTCATCTGACACAAAAATAGCTCTTAAAGTTACAGCAAGAGTTAAAAGGTTAATTGTAACTAACGTAATAATACTTGCACTTATTTCGCTTGGTCTATATTTCGTTAAAAACGTAAACGTAATTTATCTAATTTTATTTATATATGAAATATTGTTAAATTTTGTTTTAATGATATCGATAATAATTAATAAACCAGTTGAAAAGTTAGTTTACTTATCATATAAAAATAAAGCTGTAAGTAAGCTTAAATCCATGAATAATTTAAAGGTTATAGGAATTACTGGAAGCTACGGAAAAACAAGTAGTAAAAACATATTAAGTGATATATTAAACGTTAAGTATAATGCACTTCCAAGTCCTAAAAACTTTAATACTCCATACGGACTTATTATAACGGTTAATAATTACTTAGATAAGTTTGATGATATATTAATTGCGGAAATGGGAGCTTATAAAGTAGGAGAAATAAAAGAGTTGTGTGACCTTGTAAGGCCCAAATATGGTATTTTAACTAAGATAGGTACGGCTCATATAGAAATATTTGGATCTCAAGAAAACATACAAAAAGGAAAATTTGAACTTATTGAAAGTCTTCCTTCTGATGGGGTTGGCGTTTTAAATGCTGATGATGAACTTCAAGTTAATTATAAATTAAAAAATGATTGTAAAATTATTTGGATAGGTATTGATAATAAGGATGCTGATGTAAGAGCCTTAGATATTAAAACTTCTAATAAAGGTACAACGTTTAACGTTGTCTTTAAAGGTGATAAGAAGAAATATTCGTTTACAACTAAACTATTAGGTTATAATAATATATATAATATTTTAGCATCACTTGCACTTTCAAAGGAATTTGGTCTTTCAATAGAACAAATGCAAAAAGCGGTTTTAAATGTTCGAAGTGTAGAGCACAGACTAGAGCTTAGAGAAGCTGGAAACATAACTTATATAGATGATTCTTATAACTCTAATCCGGTTGGTTCTCATATGGCATTAAACGTACTTGAAAGTATGCCAGGACTTAGAATAGTTATGACACCAGGTATGGTTGAGCTTGGAGATAAGTCTTATGAGCTTAATAAAAAGTTTGGTACTTATATGAAGGGTTCGGCCGACGTAGTAATACTTGTTGGTGAAAAAATTACAAAGCCAATTAAAGAAGGTTTAAAAGAAGTTAAGTTTGATAGCAAAAATATATATGTTGTAAAAAGTACTAAAGAAGCATTTGCACTTGTTAAAAGCTTATCTAGTGGAAAAGAAACTTACTGCTTAATAGAAAATGATTTACCAGATATATATAATGAATAGGAGTTGATATTATGAAAATAAGAGTTGGAGTTTTATATGGTGGAAAAACAACAGAACATGAAGTTAGTATAATAACTGCTGTACAAGCAATGGAACATTTAAATAAGGATAAATATGATATAGTTCCTATGTATTTAACTAAGGAAAATGAAATGTATACAGGTGCACCTCTTAAGGAAATGGATGTATATAAAGAACCAGATTTATTAAGACGTTATTGTAAGAACGTTGTATGTTATAACAAGGATGGTGCATTAGCTCTTCAAAGTAAAAAAGGATTATTTAAAAGAATAGTAGCTACCGTTGATATAGTAATTCCTTGCGTACATGGTTATAATATGGAAGATGGTAATGTACAAGGTATGCTTGAGACTTTTGGCGTTCCATATACTGGTAGTGATATATATGGTTGTACTATAGGACAAGATAAGGTTTTCCAAAAACAAATATTAGAAAGAGAAGGTGTTCCTGTTCCAAAATATACTTGGTTTTATGATAATGAGTACTTTGAAGATCAAGCAAAGATACTAGCTAATATTAAAAAACTTGGATATCCAGTAATAGTAAAACCAGCAAGACAAGGTTCTAGTATTGGTATTGAAGTTGCACATGATGAAGAAAAGGTAAAAGAAGCAATAGAAGATGCTATAAAATATGATGACAAAATATTAGTAGAAGAAATAATTCCAAACATGACAGAACTTAACTGTAGTGTATTAGGTTCAAGTTCATATGCTGAAGCATCAGTAATAGAACAAGTTATGGGACATGATGAAATATTATCATTTACAGATAAGTATATTGGTAATGGTGCTAAAAAAGGCTCAGCTAAGAAAAGTGCTCCATCAAAGGGAATGGCATCAGCATCAAGAATTATTCCAGCTAATATACCTGAAAAACTAACTAAGGAAATAGAAGAAACTTCTAAGAAAGCATTTAAAGTATTAGGAGCAAGTGGGGTAGTTAGAATAGATTATTTATATGATAAAAAGTCTAAAAAATATTATGTTAACGAACTTAATACCATTCCAGGAAGTTTAGCATTCTATTTATGGACACCACTTAATAAAGAATACGATGAACTTTTAGATGACATGATAAATATAGCAGTTAAAAGATATAAGAAAAAGTTAAAGAAAACTACTATTTTTGAATCTAACATATTACAAGGATTTAATGGTACTAAGGGTACTAAAGGCTTTAAAGGTAAGTTAAGATAAAAAAACACCAATTGGTGTTTTTTGTGTTTATTATTCATCATCTTTTTTAGATTCTACGTCTTTATAGTATTCTAAACCATTTTTAGTAGTTTCTATCTTTTTATCTATTACGTCTTTTTTTGAACAATTTTTGCATTCTTTTTTCTTGTTTTTGTTTTTCATAATATCAATCCTTTCTAATATTATTTTTAACAAATTTTAATATATTATTCATTTATTGTTGACGTTTAAATAGTTAATAAATATAATAAAATTAATGGGGAGTTTTGTTTATGAAAGAAAATTTTAATGATATCATAAGAAGTAGGATATCAAAAAAATTAGTAGGTAAATCAACAATAGAATATGAAAAAGAAATAGAAACTTTTTATAATGAAATAAAAAATAATCCAGAACGAAATATACTAAGTATAGATGTATTGTATTCAACATCTTTTATGATAAATTATTTGACTTATAGTATGTTTCCAGATGATTATGTCGTTAAAAATGAGATGGCATGCTTGTTAGGTTTTTCATCGATTTACGATTTTGTTCGAAAAGTTGATAAAAATACCTTTAAAAAAATGTGTGAAGATGTTATTAAGTTTTACGATAGTTGTTATTTTGTTAGGAAAAAATATGTTTTAAAATCATTAGAACAAAATGAAAAAATAATAAGAATGGCACCTAATTATTTGATGGATGTTTGTACATATAGTAAAGAGTTTAACGTAAATGATATAATTAGTGAGTATAATAAATCTTATCAATTCTGTAATGATAAAGATGAGGCTTTAGAAGATACCATTTGTTATGCAATTGAAATTTTATTTTTGTTATATGATAATGATATAGAAAATTATAAAATAATGATGCATAATATAACAAACGTATATTATGCATATAATAGATATCTATTATTAACTGGATCTGAAATGGATGAAAATGCAAGAGATATTATGATTGCTTTGGAAGATGATGTTGATAGTTCTATCATGTATTTATTAAATGATAATGAGGCTTTAGAACCTATTATAAGGGATTACTTAACGTACGAGATTTTAGATGAGGCAAAGAAAAAAGAAATACATGCATTTAATAAGAATCCATATTCAAAAAGAGAAAATGAAATAGTTAACCCAAACGATAGAGTAAGAAGTTTTTTGAAAAAGCTATATTATCAAATTAATCCATCTAATAATCCATCTAACGAAGAGGATTTAGAAAAAAATGAAACGTTAGAAAATTTAAAAGATAGTCCTTATTTTGATTGTGTTGTAGATGTTTTGTATATTGATAGTATGTATATGGCGTATATGGATTATATGGCTTCTCTCTCTGATGAAGACAAATATGATTATGAATATATAAAAGATATGAATTCCATTTCCGAATTTAAAATGTATTTATTAGATAGTAATGTGATATTGTTGGATGCAATTTTAAAATCACTATCATTTTATGATTTTTCGTTGATGAGTAAAAAAGATGTTATTAGTTCATTAGAAAATGGGAATGTATTTGATAATTTTTTAATAACAAATTATGTGTTTGATAAGATGTCATACAATAGAAATTTTGATTTGAATGATGCTTTTGATATTTATATTAATGAACTTATATCAATAAAGGATAGAAAATTGGCAGTTGCAAATGCAACTGGTGTTTTGCAAGCAGATTTGCTTGATTTAAGTGTAATGTATCCAAAGAATTATGAAGATATGCTTTATGATTTAGCAAAAATATATTATGAATATAAAAAGTATTTATTTGATAAGGAAAATAAAAGTGATGCATTAGATGATAATATGTTAAAGTCTATTGATAAAAATTTAGATGACTTTTTGATGCGATTGAAGGATGATGAAGAAGTTTTGGAAAGAGTGGTTAATACTTTTTATGAATATGTAAGTTTTGGAAATTTAGATAAAGATAAAATAAAAGTTTATTATGAAAACTTATGTAAAGAAGGAAAAGCAAAAGTATTTAGTAAAAAAAAGCGTGGTTCAAATCACTAAAACGTTTATATAAAATAAAAAAATCTCTAATTTAGAGATTTTTATTTTTAATATATATGGCGGAGTGAGAGGGATTTGAACCCTCGCGCCAGTTGCCCAGCCTACACCCTTAGCAGGGGCGCCTCTTCAGCCTCTTGAGTATCACTCCACTGACAAATTAATTTTACACTATATTAATTAATTGGTCAAGTGAAATTCGCTAATTCTTGTATCCAACTGAAGCTTTAAATAGACTTATATCAATTTTATTGTACAATATATCAAATGTTTTAGCAGATAGTAGGGCCTTTGATAAAAGAGGAAGAATAAAACTTGCTATATAAACTAAAATGGCAATTATAGCAGGCATCATGATGTTTTTGTTATCACTAATTGCCTTATCAAATCCATTAGTAAATATAGTACCTATAACTAAAACGGCAAGAATTCCAAAAATAGGGGATAAATATCTATAAATTTCTCTTATCATAATACTACCTAAAGTTGTTACGTAAGCTATTACAATTATTAAACATTTTATTATAAAGCATAAAAGACTTTCTAATAAAACCCCAGTAACACCTATTACTTTTCTAAATTTTGATACTCTTGCATATTTAATCCATTCTTTTAAATATTGCCATTTAGTTACCTTTTTATCTTCATAATTCTTTTCTTTTTCATTAGCACTATATTCTTCTTTATTTTTCTTTTGTGTGTATCTATTATATGTTTCATTAACTTTTTTCTTTAAATATTCGTCATAATCATATCTTTTAATAGGATCTAACAAGATTTCTTTAGCTTCGTTTATTCTAGAAGATATATTAACAGCATTAGGATCCTTATTAATATCAGGATGCCATTTTTTCATTTGTTTTTTATAAGCTTGTTTTATTTCATCTTCCGTAGCATCATTTTTAACACCTAATAATTCATAAAAACTAAGATTAGTATCCATATTTTATCACCTAAATTAATTATATATTAAAAAGTATGTATTGTAAAATAATGTTTGAATTGTTATAATGGAATTGTAAAGTAAAGGAGATTAACTTATGGATGTAAAAGAGGTAAACGTAAAGGAAAAAAAGAGTAAGAAAGGAATAGTTATATTAGTATCAATTATAATTTTAATACTAGCATTACTAATTAGTGGATACTTCTATTTAAGTTCACCAAAAAGAATAATAACTGGTTATATAAATAGTCTTTATAATTCATTTGAAAAAAATAGTGGTGTTAATTATGATTCTATAAGTATGAACTTAAAAGTCGTTCCAACTGTAAATAATGCTAATGATAAAAATTTAGAAACAATAATTAATAAAATAGAATTTGCGTTATCTGGAGCGATAGATTATAAAAATAAGACGTTAAAATATAATCTAGGACTAGATTACGATAAGAGTAGTTTATTAGATGTTGATATGCAGTATAAAAATGATTTATACGTTAAATTAAATAATTTATATGACAATCCAGTAAAAATAGAAGATAATGATTTTTCTGATGTATTTAAAAAGTCAGATACGAAAGATCTAAAAGTGGTTGTAAAAGGATATATTGATGCTTTTAATTCATCATTAAAAGATAAATATATAACTACAAAAAATAAAGATGGTTATAGAGTTGTTACAATTGATTTAACGGGTGATAACTATAAGATGATTTCTAAAGATATATCTAATAAATTACTTAACAATAAAGAGTTTATTAAGTCATATGCAAATATGAATGATGAAGAAGAATCTGAAGTAAAAGAAGATTTAAAAGATATAGATGATGGAGAATTTAATGGCATTAAAGTATCTTTATATACTAAAGGATTAACATATGATACTAAAAAAATATCTTTAGAAAGTGAAGATACAAAGGTAGAAGTAAAGTTATTGGATGATAACAATTATAAAGTTAAGATAACTAATGGTGATTTATCAATTGGATTAGACCTTAAATATACTGTAAGCTATAATACGAAGGTAGAAATAGAAGAATATAAAAATGCAGTAGATAGTGCAAAGCTTAGTGAAGATATCTTAAGTATATTAACTAAATTTACTAGTCAAGATAGTTATAAAAAATTAAATAATGATATAAAAACTATGACTGGTACTAGCATAGATGAATTATTATCAAGTTATATAACTAGTAATGAAACATATGATGACTAATAATGTAAAGTTACGTATAAAAAACGTAGCTTTTTTCTTTATTTTGATTTTTTTCGCAAATGTAAAATGTTATAATATAATTAAGAAAGGTAGGCAAAAATATGAACGGAAAGAAAATATTTCAGTATGGCTGTGGAAAGATGAGCGTATACACCATGCGCTACGTAATGGAAAATGGTGGAGAAATTATAGGAGCTGTAGATGTAAATGAAAAAGTAATTGGTATGGATATTGGTGACATTACCAAAACTGGAAAGACAGGAGTTTTAGTAAGTGATGCTAAAGATGCAGAAAAATTACTAAACGAACTAAAACCAGATTGTGTTATTGTAACAACGATGAGCTTGTTAAGCGACTTAGAAGATGCACTTTTAACTTGTGCTAAATGCGGATGCAATGCAGTTACTACTTGTGAAGAAGCGTTTTATCCAGAAAACTCTAATCCAACTTTAACTAAAAAAATAGATAAACTTGCTAAAGAAAATAATTGTACTATAACAGGTAGTGGATACCAAGATGCTTTTTGGGGTAATTTAATTACTTGTATTATGGGAGCAAGTCATAACGTAACAAAAATAAAAGGTAGTTCTTCATACAACGTAGAAGACTACGGAATAGCACTTGCTAAAGCACATGGTGCAGGTTTAACAAAAGAAGAATTTGAAAAAGAAATTGCATCTAGTGATAACATTTCAGATGAAGAAAGAAATAAAATAATAGAAAGTGGCAATTATGCTCCGTCATATATGTGGAACGTAAACGGTTGGCTTTGTGATAAGTTAGGGCTAACAGTTACGAGTCAAAGACAAAAATGCGTTCCAACGTTTAATAGTTATGACATAGAATCAGAAACTCTTGGCATAACCGTAAAGGAAGGCATGGCAACTGGTATGAGTGCTATTGTTACAACTGAAACTAAAGAAGGCATAACACTTGAAACAGAGTGCATAGGTAAAGTTTATAATAAAGATGAATTTGATAAAAACGAATGGACTATTTATGGCGATTGTGATACTACACTAGTTATAAATAAACCGAATACGGTAGAACTTACGTGTGCTAGCATAGTAAATAGAATTCCTGATGTAATAAATTCACCAGCAGGTTTTGTTCCAACTTCACGTATGGGAGAATTAAAATATATAAAGAAGGAATCTTAGGATTTCTTTTTTTTAAAATATATAGTATTATTTTATTAGGAGGGTATGTTTTATGTTAATTGGAATTATTTTAATTTTATTAGGAGTGTATTTTATAGTAAAGATGTTATGCCCAGGTTTTGATATTGATATAAACTGGAATATTATATGGCCTATTATTTTAATGGTTTTAGGAATAGAAGGAATAATAAGAACAAAAAAACTAGATTTGTTTAACGCTATTTTAACCTTAATTGGTGTTATATATTTGTTATCAGGACTTAAAATTATTGGAAATATAAACGGAAGATTTATTTTTGCTATTATATTAATTGGAGCGGGTATATCATTTATTTTATCATCACTAGGTAAAAATAAGGTTAAAAAAATAAGTAAAGATAAAATGATTAATTATAATGGTATATTTGGTGGTGTAAAAGAAGTTGTTAAAACTAAAGACTTTAAAGGCGCTAATTGTTATTCTATATTTGGTGGTATAAAACTAGATTTAAAAAACACTTCATTAAAAGATGATACAGTAATAAATTGTTATGCAGTTTTTGGAGGAATAGATTTAACTGTACCAGATGATGTTAATATTATTATTCATTCTTCGTCTTTATTTGGTGGTGTAAATAATAAAACATCAAATAAAAATAGTGACAATAAAAAAACAATATACATAAACGTAACAGCCATATTCGGTGGTGTAGACGTAAAAGAGTAGCTTATTTTTAAGCTATTTTTTTGTTTTATATGCATAGCCATGTTTATATTTGCTTTCATATTATACAGTGGTGATTATATATGTTTTCTTTTATTAAAGACCAGATAAAGACAATAAAAATAAAAGATCCTGCTATTAAAAGTACGTTAGAAGTATTTTTATATCCGTCATTTAAAGCACAATTTTATCATAAGATATCAAACTTCTTTTACAGACATAAACTATACTTTTTAGCTAGATTAATATCAGAGTTTGCAAAAAGAAGAACGGGTATAGAAATCCATCCTGGTGCAACCATTAATAAGGGCTTATTTATTGATCATGGCTTTGGTGTTGTAATAGGTGAAACAGCTATTATTCATGATGATGTAACAATATTTCATGGTGTAACTTTAGGAGGAACTGGAAAAGAAAAAACTAAAAAAAGACACCCAACTATTTTATCTGGCGTTTTAATAGGAAGTGGAGCTAAGGTGCTTGGTAATATTACAATTGGTAAAAATGCTAAGATAGGAGCAAACGCGGTTGTTCTAAAAGATGTCGCTAATTGTACAACGGTTGTAGGAATTCCAGGATGCGTAGTTGAAAAAAATGTAAATAAATGATTTATTTTGTAATATAATGCTTGCATTTCTTTTTAGATTAGATATAATTAAAGTGACGTTTTTGCAAGAAAGTTATATATTTTATACCTACTGGATAGAAATATCTGGCTTTTTTGCTGTGGAAAGGAAGTGATAACATATGGCTTTATCAAAAGATGAGTTAAAGCTAGAAGAAAACTACCTTGAAAATACATCGAAGGAAATATCTAATCAAATAGATGTTTTAGGAAAAGAAATTCACGTTAAAAAAGAAAAGTTAACTGAATTTAGAAAGGTTTTATGGGAAGATAAGGGAAGTATTGATGCATCTGAAATGCAAACTGGTCTTATGTCATCAGAATTTGAAGCAAGTTTTATGCTTATGAAGATGGATTACTATAGAAAACTCTTAAAAATAGAGTATTCTCCTTACTTTGGAAGAGTTGATTTTACGGAAAAAGGGTGTGATTTAAGAAAAGTCTATATTGGACTTACTAATGTAGAAAAAGACTTAGATTACATAGTTTATGACTGGCGTAGTCCAATTGCTTCACTATTTTATGATTATGGAATAGGAAAGGCAAAGTACGAATCACCAGAAGGAGAAATTAATGGTGATATATCACTTAGAAGACAATACAAAATAGAAAATAATAAGTTAGTTAGGGTATTTGATAATGACCTAAACGTAGTGGATGAGTGCTTACAAGAAGTACTTTCAGAAAAATCATCTGATAAGATGAAAAACATAGTAAACACAATTCAAGAAGAACAAAATGAGATAATAAGAAATACCAAAAATAAACATTTAATAGTGCAGGGGATAGCAGGTTCAGGAAAAACGTCAGTTGCACTTCACAGAATAGCTTTTTTACTTTATAAAATAAAGAATTTAAGGTCATCTAACGTTTTAATATTTTCACCAAATAACGTATTTTCTGAATATATCTCTGATGTACTTCCAGAACTAGGTGAAGAAAATACTGGTGAAACAACGTTTCATGATTTTGCAATTAAATACATAAAAGAATTTAAAAGTGTAGAGACATTTACCGACTTTATTGAAAAATATTATACTAAAAACGAACCTAATGAAGAGTTTGTAAAATTTAAATTATCAAATAAAATGATTCCTATAATAGAAGGATACGTAAAAGAAATAGAAGATAAAATAATGATAACAAACGATATAGAAACTAAGTTTCATAAAATAGAAAAAGATTATTTAAATTATCTTTTAAAAGAAAGATATAATAAGATGCCACTTTTTTCTAGAATAGAATTAATGGCAGAACACTTATGTGATAAGTTAGGATTAAGTGTTGGTAAAATGAAAAGAACTTTTATAAAAAACATAAAAGAAAATATTAACATAAAACCAGATTATAGAAAATTATATACTGAACTTTATATAAGCAAATCATTTGTAAGTGTTTATAAAAGTGAAGAAAACATAAAACTTAACATTAAGAAAATAAATTATGATGATGCCTTATGTTTTATTTACTTAAAAGGATTACTTAATGGTTTTCCGTATAGTAATTTAATAAAACAGATAATAATAGATGAAGCTCAAGACTATAATGAAATGCAGTATGTAATATTAAGTAAAATATTTAAAAGAGCGTCATTTACGATATTAGGAGATGTTAATCAGACAATTAATCCTTATCAAAAGTATGAAACTTTAGAAGTTTTAACAAATATATTAAATGATAATAGTAAGTATGTAGAGCTTAATAAAACGTATCGTTCATCTAAAGAGATAATAGAGTATACAAATAAAATATTAGGTTTAAAACACATTAGTGCAATAAGACGAGAAAGTAATATCCCAGTTAAATTTAGAGATGATATAAAATATTTAATAAATGATATTAATAATTTAAAGGATAAGTATAAGTCTCTTGCCATTATAACGAAGGATAAGGAAGAAGCTATAATGCTTTATGATTTTCTAAAACAACAAATAAATGAAATTAGCTTGATGGAGGATAAAGATAAGAAATTTAATAAAAACTTAGTTATAGTACCAAGTTATTTAGCAAAAGGATTAGAATTTGATTCAGTAATTTCATACACTTCTAAAGATAATATGTATACTAAAAAAGAAAGATATTTATACTATGTTGTTGCAACTAGATGTCAACATGAACTTATTATTTATAACGCACCTAAAAGCCTTTTATAGGCTTTTTGTTATGTTAATCTTGAAAATAATAAGAAAAATGTATTATAATTAGTTATATAAGGAGGGTTTACTATGAAAAGAGAAATAAACATTTTACCAGCGGATACTTTTGTAGTAGTAAACCGTACTATACTAAATGAAAGTGATAGAAAAATAATAAGCATGCTATACCAACCAATAATAGGTTGTATTGCAACTGATTTATATTACACTTTATGGACTGATTTAGATAAAACAGAACTATTAAGTGGTGAATATACTCATCATCATTTAATGACTTCACTTAGAGTAAAAATGGATTCAATAGTAACAGCTAGAAAAAAACTAGAGGGTGTTGGACTTTTAAAAACCTTTGTTAAAAAAGGTGATGTTAATAATTATGTATATGAAATGTTTTCTCCAATTTCAGCATCTGAATTTTTTAATCATCCAATACTAAACATAGTTTTATATAATAACGTAGGTAAAAAAGAATATGAAAACTTACTTAAATATTTTAAGGTTCCAAGAATTAATTTGTCTTCTTATGAAGAACTTACAAGTACCTTTGATTCTGTATTTGAAAGTGTACCGGCATCTTCTTATGATAACTTAAATGAAGATTTACGTGTTAATAAAGTTGGAGAGATAAGAATAGATAAGGCATTTGATTTTGATCTTTTAATGTCGATAGTACCAAGTGGTGTTATAACTAATAGAACGTTTAGTAGGGAAGTTAGGGAACTTATTAATGAACTTTCTTTTGTTTATAATTTAGATGCTAATGATATGAAGTCTCCTATTTTAAATTCCATTAAAGAAAACGGACTTATAGATAAAGTTTTATTAAGAAAGAACGTAAGGAATTATTATAAATATGAAAATGATAATAAACTTCCTTCATTAATATATAAAAGTCAACCTGAATATTTAAAGAACCCGGTAGGAGCAGATGATAGACGTGCTAAAATGATTTATGTTTTTGAAAACACTACACCTTATAATTTTCTTAAGGGAAGAAGTAATGGCGCTAAACCATCTTCTAGAGATTTATCTCTTTTAGAAACACTTTTAAGTGACTTTAAACTTAATCCTGGTGTCGTAAACGTTTTAATTGACTACGTATTAAAAATAAACAATAAAAAATTAACCAGAGGCTTTTTAGAAGCAATAGCGTCCCAATGGAAAAGACTTAACATAGAAACCGTTGAAGAAGCGATGAAGGAAGCTGAAAAAGAATACAAAAAATCTAAAAAGATAAATACTCAGTCTAATTTTAATGCAAGAAAAAACGTAAAAGAAGAAGTACTACCTGACTGGTTTAATCAAAGTATAAAAAAAGAAGAAATAAGTGCCGATGATGAAAAATCATTAAAGGATATGCTTAAAGAATTTTCATAGAAGGGGGATTTGTTATGGAAAATATTAATAACACTATTAAAGGTGTTAAGGATTTAAAATATAAGTTAAAAGTAGCTTATGAAGAAGCAAAAAAAGATCCTTACTTTAAAGAACTTACTGATAGTATTAATTTAAGTGATGATGAACTTATGAAACATACAAGTTTGTTTGAAGATTCTAAAGAAGAATATAAAAATTGTAAATCTTGTAAAAATTTAGCAGCATGTAAAAATAAAATGACTGGTTTTTGCTTTTTGCCAGTATTAAAAGAGGGAAAGTTAAATTTTTCTTATGTAGCTTGTAAATATAAAGAAAAGTATTTAAGTGATTGTAAGTATCAAAAAAACGTTACTAGTATGGACGTTCCAAGAGAAATAAGAGAAGCTAAAATAAAAGATATTTACACTGATGATAAGCAAAGAGAAAAAGTAATAAAATGGATTTTAAATTACATAAAAGAATACAAAAAAGGAAACTTTGGTAAAGGTTTATATTTACATGGTAATTTTGGATGTGGTAAAACTTATCTTCTAGCAGCAATGTTTAATGAACTTGCAAAAGAAAACGTTAGAAGTGTAATAACGTATTGGCCTGAATACTTAAGAAGTTTAAAATCTAGTTATTCATCATCATCATCTTACGAATTTAAAGATAAATATAATGAAGTGAAATATGCTAAATTACTTTTAATTGATGATTTAGGAGCAGAAGGGGTTACTTCATGGTCAAGGGATGAAATATTAGGTACAATACTTCAGTATAGAATGCAAGAACATCTTCCAACTTTTATTACGTCTAACTTGAACTTAAAAGAGTTAGAAGAACATTTAAGTGTCTCAACAACTAATAAGTCAGAAAGAGTAAAGGCTGTAAGAATTATAGAAAGAATAAAACAATTAACTATAGATGCTGAAATGATAGGGCAAAATAATAGAAAATAGAGGCTCAGCTTTGAGAACCTCTATTTTTCTTTGTTATCTAGGATATTCATTTTAATATCAGGTAAACTATTATAATCTAAGTTAATGTTTAGTGCTTGTGCAAATAAAAGATGCCTTTCCCATAATGGATAATCATTGTTTTTTAACTCATTCATTCTTGTGAAATCTTTTAGAAATTTTTTGTAAGATTTTATTATGTATTTATATGCCCAACCCTTATCCGAAAACTTTAGGTTTAATGTTTTTGTTATTCTATCTATTTGTGATAAAAATATGCTTGGAAAGTTAAGCAATATAAATCCTGTTACCACAGAAATATTCAAATCCCAATTCTTATATAATGAACCTAAAAAGAATGAAACTGAAAAAGCCAAAAATACTAAACAGCTAAGAAAAAAGTAAAATTTAAAGAAACTTAAATCTTTTTCGTTATACGCCAAACATTTATTTAATACGTCTCTTTTAACCATGTTAGTATAATTAATATAATTAAAATTATCTTTATTTTCACTAGTTATATAATCACATATATATTTTTCAGCGTATGAAACCATGAATTTTTTATCTGATTTCGTTATTATTGTTTTGTTATTTTCGGTTTTGATTTCTAATACACCCTTAAGATATAACTGCATTATTATTAGTTTAATGTTTTTATGGCTCCAAAAACTTGTATGATTTAAAAACATAATATCATTAACGTCTATGTAATTTGGAATTTCTCTTATGTATTTAAAATTAAAATTTAATTTTTGAAATGCTCTTTTTTCTCTTATTTTATTTCTTATAATAACTATTAAAATTGTTATAGAAAGAACTGAAAAACCTATAAGGAAGGATATTAATCCTCCAAAAATTAAATATAACATATAGTATCCTATAAAAAAGGTCCATAAAACATAAGGATTATTATTGTTGTTAGAATTCATATTATCACCGTAAAGATTATACATAAAATATAAATAAAAAACAATAAGTATTAATTGACTTATATTACATTTTGTAGTATTATTTTGGTATAAATACATTGATGAAGACAAGATTTTATAACGATGTTTTAAAGAGAGTCTATGATGGTGAAAAATAGACAAACTAATTATAAGATTACTACTTCTAAGTTGGACTCGAAAGAGAATCCCGTGCAATAAGCACGTTATCAAATTAAGTTAAATTAAGGATGGTACCGTGCATTTTGCACTCCTTTGGTACTGTCCTTTTTGTTTTAAAGAAGGTGGTAAAATGGTAGAGAAATGGAAATTAGCCTTAAGGGAGTTCTTAAAAAAGTATGAAGATAATGATGATGTTACTGGTGCAATTTTATGTGGTAGTTATGCAACAAATACCAATAACGAGTATTCTGATATAAATGTTTATTTGGTATTGAAAAGTGGATGCTACTATAAGGAAATGGGATGCACCGATTCTAATAGTTATCTAATAGAATATTTTATTGATACTTTATCTGGAATAGAAAAACGTATGGAAGAAGAATATTTAAATGGAAAACAAAAGACTGCTAATATGTTAGCATACGGAAAAGTAATATATGATTTAGATGGCAGCGCATCACGTATTCAAACTAAAGCACTAGAATATATTGATAGAAAGTTAGATAATATAACAGGCCATAAATTAGGTATGAATAACTATCACTTATGGAATTATTTGGATGAACTTAAGGTTTCATTAAAAGAAAATAGTTTTAATTTTAACTTGATATACTATTCTTTATTGGGAGATGTTTATGATAAATATGCTGAGTTTTTAGCGCTTCCAAAGCTTCCTAAAACAAAGATATACAAGATATTAACCGATGAAGATTATAGAAGAGAGTGCCACGTATTTAATTTGCCCGAAAGAGAGTTTATTAAATTATACGTAAAGTGCTTTGAGATGGATAAACCAAGTGTTATGTATAAAAACATAGAAAATTTAATAAATTATTATTATGAAAAACAAGGTGGCTTTAACATAAGAACATTTAAATTAAAAAATGAAGTAGAAGGGAATGATTACTAATGATAAACATAAAAGAAAATGAAAAATTAAATGTACTTAATCACTCTTGTGCACACTTACTTGCACAAGCTGTAAAGCATTTATATCCTAATGCTAAATTTTGGGTAGGTCCAGTTATAGAAGAAGGATTTTACTATGACATAGACCTAGGAGATAAGACTTTAACTGATGAAGATTTACCAAAAATAGAAAAAGAAATGAAAAAATGTGCTAAATCTGATAAGAGAATTTATAGAGAAGAAATATCTAAAAAGGAAGCTTTAGAAAGATTTAAAGATGATCCATATAAAATAGATTTGATAAATCGTATGGACGAAGATAATACTGTTATTTCTTGTTATACGCAAGGAGATTTTACTGATCTTTGCCGTGGACCTCACGTTGAGACAACAAAGAAAATGAAGTATTTTAAACTGATTAAACACTCTGGCGCATATTTTAAGGGTGATTCTAAAAACAAGATGCTTCAAAGAATATATGGTGTATGTTTTGAGACGGAAGAAGACTTAAATAATTACCTAAATGAACTTGAAGAAAGAAAACAAAGAGATCATAGAAAAATAGGAAAAGAACAAGAGATTTTTATGAATCACGAATTAGTTGGAGCAGGTATGCCAATTTGGCTTCCAAATGGTGCTGTAATTCGTAAAGAACTAGAAAATTATATATATGAAAAAGAAAGAAACTTGGGATATGAACACGTATATTCTCCATGTGTTGGAACGGTTGATTTATATAAAACATCAGGTCATTGGGATCATTATAAAGAAAATATGTTTCCAATGATGAAGGTTGATGATGAAGAGTTTGTACTTCGCCCTATGAATTGTCCACATCATATGTTGGTGTTTAAAAACAAATTACATTCATACCGTGATTTACCAGTTAGAATAGGAGAGTTTGCAACAGACTTTAGATATGAAGCATCAGGAGCTGTTAAGGGCCTTGAACGTGTTAGATGCATGTGTCAAAATGATGCCCACCTTTTTGTAACTCCAGAACAAATTAAAGAGGAATTTAAAAAAGTTGTTAGCTTAATACTTGATGTTTATCATGATTTTGGAATAAAGGATTATAAGTTTAGACTTTCACTTAGAGATCCGGAAGATAAGAAAAAATACTTTGATGATGATAAGATGTGGAATGAAGCAGAGGCTAAATTAAGAGAAGTTTTAAATGAATTAAACGTTGATTACTTTGAGGCTGTAGGAGAAGCTGCATTTTATGGACCTAAACTTGACGTTGAAGTAAAACCTGCTGTAGGGCCTGAGGTTACTTTATCAACTTGTCAGTTAGATTTCTTACTTCCAAGAAGATTTGATCTTTCTTACATTGATAATAAGGGAGAAAAGAAAACTCCTGTTGTTCTTCATAGAGCAATATTTGGAACATTTGACAGGTTTACAGCATTTTTAATTGAAGAAACTAAAGGTGCTTTTCCAACTTGGCTAGCTCCAGTACAAGTAAATATTATTCCGGTTAACAATAATTATCATTTAACTTATGCTAACGAAATATATAAAATGCTAAAAGATGCATCCGTTAGGGTAGAATTAGATGATAGAGATGAAAAATTATCATACAAAATGAGAGAATCTCAAACTAAAAAAATTCCTATTACCTTAATTTTAGGTGATAAAGAGCGTGATGAAAGCTTAGTAAGTTATAGAAGACATGGTTCTTTAAAAACTTACTCAGTTCAAAAAGATACATTTAAAGATTTATTATTGAACGAAATAAGGTCAAAAAAAAGTAATAAAAATCAAGAAAATAATTAACTTTCTTGATTTTTTTGCTATTTATATAAAAGTGAGATTCTTCTTCCTTTAGTTTCAATAAAACCTTCTTCTTTTAGGTTTTTAAGTTCCCTTGACATTGCGCTTCTATCAACCGCAAGAAAATCTGCTAGATCTGTAAAACTAAATGGCAGGTAAATTATTTTTGATGCGTGTTTTTTTCTATATATATTAAAATATTCTAAGAGTTTATCCCTTATTGTTTTTTTAGTTAATATTTCAATTCTATCGTTTTTTTCTTCTATTATATTGGTTGTTATTTCAAGCAAGTTTTTTATAAACTGATTATAATAAGAGTAATTATTGTTTTTTGATGAGATTATTAAGTCATAATCAATTATTAAAACCTTAGTTTCCTCTTTAGTTATTATTTCACATTCATCGCTTGATAAAGAGGATATGGCAGTACCAAATACGGATTCTTCTTCAAGTTCTTCTATAATTGTTCTGTTTCCATTGTAGTCCGTTCTAATTATTTGAGCTTTACCTTCTAATATTATTCCTATTATGTTATCCCTTACTGATGATAATATTACCGTATCTTTTTTAAATGTAAGGACACTTGTCTCTAATAATTTTAGTAGTTTACGCTCTTCATTTACACTTATTTTACCAAATAACCTACGCATTTTTAATCACCTAATAAAATAATACCATTTTTTTAAAAAAGTTGCAATTGCAACAATACGTATTTTAATTAATGTGCTATATTTGAGTTGTAATAAAAATAAGAGGAGTACATTATGAAGGTAATTAAAAGAGATGGACATATGGTTGATTATTGTCCAGAAAAAATTGAAATTGCTATAAAAAAAGCAAATGAAGAGGTACAAGAAGAAGATAGAGTATCAGATACTCAAATAAAAAACATAATAAAATACATAGAAAGTTTAAAGAAAAGAAGAATATTAGTTGAAGACATTCAAGATATAATTGAAATGAGACTAATGGCGTTAAATAAGTTTGCTCTTGCTAAAGAATATATAACTTATAGATATACTAGAGAGCTTGTTAGAAAAAGTAATACTACAGATCTTTCAATTAAGGAGTTAATTGATGGTGAAAGTGATTATTGGAATACTGAAAACTCTAATAAGAACGCTAAGGTTGTTACTACTCAAAGAGATTATATAGCAGGTATTACATCAACTGATATATCAAGAAGGTTTTTGCTTCCTGAAGACATCGTAAAAGCTCATGATGAAGGAATAATACATTTTCATGATATGGATTATTTTGCACAAAATGCACTTCATAACTGTGATTTAATTAATCTTGAAGACATGCTTCAAAACGGTACTAACATAAATGGTGTTATGATTGAAAAACCACACAGATTCTTAACTGCAATGACTATTGCAACGCAACTTATAACAGCGGTTAACTCAAGTCAGTATGGTGGTGCAACTGTTACAATGACTCATTTAGCACCTTTTGTTAGAGAAAGTTATAACAGATTCTTAGATAAGTATAAAAAAAGAAAGTTTACTAAGGCTCAGTGTGAAAAATATGCTAAAGAAGATTTAGCAAAGGAAATAACAGATGGTGTTCAAACTTTCCAATATCAAATTAATTCAATGACTACAACTAATGGTCAAGCACCTTTCTTATCAGTATGCTTGTATTTAGGTGAAACAGACGAGTATAAAGAAGAACTTGCCATGATAATTGAAGAAATATTAAAACAAAGAACAATGGGTATGAAAAACGAAAAGGGCGTTTACATAACTCCTGCATTTCCTAAACTTTTATACGTACTTGAAGAAGATAACATACATGAAGATAGCAAGTATTATTACTTAACAGAACTTGCTGCTAAATGCACGGCTAAACGTATGGTTCCGGATTACATATCAGAAAAAATAATGAAGAAATTAAAAGTTGATAAAAATGGAAACGGACAGTGTTTCCCTTGCATGGGATGTAGATCATTCTTAACTCCTTATGTTGATTCTAATGGGAAACCAAAGTACTATGGTAGGTTTAATCAAGGAGTTGTTACAATTAACTTAGTTGATGCCGCATTATCATCTGATAAGGATATGGATTTATTCTGGAAGATTATGGATGAAAGACTAGAGTTATGTCATAGAGCGCTTCAAGCAAGACATAAGAGATTATCTAAAGTAACTTCCGATGTTGCACCTATTTTATGGCAACATGGAGCACTTGCAAGATTAGGTAAAGGAGAAAGCATCCATGAGTTATTACATCATGGGTATTCAACTATATCACTTGGATATGCAGGACTTTATGAATGTGTTAAATATATGACTGGTCACTCTCATACTGATGGTGGTAAGGGTAAAGAGTTTGGTCTTGAAGTAATGAGAAGATTAAATGCTGCTTGTAACAAATGGAAAGATGAAGAAGACATTGATTATAGTGTTTATGGCACCCCAATTGAATCTACTACTTATAAGTTTGCTAAGTGTTTAAGAGAACGTTTTGGTAAAATTAAAGGAATTACTGATAGAGATTATATTACAAACTCATATCATGTACCTGTATTTGAGGAAATTGATGCATTTACTAAATTAAAACTTGAAAGTGAGTTTCAAGAACTTTCACCAGGTGGTGCTATAAGTTATATTGAAACACCTAACTTAACAAACAACTTAGATGCTGTTATGGAAGTTATTAAGTTTATTTATGATAATATCATGTATGCAGAATTAAACACTAAGTCTGATTACTGTCAGGAATGTGGTTATGAAGGAGAAATTCTTTTAGATGACGACCTAGAGTGGTATTGTCCAAACTGTGGTAACAGAGATCACGATAAACTAAATGTTGCAAGAAGAACATGCGGATATATTGGTACAAATTTCTGGAATAAAGGAAGAACTCAAGAAATAAAAGAAAGAGTAATTCATATTGATAATAAGGATGCTGATCTTTAATTATGAGATATAACAAAATAAGAAAAATGGACATATCTAATGGTCCAGGAGTTAGGGTGTCAGTCTTTATGCAAGGCTGCACTTTTAACTGTAAAAATTGCTTTAATAAGGAAACCCATGATTTTAATGGTGGAAAAGAGTTTACAGATGAAATCATAGATAAGGTACTTGAACTATGTGGTAAGGATTATATCGTTGGTTTATCTATTTTAGGTGGTGAGCCTATGCATCCTAAAAACATAGACGGAACTTTAAAACTTGCAAAAAAATTCAAAGAAAAATATCCTAATAAAACCGTGTGGTGTTGGACTGGATTTTTATTCGATAGAGATTTAAAGAAAAAAGAAGTATTAAATTACATAGATGTTTTAGTGGACGGACAATATAAAGATGAATTACACGATTTTAGATTAAAGTGGTGCGGGTCATCAAATCAAAGGGTAATAGATGTTAAAAAATCACTAAAAAAAGGTGACGTCGTATTATTAGACGAAAGAAAGTTAGTAGGAGCGTAATTATGATTGATACTAAAAAAATAAATATTAAAAAATTAGAAAATGATGCAAAGATTCCAACTTATGGAACGGACTTTTCTGCAGGTTGTGATTTGTATGCTTGTTCAAAAGAAAAAATAAGCTTTAATCCTGGTGAGACAAAACTTATTAAAACTGGAATTGCTATGGAACTACCTGAAGGTTATGCAGGTTTAATATATGCTAGAAGTGGTCTTGCAACAAAAAGAGGGCTTGCACCCGCAAATAAAGTTGGTGTAATAGACTCAGATTATCGTGGCGAGATAATGGTTGCACTTCATAATCATACTAATGAAGTAAAAGAAATAGATGCATATGAGAGAATAGCACAACTTGTTGTAACACCATATATAAAGGCCATCTTTAATGAGGTTGATAAACTTAATGACACAATACGTGGTACAAGTGGTTTTGGTTCAACTGGTAAAAAGTAAAAGAAACGTAAATGTTTCTTTTTTTGTAATAAATAAAATTGACTTAAAATGCGCACAATGATAATATGAAGACAGGTGATAATATGAAAAAAGATAAAAATGGGTTTACTTTAATAGAACTACTTGCGGTAATAGTAAT
Source organism: uncultured Mycoplasmatota bacterium (assembly GCA_900547225.1). Lineage (GTDB taxonomy): Bacteria > Bacillota_I > Bacilli_A > RF39 > UBA660 > Aphodocola. The sequence goes on from URFW01000003.1 coordinate 127,744, forward strand.
ACTTGGAATAATAATGGTTATTGCAACTACAAGTGTACTTAAAAATATAAATGATTCTAAAGAAAAATCCAAGTATACGGCTGCTAAAGAAATAGTTGAAATATCAGAAGCTTATTTTGCGATTAATAGTGATGTAACTTTTGTTACCATTAATGATTTAAAAGACTATTTAGAGTCTGATGCAACGAATCCTAAAACGGGTGATAATGATTTATTAACAGAAGGAAAGGATCAAATGGTATGTAAAGGCTCTTATTCATCAGAACATCAAAACAAATATAGCAACAATAATGGAGAAGGGTATTATTTTGATGGATACTTTTATAGTTTAGATGGAAGTTGCCCTGAAAGTGTAGATTAAATATAAAATAAAAAATACTTCAATTTCTTAACTGAAGTATTTTTATTATGCTGCATTATTTTTTCTAAACTTTTTAGCTTCCTTAGCACTCATTACTACGGTTACACCATTTAAAGTAACTTTTTGCATGTTAACTTTTTGTCTCATTTTAGTTGTATTTAAAGCATGAGAACGTTTGTTTCCGAATAATGGTTTCTTATTAGATACTTTCTTAGCCATATTTAATTCCTCCTTAAAGTGCGTGTTTGCTATCTAACTTTACCATATTATGGCTAATTAGTCAAATTAAAATAGGAAAAAAGGCCTTTTTGTAGTAAAATATTATTAGAAGAAAGTGGTGATGCTTATGAACTATACTCCTTTATGGATAAAGACGGATTATTCTATATTATCTAGTTTAATAAAGATAGATGATTTAATAAGCATGCTAAAGAGTTTAGAAATTAAAAGTGCCGCAATATGTGATGATAATTTATATGGTGCAATGGAGTTTTATACCAAATGTATTAAAAATGATATTAAGCCAATTATAGGTCTTGAAGTTAATTTAGAAGAAACAATTTTATTATATGCTAAAAATTATGCTGGTTACCAAAATTTATGTAACATAATGACTCTTTTAAACGAGGGAAAATTAACTTATGAAAACATCGTAAATTACATTAATGATTTAATTGTGGTGCTTCCTTTTGAATCAAAAGAAAAAGAAGAATATTTTAAGGCTTATACTAGTGATGTATTTATTGGATACAAAGATTTGATACAAGAAAAAATGATAAGTGGTAATAAAGTTTATGTAAATAAAACGCTTACATTAGATAAAGAAAACACAAAGTATTTAAAATATTTATACAAAATAAAAGATGAAACCTTTGATTTAAATTATGACGTAAGTTTAGAAAGAAACGTGAGTATAGATGCTGTTAAAACAACTAATTATATTAGTGCTAACTGTAATTTAACAATTCCTAAAAAGGATGATTTGTTACCTGTTTATAATGATGATCCATCATTTGATGAGAAAAAATACCTAACTAATCTATGTATAATTGGACTTAAAAAAAGACTTAACAATAAAGTTCCATTAAAATATGCTGAAAGATTAAAATATGAACTTTCCATAATAACAAGATTAAACTTTTGTAACTATTTTTTAGTTGTATGGGATTATGTTAAATATGCTAAGAAAAATAAAATAATGGTAGGTCCAGGTAGGGGTTCTGCGGCATCAAGCCTTGTTTCATATTCACTTGGAATAACTGATATAGATCCACTTAAATATGATTTGTTATTTGAAAGATTTTTAAATCCTGATAGGGTTACAATGCCTGATATTGATATAGACTTTGATGCTGAAAGAAGAGAAGAAGTAATAAAATACGTAGAAGATAAATACGGAAAATCGCATGTATCTGGAATAATTACTTTTTCTAATTTACTTGCAAAACAAGTTATTAGGGATGTTGCTAGAATATTTGATGTAAGTGGTTTTAAAATTGATAATTTACTTAAAAACTTTGATGATAAAAAAGATTTGTCTTACGAGTTGAAAAACATAAACGTAAAAAGAATATTAAATGATGATGAAGTTCTAAGAAAGATATATGATATATCGCTTCATTTAGAAGGGCTTAAAAGACATATTTCACAGCATGCAGCGGGAGTTATTATATCAAATAAAAAACTTTCTAATTACGTTCCTTTAACCATAAACCAAGAAGGTTCATATATTTGTGGATATACAATGAATTATATAGAGGACTTAGGACTTTTAAAAATGGACTTTTTAGGTCTTAAAAACCTTACTATAATAGATAGGGTAATAAAAAAAGCAAACATTAAATTTAGTGATATACCACTTGATGATAAAAGTACGTATGATTTATTTAAAAACGGTAATTTAGATGGTGTATTCCAGTTTGAGTCACAAGGGATGAAAAAGTTTATAAGTAATTTAAAACCAGAAAACATAAATGATTTAGTAGCAGCAGTTGCACTTTTTAGACCGGGACCTATGGAAAACATAGATACGTATGTTAAAAGACGTCATAATCTTCAGAAGATATCATATATTAATGAAGATTTAAAAGATATATTATCTTCTACTTGTGGAATAATTGTATATCAAGAACAAATAATGCAAATAGCAAGAAAGATGGCTGGGTTTTCATATGCTAAGGCAGATGAATTAAGACGTGCTATGAGTAAGAAAAAAGAAGATTTGTTATTATCATATAAGGATGACTTTATATCCGGCGGATTAAGCAATGGTTATGATGAAAAAACGTTAAACGAAGTATATAACCTAATACTTAAATTTGCTAATTATGGATTTAATAAAGCACACTCTGTTAGTTATGCAATAATTGGCTATAAAATAGCATATTTAAAGGTACATTATTCAGTTTATTTTGAAACAGAACTTTTAAATAATAGTATTTCATCTTCTAATAAAACTAAGAGTATAATTGATGAATGTAAAAGCCTTGGAGTAGAAGTTACAGGACCAATTATAAATATATCAACGGATAAATATAATGTTATAGAAGATAAGTTAGTTCTTCCTTTATCTCTTATAAAAGGAATAGGGGTATTAACCGCTAAAGAAATAGTAAGAGAAAGGGATTTAAACGGAAGTTTTACTTCATATTTAGATTTTGTTAGAAGATGTTATAAATTAGGACGTGATGTTTTAAAAAATATTATATTATCAGGAGCTTTAGATTCGTTTGGAAAAACTAGAAAGACTTTAATAGAAAACTTAAATGATGCAATTAATTATGCTGATCTGTGTAATGATTTAGATGAGAGTTTAGTCTTAAAACCAGAATTAAAAGAGTATAATGAATACTCAAAAGACGAACTAACAAAGCATGAGGTTGCCTTATTTGGTTTTTACATAAGTAATCACCCAACTAGCAAATACATAACAAAATCAAGCATAACAACTAATATATTAAATAAATATTTTGATAAAAATATAAGCATGGTTTTATACATTGAAAGAAAAAAAGAAATTGATACAAAAAGAAATGAAAAAATGATGTTTTTAAATGCTAGTGATTCATATGGAACTGTAGAACTAGTTATGTTTCCTAAAACTTATAATAAATTCTTTAATATACCAATTCCTGGAGTTTATAAAGTAAAGGGTAAGGTAGAAAAAAGATTTTCTCGCCTTCAACTGGTACTTTTTGATGTGGAACGTTTATCAAAATAATCACATAATGAAAATTTATGATCGAAAAATTATAGTATCTATTAGTTGATGTTGTAAATAAAAAATGATATAATAATAGCCATAATTTTTTTAAAAGGAGTGTTAATCGTGAATAGTTATAATGATAAAGAAGAAAAAATAATAGAAATGATAAAGAATTTGATTGATAGTGGTGTAAGTGATCGATTAATAGTTAGTAGATTTGAATTTAAAATTCTTAACCTAAAAAATCCAAAATTATATTTTTGGTTTGCAAAAAATGTAAAAGGAATAGATATAGAATCTAATGAGCAAACAGTAATAGATAAAATAGATCCAGAGTGGAGTTATAAATTTGCAAGAGATATAGCAGGAGCTAATATAAAAACCCATGAACAAATAGTAATAAATAGTGGAGATCCAGAATGGAATTATAAGTTTGCAAGATATATAGCAGGAGCTAATATAAAAACCCATGAACAAATAGTAATAAATAGTGGAGATCCAGAATGGAATTATAAGTTTGCAAGATATATAGCAGGAGCTAATATAAAAACCCATGAACAAATAGTAATAAATAGTGGAGATCCAGAATGGAATTATAAGTTTGCAAGATATATAGCAGGAGCAGATGTAAAAGCTCATGAACAAGTTGTATTTAAATATGGTAATCAAATTGAATCGGAACTAGAGTTGTTAGATAATTATTTAGATGATGCTATAGCGTCTTCAGAAAAAGATGCTTCAAAAAGTATGACAAAGTAAATTCATAAATTATAATACTTTTATAAAACTAGATTTAATCTAGTTTTTTGTTATTTAACTAAAGTATTTAAATGTCTATTGAATTTGCATTTGTCTCTTTAACTAATACTTTATTTAAAGGGGTTGACTTATAAATAAAAAATGATATAATAACAGTCATAATTTTTTTTAAAAGGGGTGTTAATCGTGAATAGTTATAATGATAAAGAAGAAAAAATAATAGAAATGATAGAGAGTTTAATTCGTAATGGTGTAGATGATGAATTAATAATTAGTAGATTTGAATCTAAAATTTTTGATTTTAAAAAACCAGAATTATATTTTTGGTTTGCGAAAAATGTAAAAGGAATAGATGTAAAAGCTCATGAACAAGCAGTAATAGATAAAAGAGATCCAGAGTGGAATTATAAATTTGCAAAAAATGTAAAAGGATCAGATATAAATGCTCATGGACAAGTAATAATAAATAGTGGAAGTTTAGAATGGAACTACAAATTTGCGAAAGATATAAAAGGAGCAGATGTAGAAGCTCATGAGCGAGTAATAATAAGAAATGGTGATCCATGCTATAATTATATGTTTGCAAGATATGTAAAAGGAGCAGATGTAAGAGCTCATGGTCAAGCAATAATAAATAGTGGAGATCTAGAGTGGAACTTTAATTTTGCAAAAAATGTAAGAGGATCAGATGTAAAAGCCCATGGACAGGTAATAAAAGATAGTGGAGATCCAGAGTTGAACTACAAATTTGCAAGATATATAGATGGAATAGATACAAAATCAAATGGACATGGTAAGGCAGTAATAAATAGTTGTGATCTAGAATGGAATTATAAATTTGCAAGAGATATAATAGGAGCAGATGTAAGAGCTCATGAACAAGTAATAATAAATAGTGGAGATCCAGAATGGAATTATAAGTTTGCAAGATATATAGCAGGAGCAGATGTAAAAGCTCATGAACAAGTTGTATTTAAATATGGTAATCAAATTGAATCGGAACTAGAGTTGTTAGATAATTATTTAGATGATGCTATAGCGTCTTCAGAAAAAGATGCTTCAAAAAGTATGACAAAGTAAATTCATAAATTATAATACTTTTATAAAACTAGATTTAATCTAGTTTTTTGTTATTTAACTAAAGTATTTAAATGTCTATTGAATTTGCATTTGTCTCTTTAACTAATACTTTATTTAAAGGGGTTGACTTATAAATAAAAAATGATATAATAACAGTCATAATTTTTTTTAAAAGGGGTGTTAATCGTGAATAGTTATAATGATAAAGAAGAAAAAATAATAGAAATGATAGAGAGTTTAATTCGTAATGGTGTAGATGATGAATTAATAATTAGTAGATTTGAATCTAAAATTTTTGATTTTAAAAAACCAGAATTATATTTTTGGTTTGCGAAAAATGTAAAAGGAATAGATGTAAAAGCTCATGAACAAGCAGTAATAGATAAAAGAGATCCAGAGTGGAATTATAAATTTGCAAAAAATGTAAAAGGATCAGATATAAATGCTCATGGACAAGTAATAATAAATAGTGGAAGTTTAGAATGGAACTACAAATTTGCGAAAGATATAAAAGGAGCAGATGTAGAAGCTCATGAGCGAGTAATAATAAGAAATGGTGATCCATGCTATAATTATATGTTTGCAAGATATGTAAAAGGAGCAGATGTAAGAGCTCATGGTCAAGCAATAATAAATAGTGGAAGTTTAGAATGGAATTATAAATTTGCAAGAGATATAATAGGAGCGGATGTAAGAGCTCATGGTAGAGTGATAATAAATAGTGGAGATCCAGAGTTGAATTATATATTTGTAAGAGATGTAAAAGGAGCTGATGTAAGAGCTCATGGTCAAACAATAATAAATAGTGGAGATCCAAAATGGAATTATCTTTTTGCAGAAGGTGTAAAGGAAGCAGATGTAAAGGCTCATGAACAAGTTGTATTTAAATATGGTAATCAAATTGAATCAGAACTAGAGTCATTGGATAATTATTTAGATGATGCTATAGCGTCTTCAGAAAAAGATACTTCAAAAAGTATGACAAAGTAAATTGATAAATTATAATACTTTTATAAAACTAGATTAAATCTAGTTTTTTTGTTATCCGACTAAAGTATTTAAATGACAATTGATTCTCTTTAACTAATACTTTATTTAAAGGTGGTTGACTTACAAATAAAAAATGATATAATAATAACCATGATTTTTTAGAAAGAGGTGTTAATTGTGAATGGTTATAATGATAAAGAATTTCAAATAGAAAAAATGATAGAGAATTTGATTAATAGTGGTGTAAGTGATCAATTAATAATTAGTAGATTTGAATCTAAAATTCTTAATTTAAAAAATCCAGAATTATCTTATTGGTTCGTACGAAATATAAAGGGAGCAGATATAAGGGCGCATGAACAAGTGGTGATAAATAGTGAAGATTCATACTTTAATTATTTGTTTGCTAAGGATATAAAGAAATCAGATGCAAGATCACATGGGCATGTTATATTAAATGATGGAACTTCATATTGGAATTATAAGTTTGCAAGAGATATAAAAAGAGCAGACGAAAAAGCTCATGGACAAGTAATAATAAACAATGGAGATACAAGATGGAATTTGTTATTTGCAAAACATGTAAAAGGAGCAGATGTAAGAGCTCATGGTCAAGCAATAATAAATAGTGGCGATCTAGAATGGAATTATTATTTTGCAAGATATATAGAAGGGGCAGATGTAAAAGCTCATGGACAAGTAATAATAAATAGTGGCGATCTAGAATGGAATTATAAATTTGCAAAAGATATAATAGGAGCGGATGTAAGAGCTCATGGTAGAGTGATAATAAATAGTGGAGATCCAGAGTTGAACTTTAATTTTGCAAGTTATATAGAAGGGGCAGATGTAAGATCACATACTCAGATAATAATGGATATTAATTACCGAGAATTAAATTATAAGTTTGTAAGAGATATAAAAGGAACATATGGTATAGATAAAGATGTTGATTTGCATAATCAAATTGAATCAGAACTAGAGTCATTGGATAATTATTTAGATGATGCTGTAGCGTCTTCAGAAAAAGATGCTCCAAAAAGTATGACAAAGTAAATTGATAAATTATAATACTTTTATAGAACTAGATTAAATCTAGTTTTTTTGTTATAATTTAGTGGGTGATAAAAATATGAAATTATTAGATAAATTTAATATTAAAACAAATAATATGCATATTTATGATACAGCCTTTTCACATTCATCATATTGTAATGAACATGACTCTTTAGAAGATTATCAAAGACTTGAGTTTTTAGGTGATAAAGTTTTAGATTTAATTATGAGTGATTATCTTTATAATAAGTTTGATTATGAAGAGGGAAAAATGACTAAAATAAGGTCAATGTATGTATGTGAAAATGCTTTATATGAATATGCTAAACTTTTAGATTTTCCTAAATATGTAAAAGTAGGAAAAGGAGAAGAAGCACAAGGTGGAAGATATAGGAAAGCAACACTTGCGGATATGTTTGAATCCTTTTTGGGAGCAGTGTACCTAGATCAAGGATATCCTAAGGCAAGGGAAATAGTGTATGATGTTGTTATTCCATTTATTGAAGATAAACCGGAAACATTTTTTATGGATTATAAATCTAATTTACAAGAGATGGTTCAAACTACTAAAAAGTCAGTAACCTATGAACTTGTAAAAGAAGAAGGACCAGCTCATGATAGAACCTTTACCATGAACGTAATAGTAGATGGTATAGTACTAGGTACTGGAACGGCAAAATCTAAAAAAGAGGCAGAACAAGAGGCAGCTCATCACGCACTAGAAAAAAAAGCCTCTATAAGAAGGAGCGAAAAGTAATGTATTTAAAAGAGATTCGTACATCAGGCTTTAAGTCGTTTGCGGAAAAAACTAAAATAGAACTTAACAAAGGAATAGCGGGTGTTGTAGGACCAAACGGAAGTGGTAAAAGTAACATAGTAGATGCCGTACGCTGGGTATTAGGAGAGCAATCAGTTAAACAATTACGTGGTGAAGGCTTAATGAGCGACGTTATTTTTTCTGGTAGTAAATCAAGACGTGCAGCGCAGTCGGCCAGCGTAACTTTAGTATTTGATAATACTGATAAATATTTACCATTAGATTATACTGAAGTATCAATTAAAAGGTGTATTTATAAAACGGGTGAAAATGAGTATTACCTAAATAACGAAAAGGTAAGACTAAAAGACATTCAAGATTTATTGGTTGATACGGGTGTTAACAAAGAGTCATTTAACATAATATCACAAGGTGATATAGGTGCAATTTTATCTAATAAACCAGAAGAGAGAAGAATAATATTTGAATCTGCTGCAGGTACTTTAAAGTATAAGAAAAGAAAAGATGAAGCGTTAAGAAAACTAGATAGAACGCATGATAATATGTCACGTGTAAACGATATTATATTAGAGCTTGAAACTAGTATAGCACCATTAAAAAAACAAAGTAGTGATGCAAAAAAATATTTAGAAAATAAAAGTAAGTTAGATGAAGTTGAAGTATCTTTAATAGTAAGTGAAGTAGATAAGATAAATGCAGAATACCAACTAAATAAACATAAGATAAATGAATTATCAGAAGATGTAATAAAATTAGAAAAAGAGAGTAATGTTTCTTCATCAAAAGTAGAAGAACTAAAACTTATTCAAACTAAAAAAGAAGAAGAGCTATATAAAATGCAATCTCTTTTAACTAAAAAAGTAGAAGAGGCAAGGGATTTACTTGGTAAGAAAGATCTTATCGTAGAAAGACAAAAATACGATGCTAAAGATAGCAAGGTACACGATAACTTAGTTAATATAAAAGAATCTATTTTGAAAAAAGAAAATGAAATGTTTGGTATTAAAAACACAATAGAAATATTAAATAAAAAAGTAAATTCTATAGTTTTAAAATTAAACGAAAAAGAAGAAGAATTTATAAGTGTAAGAAAAACTCATGATGATAACGAAAATATTTTAAATAAACAAAACAGATTAGAAAACGAAACTAAATATAAAATTGAAATGTTAAAAAATGCAATAGAAAATAATTCAGGACTTCCTTTTGCTGTTAAAAACGTTTTAGATAATCCTAAACTTTCTGGTATTCATGGTGTTATAGGTGCCTTAGTTGAAACGGATAGAGAGTATACTACTGCAATATCAACAGCACTTTCATCATCTTCTAACTTTATAGTGTGTGATGATGAGTTTTGTGCTAAAGAAGCTATTAATTTCTTAAAGGTAAATAAATTTGGTAGAGCAACATTTTTCCCACTTAACATAATAAAGAAAAGAGAAATTGATAGGGATACATATAGGATTTTAAAAGATTTAAGTGAGTTTATAGGTGTTGCATCAGATTTAGTAAGATATGAATCAACATATGATAACATAATAAAAAATCAACTTGGAACAACCATAGTAGTTAGTGATATAGATAGTGCAAATAAAGTAGCAAGAAAAATAAATTATAGATATAAAATAGTTACGTTAGAAGGGGAATTACTTCATCAAGGTGGTTCTTTAACAGGTGGTAATACTAAAGCTACAACTAATTTAATAGCTCAGAAACATGACTTAGAAGATAATTTAAAGTATTTAGAAAATTTACAAATAAAAAGATCAGAAATAGAAGAAGATATAAATAAAAATGATGATTTGTACAAAATGGTTTTAGAAGAAAGAAATAAATTATTAGAAGAAAAGACGAATTATGAAATATCACTTAAGTTTGAATCTGAAAGATATAAGTTATTTTCTGAAGAATTAGAAAAACTAAAAACAGAAAGTAAAACTTTAGATGAACTAGAAAGCGGAACACTTTCTAAAGAAGAAGAAAAAATAGTAAAAGAATACTATGAAAAAGAAAAAGAAAAAAATGAATTATCACTTAAGATAGATTCATTAAAATCAGAGATAACGGATTATAAAGATACAATATTTACCATGGAAAAGAATAATAAATTAAATAACCAAGAATATTATTCTAAAACAAAAGAATTAAAAGATTTAGAAATAAAGGTAAATAGAGCAGACGTTATGTTAGATAACTTACTTAATACATTAACAGAAGATTATTCTATGACTTTTTCTAATGCTAAAGCTAATTATTTCCTTGATATGGATCCTAAAGAGGCAAGGGAAATAGTAGATAAATGTAAGGCTGAAATTAAAAAATTAGGTGACGTAAATGTAGGTGCTATAGAAGAGTATGAAAGAGTTTCAAAAAGATATGAATTCTTAACTGCACAAAAATCTGACTTAGAAAAAGCAGAAGATACTATTTTAGAAATAATAAAAGAATTAGATGGAATAATGAAAGAAAAGTTCTTAGAAACTTTTGATGTTATTAAAGTTAAGTTTAAAGAGGTATTTAAAAAGTTATTTTCTGGTGGGGATGCTGAGCTTAAATTAACTAATCCAGAAGATGTTTTAACAACTGGTATAGATATTAAGGCATTGCCTCCAGGAAAAACACTAAGACATATTTCACTTTTATCAGGTGGTGAAAAAACATTAACTGCAATATCACTTTTATTTGCAATATTAGAGACAAGACCAGTTCCATTCTGCATTTTAGATGAGGTTGAAGCAGCACTTGATGAAGTAAACGTAGATAACTTTGGAAAATTCTTAAATGAATTTAAAAATAAAACACAATTTATTGTAATTACCCATAAGAAGAAAACTATGGAATACGCTGATGTTTTATATGGCATTACAATGCAAGAGTCTGGTGTATCTAAACTTGTAAGCGTAAAGTTAGAAGATATAAAAGATGATAAGGAAGGTTAATTTATTGACCAATGCACATTTAAACTGGTATACTGATTATATAAGAAAGGAGTTTATGTTATGGCTAAATTTTGCAGAGAGTGTGGAAAAGAATTAGAAGATGAAAGTAAGTTTTGTAAGAATTGTGGTACAAAAATAGAAGAAGAAAAAACAGAAGAAGCTAACACATCAAATGAAAATACTAATGAAAGTGCAGCAAGTAATGCAGGCACAAACGTAACTTATAACCAAACTTACGTAACTAAAAAGAGTAATGGTATGGCAATTGCAGGATTTGTAATATCACTTGTTTCACTTTTATGCTGTGGATATTCGTCTTGGTTAGGATTAATTTTCTCTATAATTGGACTTGTTAATGCTAATAAAAACGAAGGTGAAGGAAAAGGACTTGCAATAGCAGGTATTGTAATTAGTTCAATATTACTTATAATAATTGTATTATTAACTATATTTGGAGTTATGGCATCTGTTACTGATGATGTTTCTTCTAATTTAAATTTACCAACATATTAAACTATGATAATTCATAGTTTTTTTAAAATAATATGAAAAAAAGAATATTAAACGTACTAATAGGAGTTATTTTACTTTCATTTTTATTACTAATTACAATTAAAGTACTTGATCTTATACATTTTAAATGTATATTTAGAAAATTATTTAATATTTACTGTGCAGGATGTGGTACAACTAGAATGATAAAATGCATTTTGCACCTTAAATTTAAAAAAGCATTTATGTATAACCCATTTGTGTTTATCTTACTAATTTTATTTTTGATATACTTAATTTATTTTATAGTACTTTATATAAAAACTGGTAAGAAGGCATTTTTGAACTATAAAATATTAATAGTGTTAGCTATTACATTGTTAATTTATATGTTACTTAGAAACATACCACAATTATATTTTTTAAGACCATGAAAAAAGCAGGATTTAAAATCCTGTTTTTATATTGGTCTATATTTGTCAGCGTCTTTAAAAGGATTTTTCTTATCAATTTTATCAAAGAATAAAATTCCTTCTAAATGGTCCATTTCATGTTGAACGCAAACTGCTAAATCTTCTCTAAGACGCATGGTAAATTTATTTCCGTTTATATCATATGCTTCAACCGTTACCCTTGCATACCTTGGAATTATTCCTACAACTTCACGGTTAACGCTAAGACATCCTTCACCTTGTTCAACGTATATCTTCTCAGTACTATTACTAATTATTTTCGGATTTGCAAAGAAGTAGTTTTTAAACGTTCCATCATCTTTTTCTTCAACTATTACGAACCATCTTTTTAAAATTCCTATTTGAATGGCACTCATTCCCCAACCAGCTCTTAAGTTATACTTTTTTGCATATTCTTCAATTTGACTATATTTTAAATAGGTCATAACATCATTAATAGTATCTTTTTCTTCCTTGCTAAGTGGGAAAGTAACTTCTTTACTTACCATTCTTAATCTTTTATCTTTTTCATCTAATATTTTAAAATTTCTAAACATAATATCACCACACTTCTAAACACAAGTTATTCTACCATAAAAAAAGAGGAAAGTAAAACTTTCCTTAGTTATTTCCTAACCATCTAGCACCGATTACTATAACAAGTAAAATAAATAGAACTAATATAATTGCAGAACCATATCCAGCTGATTGATTTGCACCATATTGTGGATACATATATCCTCCACAGCAAGGAGAATTATATCCGTATCCACCTTGATATCCATAATAATACATAAGATTTGCCTCCTTTTAATTTATCTAATATAGTTTACTCTAAATGTAAACAATGTGTTATATAAAACACCTATATTAAAAAAATAAAAAAAATGTGGTATACTTTTTATGATAGGTGATTATATGAGAAGAATAATTAACAAAATAGATAAACCACTATTTGTAATAACCATTATTAGTTTGATTTTTGGACTTTTAATGGTAGGTTCTGCTTCATCACTTAAAGCTTACATGGCAAAAAGTGATAGTTATTTTTATTTCAAAAGACAATTATTTTTTATAATTATTGGTCTTATAGGTTCGCTTTTTGTTCTTAAAATTCCAATAAAAACGTATAAGAAATACATAGGAATACTTGTTGTTGGAATAATAGGAGCACTTGTGTATGTTTTACTTAAAGGAGAAGTAAGTAACGGTATTACAGGTTGGCTTTTTATTGGAGGATTTGGTATTCAGCCAAGTGAATTTGCTAAAACTATTTTGATTTTATTTTTAGCAGTTACGTTTGAATCATTACTTAAGATTAGAAACTTAAGCAACGTTGGAAAAGCTTTACCATTTATAGTGCCATTTATATTTATATTTTTAATATTTGAACAACCTGACTTTGGTACGATGATGGTTTTAGTAGGTATTACCGGAGTAATATTTTTTATGGTTCCATATGATAAAAAAACTAAATTAGTTATGGTTTCATTTACGCTTATATCAGTTCTTATTCTAGCTCTTGTAATGAGTATTACCGGAAAAGGTCTTAGTGATTCTCAAAAAAGCAGATTTAATTTTAAAGATCCTTGTACAAGGTATAGAGAAAAAACAGGATATCAGGTATGTAATGGATACATTGCAATAAATAGTGGTGGACTTTTAGGAAGTGGATATGGTAATAGTAAACAAAAATACTTATATTTACCTGAGGCTCATACCGATTTTATCTTTGCAATTATAATAGAAGAAATGGGACTTTTAGTTGGAATTTTAATAATACTCTCATATTTTATTATGATATGGAGAATCTTAATGATAGGTAAAAGGGCGTATAACCTTCAAGGAAGTATAATCTGTTATGGTGTTGCAACTTATCTTGCACTTCACGTTATGATTAATTTAGGTGGTGTATTAGGTGTTATTCCTCTTACCGGTGTACCACTTCCGTTTTATTCATATGGAGGGTCATTTATGATAAATTTACTTATTTGTTTAGCACTTGTACAAAGAGTATCAGTAGAAAATAAAATATTTGAACAAAGACACATAGTTAGATAAATAACTAGTGTCTTTTTAAGTTATAAGCCTACACTTAATATTTTTAATTTAATATTTTATTAATAGGAGGGTAAGGCATATGGTTAATTATATTAGTAATTTAAATCCTGTTTTACAGGCATTTATTGCAGCATTATTTACTTGGATGGTAACAATATTGGGTGCTGCTATCGTATTTTTCTTTAAGAAAGTAAATAAAAATATATTAGATGCAATGTTAGGTTTTGCAGCGGGAGTTATGATTGCAGCATCATTTTGGTCATTATTATCACCATCAATAGATATGGCACGTAATCTTAAAATGATTCCTTGGTTAGTATCTTTTTTAGGATTTTTCTTAGGTGGAGTACTTTTATTTATAGGGGATAAAGTATTTGATAAAATGGATAAGAAAAGAAATAAAGGTACTAAAAAAAGTTTTAAAAGATGTTTATTATTAGTATTTTCAATAACACTTCATAATATTCCAGAAGGACTTGCGGTAGGGGTTTCATTTGGAAGTGCAACATATGGTCTTAATGGTGCAACACTTGGAGCAGCATCATTGTTAGCACTTGGAATTGGTCTTCAAAATTTCCCAGAAGGAACTGCGGTTTCAGTACCACTTAGAACGGAAGGAATGTCTAGATTAAAATCATTTTTTTATGGCTCATTAAGTGGAATAGTAGAACCTATTTCAGCTGTTATAGGAGCTCTTTTGGTTTTAAAAGTTAGATTTTTATTACCATTTTTACTTGCTTTTGCAGCAGGAGCAATGATATATGTAGTAGTTCAAGAATTAATACCAGAAAGTCAATCTAATAAGAAAAAAAACGTAATGGCATTATTTACGTTAATAGGTTTTTCAATAATGATGATTTTAGATGTTGCTTTTGGATAGAAACAGGTAGCTTACATAAGCTGCTTTTTTATGTAGTTTCATAAATTTTTAATTTTTTTAAGAATTTTTAGGTTTTTTAGTTTTTTTTAGGGGGTATTTTGAAAAAGTGTCTAACTATAGATATGAGAGGACCTAATAGTTTGGGTAGTTATGCTTTCCACTTTTTATTTTTCAAATAGAAAGTGGGGTGATAATTATGAAGAAAGAAAATAAATTTCTTAAAATAATTATTCTTCTTTTACTATTAATATTAGTACTGCTAATATTTAAAATATAAAAGAAACAGCATATGCCCAAATAATTTAAGGGGATATGCTGTTTCCATTAACAAATTATGGAAAGCAAACTAACCTTTATTGTTAGGTTCTTTCACTAATTAAATTATACATAATTAAATTAATTATGTAAATGGTATTTAAATAAAAAAAGGAAGGAGAGAAAAAATGATTTATCTAATAAAAAAATACCTAAAGTATATTATAACGTTTTTTGTATGTATAATAGTCTTTACTCTTATCTGTTTTTATACAAAGGATAAAAAAGAGGTTAATACTAATAGTGTTAAAAAGCTATCTATTACCAAGGCAGAAAAAATAAAGGAAAGTAAGACTGACGATAAAGAAAAAACTGTTTTCGTTGACGTTAAAGGTGCGGTTAATACGCCTGGTGTTTATGAACTTAATGATGGAAAAAGAATAATTGATGCTATTAACATGGCTGGTGGACTAGCGGATAACGCAAATACTATAAATATTAATTTAAGTAAGAAGTTAACTGATGAGATGTACATAGTAATTTATACAAAAAATGAAATAGCAAATTATAAAAAAACTTCATCTGGCAAAATAGAGTGTGCCTCAAACGAATGCGTATGTCCTGATACTAATAATGATGGGTGTATCAAAAAAAGCACTACTAAATCTAGTGATAAAACGTCATCAAATAAAGAGACTAATGGGAAAGTATCAATTAATACGGCAAGTAAAGAAGAGCTTATGACTTTATCTGGTATAGGTGAGGCTAAGGCTGAAAAAATAATTAGTTATAGAAATGAAAAAGGTTTATTTAATGCGCTTGAAGATATAAAAAACGTATCTGGTATAGGTGATGCTTTATTTGAAAAGATAAAAGATAGCATAACCTTATAATGAAGAAAAACATTTATTTTTTAATTATTTTACTATGTAGTATATCTTTTATTAGAGTTTTGTTTACCTTAAATGAAGAAAATATCCACATAAGTAAAAATATTGATATTTCTGCAATAGTGACTAAAATAAAACAAGATAAAGAAAAAACTATTATAGATGTTAAACATGGTAAAAAATATAGAATAACGTTTTATAAACAGATAAACGTTAACTTAGGAGATAAAGTTTTAATTAGTGGAAAGTTTAATACACCTAAATCTAATACTGTTTTTAATACGTTTAATTATAGAAAATATCTTTTATCAAAGAAAATTATATTAGTTAGTAATGAAGCTAGCATAACTATAAAACATAAGAATAAAAATCCGTTTTATAGTCTTAAAACATCTATTAAAAATCATATAGAAAAATATAAAAGTAAGGCATATTTAAAAGCCTTTATAATGGGTGATACATCACTTATTGAAGAAGATATAATGTCTAACTATAAAATGCTTGGTATAAACCATCTTTTTGCTATTTCTGGTATGCATGTTTCAGTGTTTGTTTTCTTAATAAATAAATTACTAAAAAAATATAAAGCAAAAGATATAATTATAACCTTATTTTTACTTTTGTTTTTGTTTATAACAGATTATAGTGAGTCACTTTTAAGATGTAGTACTTTTTTTATTATTTCATACTTAAACAAAGTATTAAAACTAAATATAAAAAACATATATTTAATTTTAATTTCAGCTTTTTTTCTTTTACTTATTAATCCATATTTAATTTATAGTATAGGATTTTTGTTTTCTGTTATTATAACGTTTTTTATTCTAGCATCTAGTAATTTATTAAAGGATAAAACTTATTTTAAAAAATTATTTATAATGTCTTTAATATGCTTTTTAGCATCCGTACCAATTCTTTCATTTTACTTTTACAAGATTAACTTACTTACTATAGTATTTAACATGATTTTTATTCCACTTGTTTCATATTTGATATTTCCACTTGGTCTTATAACGTTTTTTTTATATCCACTAGATAATATATATATGTTTTTTATAAATTTGTTAGAAGGTTTAAGTAGCTTTTTTCAAAATATTAATTTTTTATCATTTGTAATAGCAAAACCAAATATTTTTGTAATACTTATTTACTATATAATTTTATTTTTATCCATAAAAAGAAACAGGAAATTATTAATAATTTATTTTATAGTTTTACTTATTAATATAAATATTAAGTACTTTATAAGAGATGTTTCGGTAACTTTTCTTGATGTTGGTCAAGGAGACTCTAGCGTAATTATACTTCCTTTTGGTAAAACCATTTTAATTGATACTGGTGGACTTTATTTAAGTGGATATAACATATCAAAAAACAAAACTGTTCCGTATTTAAATTCGCTTGGAATAAGTAAAATTGATCTACTTATTTTAACTCACGGAGATTATGATCATATTGGAGATACTATAAATTTACTTAATGAAATAAAAGTTTATGAAGTTTTATTTAATAATGATTCTTTTAATGATACTGAAAATAAAATAATTAAAGTTTTATATAAGAAAAACGTAAGGTATAGCAAAAACAGTGATGATTTTAGAAAAATTAGAAACTTATATTTTTTAAATACAAAAATGTACGATAATGAAAACGATAATTCTACGGTTGTTTATTTTACATATGAAAATTTTAGTTTTCTTTTTACTGGAGATGCTTCAAAAGAAAGAGAAGAAGATATAATGGAAAATTACAATATAAAAGATATTTCCTTTTTAAAGGTGGGGCATCATGGATCTAAAACAAGCACTGGTTCTAGCTTTATAAAAAAAATAAATCCTAAATATTCTATTATTAGTGTTGGAGAAAATAACAGGTATGGTCATCCTAATAAAAACACGTTAAAAAATCTAAAAGATACAACAATTTTTAGAACTGATTTAAATGGTAGTATAAAAATAAAGTTGAAAAAAAATAAATATGAAATTAAGACTTGTGCTCCTTAAAATAAAAAGAGGTAAATGAAAGGAGAATAAAAATGAACGAACTAAAAGAATATAAAGAAAAAGTATTTGAAGATATAAAACATATTGATGAAAACGGTAATGAGTATTGGTATGCAAGGGAATTAATGAAAGTATTGGAGTATAAAGAATGGAGAAAGTTTAATAAAGTAATTCAAAAAGCTATGGAAGCTTGTAACGGAAGTAATTATTATATTTTGGACCATTTTGTCTTCAAGGACAAAATGGTTAGCATTGGCTCAAATACAAGTAGAAAAATAAAAGATTATAAATTATCGAGATATGCTTGCTATCTAATAGTTCAAAACTGTAATCCTAGAATAACAATTATTGCTCTTGCCCAAACTTATTTCGCCATTCAAACTAGAAAGCAAGAATTAAGCGAAAAAGAGTATAATGAGCTAACTGAAGATGAGAAAAGATTATATAGAAGAAGGCAAGCAAAAAATGGTAATTATAACTTAAACCAAACAGCAGTTAAAAGTGGAGTGAAAGATTTAGCTAGATTTCATAATGCTGGATATAAAGGACTTTATGATGGAAACACAGCTGATGATATTTTTAAAAGAAAGAAATTAAGATATAGAGAAGATATATTAGATAATATGGGAAGTGAAGAACTGGCGGATAATATATTTAGAATTGCACAAACTGATGCTAAATTAAAAAGGGATAATGTAGATAATGAATATACTGCAAATTCAGTTCATTATGAAATAGGAAAAATAGTAAGAAAGGCAATTAAAGAAGCAGGAGGAACTATGCCAGAAGATTTACCAACACCGAATAAGAGCTTGAAAGAATTAGAAAAAGAAAATAGAAATAATATAAAACTTCAAAATGTTTGTAAGGATTTAGAAAAATATACTTAATAAAATGTATATTTTTAAAGATAAAATGTATATTAAAAATGTTGTATTTAAAAAATATGGTTAACAAATTAGATTGGAAACCATATATTATTGTAGAACGCTTCAGCATGCAAAAGCGTTTTTAGATAGATTTGGAGAAACAAAAAAAGAGAAATTAGTGTTGTTTCTCCTTTTTTTATTTAAATGTATATATTTTAAAACTTTCTATAAAGACCAATTGCTTTTCCTAAAATGGTACAATTAGGAAGTATTATTGGTGCCATTGTATCATTTTCCGGCTGCAATCTTATGTGAGTTGCTTCCTTATAAAATCTTTTTAACGTAACTTCGTTCTCCATTGTCATAGCAACTACTATATCACCATTTCTAGCTACGTTTTGTCTTTGAACGATTACTATATCACCATCAAATATACCAGCATTAATCATACTTTCGCCACTTACTTTTAAAGTAAATACCTCTTCATTATTTGGGATTAAGTACGTAGGTAAGCTAAAATATTCATCTGGAGTTTCAATAGCTTCAATAGGAGAGCCAGCAGTTATTTTACCAAGTAATGGTACTTGTGCTACATCTTCATTTAAGTATTCATTATTTCCAACAATTTCAAGTGATCTATATTTTGAATTTGTTTTTTTTATGTATCCTTTAGCTTCTAGCGCTGTTATGTGTGACTGAATAGTTGCAGGTGAGTTAAGCCCTAAAGCTGCTCCTATTTCCCTTACAGCAGGTGGGTATCCGTGGTTTGCAACATAACTTTTTATATAATCTAATACGTCTTTTTGACGGTTTGTTAATTTTTCCATAATGCCTCCCTTTTTAAATTACATTTATATAATATCACACTTACTTTACATTGTCAAACACTTGTTCGATTTTACTATTGACACATACGTTTGTTCGTGATAAGATTTAATTGTAAACAAACGAAGAGAAAAGGAAGTGGTTTTGATGAAATTATTTAAAGGTTATAAAGGAGTAGCTATAATTTATTTGGTTCTAACAATAATAAACGTAGTTTGGGTTGTTAATTATGAGAAACCATCTAGTGAAAAACAAGTAAGTGCTACAAGAGATGTTGTTTTAAATTCCTAATTATTTATTGATAAATAACCCGTTTTGTCTTATAATTAATTTAAAGATAAGAAAGGGTGTTTTTTTATGAATGATGAAAAAATAATTAATGCTATAAAAGCAATATCGGTAGCAGAAATATCAAAAGCACAAAGTGGTCATCCTGGAATAGCGCTTGGCGCAGCTCCAATACTATACACTTTATATAACAAACATATGAACATTGATGTAACAGATGATAAATGGATTAATAGAGATAGATTTGTTATGTCAGCAGGACATGGCTCAGCGCTTTTATATGCTACACTTTACATGTCAGGATTTAATTTATCAATTAATGATTTAAAGAATTTTAGGCAAATAGACTCCATAACTCCGGGACATCCAGAATATGGTATAACGCCAGGAGTTGATGCATCAACTGGCCCTTTAGGTCAAGGAATAGCAAATGCAGTAGGTATGGCAGCAGCGGAAAAATACTTATCCGAAAAATTTAATAACTTATTAGATTATAAAGTTTATGCGCTATGCGGGGAAGGGGATTTAATGGAAGGAATCTCTTATGAAGCTTGCTCCCTTGCTGGAAACTTAAAACTAGGAAATCTAATTGTTTTATACGATTCTAACGGTGTAACATTAGATGCTGATGCTAATAAAACGTTTGATGAAGACGTACTTAAAAGATTTGATGCAATGGGATGGCATACTGATTTAGTTGCTGATGGTAATAACCCAATTCTAATAGATATGGCAATATCAAAAGCTAAAAGAAGAACGGATAAACCATCATTTATAGAAATTAAAACAATTATAGGTAAGGACTCCATTCTTCAAGGAACTAATAAAGTTCATGGATCACCACTTACTAAAGAAGATATAAGACAGTTAAAAGATAAATTAAAACTAGATACGAACCTTTTTGCAAACATAAGTTCTTTACGTAAAGAAATGGCTAACTTTATAAGAATTAGAGTAACTCATGATAAAAGAAAATGGGATACTAAATATAATGCTTATATTAATACTTGTGATGATGAAACAAAGAGATTTTTAGAATCGTTAACGATTGATAAAAGATATGATATAACAAGATTATTTAAAGATAAAACATTTTCAGATGATGCACTTAGAAATATAAATGGAGCAGTTATGAATGAAATTGCAAATAACTATCCGGCTTTTTTAGGAGGCTCGGCAGACCTTTCATCATCTACTAAAACGTACCTAAATAAATTTGGAGATTTTAGTAGCACTAATTATGGTGGTAAAAACTTCTTTTTTGGTGTAAGAGAACACGCTATGGGTGCGTTTATAAATGGTCTTGCACTATCAGGACTAAGACCTTTTTGTTCTACGTTCTTATCATTTTCAGACTACTTAAAACCATCCATTAGAATGGCTAGTTTGATGAATCTTCCTTGCACTTTTGTATTTACTCACGACTCTGTTATGGTAGGAGAAGACGGTCCAACTCATGAACCAGTTGAACAACTTGCAATGTTAAGAAGCATACCTAATCATTATGTATATAGACCTTGTGATGCTAATGAAATAATTGGTTCTTGGCAAACTATTTTAAATAATGATAAACCATCATCAATTGTTTTATCTAGAAGTAAATGTAAAAATTTAAGTACTACAAATCCTTTAAATGTCAAAAAAGGAGCTTACATAGTAAGAAAAGAAGAAAAACGTTTATTTGGTATTATAATAGCAACCGGATCTGAGGTTTCGCTTGCAATAGATATAGCAGAAAAACTATCAAAAAAAGGTATGGAATTAAGGGTTGTATCAATGCCTTGTATGCGTTTATTTGATGAACAACCACAAAGCTATAAAGATGAAATATTACCAATTGGATATAAGACGTTTGTTATAGAGCGTGCTTCTAAATTCGGATGGCATAAATACGTATATAATGATAAATACATAATGGGTATTGATGAATTTGGATATTCAGGTAAAACAGAAGATGTTTTAAGAAAACTAAAATTAGACGATGATACAATTACAAAAAAAATAGAAAAATTACTTAAATAAATAGAAAAATTACTTTATCTTGATAAAAGATAAAGTTTTTTTGTAACAATTACTAATTTTGTGCTATAATTAACAAGTTAATGAAAAAAGAGGTGTATTTGTATGGAAGAAATAAGAAACGTTGCAATAATAGCTCACGTTGACCACGGTAAAACAACACTTGTTGATGAGTTATTAAAACAATCAGGTACTTTTAGGGAAAATGAAGAAGTAGAAACAAGAGCAATGGACTCTAACGATATAGAAAGAGAACGTGGTATTACAATTCTTGCTAAAACAACTGCAATTAATTATAAGGGCTGCAGAATAAACATCTTAGATACCCCAGGACATGCTGACTTTGGTGGTGAGGTAGAAAGAATAATGCATATGGTTGATGGTGTATTACTTGTTGTTGATGCTTATGAAGGAACTATGCCACAAACAAGATTCGTACTTAAAAAAGCTTTAGAAGCCGGAGTAAAACCAATCGTTGCAATTAATAAAGTTGATAAGCCATCTACCAGAATAGATGAAGTATTAGATGAAGTTTTAGAATTATTTATAGAATTAGGAGCAGATGATGAGCAATTAGAGTTCCCAGTTGTGTATGTATCGGCATTAAATGGTACATCAAGCTTGGATAAGGATTTATCTACTCAAAAGCACACCATGGATCCAGTTCTAGATATGATTGTAAAATATATTCCATCTCCAGAACAAGACGTATCATCACCGCTTCAATTTCAACCAGCCTTACTAGACTATAATGACTATGTTGGAAGAATTGGTATTGGACGAATTGCACGTGGTACTATAAGAGAAAATGAAAACGTATCTTGTGTTAGATTAGACGGAACAATTAAACAATTTAGAATTCAAAAATTATTTGGTTTTTTAGGACTTAAGAGAATCGAGGTTAAAGAAGCACACGCAGGAGAAATAGTTGCAATTGCAGGTCTTCCAGATATATCTGTTGGAGAAACTGTGTGTACTGTAGGAAAAGAAGAAGCTCTAGAACCACTTAGAATAGATGAACCAACTCTTCAAATGACGTTTTCTGTTAACAACTCTCCTTTTGCAGGAAGAGAAGGTAAGTTTGTAACAGCAAGAAAACTAGAAGAAAGATTAATAAAAGAAACTCAAAGAGACGTATCTTTAAAAGTAAGACAAAATGATACTGAAAGTTGGATTGTATCAGGACGTGGGGAACTTCACTTATCTATTTTAATTGAAAATATGAGAAGACAAGGATACGAACTTCAAGTATCTAAACCAGAGGTTATCGTAAAGGAAATTGACGGAGTTCCTTGTGAACCATATGAAGATTTACAATTAGAAGTTCCAGAGGAAAACGTAGGTGCTGTAATAGAAGCACTTGGAACACGTGGAGCGGAAATGATTCAAATGACAAACCACCAAAACCAAGTAAGATTAAATTATTCTATCCCATCACGTGGACTTATTGGATTTATGACTGATTATATGACCATGACTAAGGGTTACGGTATTATTAACCATACTTTTAGTGCTTATAAACCAATGGCAGATGCTGTTGTAGGAGAAAGAAAACTAGGAGTTTTAGTTTCTATGGAAAATGGTAAAGCATCAGCATATGGACTTGGTCAATTAGAAGATAGAGGAGTTATGTTTATTGAACCTGGATGTGAAGTATATGAAGGTATGATAGTTGGTGAAAACAATCGTGAAAATGATTTAGCAGTAAACGTTGTAAAACAAAAACAACAAACTAATACAAGAAGTGCTGGTAAAGATCATACGGTAGTATTAAAAAGACCACGTAAATTATCTTTAGAAGTTTGCTTAGATTATATTAACTCTGATGAATTAGTAGAAGTTACACCTGAAAACTTTAGAATGAGAAAGAAAATACTTAATACCGAAGAAAGAAAAAAATTTGATGCAAGAAAAAATAGTTAGTTTTTAAAAACTAACTATTTTTTTATGTTAATTTAATTGAAAAAGCTTTTCCTTTATCTTTTAATACACTATTTATTAGATACTCACTATCTTTAAAGAAATTTTGGATTTCATTATAACAGTCATTATTCATTATTATATTTTTTTCTTTTTCTATTTCGCAAAGTGCTTTATAAATGTTAGATTTTCTTAACTGCTTATTTGTAAAATTCATTATTTCTTCATATTCTAAGAGGTATGAAAATATATCTTGGCAGCTTGTTATTTGATTGCTTAAAAATGGAAAGAATCCGTATTTTTCCTCTCTTACTAAAATGGAGTTTTTAGATACGTTATCATATAATGGGCAGAGTCTTGCTTGGGCTTTTCTACCATTTACCATGCCGTCTGCTGTAATTCCAAAATTATTTGGAAATCTATCAATATTGCCATATATTCTATCTACAAAGCAAGTTTTTAAGAAAAATGTTTCACCGCCATATTTTTTCATTTTGTTATATCCTTCTATTATGTTAGGGCATTCATCAAAAGGTAGATTTACTTTCTCTTTATTTCTCAAAAAAGAAGGTGTAACTAAATATTCTTTCTCATTAAATGTTGCAACGTCATATTTAGCATGTTTTATATCAAGTTGCTTTAGAAAGTATGATATTAAAACTTCAAAATCATTTTCATTTGTGTCTCTATTTTTCTTTAATAATAACTTGGTTCCGTTGTTAAGTAATAACCAATTGATGTTTTCTTTTTCTAAATTAGATACTACAAATGGAATTTCTTCTAAAATTATTCTTCCGTTTTTATCTCTTTTAACCTCTGGAATGGATTGCTTATTGGTATGATTTTGTTTGTAGGTATCATAAAACTCATCCAATCTATTAAAACTTACATCAAAACTTTCTCTGTTATTGTTCTCATCAAATAAGTGATTAGCTTTTAAAATAGTTTTAATTTTATCATCCATTTAAAAAACACCTCTTTTGCAAGCATATACTATAGCATATTCATATTATATTTGCAAATTTTTTTAACCTTTTAAAAAGCTTTATTTAATGGTATAATTTATTTATATAGTAAAGGAATGATTTAAATGAAAAAGTATAAAGTAATGGATGGTAATGAGGCTTGTAGTTATATATCTTATTTATTTAGTGAACTTGCTTCAATTTATCCTATAACTCCAGCTTCTGCTATGGCCGAAAAAGTAGATGAACTATCAAGTAAGAAATTTAACAATTTATATGGTAATCCTGTTAAAGTAGTTGAAATGCAAAGTGAAGCAGGCGCAATAGGTGCTGTACATGGTGCTTTACAAGCAGGATGTCTTGCAACAACTTACACAGCATCACAAGGCCTTTTACTTATGATACCTAGTATGTATAAAATAGCAGGTGAATTACTTCCTTGTGTTATAAATGTAGCGGCAAGATCTATTGCAACTCATGCTTTAAGTATTTTAGGAGATCATCAAGACATATACGCAGTAAGACAAACTGGTTTTGCAATGATTTCATCATCAAGTGTTCAAGATGTTATGGATTTAACTGCGGTATCTTATTTATCTTCAATAGATAATAGGCTTCCTGTTTTAAACTTTTTTGATGGATTTAGAACTTCTCATGAACTTAAAAAAATAGAGGTTTTAGATGGAAAAGATTTAAATTACCTAATAAATAGAAAAGCACTAGAAGACTTTAAAGATAACAGCCTACTTGCTAAAAAAGTAATTCGTGGTACAACCGAAAATGATGATATATATTTTCAAAATACTGAAGCTAGAAATGAAGTTTATGAAAGAATGCCAGACGTTGTAAATAGCTATATGCAAAAGATTAATGAAATAACTGGTAAAAATTATAAACCATTTAATTACTATGGTGATAAGTATGCAAGAAAAGTTATAGTTGCAATGGGATCTGTTTGTGATACAGTGCGTGAAGTAGTTCAAAATGAAGAAGGATTAGGTCTTTTAGAAGTTCATTTATATAGACCTTTTAGTAGCAAATACTTCTTTGATGTTATGCCAAAAACAGTATCTAAAATAGCGGTTTTAGATAGAACAAAAGAACCTGGAAGTGTTGGAGAACCACTATATTTAGATGTATGTGCTATGTATCAAGAAAAGAATATAAAACCTTTAATAGTAGGAGGAAGATATGGCCTTTCTGGTAAAGATACTGACTGTTCTATGATTAAATCTGTATTTGATTTTCTAGATGATAAACCTTTTAATGGATTTACCGTTGGTATAACAGATGATTTAACAAATAAAAGTATTAAGATTAATCCTTATAATATAAAACATAAAGGTACAAGAGAAATACTAGTATATGGTTATGGTTCTGATGGAATGGTAACAGCATCAAAAGATATTATTACCATACTTGGAAATTATACTAATGCATATGTTCAAGGATATTTTAAGTATGATTCTAAAAAATCTGGTGGTGTTACAATATCTAATTTAAGGGTATCAAAAGAAGATATAAAAAGACCATATTATATAAAAAAGGCAAACCTTTTAGTATGTACTAAAGATTCATATTTACTTAAATATGATATAGTAGATAAAATAAAAAAAGGTGGAACATTTATCTTAGTAAGTTCTAAAAAAGGTGATGAATTAATTAAATTTTTACCAAATAAAGTTAAGAAAACAATAATAGATAAAGAAATAAAAATGTATGTAATAGATGCAAATAAAATAGCAGAAGAATGTAACATACCAAATAAAATAAGTATGATATTAGAATCTGCAATCTTTAAGGTTGCAGGATTAGTAAACTATGATTTAATTATAGGAAAAATAAAGGAACAGATTAAAAAGAAGTTTGCTAAAAAAGGTGAGGAAATAGTAAATGCAAATTTAGAAGCTATTAAAAGGTCAGAAGATGCTTTAGAAGAAGTAGAAATAAACATGACTTCTTTAAATGCTGATGAAAAGATAAATCCTAGTTTAATAACTGATAAAGTTCTTCTATATGAATCTAGTTTAAAAGGAGATAGCTTAACTGTTAAAGACTTTATTAAAAATAAAGATGGTTCATTTAAACCAGGTACTTCTAAGTTAGAAAAAAGAGATATTGCAAAGATGCTTCCTTGTTGGAATAAGGAAAATTGCATAGAATGTAATATGTGTGCGTTAGCTTGTCCTCATGCCGTTATAAGACCTTTTGCGCTAACAATTGATGAAGTTAATAAGTTTAACTTAGAGGGTAAGGCAAAAAAGATACCTGGAAAAGATGATTTATATTTTTACATGGCAATATCAAAAGAAAATTGCACAGGATGCGGTGTTTGTGCATCTGTTTGTCCTGCAAAAGAAAAAGCACTTAAGATGAATGAAGCCGAAAAAGTAGAACGTAAAAATGTAGACATGATTTTTGATACTGTTCAAAATAAGAATATTTTACCTAAAACAACTATAAAAGGTTCACAGTTTGAAAAACCATTATTTGAATTTTCTGGAGCTTGCGCAGGATGCGGACAAACACCTTACGTTAAATTATTAACACAACTTTTTGGTGAAAGATTAGTAATTGCAAACGCAACAGGATGTTCTTCTATATACGGAGGATCTCATCCAGCAATGCCATATAGCATATCTTGGGCTAATTCTTTATTTGAAGATAATGCTGAATTTGGATTAGGTATTAAAATGGGAGATATACTTCAAAAAGAAAAACTTATTCATATTTTTGAAAACAGTAATTTATCAGAAGAAAATAAAGAATTAGTAGATAACTGGATTAATAATGATTATGATTTAGAAAGTTCAAAAAATTTAATAAACAACTTTGATTTTAGTGAAGCTATTAAAGCAGAAAGATTAAAGAAATATATTTTACCTAAAACAACTTGGATAATAGGTGGTGATGGCTGGGCTTATGATATTGGCTTTGGCGGATTAGATCATGTTATGGCAAGTGGAGAGGACGTAAACGTACTAGTTTTAGATACAGAAGTTTACTCAAATACTGGAGGTCAAAAGTCTAAGTCTACTAGAAGTGGTGCAACTGCTAAATTTGCATCAAGTGGTAAAACTGGCACTAAAAAAGATATTGCAAGAATATTTATGTCATATGATAACGTTTATGTTGCATCAATATCTTTAGGAGGCAATATGCAGCAGACAATAAAAGCATTAGATGAGGCTGAAAAACATAAAGGTCCATCAATTGTAATTGCATATGCACCTTGCATTACACACGGAATTAAAAGTGGTATGAAAAACAGTATAAAAGAAGAAAAACTTGCAGTAGAAAGTGGATACTGGCCATTATTTAGATATAATCCAGAAAATGATAAGTTAACACTTGATTATAAGAACCCAAACTTTGACAAGTATGAAGAGTTCTTAAATAATGAAAACAGGTATCAGATGACAAAATTAGTTAATGAGAAAAAAGCAGAAGAATTATTTAAATTGAATAAAGAATCTGCAATTAAAAGATTTGAATTTTATAAGAAACTATCAGAAGAAGAATAAGTCTTTACATTAAATACTTATTTTTCTTTTTCTTAAATGAAAATATATTGTATAATTAAGAAGGTGATTAATATGATAAATACTTTAAAAATAGATGAAATATATGAAGCAGAAGTAATAGGATTAGAAAATGAAGGAAAAGGTGTCTGCAAAGTAGGTGGCATAATTGTTTTTGTTCCTAAAACATTAAAGGGTGAAAAAATAAGATTTAGAGTAACTGAAATAAAAAAGAATTTTGCAAAGGGTAAGTTAGTCCAAGTTTTAAAAGAATCTGATAAAAGAGTAAAACCATCTTGTCCTTATTATGAAGAGTGTGGTGGTTGTAATTTAAGACATCAAGAAATGAAAGAAAATCTGAAATTTAAAAAGGAAAAAATAGAAAATGCACTTAAAAGAATAGGCAAGATAGACAAAAAAGTAGAAGATGTTATTCCGTCTTTTAAAAATGATAATTATAGAAATAAAATTAGTTTAAAAGTAGAAGATGATAAAATTGGTTTTTATGGAGAAGGAACTTACCAGCTAATAGATATAGATAATTGCCTTCTTGCGGTAGGTGAGATAAATGAAGCTATTAAAGTTATTAGAACATATATAAAAGGGTTTAAAAACAAGATAAAAACGGTTACCATAAAGTATGGTAATGCAATGGATGATATTTTAATAGATATATATTCTTTAAGCCAAGATGATGTAGGAATAATAAATTATTTAACTTCTAATATAAGTAATTTAAAAACGGTTATATTTAATGATAAGGTACTTTTCGGAACAGGATATATAAAAGAGATATCTAACGGACTTATGTTTAATTGTTCTTCTAAATCATTTTTCCAGGTAAATGGTATGCAAGCTGAAAAGATGTATGATGAAGCAATTAAACTTGCTAAGTTAAAAAAAGATGATGTGGTTCTTGATTTATACTGCGGAACAGGTACTATTGGTATGATTTTATCAAGTCATGTTAAAAAGGTAATTGGAGTTGAAATAGTAGAAGATGCTATTATTAATGCAAGAGAAAATTTAAGAATAAATGACATAAATAACGAGAGCTTTATATGTGGTGATGCATCTAAGGTAGTAAGCAAAATAAAAGAAAAAATAGACGTTTTATTTGTTGATCCACCACGTGCTGGAGTAGATAGAAAGGCTGTTGCAATAATTAAAAAAATGATGCCAAGAAAAATAGTTTATATATCATGTAACCCAGTTACTATGGCAAGAGATTTATCTTATTTAAATGACATGTATGACATTAAAAAGATAGTACCATTTGATATGTTTCCTAATACTAGCCACGTTGAATGTGTATGTGTGTTGGAAAGAAAATCTAACTAACTTATAAATTAATAGGTCATATTTATTAAATATACCTCGCTATAAAAATATTATTTTGATATGATTTATATGTATTAATTAAGTTGCTAAGTATTAATATGACAATTTGGTCGACTAGCGTTTATAAGATAAAGCAACTAATCTTATATGCATGCATGCGGAGATATACTTTTATTTGGTATGTCTCTTTTTTAATTGATAAGGAGAAAAAACTATGAATAAATTAATGGAAAAAGAAAATATGATTTATAAAATTAGAAGAGTCATTTGATAAGTTTTCATCAAAAGAAAAAACGATTATTTATGAAGAAAAAATATATGATTCCTATAGTATTTTAATAGATATCTTTAATGAAGCAAATAATGAAATTATTATAATAGATAATTATTCTAATAAAGAGCTTTTTGATATATTAAAATTTGTCTATTTATTAACTGTTTATAATATAAAGTATAATAAAATAAAGGTTTAGAATTTTTCTAAACCTTATTTATATATTTCATACAATCTAACATCCTTTATGTTTTTGTTATAGAAACCTAAACCATAAATTTTATTATTTGATAACTCAAAGTAAAATATATTGTTTATCCTTTTTAGGTCATTACTTTTTAAATCATAAATTGATAGGTAATAATTATTTGCATCTTTCTTCTTTGAATATTTATAATTAATCCAATATAATTTGTTGTTTTTTAGTTCTATTTTGTCAAGATAAGCAAAATTACTAGAACCAAATGTATGTATGTTATTTATTAATTTTCCATCTTTGTTAAATAACGCAATTTTTTCAACACCACTTGTTTTGTAATAAACAGCATAAGTATCATTATTATATGAAACGGTATATGCAATTTGACTATATTCATTTGTATTTATTAATTTAGGAGAACTTTTTATATCATCTAAATTAAAATGTATGATTTCGAGTTTGTTATAATGGCTTGTTGTTAAAATTAAGTTTTTACCTTCAACGTTTAAAGTATTATATGAAAGTTCACTTTTATCTGATTTGATTTTATATATAAGTGTATCAGTGTTAGTTGATATATTTCTTTCATATATGTTTATTTCATCATTATCGTAGTCAATTATTTCATAGTAGATATTATCTTTATAAAGTCCTATATTTGTAAGTTGTGGTTGTTCATTGCTAAATGGTAGTGTTAATAATTCATATGGTTGATTTTCTTGTTTATCATAGTAAGCATATATTATGCTATCTTTAGTAAATTCAGTCCAAGCTGCATAATTATCATTGCCGTATAAATTTGAAATTAAAACATCATCAATTTCATATACAACATTTATATCTTCAGGTTTATTGCTAACTGATAATTCATAGTGATTTGTATTATATTTTTTATTAAACATATACCATGTTTTATTAGCTTTTTTAATCAAGTTAGGCCTATTTATTTCATCATATATAACAATTGCATTCTTAGAGTATTCAGACCTTGAATATTTCGCATTAAATATATATTTATTTGCTAAAGTAGCGAATCCAACACCAATTAAAATCATTATAATTGATGTTATGATTTTTTTAATTGAAGATATTTTTTTCTTACCTTTAGTATTATTATGATATATATAAGTTGAAAGAGCAACACTATAAAAACCATATCCAATTGTAAATGAAATATTACTAGTTAAATTTAGACCAATTATAAATGTTCCAATTAATAAAAAAATTAAATATATATAAAATGCTTTTTCATTTTTATATTTATACTTTATTTTGCCCTCTTTTGATTTTGTTTTATGACAAAATACATCAAGACCAATTGCAATAATACATAAAATCATTCCTATTACTAACCAAATATCTTCTTTTTCCTGATTAATAAAGTAATCTATGGTTGAAATCAAATAATTTATTGTAGAAAGTGATAAAAATGTGCTTATGCAATGTATTAGCGTATTTCTGTTTTGTCTTTTTATAATTCTGTATTTGATTTCTCTTTTTTCTTTATCACTTATTTTTTTATTATCGTTTTCATACTTATATAAAATAAGTTCTTCATCTTTCATAAAACACCTCCTGCTACTTTATAATTTGATTATAACATAACATAAGTAAACCAATCAAATTATTAATGACAATATCCATAATAAATGATAAAATTTTACTAGTTAGATAAAAGAGTATGAAAGGAAAAAAATATGAAAAGTAAGGTAATAGAAGCGTTACATTTTTATGGTATTAAAGATGAGAAATATAAAAAAAGATGTCTTGAAGTTGTATATGATATAAATAATAATGGAGTGTTAAAAAATAAAGTAGAAGAATTATTTTATAAACTATATGATAGAAATAAAGAAAGTCTTTCTAAGCTTTGGAAAGCGAAAAAGGTAAGTGAGTTATTTGGAGAATGTGACTTGTTTATAACATCAGTTATGA
Source organism: uncultured Mycoplasmatota bacterium (assembly GCA_900547225.1). GTDB lineage: Bacteria > Bacillota_I > Bacilli_A > RF39 > UBA660 > Aphodocola. Next base: position 160,101 of record URFW01000003.1, read on the forward strand.
TTTTATTAGGTTATGATATACACAGGAAAAATATGAGTAAATATAACTTATCGGACGAACAAAAAAGTATTCATATAAAAAGAGTTAAAAATGCACTATTAGATGATATATATATAAGAGGATATGAAAGTGTTAGAATATCTCAAATGCTTTGGGCTAGTTACTTTATTAATTTAAGAATAATTGAAGTAGGTGGTTTTCAGTACGAGTTAGTATCAGAAAATCCTATTACTAAAGAGAAGGAAGAATGCATAAAAATGCACGTGCCGAAAGGAGCTAGTTTAAATGAAGAAGACGTACGTAGTTCAATAAGAAAATCTACTTATGAAATAGAAAGATATTTTAATGTTAAAGATATTAATTATTACATAGAGTCGTGGCTTTTAAGTCCTGAGGTCTTAGCGTTATTAGATGATAATTCAAATATACTAAAATTTAGTAAGTTGTTTTCTATAAAATCAATGGGAGAGTGCACTAGAGATATTTTGGATTTTGTTTTTAATGACGTTTATATAAAAGACTATAATTTATTAGTATGTAAAACATCTTTACAAGTAAAATTAAAGAGTTTATTAATAAATAAAAAAGAAATTCATATAGGTATTGGAAAATTAAAACAGGTTGACCAAATTTAAGTGTTGTGTTAATATCATTTTAGAAAATAGGAGATATTCTTATGGAAGAAAAAAAGCAAAAAAATATAAAAAAACTAGCTGTAGTAGCATTTATAGTATCTATATTATCTTTGGCGATAGCATATACAGCAGTTAGTAAAATGATGATAGTTGTAAAAAGAAATACGGTAATATCTGATTCAAGATGGAATGTTCACTTTGATAATTTAGAATCTAAAACATCTGGTGGTGCCAAAATAATTAGATATCCAAGTCTAAAATATGATAAAACTTATATTGGTGATTTTTCTGTTTCACTAACAAAACCAGGTGATAGTGTTTTGTTTACTTATGATGTAGTTAACTCAGGAAGTTTAAGGGCAAAGTATCAAAAAACACTCGTAAATGACATGGAAAAGAAAAATAAAATAACATTAGCAATAGCTAAAACGATATTTGAGGAAGCTGATTTTGATGGTGATGGAAAAACGGATGATAAAGAAATAGAAAAAGTAATTAACAATATTACCATAGAAGATAAGATATTTAAAGAAACACTTCAGCCAAATGAAGTTCATTCTTGTTATTTGAAAATAAGTTTTGATGGAAATGAACTTCCGAAGGGTAATATAAAGCTTAATTTAAATATTAAGTACATATTTGTACAAGAATGATTTTAATAATTTTTAATAATAATTCTATTGACTTATAAATAGCAAGTTGATAGAATTATTTTTGTTAGTTACCTTACAAAAGTGTGGTGAATATTATGGAAAGAAAAGTAGCTTTCGAAATAAAGAGACTTGATAATTTAATAAATAGGAAAATATTAAAGTATCTAAAAAAAGAAAACATAAAAAATATATCCCACGTACAAGCTGAAATATTAAGATACTTGTATGTAAATAGGGATAATACCGTATATCAAAGTGATATTGAAAAGGAAGCAGATATAAGGCGCTCGACCGTATCTGGCATCTTAAAGACAATGGAGAAAAATGGTTTAATAAAAAGAATTGATTCCAAAAAAGATACTAGAAAAAAAGAAGTTACTTTAACTAATTTAAGTGTAAAAAGACATAATGAAATGAACATAAAAGTTCAAAAGTTTGAAAAAGAACTATTAAATGGCATATCATTAGAAGAGAAAAAAGTATTTTTTAAGGTGATTGATAAATTAGCGGATAATTTAAAATAAGAAAGGAAAAGATTATGACTAAGTTGTTAAAAGAATTTAATAAAAAAGATTATTTTTTAGTACTTGTATGTACTTTGTTAATTATATTTCAGGTATGGCTTGATTTAAGACTTCCTGATTATATGTCTGAAATAACAAAGCTAGTTCAAACAGAAGGAAGCAAGATGTCGGACATACTATCACAAGGTGGTTATATGCTTTTATGTGCATTAGGTTCGCTTATATCAGCATTTATAGTTGGATACTTAACATCTTATATTTCTGCAACATTCTCTCAAAAGACTAGAAAAACCTTATTTACCAAGGTACAAAGTTTTAGTATGGAAGAGATAAAAAAGTTTAAAACTAGTAGCTTAATTACTAGAACAACAAATGATATTACAAACATTCAAATGTTTATATCAATGGGACTTCAAATGCTTATAAAGGCACCTATTACTGCCGTATGGGCAATTCTTAAAATATTAGGTAAAAATTATAGATGGAGTATTGCAACAGGAGTTGCGGTAGTTGTTATGCTATCTGTTATAGGCACGTTAATGCTTATTGTTTTACCAAGATTTAAAATTGTTCAAAAGCTAATCGATAACATAAATGATAAAACCCGTGAGAACTTAACTGGAGTACGTGTTATAAGAGCGTTTAATGCTGAAAAATATCAGGAAGATAGGTTTGAAGATGCTAATCAAAAACTTACTAATACGCAGATGTTCAACCAAAGAATGATGTCTATAATGTCTCCTACAATGTATCTTATAATGAATTTACTTCCTCTTTCTATATATGTTATAGGAGCAGGCTTAATTAATAGTGCAGGTTTGTTTGATAGATTAAACTTGTTTAGTGATATGGTGGTATTTTCAAGTTATGCAATGCAAGTTATTATGGCGTTTTTGATGCTTGCAATGATATTTGTAATGTATCCTAGAGCAAGTGTATCAGTAGAACGTATTATGGAAGTTATTGATACTAAAACAAAAATAACTGATGGAGAATTTTTAGGTAATACTAAATTAATGGGAGAAGTTGAATTTAAAAACGTATCATTTAAATATCCTGATGCTGATGAATATGTTCTTAAAAACATTTCTTTTAAAGCAAAAAAGGGAGATACATTAGCACTTATTGGTTCAACTGGATCTGGTAAGAGTACGATTGTAAACCTTATTATGCGTTTTTATGACGTAACAGAAGGTGAAATACTAATAGATGGTAAAAACATAAAAGAATATAAATTAGAAACTTTATATAAAAAGATAGGTTATGTGCCTCAACGTGCCGTTATGTTTAATGGTAGTGTTAAATATAACATTTCTTATGGTGATAAAAAAGTAAGCGAAAAAGATATGAAAAACGCTGCCCGAGTTGCACAAGCATCTGAATTTATAGATAAGATGCCAAAAGGATATGATGCAAACGTATCATCCGGTGGAACTAATATATCTGGTGGTCAAAAGCAAAGACTTGCAATAGCACGTGCGGTAGCGAAAGACCCAGAAATATTCGTATTTGATGATTCGTTTAGTGCGTTAGATTATAAAACCGATTATACCTTAAGAAAAGAACTTAAGAAAAATGCTAAAGATAAAACTAACATAATTGTTGCACAAAGAATTGGTACTATTTTAAATGCAGATGAAATAATCGTATTAGAAAATGGTTTTGTTAAGGGATGCGGCACTCACGCTGAACTATTAAAGAAGTGTAAGGTTTATAAGGAAATAGCTTTATCACAATTATCAAAGGAGGAACTTGAAAATGAATAATCGAGATAACGAAAACAAGGCGCCTCAAAGAAGAATGCATGGACCAAATAGAGGTGATTTCGAAAAACCAAAAAACTTATCCTTGACGGTGAAAAAGCTATTTAGTTATTTAAAGAGTTTTATGCCTTTTATAATAATTGCACTTATTTTTGCAGCGGCATCATCGGTATTTTCAATAATAGGGCCTAATAAATTAAGAGATTTAACTGATGAATTATCTAAGGGACTAGTTTTGGATAAAAATAAGATAGAAGTTATAAGCAAAGATATTTCATCTACCTTAAATGAAGAAAACATAAAAGAAATAACAACCAAAATATATAAAAATGAGGATATATCTGGTGTAAGTGATGAAGATAAAGCAACTTTTATGAAAATAATTTCTAGCATGGATAAAAATGATAGCAGTGCTATGATAAAAAGTGTTTCAGATATGCCAAAATCTATTCAACGATTACTTCTTCCAGAAAGTACGATTAATAAAAAGAAAATAACAACTGATGATAAAGTAATATTCTTAAAAGAAATGAATGGTATTACTAAAAAATCATCTGCAAAAGATATTTATGCTAAATTAGATAAATTACCAAATAGTATATCTAGTCTTATTAAACCTTCAATTAACATGAATGCTGTTAAGAAAATAGTTATATTCTTACTTACTATTTATTTAGTAAGTGCACTATTTAACTTCTTAGAAGGATTTATAATGGCTAGTGTTGCAAATGATTTTGCAAGAAATTTAAGAACTAAAATATCTATAAAAATAAATAAATTAGCTTTAAAATATTTTGATTCTCATTCAAATGGTGACATATTATCACGTGTTACAAATGATGTTGATACGGTAGCGCAGACAATGTCTCAAAGTCTTGGTTCATTTGTTTCTGCAATAGCATTATTTATAGGATGCGTAATTATGATGTTTAAAACTAATTGGATACTTGCTATAACAGCTATTTTATCATCACTTATTGGATTTATATTTATGTCGTTTATCTTAAGTAAATCTCAAAAATATTTCTTAGCAAGACAAGTAGAGTTAGGTAAATTAAATGGACACATTGAAGAGATATATTCATCTCATAACGTAGTTAAAGCATATAATGGTAATTATGATGCATCAAAGAAATTCGATGAATTAAATGAAAACGTATTTGAATGTAATCGTATGAGTCAATTTTTATCTGGTCTTATGCCATCTATGATGAGTTTTATTGGTAATTTTGGATATGTGGCAGTATGTGTTGTTGGTGCGCTTTTAACAATAAATGGAAACATAAGTTTTGGTGTAATAGTTGCGTTTATGATATACGTAAGATTATTTACTTCACCATTATCTCAAATAGCACAAGGAATGACCTCACTACAATCTACTTGTGCAGCTGCAGAAAGGGTATTTGAGTTTATTGAAGAGCCTGAAATGGAAGATGAAAAACATCTAAAGAAGAAGTTAAATACTAAGAAAGTTAAAGGAAACATTGAATTTAAACACGTTAAATTTGGATATGACAGTGATAAAGTAATCATAAATGATTTTAATTGTAAGGTAAAACCCGGTCAAAAAATTGCAATAGTAGGTCCAACAGGAGCTGGGAAAACAACGATGGTTAATTTACTTATGAAATTCTATAACATAAATGATGGTGACATATTAATTGATGGTGTATCAATTAAAGAACTAAAAAGAGAAAACATACATGATTTATTTATCATGGTACTTCAAGATACTTGGTTATTTAACGGAAGCATAAGAGATAATATTAAGTATAATAAAAAGAGAGTTTCTGATAAAATAATAGAAAAATCGTTAGAAACAGTTGGAGCACTTCACTTTGTAAAGTCTCTTCCTGGAGGACTTGATTATCAAATAACGGATAGTGAATCAATATCAGCAGGACAGAAACAGCTTCTTACAATAGCTCGTGGTATGGTAAAAGATGCTCCATTTCTTATTTTAGATGAAGCAACATCATCAGTAGATACAAGAACGGAAGAACTTGTTCAAAAAGCAATGGATAAGTTAACCAAGGGAAGAACTTCATTTATAATTGCACATAGACTATCTACGATTAAAAACGCTGATATAATATTAGTTATGAAAGATGGTAATATAATAGAGCAAGGAAATCATAAAGCTTTAATGAAGAAAAATGGTTTTTATGCTGATTTATATAATTCACAATTTAAAAATTAATAATTATAAATATTAATCATTTATTTGATTAATATTTTTTTTGGAATAAAAATGAGTTATAATTATAATTAAGGAGAGTTGATATGAAAAAGGTAGAGTTACATTTACACTTAGACGGAAGTGTAAGAGAAAGTACGATAGCAGAACTTTTAGGTGTAAATGAAAATGACATAGAAAATATGCTGCACGCAAGTGATTTTAATTGTGATTTAAAAGAGTATTTAACTAAGTTCGATATGCCATTAAAAGTTATGCAAACAAAGGAAAATTTAAGTAGAATTGCAATGGAATTAGGCGAAGACTTAGAAAAAGATGACATAATATATGCAGAAGTCAGGTTTGCACCACAATTGCATACAAAAAATGGATTATCATATGATGATATTGTGCTTTCTGTTATAGATGGTTTTAAAAAGTGTAACATAAAAATAAACGTAATTTTATGTATGATGAGGGGTGCAAGTTATATAAATAATTTAAAAACTATAGAAGTTGCAGAAAAATATCTAAATAAAGGAGTAGTTGCACTTGATTTAGCAGGTGATGAAAAACACTTTAAAACAAAGGATTATGAAGAATTGTTTAAGGTAGCTAAAGAAAAAAATATTCCTTTTACAATTCATGCTGGAGAAGCAGATAATGCAAATAGCGTATTAGATGCAATAAGTTTTGGCGCAAAAAGAATAGGTCATGGAATAAGAATAATAGATGATAATGATGCCATAGATGAAGTTATAAAAAATAAAGTTACTTTAGAAGTTTGTCCAACAAGTAATTTTCAAACTAAAGCAGTAGAAATATATAAGAATCATCCTATAAAAAAGTTATATGAAAAGGGTGTTTTAATAACTGTTAGTACTGATAATAACACGGTGTCAAACACTACTTTATCCCTTGAGTATGAACGTCTTAGATCTTACTTTGACTTTACTGACAATGACTTTTTAACTTTTAACATAAACGCTATTAACGCGGCATTTATAAGTGATTTAGAAAAGAAAAAATACATAAAAATATTAAAGGGAGATTAATATGAAGTTATATGTAATTAGACATGGGAGAACGCCTTGGAATGAAAAAGGATTGATGCAAGGCATAGAAGATATAAAACTTAGCTTAACAGGAAAAAAAGAGGCTGAAGATATAAGAGAAAAATTAAAAGATATAAACTTTGATATATGTATTTCATCTCCACTTAAAAGAACTTTAGAAACGGCTAATATAGTAACAAATGGAAAGTGCAAAATTATTACTGATGAACTTTTAATTGAAAGAAATTTAGGAGAATTTGAAGGAAAAAAATACAATGATTATCAAAAATTGAATTACTGGGACTATAAACTAAATAATGATTTATATGGTGTAGAACCGGTTAAAGCCATACTTAAAAGAACATCATCTTTTCTAAATAAGTTAAAAGAAAAAGATTTTAAGACGGTTTTAATAGTATCTCACGCTGCAACTATAAGAGCAATTAATTATAATATAATAGGTTATGATTCTAATACAAAGTTTTTAGAGTTTAAACCTGTTCATGGAAAGGTTTATGAATATGAAATATGATGAAGAAAAATACAGGTTAAGAACGATAAAACATGATGAAAAATATTTAAGGCAAACATCATCTGACGTGTTAAAGGGTGATCCTGATTTAAAACAGGAAATAGAAATATTATCTAATTATTGCAGAAGTAATGGTAATTTAATGGCTCTTGCATCAGTTCAAATTGGGATTCCTAAAAAAATTATATACATTATGAAAACTGATGAATATGACGCTTTAAAAGAAAATGATTTTGAAGACAAAAAAATAGTTATGATAAATCCATGTATATTAGAAGAAAAAGGAGAAACCTACTATTGGGAGGCTTGTGCTAGTTGTATGGATAATATGGGGCTTGTCAAAAGACCTTACAGTATAAGAGTAGAGTATTTTGATCAGAATTTTAATTTGAAAACAGAGATATTTGAAGGCTTTAAGGCAACGGTGCTTTCACATGAGTATGATCATTTATTTGGTATATTACATATTGATATAGCAGAAAAAATATATGATATGCCGCAGGATGAAAGAAAAAAATTTAGAAGCCTTGATGAAAATAAATATTTAGTTGTTTCTAAAACAAAAAAGTATAAACATCCATTAAGATAATTTATATTTAGATATTAATAAAGGAAGTGGTTAAATTGATAAACATTTATACAACTGATAGCAAAAAGAAATTTAAAGAACTAGAAAATTTAAGAAAAGGTTGCTGGATAGATTTAATAAAACCAACTGATGATGAGATAAAAGAGGTATCAGAAAAGACAAATACGGATTTAGATTTACTTATGAAACTTACCGATGACGAAGAACTACCTAGAACTGAGATAGGTGAAAATGCAACTTTAATAGTAGTTGATACACCTTATATGACGGATTCAAGATATAAGCATAAGTATAATACTGATCCGCTTGGTATAATAATTAATAATGATGGATATTTCATTACAATATCCCTAAAAAAACAAACATTTTTAGATGACTTTAAAAATAATCGAATAAAAAATTTTGATATTAAAAAAAGAACGAAATTCGTAATTCAAATCTTACTTAGGGTAGCAGGTGTTTATCAAAAAGAACTTACCTCAATTAATAATTATATAAATAAAAAAGAAGAAACACTTCATAAGTCTACCGATAACAAAGAATTAGTTGACCTTCTTAACATTGAAAAGACATTGGTATATTTTTCTACATCACTAAAAGCTAATGACGTAGTGCTTGAAAAACTTGCAAAAGGAAACGTACTTACTCTTTATGAAGATGATATGGACTTGTTAGAAGATGCAATGATAGAAAATAAACAAGCAATTGAAATGGCTAGTATATACCGTGAAATATTAACTAGTATGACAGATACTTACGCAACTATAATTTCTAATAATTTAAATGACGTAATGAAGTTTTTAGCGGGAATTACAATAGTATTTTCAATACCTACCATGGTTTCATCATTTATAGGAATGAACGTACCACTTGGTTTTGTTGGAAAGTCTAGCATAAGTTTTATTTTGATAATTGTTTTTTCATTTGTTTTATCAATTATAATTGCAATTATACTAAAAAAGAAAAACATGTTATAATTATAGGGGAAAGTAGAAAGGAAATAAAATTATGACTAAAAAGTTAAAAAAACAATTAACGGAACTTATTATTTTTGCAGGTATAGTTTTATGGTGTGTGTTTAATTATAATATATTTTTTGATTTTATAAAATTCGTATTAAAACTTGCAATGCCTATAATAGTTGGAATTGCAATAGCATTTATAATAAATGTTCCTATGAAACAAATTGAAAGAAAGATATTTAATATTGATAAAAGAAAGCATAAGAAGTTTATAAGATTAATATCACTTACGTTGTCTATTGCTTTAATCTTTGGTATTTTAGGACTTATATTATTTTTAATAATTCCTGAAGTTATAGAAGCAGTAGGACAAATCAGTCGTAACTTACCATCCAATTTTAACTGGGTAAACGACATATCAAATAAAGCTCAAGAATTATATCCAGGCTTTAAAGATTATATCAAAAACATTGATGTTAAAAATATATTATCAACAAGTGGAATTCATATGGGTAACATAGTAAATGTTGTAGTATCATTTTTATCAAGTACAATATCTAAAATAGTTATGTTCTTCTTTGGATTTATTATTGCAATTTATATTTTAGCAGACAAAGAAAACCTTGCTAGGCAAACAAAAAAATTATTAAAAGCATTTATGCCTGATAAAGTATCAAACGAAGTAGTTAGAATAGTTAAACTAACTAATGTTACGTTTACTAAGTTTTTAACTGGTCAATGCTTAGATTCCGCATTAACTGGTTTTGAATTCTTTATAATTTTATCAATAATAAAAGTGCCATACGCGCTAATACTTGGTGTGTTATTTGCGGTTACTGCTCTTATTCCATACGTTGGAGCATTTATTACTCTTGTTGTTGGAGCACTTTTAGTTGCGGTATCAAACCCAATAAACGCATTATGGTATACGATAGCATTTTTTGCACTTCAACAATTTGATGATAACTTTACTTATCCTAAAATAGTAGGTAAATCAGTTGGACTTCCAGCTCTTTGGGCACTTGTTGCAGTTTTAATTGGAGGCTCTATATTTGGATTTGTTGGAATGATAATAAGTATACCAATATCATCTGTTTTATACACACTATTAATAGAATATGTTAATTACAAAATAGAGAAAAAATGTAAATAAAACCATTGACATATAATTTAATTTAAAGTATACTTAAGTAGTAATCATTACTATTTAGGAGCTATATATGAGATATTCGAAACAGAGCGAAGAAGTATTAAATGCGGTTTTAAATTCTAATAATCATCCAGATGCTAAAGAAATTTATGAACTAGTAAAATTAAAAATACCTAACGTAAGTTTAGGTACCGTTTATAGAAACTTAAATATTTTGGCAAATGAAGGTTTAATAAGAAAAATAGAACTTGATGATGGTAATGATAGATTTGATAAAACGTTATGTTTGCATAACCATTTAAAGTGCACGAAGTGTGGTAAGGTAATAGATATCACGCCAAAACTTAATAGCAAAGAAATAAAAGAAATAGAAAGTAAAACAGGTTTTAAAATTACTGATAGTAGTTTTAATATAAATGGAATATGTAAAGAATGTGAAAAAGAAAGGAATTATTAATTATGGAATTAAAAGGAAGTAAAACAGAAAGCAATTTAATGGCTGCATTTGCAGGAGAAAGTCAAGCAAGAAATAAGTATACATATTTTGCTAGTAAGGCTAAAAAAGAAGGATATGAACAAATAGCTAGTATTTTTGAAGAAACAGCTAATAATGAAAAAGAACACGCTAAGATATGGTTTAAACTACTTAATGGCGGAGATATTCCTTCAACAAAAGAAAACTTAAAAGCAGCAGCAGAAGGTGAAAACTACGAGTGGACAGATATGTATAAAGAGTTTGCTAAAACTGCAAAAGAAGAAGGATTTGACAAAATAGCAACTCTTTTTGAAGAAGTAGCTAAAATAGAAAAACATCATGAAGAAAGATACATAAAATTATTAGGAAATATAAATGATGATTTAGTATTTAAAAAGGGTGAAGAAACAGTTTGGATTTGCCGTAATTGTGGATACGTATACGTAGGAGATGAAGCTCCAAAAGTATGCCCAGTATGTGCTCATCCACAAAGTTTCTTTGAGAAAAAAGCAAATAATTATTAATGATTAAAGTGACATACATTGTCACTTTTTTCTTGAAAAAAATGATAGGAGTATTTTTATGAAGAAGAGGAAAAAGAAATTAGACATAATATATGAAGATAAAGAAATATTAGTTGTAAATAAGCCTAGTGGAATGCTTACTGTGTCAACTCCTAAAGAAAAGGAAAAAACACTATTTCATGAGGTGTCATCATATGTTAAAAAAAGTAATCCAAAAGCTAAAGTATTTATAATCCATAGACTAGATAAAGATACGTCAGGTATTGTTATGTTTGCCAAAAATCAAAGTGTTAAATATAATTATCAAAATGCTTGGGATAAATTATGTATAAAAAGAGGATATATTGCAGTTGTAGAAGGTATTTTAAAAGAAAAAAGTGGTATTATTAAATCTTATTTAAAGGAGACAAAAACACTTTTGGTATATTCCAGCAACGACTCTAAAAATGGAAAATTAGCTATTACTAAGTATAAGGTTTTAAAAGAAAGTAAAAAGTATTCTATGTTAGATATTGAAATAAAAACTGGTCGTAAAAACCAAATAAGGGTTCATATGAGTGATATAGATACTCCAATAGTGGGCGATAAAAAATATGGAAATAAAAAAAGCTGTTTTAAAAGACTTATGCTTCATGCTTATAGCCTTGAGATCATAAATCCTAAAACTAAAAGAAAAATGAACTTTTTATGTGATGTGCCAAAGACTTTTAACGATTTATTTAAGGAGGATTAATTATGAATACTTTTATATGTTATCCTAAATGTTCTACTTGTAAAAAGGCAGAAAAATATTTAAAAAATAATTGCATAGAATACGAACTTAGAGATATAAAACTAAATAATCCTAGTAAAAAAGAATTAGACTCTTTTATTAAACTATCTGGTAAGGACATAAAGTCATTTTTTAACACGAGTGGGCTTGTTTATAAAAGCTTAAATCTAAAAGATAAACTTGCTAATATGTCATATGACGAAAAACTAGATTTATTATCGAGTGATGGTATGCTAGTTAAAAGACCTATTTTAGTTACTAAAGATAAAGTATTTGTGGGTTTTAAAGAAAAAGAGTGGTGTGAAATAATAAAATAGTAACAGGTGATGATATGAAAGCTCTTGAATTTTTATCGCGTAATTTAATCGCACACCGAGGATACCACAACAATAAAAAAGGTATTCCAGAAAACTCTGTTTTAGCCTTTAAAAAAGCGATTGATAATAATTACTTGATAGAACTTGATGTTCGTTTAACTAAGGATCAAAAATTAGTTGTGTTTCACGATGACAACTTAAAAAGAGTATGCGGCGTAAATAAAAGGGTTAAAGATTTAACCTATAGAGAATTATTAAAGTATAATCTTTTTGATACAACATTAAAAGTACCATTATTTAGTGATGTTATAAAACTAGTAAATGGTAGGGTTCCAATTTTAATAGAAACTAAGTATCATAATAGATATGGCGTTTTAGAGAAAATACTTATAAATGAACTTTCTAATTATAAAGGCCTTTATGCTATTCAAAGCTTTTATCCTATGTCTCTTTTATGGCTTAAAAGAAATACTAAAGATATTCCAATTGGTTTGTTGTCCAGTAATTTTAAAAATGATTTAAATCGCTTAAAAAGCATTATTGGAAAAACTTTGATACTTGATTTATTTTTTAAAACTGATTTTATTTCATACGATGTAAAAGGTCTTCCAAATAATTATTTATCATATAAAAGAGATAAAAAGAAAATAGTTATATGGACCATAAAGAATAAAAAAGATTATGATTTAGCTAGACAATATACTGATTCTTTAATTTGTGAAAATTTTGATTGGTTATAAAACTTGAAAAAAATCATGAATTTGTATTATAATGTTAGGTATGAAAGGTGAGTTTTAAATTGAGAGTAGCAAGAGATTGGAAGGATTATGAAATCCTTGACATGGCAAATGGTGAAAAGTTAGAAAGATGGGGTAATTATATTCTTCAAAGACCAGACCCACAAATAGTATGGCAAGATAAAAGTTTTAAAGATAAATGGAAGAAAGTAGATGCCATATATTACAGAAGTAAAAAAGGTGGCGGACACTGGGAAAATGTAAATAACATTAAGGCATCTTGGCAAGTTAAATATAAAGACTTAACGTTTAATATAAAACAAATGGGATTTAAACATACAGGTCTTTTTCCTGAACAAGCAGTTAACTGGGATTATATGATAGATAAAATAAAAAACAGTAATAGAAAAATAAAGGTACTTAATTTATTTGCATATACTGGTGGTGCAACGGTTGCGTGTGCTTATGCAGGCGCAGACGTAGTTCACGTTGACTCATCGCGTGGTATGGTTTTGTGGGCTAAGGAAAACATAGAATCCTCTAATCTTACAGATAGATACGTTAGATTTATAGTAGATGATGTTATTAAGTTTGTTAAAAGAGAAATAAGACGTGGTAATAAGTATGATGCTATTATAATGGATCCACCATCATTTGGAAGGGGTGCAAATGGTGAGGTTTGGAACATAGAGGAAAGTTTATATCCTTTAATTAAGTTATGTATGGAAGTTTTAAGTGATAATCCGTTGTTCTTTTTAATAAATTCGTATACAACTGGTATGTCACCTAAAGTACTTGAAAATATTTTATATATGACATTAGATAAAAAATATAAGGGAAAAATATCATCTGGTGAGGTAGGTCTTCCTATGAAAGATAGTAATCTTATATTACCATGCGGGATATATGGTCTTTTTGAAGATGAATAATTTAAACGTATTATATGAAGATAACCACATCATAGTAGTCGAAAAAAAGCCTAACATATTATCTCAAAGCGATATAACTGGAGATAAAGATTTACTTACAATGGTAAAAGAATATGTAAAGGAAAAATATAAAAAGGAAGGTAACGTATATATTGGTCTTGTTCACAGATTAGATAGACCAGTAGGTGGAATAATGGTGTTTGCAAGAACATCAAAAGCTGCTAAAAGGTTAAATGAACAAATAAAAAAACACGAGTTTAATAAAACTTATGTAGCAGTTTTAGATGGTAATTTAAATAAAGAAAAAGGAAGACTAGTAAATTACTTATATAAAGATGAACGTTTAAAAAAGAGCTTTGTAACTAGTAAAGATAATAAAAATGCTAAGTTATCAGAGTTAGAGTATGAAGTTATAGGACACATTAATTGCAAAACAATAGTTAAGATAAATTTAATTACAGGGCGCCATCATCAAATAAGAGTGCAGTTTAGTAACATAGGATATCCTTTATATGGAGACCAGTTATATGGGAGACAAAACAAAAAGCAAATAAAACTTTTTGCGTATAAACTAGAATTTATGCACCCAACTTTAAAGACTAAAATGCAATTTAAGCTGTTACCGAAATGGAAGGAGTTAGAAGATGAAACAATTATACATAGACTTTGATGGAGTAATATTAGATACTATGACTAAGTCATATGAAGAACTTAAAAAAGAAAATATTGATAGGAATGATGACGAAAAAGTAAGAGAGTTCTTTAGAAATACCGATTGGAAAAAATTAATAGAAGAAACCGAAGAAATTAATGATAGCATAAATGAAATAAAGAAGATATGTGACTCTAAAAAGTTTAATGTTTATATATTAACTCACGTTAACTCAACTAATGAGATGATTGAAAAAATTAAGTATTTACATAAGAAATTGCCTCTTGTAACGGTTGTTTCTGTTCCAAAGGAAATACCTAAAACAGAAGTTGTTAATCCATCTGCAGCAATATTAATAGATGATTATTCTGGAAATATTAAAGAATGGCAGAAAAAGCTTGGTATAGGTATTAAATTTGTAAAAGAATTAGAAGGTAGTGATTATCCAGAAATAACTCATTTATCTGAAGTAATAAATATGTTTAATCAGTAAAGGTTTATATATCTTTACTTTTTTTGTAAAAATATCATTTTATATTTATTTTTTCATATATTTATAATGACTAAAATATTAAGGAGGAAATAAATATGGAAACACTTAAAGTATCCAGTAAGTCAAACCCAAGTAGTGTAGCAGGAGCACTTGCTAACGTATTTAGAGAAAAAGGATCTGTAGAAATACAAGCGATAGGGGCAGGAGCACTTAATCAAGCTATTAAGTCGATTGCAATAGCAAGAGGTTTTGTTGCACCTTCAGGAAAAAACTTAGTATGCATACCAGCATTTACAGACATTGTAATTGAAGGTGAAGAAAGGACCGCAATTAAGTTAATTGTAGAAGCTAGATAGGCTTCTTTTTTTCTTTTTTAAAATTTTATGTTATAATCATTCTTGTTTGAGGGAAGTATTATGAATATTTTAAAGAAGAAAAATAAAAATGTTTTAACAAGGATATTTAGAAAGAAATCAAAATTAGAAAAGTTTTATTTAAAAAATGAAGAGTTTATAAAGTATTCTTTTGTATCTACCGTATGTACTGGTATATTGTTTTTAGTATTCTTTTTGGTAGATTTAGTAACAAAAGGAGATTACTTGTTAGCAAACTTTTTATCATATACGATATCTTTTACGGTCTTATTTGTTTGGGATAGAAAAGTTTTTAAATCAAAGCCAAAAAGGCGCCGTGATAAGTTAGCACAGCTTACATCTTTTATAATTATAAGAGTAATAGGCTTTCCACTTGATTCACTAGTACTATCAGTACTTATAAATAAATTTCATATAGCAAATATGGCTGCTAAGGTACTTGGTTCACTTATTATGTTTATGTATAATTACATAACTAATAAATTATTTGTATTTAAGAAAAACAAGCTTATATAATTTTTAATAAAATTAGGAGAATATGCTTTCTTCTTTTTTTATGATATAATTTAAAATATAGGAGACATAAAAATGAAAATAGACTTTGAAAAAATAAATAAAATATATGGAAAAGATATATTAGATGGCTTAAGAGATAATTTAGATGAAGTAAATAAAAATATAAAATACTTATATGAAATAGGAATAGAGTGTATAGAAGAAGTATTTGAAAGATACGCGCCAATATTTATATGTGATAATAAAGAGTTTAAAAATAAGGTAAATAAACTAGTTGGAAAACTAGGAAATGAATATGTAGAAATACTAGGAGAAAATGAAGATTACTGGAGTGAATTATTATGATAGAGCAAACAGATTTAATGAAGCTATTAGAAAGCTATAAAATAGATTATAAAAAAGTAATGACTGATAAAGTGTTAGATAAAGGAGAATACTTTGGAATAAAACACGTTTTAGAGTATTTGGTAAATGAAGTAGGAATAAATCCTAAAAACATAGAAAAATGTCCTAGTATATTATATTTAAATGTAAATGAAGTAAGAAAAAATTATGAGTTTTTAAAACAAGAAAAAATAAATATAAGTGATGTTGAAACTTGCCTTCACGTTTTAAGTACGGATAATAAAGATTTAAAAGAAACTTATTACTATGTATTAGAAAATTATGGATTAATGACAATTAATAGAACTACATCTATTTTAAGATGTAAAAAAGATAGAATAATAGATATAGAAAAATATGGTTTATCAAAGGACGTAACGATAAGTGCCTCAATATCTAGAAGAAC